>JBDHLD010000161.1:0-8773 GCA_039586035.1 Gemmatimonadota bacterium | reverse complement strand
GCGAACGATCCCAACGAGGCCAGGGGCGTCGAGATGACCGCCGGTCAGATCCTGGCCCGAGGGCGCGACAAGGTGCGCGACGAGCTCGCCAGCGAGCCGGAAGTGCAAGCCGCCGTCCTCGACGCCATCGGCCGCGTCTACCGCAGCTTGGCCGAGTACGACAGCGCGCAAGCCAGCTTGGAGGCCGCGCGGGAGATCCGGGAGCAGAGCCTGGGTACCGACCACCCGGACTACGCTCGCAGCCTGACGCTGTTGGGCGAGCTGGCGCGGCGCCGGGGCGATCTGGACGAAGCCATCAGGCTGAACACCGAGGCGCTGGCCCTCAACGTCCGGCATCATGGCGCCTGGAGCGAGGAGGTCGCGCTGAGCCTCTCCAACCTGGGCGTGGCCCGACACGACGCGGGGGACAATGAGGCGACCGACTCGCTCTACCGGCAGAGCCTGGCGATCCGAGAGGACCTCCTCGAGCCGGACGATCCCGCACTCGCTACGACGCTCAACAACATCGGAAGCCTGCTCAACGACGAGGCCGAATACGACTCTGCGGCCGCGGTCTACGGGCGGGTTCTCGAGATCCGCCTGGCAAAGCTCGGAGAGGACCACCTCGAGACGGCGATCGCGTACAACAACCTGGCCACGACCCACGAGCTGGCCGGGCACTTCCAGCGAGCCGATTCCCTCTACCGGCGCTCACTCGACATTCGTCGCAAGCTGTTGGACGAGCGGCATCCCGACGTCTCGGCCGAGGCCGTCCCGCTGTACGAAGAGATCATCGCGATCCGGCGCGAGAGCCCGCAGGAGGCCTTCGCGCTGGCGATTCCGCTGAACAACGTCGGACAGGCGTACGTGCGCCTCGAGCGGTACGAAGACGCCGTGGTCGCGTTTCGGGAGTCGTATGAGTTGCTCCTGACCGAGCTGGACGACGACCATCCGACCCTCACCTACCCCTTGAGCGGGATGGCGGCGGCTCTTTCGGGGATGGGTGACGTGGAGGCGGCTGAAGCGGCGTATCGGACCGCGCTGGACATCCGAGTGAAGGCGTACGACGGTGCCCACCCGAGCGTCGCGTTCACGATGGATCAGCTCGGCACGCTGTACGCCGAAGAGGGACGGAGCGCCGAAGCGGAGCCGCTGCTCGAGGACGCCCTCGCGCTGCGCCGCGAGTTGCTCGAGCCGGATCACCCCGAGATCGCGAACTCCCTGCAGGGGCTCGCGCTGCTCCGATTGAACCAGGGCCGCCCGGAAGACGCGGAGCCGCTGCTGCGGGAGGGTCTGGAGATCCGGCTGGCCAAGATGGAACCGGGAAGCGTGGAGATCGCCACGATACGAGCTGCGCTCGGGAGATCTCTGACGCAGCTCGATCGCGTCGACGAAGCGGAGCCGCTGCTGACCGAAGCGTACGAAGCGCTCGAGGCGGCGCTTGGAGCCGAAGCCGCGACGACGAGGCGCTCGGCCGGATTCCTCCGCGACCTCTACGAGCGCCAGGGCGATGAGGAGCGGGCGGCCCGCTACGCGGCGCTGGCACGCTGATCGGCGGCACGACGTCGAGGCGGGTCGCCGGTCCCGGACTTGTGGTGAAGCCCCGCGCGGCCTCATGGTCCGGGGCGCTGCAGTCGTCGTACCGTTCCCCCTGCCAGGAGCACCAGTGATCGACACACAGCCGATCGCGGCCGCCTTCGCCCGCATCGCTGACAAGCTTCGCCGGGAGCCCGAGCGCGGTCGCAACACGGCCGTTTCCCGGACCACGGTGGACAGTGGGCTGACCTGTGAGGTCGAGGAAGGACCCTGGCGGCTCGTCGCGGACATGTCGGAGAAAGCCGGCGGCGCCGGCAAAGGTCCCACGCCGGGCACGTTGGGTCGCGCCGCCCTCGGGAGCTGCCTGGCGATCGGCTACGTCCTGGAGGCGGCACGGGCCGGGGTACCGATCGAGCGCGTCGAGGTCGAGGTGCAAACCGACTTCGACGATGGAGCGCTGTTCGGCGTCAGCGAGGCCCATCCGGGTTACCTCGACGTGCGCGTCGAGGTCACGCTGTGCAGCGGTGCTCCGGAGGCCACGCTTCGACGCGTGGTCGACGCCGCGGATGCACGCAGTCCCTACCTGGACGTGTTCACGAGAGCCCAGTCGACCCGCAGCTCGCTGCGCGTCGTGCGTCCCGAGGAGTAGCAGTGCGTGTCCTGGTGGACGTGCGTCGCGCCGACGGGTCCGCGTGCGAGGGGTTCCTGGGCGCCCTGTCCGGCAATCAGTCCCGTCTTCATGGAGCGCTGACCATGCACGATTCGACCCGGTGGGCTACGTGCCGCTCGTTCTGGCCGTGGGTCGTTCTCTGCGCGTTGAGTACCCTGCCGACGGGCGCACAGGCCCAGCAGCTCCCGACGGCCGTGGTGTTGTCGACGGGCGGCACCATCGCGAGCGTCTACGATTCGGCCCAGGGTGGGTTCGTGAACGCGGTGACCGGCGAGCAGCTGGTGCGGGCCGTGCCCGGCCTCGACACGATCGCTCGGGTGGAGGTGATCCAGGTGTCCAACGTGGGCAGCACGGACATGACTCCCGCCCTGTGGAGCGAGGTGGGCCGGCAGGCTGCCGAAGGTGGGCCGGCAGGCTGCCGAAGTGCTGGAGCGCACCGACGTGTCGGGCGTCGTGGTGACGCACGGAACCGACACGCTGGAGGAAACCGCGTACTTCCTCGACCTGACGGTCCAGAGCGAGAAGCCGGTAGTAGTGGTCGGAGCACAGCGGGCCGCATCGGTGCCCGACTCGGACGGGCCCCGCAACCTCGGCGACGCGATCCGGACAGCGATCTCGCCGGACTCCCGTGGACTCGGCACGCTCGTGGTCCTCAATGGCGAGATCCACGCCGCGCGTGAGGTGACGAAGACCCACACCTGGAACGTGGCCACGTTCATGAGCCCGGGGTTCGGTGCCCTGGGGTGGGTCGAGCCCGATGGCGTGCGCTACTACCGCGCGCCTCTGCGCCGACAGCGGCTATCCGTGAACGGGGAGCTGGGCCGGGTGGACATCGTTACCAACTACGCCGGGGCCGACGGGCGAGCCATCCTGGGCCTCCTCGAGCAGGGCGGGCTGGACGGCCTGGTCGTGGAGGCCTCCGGACTCGGCAACGTGTCCTCGGCCATGCACGACGCCATCGTCGAGGCGCGCGGGCGGGACATCCCGGTCGTGATCTCGACCAGGGTTCACGCAGGGCGGACCATCCCGATGTACGTCGGGCCTGGAAAAGGCGTCACCCTGCGGGAGATCGGGTGCGTCTTCGCCGACAACCTGAGTCCGCACAAGGCCCGCGTCCTCCTGTTGGTGGCGCTGACCCACACGAATCAGCCGAGCGAGCTGCAGGAGATCTTCTCGGGGTAGCGGCGGCCGGTTGAAGACCGCCCGGTCATCGCCGCTGCACGGGAGCTCACATCGAGCGACTGCGCTGTGGATATCGAGGAGATCCCGTTCGGAAGCGTCCATTGGCGAGAGGCCGTCGACGCCTTCCGCCGATTCGGTCGAGGGCAACACCCCGCCGGCCTGAACTTCGGCGACTGCCTGACCTATGCTGCGGCCAGCCTGTCGGGGGAGCCACTTCTGTTCGTGGGAGACAGCTTCGCCAAGACGGATCTGGAGTCTGTTACGTAACCGGCGTCGGCAGGTAGATCTCCGGTAGCCCGGCTCGCCGCAAGACCTCGTTGTATGCCGGGATGTCCTCGTTCTTGATGGCCTGCAGCTCGGCCTGGATGCCGCTCCACACATCGAGATAGTCCGCTGTCACCTCCCTGACCCCTTCGGTCACGGGGATGTTCGCGCCTCCGATCCGCTCCAGCAGGTCCTTGTACTTCATCAGGAGCCGGGCCTCGTGCTGGTAGTGATTCTGGAAGGTCTTGAGCTCTTTCTGAAGGATCTTGGCGGTCCACTCGTCCATGGTCCCGTTCAGCGACTCACCTCCTTCGGTGACCTCAGCGGACGTGGAGACCTCGAGTATGAAGTCGAGCTGTTCCTTCACCTGCCTGAGGTCCCTGACTCCCTGGGCCATCTCGCTCGCCGCCCCGTAGAGCGAGGCGGATAGGCGATCGAGCTCGGCGTACTCCGCCACGGGATCTGCCACGATCCCCTCGAGCCGGGGATCGATGAGGATCTCGAAGTCCTGCGTTTGCGTGAAATCGCCGACCGTGAGGCGAGCCCGGTACCTGCCCGGAGCCGCCGGGTAGCCACTGAGGTCACGCGTTGTCGCGGTGAGCTCGTCCAGGCACGCGAATCGGCCCACCCACATGTTCCAGCTCCAGCGGTTCGCCCCTTCCTCGCGGGTCAAGTGTCGTTGTCGCGGTGAGGCCTCGCATTCCGGCGGGTCGTCAGGCGAAACCTCGGAGAACACGACCCGTCCGTCCGGGTCCAGGATCTCCATGGAGATGGGGGTGTCGTCCGCGACCGGCGCGTTCAGCACGTAGTGCACCTGAAGGCCCTCCGGCGGGTTCTCGCCCGGGCCGCCCTCTGCGTAGTAGCCCCGGGCGATGGTGCGGTGGGTATCCCTGGGGCGGTACAGATGATAGTCGGCGCTGGCGACGGCATCGGAGATCTGGTGGAGCGGCGTCAGATCGTCGAGGATCCACAGCGATCGCCCCTGCGTCGAGACCACGAGGTCTCTTTGGCGCACTCGCAGATCCGTGATGGGGACCTCGGGGAGGTTGAGCTGGAGCTCCTGCCACACGGCGCCGTCATCGAACGAGACGAACACACCGGTCTCGGTGCCCGCGTAGAGCAGGCCCCGACGGTCGGGGTCCTCGCGGACCGACCTGGCAAAGGTGTTCCCCGGGATCCCGGTCACGATCTCCTGCCACGTCTGGCCGTAGTCGTCGGTCTTGTAGATGTGCGGCGTGAAGTCGTTCATCTTGTAGCCCGCCGCGGCGAAGTAGGCGGTGGCCGGGTCGTGGGGCGAGGCCTCGATCACGTTGATGATGCTCTCGGCCAGACCGTCGGGCGTCACGTTCTCCCACGTCTCGCCGCCGTCCCGGGTGACGTGCACCAGGCCATCGTCGGACCCCACCCAGATCACGCCTTCCTGGAGGGGTGACTCCTCGATGTCGAACAGGTTGTTGTAGCTCTCGGCGGTGATCTGCTCGTTGGAGATCGGGTAGCCGCCCAGCCCCTGGTGTTCCGGATCGTTCCGGGTCAGGTCGGGGCTCAGGATCTCCCAGGTCGTGCCTCGGTCGGTGGACTTCATGAAGTACTGCGACCCGTAGTAGATGACCGTCGGGTCGTGGGGCGACACCGCCACGGGCCCGTTCCAGTTCGCGCGTAGCTTGAGGTTCTTGGGCTGCTCCCCTGTGACGCGCTCCGGGTAGGGGCGGACCATGCGGTAGTTGTTGGTGTCGCGGTCCCACTCGCCCAGGAAGCTGGCGAAGAAGGTGGAGTAGACGAACTTCGGGTCCTCGGGATCGAAGGCGATGGTGGCCGACTCGCCGGAGCGGATCGTGGTCCAATGCGTCTGGCCGATGCCGTCGCCCAGGGTGCGGCTGTCGATCACGATGCCGCTGGCGTCCTGCTGGCCGGAGTAGACCCGGTAGGGATACTGGTTGTCAGTGATCACCCGGTACATCTGGGCGGTAGGCTGGTTCATCACGCTCGACCACGTCTCGCCGCCGTTGAACGTGACCGAGGCCCCACCATCGTTCCCGTTGATCATGATGTCGCTGTCAGCGGGGTTGATCCAAAGCGCGTGATGGTCGACGTGGCTGTCGGGGATCCGGGTGTAGGTCTTTCCTCCGTCGATGGACCGCATGGCGCCGCTGTTGAGCACCCAGACCTCGTCCTCGTCGCTGGGGTCCGCGATGATGTGCATGTAGTACCAGGCTCGGGCCCACGTCCTGGGATCGTCGCTGACCTGGCGGAAGGTCTCGCCCGCGTCGTCAGAGCGGTACACGCCACCCTGACCGTCCTTCGCCTCGATGGCCATGTAGACGATCCGCGGATTGGCCGGTGAGATGGCGATGCCCATCTTGCCCTTCAGGTCGGGCAGCCCCTCGGTGATCTCCCGCCAGCTTTCGCCCCCGTCGGTGGTCTTGTAGACCCGGCTGCCCGGCCCTCCGCTCTTGACCACCCACGGCCAACGCTGGAACTCCCACGAGGTAGCCATCATGAAGTTGGGGTTCGTGGCGTCGACCGTGAGATCCACGATCCCGGCGCCGTCGTTCACGAAGAGGATCTTCTCCCAGGTCTCCCCGCCGTCCTCCGACAGGTAGATGCCACGCTCCTCGTTCGGGCCCCAGGGGTTGCCCTGCGCGGCCAGATATACGCGATCGGGATTCGCGGGATGCACGATGATGCGACTGATGTGGCGGGTGGCTTCCAGGCCGAGGTGCGTCCATGTCTCGCCGGCGTCGGTGGATTTGTACACACCGTCTCCGTGCGACGTCTTCACGCCGCGCACCGGAGACTCGCCGGTGCCCACGTAGATGACGTTGGGGTCCGACGGGGCGACGACGATGGAGCCGATGCCGGTCGTGTTGAAATACCCGTCCGAGATGTTGTGCCAGGTGGTGCCCGCGTCGGTGGTCTTCCAGACGCCGCCTCCCGTCGCGCCCATGTAGAACGTGTACGTCTGGCCTGGAACGCCCGTCACCGTCGTGACACGCCCTCCGCGGAACGGCCCGATGCCACGGTACTCCATCGACTGGAAGAGGCCGGGGTCGACCTGGGCGCGGATCGGGGTGGGAGGCGCCAACAACAGGGAAGCTGTGGCCACGAAGGCCGCGGCGGGGAAGAGGCGAGCCGTTGTCATGGGTGCCGCTCTCCTGGTCGTCGTGATCGGGGGGCGGCCCGGGGATCAGGGTCCCGCCCATCTCGCACGAGCCTGGTTCTCGGTGGGGTCTGAGGGTCGAGAAGGAGACGGTAGGGCAGGGCCCGAGGGTGGACAAGGGCAAGTCGGCCGCGCCGTTGCCGCCCCTCGCCCGGCCGGCGCCTCCTCGCTTGACGGGGTGATCACCGAGGACGACGTTGAGCCTATCGACCGACTGACCTCGGATGGAGGTTCCTCCCATGAGTCGGAAGAACCGCGCAGCTTCCCCATGGCGCGGAGCGGTGACGTGCCGCTTCCTCGTCGCAGGCTTCCTGCTGGCCACTCCGCTCGCGGGGCAAGATCACTCCGGCCCGCTCGTCGTCGGGACAGACGTGGACTATCCGCCTTTCGCGGCGGAGAACCCCACCGGCGGCTACGAGGGGTTCTCCCTCGACCTGGCGGCTGAAGTCGCTCAGCGGATCGGTCGATCCGGCACGAAGCTGGTGATTCAGGACTTCGACGGGGTCTTCGATGCGCTGCGCGCCAGAGACTTCGAGGTGATCATCACGCCCACCAACATCACGCCCGACCGAGCGCGTCGCGTTCTCTTCTCAGAGGGCTACATGGACACCGGTCTGGGCTTCCTGGTGTTCGAACGTGAGGAGCTCCGCGACGTGCGTGACCTCCGGGGCAAGATCCTGGCGGTGGAGACCGGGACCGTCTCGGACACGTGGGCCACCGTCAACGAGGCCTGGCTCGGCTTCTCGGTCCAGCGGTACCAGGACGCCGGCGAAGCGGTGAGCGCCGTGATCAATCGCGCAGCGTTCGCCCACCTCGCTGACCTACCGGCCGTGACCCACACGGCCGAACAGCTCGGAATCGTTCAGGTGGCCTTCAACCTCCCGATCTCGGGCAAGTTCGGGCTCGCATTCCACCCCGACGACACCGAGCTCAGGAACCAGGCTGAAAACGCACTGGAGTGCATGAAGCTGGACGGCACATTGGCGGCGCTTCACGAGAAGTGGTTCGGGTTCCCCGCGGGCGAAGACACGGCCACGAACACGGTGTACATGGGCTATGGCCATCCGGGCTATGACGGGCACGACCCGGTGTCGCACGTGCCGGACTGTTCCTGAGGCCACGCGACAATACACAAGGTGCCCACTGGCGAGGCCGATCGCTCCCAGTCGCAGTTCCCCACGTCCTTTTCCACCCCCTCCCGACAGACGTCCCGCTCCGGTCGGGCTACGCTCACATGAGGGCCTTCGGGCCGAGAGGTCCTGAGAGGCCCAATCTTCACGGGTTGTCGCCCAGCCAAGGAGGTGACCATGAAGACGGCACGAAATCCGGCGCGTTTGGGGGCTGCGCTCTTCGGCGCCATGCTCGTCGCAGGCGGTTGTGGTGACGACGAGGGGGCAACGGCACCTGTGCCAACTTCGATCCTGGGGACGTGGGTCGTCACGAGCATCATCGTTGAAGGGAACGACTTGGCTCAGCTCGGCATGGGGTTGAGCTTCCACTTCAGCAACGACGGCGAGTACTCGTTCCTCGTGACCGAGGACCGGCTGGGGATCTGTGACGTGGGTCCGTTCTGTGAGGACTTCGGCGACTTCTCCGTGACGGATTCGCAGATCGTCTTCGATCCCGCCGAGGACCCCAAGCCCTTCACCTACACGGTCGCGGGCAACGTGATGACCCTGACCGGGGTCATGAACGGGATCCCCGTCGTGCTCACGCTCGAGCGCGGGTAGGTCGGTCGGTTCAGGCCTGACTTCAGCCGCACGGTTGCGCCGTGTAGTACTCCCCTGCCATCAGACCGCCCTGGCTGTCCAGGGAGCCGTCGGCGTTGCCTCGTCTTCCCTCACTCCTCCCGGAGTGCCGTCTGCGGATCCGTGCGCGTGGCCCGTGTCGCCGGGATCCAGGCGGCCAGCGCCCCCGCTCCGGCCATCAACACGACCACCGCCAGGTAGGTGAGGGGGTCGACGGCCTTCACACCGTAGAGGAAG
>JBDHLD010000308.1:0-2657 GCA_039586035.1 Gemmatimonadota bacterium | reverse complement strand
TTCGCCTGTTGGGGCAGTATTTTGGAAAGCACCTACGCCATTAACATAAAGAGTATCACCTGTAGTAAATCCTGTTAAATTTAATCCAGTTAATTCACCAAGTGTTACAACTTCACCTGACGTACTTGGTGCGATGTTTTGTTTAGCAACACCAAATGCAGGCATTTTATTAATATCACTGTTATCTGCAAGATCAATGTATGGTTGATCACCGTTGTTACCACCTGGTAAATATACAAGTTGACCTTTATTAATTGTGCTACCAGTATTGTTAAAACATCTTAATAATACTGCAGGCTGTAATGTTTGGTGCTGTCAAAGTATCAGTTACATCATCATATGTAAAGACTGCTTCTCCACCAAATGCACCATTGTCATTGTACTGTACTTGTGTATTACTACCACCTGGAGTAGCCGCTGTGTCTGAACTAAATGTGCCGTCTCCTCGTAAGACGTTAGAAACATTACCATCTATGTTGATTGATGCAATATTACCTGCACCAACGACATTTGCTAAATTAACTGAGTTAGCAACTGCGGCAAATGATACTTCGCCAGTTACATTTGCTCCTGCTACTGCATTAGCACTGTCTGCAACTGTTGCATGAGTTGCGTTTGCAACTGCACCAGATATATTTGCACCAGCAATGTTTGACAAACCGCCACCATCGCCTGTAATTAATCCAGTTGTTGTAATCGTGTTTGAGCCAAATGCATTTAATAAACTAACAACATTTGAATCGCCATATGTTCCACCACCGCCACCTGCGGCTATAAATGTACCGTCTCCTGCAAGAACATTAGAAACATTGCCATCTAAGTTTACTGTAGCAATGTTACCTATACCAGCAACATTGGCTACAGCAACTGAGTTAGCACTATCTGAAATTGTTGCGTGTGTTGCGTTTGCTACTGCACCACTGACGTTAGCGCCTTGTATGTTTGATAAGTTACCACCTTCTCCACTAAAATGATCAGCAGTTAAAACGTCTGTTGCTTTGTCATATGTAAAGTTAGGTTCAGCACCGAATGATCCTTGATCATTAAATTGTATTTGTGTGTTTGCTCCTGCTGGGTTTGTTGCACCACCGCCTGTTTGCCTGTTTGTGCTACCCATGATGTGTTACCTGCACCGTCTGTTTGTAAGACATAGTTTGCTACACCTCCACCAATGAATACATTAGCAGTAGATGCGGCGTTTAGATTGTTTGCAGTGTTTGCTACATTAGCAGTTGTTGTAGGGCCGATTGCTCCTCTACTAATTTGTATTTGTATGTTACCTGTCGAAGAATTTACTTTTATTTGCTGTGCCATTAGTAGTTTACCACCCCATCTGAATTAATTAAAAATAGTAGAAATACGACTTGATCGTATGCTGGTTGTGTTATCGCTCCAATTACTTTCTGAGGGAAAGATAACTTAAGTCTGCCAGAGAAACATGCTGGCTCTACAGCATTGATATCTAAGTCAGGGTCACCTACGATTACGTCCCATGTTGCATCATCGATAGTCATTGTAAATGTACCATCTGCATCTACTCTGTTAGTGATAGGCAATGTGACTGGAGTAGGGTCTATCTTGTTCGCACTCATAGACCCTGTTGCTGTTACTAAAGTAAATATAGGACCTCCAGATGTTGCTGAGATACTAAATGTTGTTGCTGTAGGTATTTCTTTAACATAGTATGTTGTGTTAATTGCTACGCCACCGAATACAGTGCCTGCAAACTCTATAGGTTGATTTAAATACATCTCTGCTGTTGATGTACATGTCATCATATCGTCTGTGGCGTCTGTAGCAGTGATTGTTTGAACAAGGGGTACTGCAGGGTAGTCTTGCACTACAAAGTCAAGTCCTGTTCTGCTGTCGTGGAATTTAGAGATTGCTCGTCTTACGATCTGAGCATCTATTGTTACGCCTGTTAAATCTGTTGGTGTTGTAGTTGATGTCCAACCACTTGGATAAGATGCAATGTCTGCCCATGCAAAGTTCCAGAAGTCTTTTTGATTGTATACTAGATTTTCTGCTAAGATTTGACCATCAAATCCAGCAACTTGATTAAGTGTGTTTTGGCTAAACTTCGCCATATGATTCTCCTATGCATGTCTCGCATCTATCTACCGTGCTATCTCGCAGTTGCAGATCGAGTTATTAATATTGTATTTATGCTTTATGCAGAACTATCTAAACAGATATAATACGTAACACCATTAATCTCAATAGGTATTTTATGACTTATTGTAGTTGATACTGCTGTTGTAGGACTAATATTTGCCTTTATAGAATCTGTAATTATAACATTGTCTACAAAAATATTACCAAAACGTGCTCCTGTATATCCTATTGTTGCAGGAGGTCCTGAGCCTGGAGGTTGAAGACTTTCGAGTGTAATCTGTTGCATATAATTCAAACTAGCAGTGTAAGAAATTTCCCCAGTCGTCGGGTTATAAGTTAACACATTGGCGTTGTCTTGCAGTCTTACTGGCTTAACATGTAATCGACTTGCACCAGTACTTTCTAATAAACTACCACTACCATTTATAACTATAGATTGATTGTGACCTAATTGAACATTTGCTAATTCGCCTATGCCAATGCCGTTTTGTGCTTGAACACTTGCATTATCTCCAATCGCAATAGCATAATTTTTAGTTGCA
>JBDHLD010000160.1:0-6409 GCA_039586035.1 Gemmatimonadota bacterium | reverse complement strand
GACCGAGCCGGTGGCGAGCAGTCCTGCCTCGGTCAGCGCAAGAGGCGCCTCTACTCCCGATCCGGGTGGGAACGCAGGGTTCTCCCCCGTCGCAATGGTCAGATCCGGCTGAAGATCCGCCTGATCTGCAGTTGGGGTCTCGGCACATGCGGTCGCCAGTGCCATGCCTGCGAGGATCGCAAGCCAGCGTGTTTGTCGTCTCATCGTACTGCTCCCTGAGCGTGCGTTTTGGAGGGACAACCGAGGGTCGAGGGTCCGCCGGTGATTCAGCGGGCACTCGCCGGCGTATGACGAAGCCGCTAGCGCCGACCATGAGCGCTGAGAACACCGCTCGGGTCGGTCCAGCGAACGTCGAGCTCCAATCGCCCACGGCGTGGATGGGGGGAACCCATCCCATCGGGGAGCATAGGTACACGTTGCCAGGCACGTTTGCCCTCGAGCAAAGCGGCGTGCTTTGGTGCCGTCCCGCCGGTGGCTCCTGCCAAAAGACTCACCGGTCGGGCAGTTCGCTGGTCCGTCCTTCCCGCTACGGTCTCCGCGCCAGGAAGACACGCTCAGCGCGCGCGACCTACTCGCCGCACTCTGTCATGGCCATGGGGTGGTGGATGAGGCATGGTGGAGCCAGCCCCTCAATATTGGGTCACCCGAGCTCAGAACGTCTGTCGGGAGTCGGAGGAAATGGGTGTGGGAACTCTTCTGCCCGATAGGACTCCGCACGCGAGCTCGAGCGATCCGACTTTTCGACCCGCTCCAGTGAGGCCCCTCACCCCGGCACAGGCGTCATCGCGTAGGTCGTGATGGGATCCTCTGGCTCACTCCCCCAAAAGCTGGTATCGCGACCGAGTCAACGCCCGCGCTCATCAGCATAGGACCCGGTGGGGCCTACGAACCCGTTCAAGTCTTGGTGCATTGCATCGGAAGTCCCGTGCCTCCGCCACAGCTGAAATGCAATACTCCTCCAACCATGTCGCCGCGTGTACCTTTGGGAGGCATGTCCTCGCAAACCTCCAGGCGAGTGACCCATGGCCACGTCGGATCAGCTTCCCCGGCTCTCTGGCCCATTCGGTCAGAGGTACCACATCCGCTCCCTCATCGGCGATGGGGGCATGGCGACGGTCTATCGGGCGTATGACTCGAAGCTGGACCGGGACGTGGCCATCAAGATCTTCCAGGCGGACGTGGGATCCGCCATCGGTCACGCTCGCTTCTCACGTGAAATCAAGGTCGCCGGGAAGCTCCAGCACCCGCACATCGTTCCCATTCATGACAGCGGCTCGGCAGACGACCTGGTCTTCTTCGTCATGTCGCTCGTGGAGGGTCCGTCCCTACGGGAGTTGATCGAGCGACAGGGCCCGTTGCCGATCTCCCAGTGCAGGCAGGTGGCCGCGGAGATCGGCGCCGCCCTGCAGTACGCCCACGAGAACGGCGTCGTGCACCGAGACGTCAAGCCCGCGAACATCCTCGTCACGCCCGCAGGCGCCATGTTGGCCGACTTCGGCATCGCCAGCGCGATTGCCGAGGCGGACGAGGCGGCCTTGACTCAAACGGGCGCCGCCTTGGGCACCCCCGCCTACATGAGTCCCGAACAGGCTACGGGCCACCCCACGGACGCTCGGACCGATGAGTATGCCCTGGCCTGTGTCGTGTTCGAGATGCTTACGGGAGATCCCCCGTTCGCGGGACGGTCAGCCCGCGCGGTCATAGCGCGCCATGTCACTGAGCCGCCGCCCTCCATCGTCGGTGTGCGCGCCACCGTGCCACCCCAAGCCGAGTTCGTCGTACACAAGGCGCTCTCCAAGCTGCCGGCCGATCGCTTTGGTTCCGTGAGCTCCTTCGTGACCGCCTTGAACGACACGCTGACGGGCGAACTCGGATCGACGGATGCGCAAGCCTCCGAACGCGGAATGGCACTGGACCGTAGCTCGGGATCCCGCAGAGGATCCGACACGGCGACGGATCCCTGGAACACAGGAGGAATCCGTCGCGGCGGGCGAATTCGAGACGCGCTCCTGGGAACGGCGATCGTGATGCTGCTGCTCGCATCGGCTGGGCTGCTCTGGACCTTCGTCCGCGATGACACTGGGGCACTCAGCGACAACCGTATCGTGGTCTTCCCGTTCCGGGACGGGGGCGAGGGATCGGAAACCGAGGGCGAGGGAGAGAACCTGGCCACGCTGGTCGGCTACGCCCTCGACGGCACCGAGCCGCTGCGATGGCTCGAGGGGTTCGACCTGCTGGATCAGGGCGAGCTGGCCGAACCGGCCCGGATCACCGCCGGGCGAAAGGCCGATCTCAGCCGGACGCAGGGCGCCCGATTCTTTCTGGACGGGGTGATCATTCGCGGCTCCGATTCGGTGACCGTGGGCCTTCGGCTGTTCGACGTCGAGGGAGACTCCGCCGTCAGCCGTGTGCAGTCGAGCGGTGCCGCTGACACCTCGCCGAGCAGTGTGGCGTTGGACGCGGTCGTCGAATTGCTGCCCGACCTCGTGGCCCCGAACCGCGAGATCGCTCTGGGGGAGCTTCAGCGCCGAGAGCCTGCGGCAATCGCGAACTGGCTCCAGGGCGAACGCGAGTATCGGCGATCGAACTTTGATGATGCGCTGCTCTACTACTCCCGGGCCGTGGAGCAGGACTCGGCGCTCGCCCTGGCTGCGCTTGGAGGGGCCCAGGCGGCGGCGTGGCAGAGCGAGCTCGCGGAAGCCGCGGCCCTGACTGACGTGGCGGTGGCCTCGGCCGGCCTCCTTTCGGAGCGCCGGGCCCAGTTCGCCCACGGGCTACGGCACTACTACGACGGCGCAGCGGACTCGGCACTAGCTCGCTTCGAAACGGCTCTCGCGCTCGAGGAGGACTGGCCCGAGGCTTGGACGGCACTGGGCGACCTATACAACCATCTGCTCCCACCAATTCCGGGGTTCGACACCCTAGCCCTATCCGCATACGAAAGCGCCAGGCTCAGGGATCCGGGATTCACCCCCGCGCTCATCAACCTCGCCCATCTCGCATTTCGAGAGGGCGACGTGGCGAGGGCCGACACGCTCGTGAGCGCGGTTCTGGCCGCGGACCCTGATAGCCGCATCGCGCAGCCGCTGGCATACTCCCTGGCCTGTCTACGTGACGGCTCGGACCGGATGGACTGGCACGAGTTGGCGGCTTCAGGGCCCTTCACCGTGCTGTCGGCCGCGGTACAGCTGGCCGTTCGCGCCGCCCAGTCGGAGTGCGCCGAAGACGCGTACGAGGCAGTTCTTTACCACGAAGTCTCCGCAATCAACGTGCGCTGGGGCGCGTTACTGGGGCTGAACAGTCTGCTGGTGGCCCAGGCCCGGTGGGACGAGCTCAAGGACCTACTCGAATCCGATGCAGCGGGGGAACTGGGTGGTTCGAGCCTTTTCATGATGGCGGCGGCGATCGGCGCGCCGCTGGCCGACGAGGCGAACGCAGCCGCGGCGGCGAGAACGGGCGACTACGATCAGGAGAGCACGGCCGGGTTGTGGATCCGGGGTCAGTGGCAAGCATTCCAGGGAAACCTGGCAACCGTCGAAGCCATGGCCCGGGAAATGTCGGATCGCGCCGCCACCAGCGGCCTCCGCCAGGACAGCCTGGTCGCTGGAATCCTCGACGCCCGGGTAGCCCTGCTCATGGCCGACACCGCCGTGGCGATAGAGCGGCTCGCGGCCCTCACACCCTCGGCTCCACGGGACTGGATTCAGTGGCAGCCGTGGGAGTCCCTGGGCCCGGAGCGCCTGGCCCTGGCCGAGACCCTGCTCGCGCGCGGGGAGTACGAGCGGGCAGCGTCCGTCGCCGGCCTGATCGACTATCCCCAGCCCGTCGTCTATCTGATGTATCTGCCCCGCAGCCTCGAGATCCGAACCCGCGCGGCCGACGCGCTCGGCGATGCCGACGCAGCAGCCGTCTATCGAAGGAGGCTCGCCAGCCTGACTTCCCGATAGCCCTTCACGCCAGCCCCCCACCCCTCACCCTCTCTTGGGAGTGAACCATGGACGACCAGTACGAAGGCCATCCCGACCCCCAAGTGCCTGAGCCCCCCGACTTCCCCGTCTTTTCCGAAGAGGCGATCCGGGAGTTACGTGCATGGGCCGAGATGTTCACTCAACTGGCTGACCAGTACGAACTGATGTCGGAGGAAAAGTGCGTCGGAAAGCCCGGTTCCAAGTACAAGCCCAAGCCTTGCGGGCCCGGCATTCCGGGGATTTGCAAGACATTGAACGAGTGGGCCTGCTATTGGAAGCAGTGGGGTGACGCGATTCACACGAAGGTAATCGGTCCGGGCCCGGTGGACCCACCGCCGGATCCGCCGTTCGTGTAGCAGGGAACCGGGAACGCCCAATGGGCGCCTTACGGTCGTACCGGGCTCGTCGTCACTCTGCTCCCACCGGAGTGCGCGAGCCTGGTACCGACGCCCATTCTGCCACTGCGAGAGCTCATCATGACTGTCCGGTCCAACACGCCCGGCCAAGAGGTGACGGCCTCCGGGACGATCGTTCTCCGCCTTTCTGAGCCCGTCGTCCAACGGGTGATCGAAGCCGTGCACGACTCGGTGCACTTCGAGGATCTTCGGGACCTGGTCGAGGCGCTCAACCTGTCCGACCTGCTGGTCCTGTGGGACGCACATCCCGATCTCCGGACCCGGCGGCTCGTTCAACGGATTGCCGACGAGGACCTGCTGGAGTTGGAGGCCACCGCCGCCGAGGCGGGGTGGCCTCCAGAGCACTCCCTGATCGGGTACTGGCTCGTCTGGGACCTGTCGCCCGCCGAAGCAGCACGACTGATACAACAAGTCCAGCGGAGTGACATGTCGTCCGTAGGCACCGTCTACGATGCGCCCGTCTACACCGACGCCATGCCCCCCGTGAACGCGACCGGCACCAATCCCTGTGCCGACCGTCAGGACTTTCACAAGGCCGCCCCCCTGGGTCTGGACGTGAAGTATGCCTGGAATCAGGGACTGAGCGGCGCCCCCGTGACGGTGGACGGCATCGACGAGCCAATTCGCTTCGTCGACGTGGAAAGCGAGTGGAACTTCAATCACGAGGATCTCCAGCTGCCGACGAACACCCTGTTTGGCGACAAAGCTGCGGCCGCCTACGCGTGTCCCGAGCACGGGACCAGCGTCCTCGGCATCGTCAGGGCCCTGGACAACGACCTGGGTGGCGTCGGCATGGCTCCCAAGGCCCAGGTCTCGGTGATCTCGGTCGAGAGCGCTGCGCCGGAGCCAAAGGTCCTGGCCGATGCGATCTTGGAGGCCGTCTCCCTGGGCAAGAAGGACGATCGACTCCTGCCCGGCGACGTCCTGCTGATCGAGGTAGAGCGGTGGCGATCGAATGTGGACCCGCCGTACTCCCTGCCGGTCGAGTCGACCGACGCCGTACTCCAGGCCATTCGGGTAGCCGTTGGGAATGGCGTGGCCGTAGTCGAAGTCGCGGGGAACGGCAGCGGAAAGCTCGACGACTACATCCTGGGAGAATCGGGCGCCATTATCGTCGGAGCCAGCCGAAAGAAGCTCGAACCGGCGCCCGCCAACCCAGGTGGGTACGGCAAAGGGCACCCCACGATCATCTACGATGACGGCAGACAGTGCATCCACGCCATCGGCGACGCCCAGTGTCCCAACGACAACGACGCGGGCAGCGGCTCGTTCGGCAGCAACTACGGTGAGCGAGTCGACGTGTATGCCTGGGGCGAATGTGTGTATACCACAGGTGGACTGTCGGGCGGCGACTGCAACAAGCAATACCGGTACTTCGGGGGCACGAGCGCGGCTGGAGCCGTCATCGCTGGGGCGGCCCTGCTCGTGCAGGAGCATTCGCTCAAGAAGAACGGCTACAAGCTCGACCCGCGTCAACTCCGGGCCGTGCTTTCCAACCCCGCGACCGGGGTCCCATGGGTGAAGGCGTCCAACAACGAAGATCGACCGATCGGGGTCATGCCCGACCTGAAGGCCATCATCGACAAGGGAACGGTCGAGGGATTCCCGGACGTGTACGTCCGCGACTCGCTCACCGATATGGGCCACGTCCCGGCTGCCGCCGTATCCCAGAGCCCCGACATCGTACTCAAGAACGTCGAGACCGTCAGGGCCAACGTGAATGCCACGTTCGGTACGGGGAGCGGCGTGGAGGACGACTGGATCGCGAACGACTCGGTACAAACGAATGACCAGAATTTCCTGTACGTTCGGCTCCGGAATCGGGGCATCGTAAATGCCGCGAACACGACCGTGTCGGTGTATTGGGCCCACCCAAGCTCGATGGTGACACCGGACCAATGTAACCTGATCCAGGACGGCCGCGGGTACGATCAAGCCGACGTGGCGCCGGGCGTCGTAGCGGTCGCCGGCCCCATCCAATGGGACGCGACGACGTCCGCCGACCGGCCTGCTGGTAACCATGGG
>JBDHLD010000159.1:0-7199 GCA_039586035.1 Gemmatimonadota bacterium | reverse complement strand
GAGAAGGCCCACCCGGACGTTCTGGAGCTGTTCTTCCAGGTGTTCGACAAGGGCATGATGGAGGACGGCGAAGGCCGGGAGATCGACTTCAAGAACTGCATCATCATGCTCACGTCGAACACCGGCACCGACACGCTCATGAAGCTGTGCGCGGATCCGGAAACCATGCCCGGCCACCAGGGGCTGGTGAAGGCGCTGAAGCCGGAGATGGACGAAGTATTCCAGCCCGCGTTTCTGGGCCGCACCGTGATCATTCCGTACTTCCCGCTCCGCGACGATGCGCTCAGGAAGATCATCGACCTGAAGGTGAACAAGATCCGGAGGCGGCTCCAGAACATCCACGATGTGGATCTCGCCCTGGAAGAGGCCGTCCTCGACGAGATCGGAGCGCGCTGTACCGAGGTCGAGAGCGGTGCCCGAAACATCGACAACATCCTGACCAACACGGCCCTGCCCGCCATCTCGCGGCTCCTGCTGCAATCGCTCGTGGACGGGACCAAGCCGGATCGCGTCACGGTCAGCCTGAGCGAGGGCGGCGACTTCGAGTACTCTGCCCAGTAGGACCGGTACGCCATCGAGTGGGCCGACAAGGGCCTGGACCACGACGGACGAGGACCCGAAGGACCTAAAAGGACTGGGTTGACGATGAGCGCCGAACAAGAACGCGTCCAGCAGTACGCAGAGACGGCTCAGGCCATGCACGAGGACGGGGAGTGGCCGAGCGAGGAGGAGATGCAGGCGGCCGCCCAGCAGGCGGGGCTGTCCGAGAGCGGCGCCATCCAGCAGTTCGCGCAGGCCGTGCCCCTGCAACCGACGGATCCAGACCTCTTGACCGAGGCGGCGACGGCGCATGCCAACCGTTTCCAGGAGTGGGGCAACCCATCGGATCTGGCCGCGGCAGAGAATCTGGCGGGCAGGGCTCTCGAGCTCGCTCCCGAGCTCCCGGCGGCCGCGGGCCTGATGAACCAGATCACCCAGGCCGCCGCGCCTGCTGCTCGCCCCGCGTCGGCCGCGGCCCGTCGGGCAGCGCCACGCGCCGCGGCTGCCGCCGCAGCCCAGGAGGAGGCGGGAGAAGAAGCGGGTGGCGAGGATGCCGGCAATTACACCCAAGAGGGCCGGTCCATGCGAGTGGACACGGTCCTGGACGAGGACGAGCTGCTGCTCCACTCCTTCACGGGTGTGGAGGGCATTTCGACGCCGTATTCGTTCCGCCTGCGACTGCTGTCCGAGAACGACTCGGTGTCAGCCGACGACCTTCTCAGGACCCCGGCCTTCGTCTCGATAGAGCTGGAGAACGGCGAGGTGCGGTACTTCCACGGATTCATCAACAGGTTCGCCGCCGGCGACCAGGCGGAGGATCTCCGGGAATACGAGGCCGAGATCGTTCCATGGCTCTGGTTCCTCTCGTTGTCACGGGACTGCAAGATCTTCCAGGAGAAGACGGTCTTGGAGATCGTCGAAGAAGTGTTTACGGGTCTCGGGTACTCCGACTTCGATATCCGCTGCACGCGGAGCTACCCCCAGCGCACCTACTGCGTCCAGTACCGCGAGTCGCACCTGAACTTCATCAGCCGGCTCCTGGAGGAAGAAGGCATCTTCTACTTCTTCGAGCATACGGATCAGGGGCACGTGCTGGTAATTGCGGACGACAACTCGTCCATCGAGGAACTGGAGCACAAGCCCACGGCAGCCTGGCGGTCCGATCCGATCCCCGAGGAGGACGTGGTCACCGCCCTCCGGTCCGAGAAGTCGGTACACGTCGGCACCGTGACGCTCCAGGACTACGACTTCGAGCAACCGTCGATGGACCTGCTTTCCAGCATCGCGGGAGAGGAAGAGCAGGAGATCTACGATTATCACCCGCGCCGCTACACCGAACTGGAAGAGGGCGAGCGCTATGCCCGCCTGGCCCTGGAGGCATTGGAGGCCGGTCGGCAGGTCGTCTATGGAGAAGGCAACTGCCGCGCGTTCACCACGGGTTATCGGTTCGCGCTGGAGGACTACATATCGCCGCCGCTGAATCAGCCCTATACCCTGGCTCAGATTTCCCATTCGGGCAGCGCTGGCGACTATCGGTCCGGCGGCAGCACGGAGGGGGACTATCAGAACAGCTTCCTGGCCGTCCCGCACGATGTGCCGTATCGGCCCCAGCCCGTCCACCGGAAGCCGACGGTGCATGGGTCGCAGACCGCAATCGTCGTGGGACCTTCCGGAGAGGAGATCTACACGGACCAGTACGGTCGCGTGAAGGTGCAGTTCTACTGGGACCGTGTGGGGGGCCGCGACGAGAACAGCTCCTGCTGGATCCGGGTCGGCACGCCGTGGGGTGGGGGCGGATATGGCTCCGTCTCGATTCCCCGAATCGGCAACGAGGTAATCATCGACTTCCTGGAAGGCGATCCCGACCGACCCCTCATCGTGGGCAGCGTCTACAACGCCAACCAGATGCCGCCGCTCGAGCTACCGGGCGCCGGAATCGAGATGGGAATGAGGTCGAGGAGCTCGCCGGGTGGGGGCGGCGCCAACCAGATCTCCATGCGCGACACCGCCGGCGAGGAGATGATGACGGTGACCGCGCAGTACGACATGAACACCAGCGTGGGCAACGATCAGTCTCACTCGGTGGGGAACAACCGAACGTCTAGCGTGAGCGTCGACGAGACCAGCTCGGTGGGATCGAACCAGTCACTGGACGTGGGCTCGAACCAGACGATCTCCGTGGGGGCCGATCAGTCGCTCACGGTCAGCGGCAGTCAGACCGTGGACGTGAGCGGGGCTCAATCGGTGACTGTGGGGGGCGGACGCGCGCTGAGCGTGACCGGCGACAACACCGTCGACGCCTCGGGTAATCATGCCGTCACCGCGGGGGGAGACATCGAGCTGACTGGTACGAACCTGACGGTGACGGCTAGCGCGGCGGCGACCTATCAATCCGGAGCGGCGACCGACATCGTCGCCGGTGGGCCGATCAGCATCACAGGGGCCTCGATTTCGCTGAGCGCCGGCGGCTCGTCGATCAACATCGGGCCGGGCAGCATCGACATCGTCGCGGGCGGGATGGTCACCATCGTTGGAGCGCTCGTGAAGATCAACTAGAGCAACGGGTCAAGCGCGAACCGAGAGAATCCACCTACGGCCCACCCTCCCCGATCCCGGTCCGCTGACGACCCGGGCCCGCGTTCGCTAGCGCTTCCTCCAGCGGAACAGACGCGCCAACCCCCTCGGCTCCGGGCCCTTGACGCCCTCGCGCGTGATCGTGCGATGGGGCGCGGGATCACCCTCGATCCCGGCGTACGGAAAGGCGGACTCCTCAGCGCTGGTCAAGGATAGCTCCGGATCTGACGGGTCCAGCCAGAACAGGCGCGCTCGCTCGGCCCAGCCCGCCAGATCAGGGTCAACGTCTTCGTACTCCACCATCCCGTACTCCAGACCCCAGCCACGGATCGCCTCGACGAAGCTCTCCCGTTGCTCCGTCAGGTAGGTCATGAAGAAGGCCGAATAGCGAGGTTCGAGCTCGTCGTCGTCGAATCGACCCAAGGGGACTTCGTGCACGACGGCCACTGCGTCTTCGGAAGCCATGGGGACCAGCATGATGCTGGGAATCTCGGGGCCAACCTGGAGATCCCGATCCGGGAACAGATCGTCGGGCGTCAGGCCTCGCAGATTCAAGAACCAGGTCACGATGCGCACGTGGGGGCACCTCTGCATGCGGGTGGGCGGTGGCTGGTAGAGTCGCGACCAGCGCACGCCGTCGGGCGGGAGGCCCCACCCGAACCCGTTCAGGCTGAACGTGTCCACCGGCTCGATGACGGGTGTGGCGCAGAACGGACACCGGGCCAAAAGGGTGAGGGGCAACCGCTCGCCGTATCCCCCGATGATCGTTTCGATCTCGGAGAGCCGTTTGGTAGCCTTCAGCCGGGGATGGTACTCACGCACGTAGCGTCGGTACTCGGTCCAGGTGAAGACTTCCGGCGGCTGGGAGATGGGGTTCGGTCCTAGCATGGGGGCTCCTTTCCGGTTGCTACCAGAACCAGTTGTCCGGCATCTCGTTCGCCATGTCTTCGTTCGTGACCTGCCGGGTCGAGCCGTCGGGCCGGAATTCAGTCGAGTTCCCGGGAGGGCCGATTTCGGCCACCTTCTCCGGCGGAAGCACCTCGTTCATGGTGTTGTGCGTCGAATGTTGGATCTCGTTCCCGCCGAGCTCCGGATTGACCACCGCACGGTTGACCGCGTCGGCCTGGGTGTTGTCGAGCACCTGCCCGCTCTCACCCCGGTAGTACGCCGGGTCGTAGTCGGACCGGAAGCGGTTGCCGTTCGCGTCTTCGGCCACCCCCCAGAAGTTGCTCTTCCCCTTGACGCTCAGCGGCTTGGGGCGCATGCCTGTGAACTGCCGGAACAGCGAACCGAACCGGCGGCCCATCCTCCCGAAAAAGCCCTTGTTTCCGCCGATGTTTCGGAACGCGAACGTCATTCCGGTTTCCTGGGCCAGTCTCATGAGTGCCCGCGCGTGCTTCGGGCGAATGCCGGAGCGAAGGAACACGAGGTAGGAGGAGAAGAACCTTCGGACGCAGCCGAGGCCTTCCGGATCCGCGTAGTTGATCGGATCCGCCGGATAGGCGTAGGAACTCGTTCCGCCATGGAGCCCGACGGGGTCCGGCGTGAGGTAGCGCGCGGTCTTGGGGTCGTAGTAGCGGTTCTGGTTGTAGTGGAGGCCGGTCTCTTCGTCGTACCACTGGCCCGGGAGGCGTATGGGGTTGTCGAAGCCCGCATCCAGAAGCCGATTCGCCTCGCCCCAGGCACCGAAGTCTCCCGCCCAGGCCACAGACCCGTCCTCCCCAAGCACCTCCTGAGGCGTGCCCACGTGGTCGGTGACGACGCTGTAGCAGCGCCCGTCGCGGACGACCATCAGCGGGACGTACGTGCCGAGAGAGTGGATCCAGTCCCGGGCCTCCACACGACCGTTTTCGGCTCGTTCCTCCCGCAACGGACTGCGACCGTCCCACCGCCACTCGGTGGTGCGACTGCCGTTTCGCTTGGCGACGCGCCTGCCCAGGGGGTCGTACTCGTAGCGCGTCAGATGCCCGTCGGGATCCTCACTCTCGACGAGTTGACCGCGACCGTTGTATGAGAGACGTTGGGCTCGACCGTCCTCGATCCGCCTCACGACCCGCCCGTTGAGGTCGTACTCGTAGGAAACGCCGCCGAACTCCTCGAGCCGGCCACCCGGACCCACCCGTCCGGGACCCTCGAACGGGAGAAGCTCGCCCGCCGAGTCGTGTTGGAATCGCTCGATGGGGACTCCGTCCTGGAACACCGCCTCGAGACCATGGGGGCCGGAGGCGTACGAGCGTAGGCCCCTCGCCGCGTCGGCCACCGCTGCTACATCACCTCCCGAGGTCCTCTCCAGCTTCCGGAACGCGATTCGCTCCCCTTGGGGACCCGTGACGCGGTGGATCTCGGCCAGCCCGTCGTCTGCGTACTCGAACTCCTGCCGGCTACCTCCAGGCAGCTGCACACCCATCGGGCGACCGCGGGCGTCGTACCGCCACTGCTGGGCTTTGCCGTTGACGTCGATGGACGTCAGCCGCTCGGCCTCGTCGTGCTGGTACCGGACGTCCAGACCGTCCGAGGTTCGCAGCGCCGTTCGTAGATCGTCTCCGTCGTACGCCGTCTCGATCGACCAGTCGTTCCATGTTTCCTTGATGCGCCGTCCCGCCTCGTCGTACTCGAGCACGAGTGTCCCCGACTCGTTTTCGGCGGTGGCGATCAGCCCGCGCTCGTTGTACGTGTACTTCTCGAAGCATCCATCGGCGTATTCCACCGCCGCGAGCCGGCCCCCAGGTGTCCACTCCTTTCGGCAGACGGCGCCTTCCGCATCGATCTGCTCGACGACACGTCCGGCGTCATCCAGTCGGTACTCGGTGGGGCGGCCGGCGAAATCAGTCTCCTTGATCGCTTCGCCTTCGCTGTTCCGGATGATCTCCCAGCGCTCGCCCTTCTGGTTGATCACCCTGATCAGGCTGCCTTCCTTGTCGTACTCGAACCGCTGCGTGCCGCGCTCGTCATGGATCGCGGTGACCTTGTTGAAGTTGCCGTACTCGTACCGGACCTCGGCGCCGCCGGCCTTGAGCTCTCGAAGGGCCAGCCCGGACGGGTCGTACTCGAATCGATCGACACGTCCTCCCGGGCGGGTGACTTCGACCGGCCTGCCGTTGAGGTCGAGGACGAAGCGGACGGATTCGCCGTCCGGGAAGGTGGCTTGGGTCGATCGACCTAGAGCGTCGTAGATGGCTCCGAGGGCAATGCCGCCCGGGAAGACGGCCTGGGTCGGGTTGCGGTCCCCGTCCCAGGCGAACGTGAGCCGCCGACCCTCCTTCGATTCCACCCACCGGAGATCCCCGTTATCGTGGAAGGCTTGCCGTACACTGCGTCCAGCAGGGTCAGTCGATTCGACGAGCTCTCCGAACTCGTTGTAGGTGTGGAGGTACTCGAAGGCGCCGCCGATGACCTCTCTGACCGGTTGGTCGCGGCGATCGTACTCGTACTCCCGTGAGACCCCATCCCCGTCCTTGATCCCGCTGATGTTGCCGCGGGCGTCGTACGCCATCGTGAGGGTGCCACCGAGCGGATCCACCTCCTCGACGGTTCTGAGGGAGTCGTCGTATTCGAACGTGCGCTCACGCCCGAGGGAGTCGACGATCTTGTCGACCAGCCCCGCATCGTTGGCGTAGTAGAGCGTGCACGATCCGTAGGAGTCCTCCTTGATGGTGATGTTGCTGGCGGTGTCGTAGGTGAGGACGTGGTCGAAGATGCCCCCATCGCCCCAGGTGCGGACGCATTTCGCGTCGGGCGTGATGCCGTCGTAGGCCCAGTAGAAGCTGAGGCCGTTCCGCATCGTCTCCTGCACCAGCAGGTGGTGCTTGTACGCGTAGCGAAGTGGGTGACCGAGAGCGTCGTAGGCCTCGACCAGGTCCCCGGCTTCGTCGTACGCGAACCGAACCACGTCGAACTGACGGGATCGGTCGTCTGGGTGGGGCAGCTTGATGGTGGTGATTCGGCCGGCCTCGTCGTTCACGAACTCGACGTGGCGCCCCGCCGAGTCGGTGGCCCCCGACAGGTTTCCCCGCTCGTCGTAGCGGAAACTGATGCGGTTCCCGCGAGGATCTTCGATCGCCACGAGAGGCCAGCTGCCGTCGGCA
>JBDHLD010000054.1:0-24777 GCA_039586035.1 Gemmatimonadota bacterium | reverse complement strand
CTGGAACGAGAAGACCAGGATCAGGAGCAAGCCCAACCAGAACAGCGGCAGGGACACGCCCACATAGGCCAGGATCATGCTGAACGTGTCGATCCAAGACCCCTGCTTGAGCGCTGCCAGGATGCCCGTGGACATGCCGATGACCACCGCGAAGAAGATCCCTCCAAGGCTCAGCGCGAGAGTGGATCCGAGGCGGTCCAGGATGAGGTCGAGGACGGGAGACCGCAGCCGAACCGACGTTCCAAGGTCGCCGGTCACGGCCCCGCCTACGTAGCGGGCGTACTGGACGGGGAGCGGGTCGTTGAGCCCCATCTCTTCGCGAAGCTCCTCCATGCGCTCGGGCGTCACCGATCCGCTTTCGGCGCCGGACAGCATCAGCTGAACGGGATCGCCGGGGAGCGCGTGCATGATCGAGAAGATGATCAGCGAGACGAGGAAGAGGACGACGCCCAACTGAGCCACGCGCCCGGCGACGTACCGGAGCAGCACGCTACCGACTCCCACTGAGCGAAGCCGGCGCCCGACCGGCGCGGGCGTGACGGGGACGGCGTGGGGCTCGCGGAGCGTCGACCCGGAAGCACCGAGGCCCGGGCGTCCATCGCGTGGAGTGGCCCTTTCGGCGGCTACCAGACTCCCGCGTCCACGGCACTAGTGCGAGAGGTCCGTGTTGTGGAGGAAGAAGAACTGGCCCTCCGACATGAGCTGGAAGTCCACCACCGCGTCCGATACCGCGTAGAAGATCGGCTCGCTGAGGGTGGGGAGCATCAACGCGTTGTCCATGACGATGCGCTGGGCCTGACGGGCCAGCTCGCACCTTTCGTCGTGGTCCGGGACAACGCGGAGCTGGCGCACGACCTCGTTCAACTCCTCATTGACGAACCCGGTCCAGGCCCAGCCGCCGACGACGTCGTGGGCGGAGTTGAAGAGCATGTCCATCAGCATCGGGTCGGGACTGCGTTGGCGTTCGTAGATCAGGTCGAAATCGCGGGCGTTCACTCGCTCCAGCTGTACGGGGCCAGGTACCTTGTCGATGATCAGGTCGACGCCCAGCGGCCGCCACTGAAGCTGAACCGCCTCGCCGATCTCCTCCCGGTCCAGAACCGTCCAGCGGAGCGAGAGCGGAGTGCCGTCGGCCACGCCGGCTACCCCGTACGCCTCCCGGATACCGTCGCCGTCGCGGTCCACGTATCCCACCTGCTCGAGGAGGCGCGTCGCCACGTCCGGGTCGTGCGGGTAGTACCGGGCGTTCCCATCCCAATAGCACGGGTGAACCGTGTTGAGCGGGCCGTCGGCAACCAGGTAGTGGCCGTCGTAGAGGAGGTCGTTGATGGCCTCCTGGTCCGTCCCGTACAGCAGCGCCTGCCGAAACTCCAGGTTGTCCAGCGGAGGCCTCCGGAGGTTCATCACCATGGAGCGGCCGGTCCCGGCCTGATAGCCCGTGACGAGGCTGAATCCTTCCTGGCCCTCGTAGTCGCTGATGTAGGTCGTGGGCAGATTCATGGCGATGTGGGCGTTGCCCGTGCGCACGACGTTACCCAGGACCGCTTCCTCGCCGATGAATCGGATCGTGACGCGGTCCAGCCTCGCGGGGCCCGCATCTCGGCTGATGGAGTTCCAGCCGCCGTATCCGTCCCATCGCTTCAACGTCACGTGGTCGTTGGGGACCCACTCCTCCAACGTGAACGGGCCGGCGCCCACCAGGTTGCGATCGAACTCCCGAAGGCCCCACCGCTCCGCGGCCGTGGGCGACCAGATGGGAATGCGTCGGAACGCGTCGAGGACCGTGACCCAGGGTACGTCGTAGTGCAGGGTCACCGTCGTGTCGTCCACGACCTCCACGCGCTGGAGCGGGCCGATGTGCGCGGCCATCTCGCCGGACCTGGTCTCGGGTGCCAGGATCCGTTCGATGTTGTATTCGAGCGCCGCCGCATCGAAAGGGGTCCCGTCCTGGAAGACGACGTCGGAGCGAAGGGTAAACGTCCAAACGTCCGCTCCCGGTGTCGAAGACCAGCCCTTTGCCAGGGCCGGATGGTACTCCCCGTCCGGACCCAGGATCAGCAGGGGGTCGGCCACGAGGTAGTCGATCAGCCAGGCCGTGTGGTAGGGCTCGACGTGGCCGTCCAGGGAGGCGGGCTCCTGTGCCGCGTCCCAGGCCATGATGAGCTCGCCGGGGCGACCGACGGTGGAGGCGGCTCGGCTCCCGCCCGGATCGCCTGACCCGCAGCCCAGGGTGGCCAGAGCCAGGATGACGGCGGTGGCGCCACGGCGCATCGCGGCCACGCCGGTCAGGTCAGTCGTCACGCTTTCGACTCCACACGGCTCATTGTCCTGGCCAGTCCACGAGGTGGCCCGAGAAGTAAACCGTCGTGTTGATGGGGACGGTGCACCCCCCCTGGAGGAACAGGATCTCCGTCCCGGGCGCCGCGTAGCCCCGCATGGATCGGCCAGGCCCGGCCGGCAATCCCACCTGGTTGACGATGATATGGTCTGCGCTCCCGAAGGCGATGGTGCCCGTGGGGTTGGTGCGGATGGAGAGGCGGACGGGCACGTCGTCGAGGATACCGGGATTGCCCGGGTCCGATGCGGACGCCGCATCCACGGCCGACGCGCTGGCGTCCTCGATCACCAGCAGCTTGCCGACAGGCACCGTATAGATGGCGTGTGCCTGGGCGCAGGTCTGGTCGAAGAACACCCCGGCCTGGACGTTGATCGGATCGATCGCTGAACCGGTGGACACAGGATTACAGGCGGCCAGCAGCACCGGCGCCAGAAGCGCAGCCACGGGAAGGTGCAGGGATCGCGTCCTCGTCGTCATGTCGGCCCTCCTTCGGGCAAATGGCGATCGTTCGTGCGCTGCCCGAGGCCCCGGCGCGAGACCTTCCACGCACCGTAGCGCTGGCGGAGCGTCAACACCGGATTGGCATCCTCGTGCGCCGCGATGTTCTCGTCGGTAACGTTGATGTACAGGAAGTACTCGCCGTCGTTGACCCCCTCGCCCTCTCGATCGTTTGGATCTGCGGCCAGGAGATACGCCACGTGGGCGTTTCGGCCGTGGCAGGGCGCCTCGGGGACGGGTTCGGTCTCACAGGTGCAGCGCACGTCTCCCCCTGCCTCGTCGGCGCCCTCCATCGCCGACATGACCCGATCGGTCAGCGTGCCCTCGCTGGTCATGAAGCGGTGTGCCGCATCGTAGACCACGTCGTCCGAGGCCAGGATGTTGCCCTGGATGGAGAAATAGATCTCCTGGTCGGGTAGGCGCCCCTGCACCGATAGCGACGCCGGGCGGTTCTCCGCTCCCGAGAAGCCGGCCATTCGTCCCTCGAGGTCCACGATCCCGAACTGGCGGCGCTGGAAGTCGGGGTCCTCGCTGAGAAGCGACAGGATCTCTGCCGGATCGGTCCCCCTCTTCAACTCCGCGTAGATGAGCCGCTGATTCGCCCGTGTGCGGTCCACGCCCGCCTGAGCAGCTGCAACGCCGACGCCCGGTACGACGATCGCCTGGACGTCCATCAGCCCCTCTGCGGGGAAGCCGACCAGCCGGGATTGGGGCACGCAGGTAGCAGAAGCGATCACGACACGGCCCGTTCGCGCGTCCACGGCGATGATGGACCATGTCGCCAGCAGGGGGGCCGGGACCACGGCCAAGGCGACGAAGACTGCCAACGCCTTGCCCCCAAATGACCGAAGCAGAGGTCTCCGCACGAGTCACCTCCTCTCGTTGGCCGTGCGCCGTCGAGTCCTCCGCAGAGCCGGAAGAAGGACTCGCGATCGGGTACACGGGTGTGGCAGCCAGGATGGGTCGTGCGTTCGTCTTCAACAAGTGGTGGGCCCGGCGCGCGCGCCCGCATCCTTGATCCCCCTCCGGGCCCGCACCCATCTTGACGGGTCAGTCGCGTCCTCCGGGCGCTCGTCTCAGCCACGAAGGGCCGCGATGTCCCGTCTGCAGAACATCCTCCACGAAATCCACCGCCGCTCGGTTTGGCAGGTGCTGGGGGTGTACCTCGCCGTCTCCTGGGTCGTGCTGCAGGTCGTGGAGACGCTCACAGATAGCGCCGGGCTCCCGGACTGGGTGCCGCCGGGCGCGCTGATCCTGCTGCTGATCGGGTTGCCCATCGTTCTCGCGACCGCAGTCGTGCAGGAGGGCGTCGGGGGAAGCCGTGTCGTGGCGCAGGGCGACGGTCAAGAAGCTGACGGCCACACCCCGGGCCCCGGCGAGGGGGCGGCGACGGCAAGGAGGGTTGCCTCGACAGCTCATGCGAACCTCGCGGCCGGTACCGGATCCCTGGATCGCCCCTCCACCCGTCCGTCGGCGACTCGTCGGCTCTTCACCTGGCGCAACGCGATCCTGGGAGGGGTGCTGGCCTTCACCCTGCTGGCCGTGGCCATCGGCGGCTATTGGGTCATGTGGGCGTCGGGCATCGGGCCCGTCGGCTCGCTGGTCGCCCAGGGCGTGCTCGAGGAGCGAGACCCCGTGATCCTGGCCGACTTCGACAACCTGACTCCGGACCCGGTGCTCGGCGAAGTCGTGACCGAGGCGCTGCGGGTGGACCTGGACCGGTCCGAGGTGCTGTCGGTCCTGAGCCCGACGGCCGTCGGTCGGGTCCTCGGCCGCATGAATCGCGGCGATGCCCAGGTGCTCACGGGCGAGCTCGCCCGCGAGGCAGCGCTCCGCGAGGGCATCAAGGCGGTGATCGACGGCGAGGTGGGCGCGGTGGGCTCGGGCTACGTCCTGACCGCACGGCTGACCGGTGCCCAGGGCGACGTGCTGGCATCGTTTCGGGTCGCGGCTCGCGACGGCGATCAGATGATCGACGCCATCGACGAGCTCTCCCAGGACATCCGCGAGAGGTCGGGCGAGTCTCTGCGGACCATCAAGAGCGGCGATCCGCTCAGCGCGGTCACCACCGGATCGGTGGAGGCGCTCCGGCTCTACTCGCAGGCGATCAAGCGCTCGACCCAGGGAGACCGGGCGGGCGCGGTACGTCTCCTCGAGGATGCCATCGAGCTCGATCCGGACTTCGCCATGGCGTACCGGAAGCTCGGAGTCGAGCTCGGAAACCTGGGAATGGACCCGGACCGGGCCCTTGCAGCGGTGACCAAGGCGTATGAGCTACGGAGCCGTCTGACGGACCGGGAGCGGGGCCTCGCCGAGGCCTACTACTTCACCAATGTCCAGCCCGATCGGGCTCGGGCCGCCGAAGCCTATGAGGGGGTGTTGCGCTCCTACCCGGACGATCCCACGGCGCTGAACAACCTGGCCCTCACTCGTAGCCAACAGGGCCGGTATGAAGATGCCTTTGCCCTGCTCCAGCGCGCGGTGGGTGGTCCGGCTGCGACCGCCAGTTCGTACAGCAATCTGGTGACCGGGATGTGGGACCTTCGGCGGGAGGCGGAGGCCGAGGCCCTCCTCGGAGAGGCAGACGCCCGATACCCGGCTTCGGATGCGGTGGCCAGCCTGAAGAGCGCCTTCGAGCTCAGCCTCCGGCGTTGGAATGAAGCCCATGAGGTGTCCGAGGAGAGGGCCCGCCGATTCGGCGACCAACCCGCCTCACACCTCGAAGCGCTCTACCACATGGCAGCAGCCGACGCTGCCCTCGGAAAGCTCGTCGAGGCCCGCCGGCACACGGATCAAGCGCTGCGGATCGCCCGGGAAGAAGATCAGGCGTCCTGGGTGTGGGAGGCCGCGAGCCAGCAGGCGTGGTTCGAGCTCTTCGTGGCCCGGTCGGCATCCGGCGCCTCGGCCGTTCTCGGCGCCGCCCTCGACTCGCACCCCTACTCCGGGGGGTTCGTCGGGTCCTGGGATCTGTTGAACATGCTTGCATTCCTTTCTCTGGCGGGAGAGGTCGACCGGGCGGCCGAGCTTGGCGCGCTTTACGGGGACAACACCGAGCGGGATCGCTTCGCTCCCGAGGCGATGCTCTACTTCGACTGGGCGCAGGGCCTCGCGAGGGACGATGCCCAGGCGGCGCTCGACGCCATTCGCTTGAGCATGGAACGTGAGCTCCAGTGCCAGGACACCCGCTGCTGGGGGCACTTCGAGTCGGGGTTGGCACTGGAGGCCCTGGGGCGCACCGACGAGGCGATCCAGGCCTATGAGACGCATCTGGGCGGTACATCCATGACCGAGGCGAGGTGGGACGGAGTGAATTACGCGGCGTCCCTCGAGCAACTCTGTCACCTGTCGGCCGAGGTCGGAGATGCCGGCAGGGTACAGGAGCGCTGTGGTGCGCTGCTGGAGCTCTGGGCCGACGCGGACGCCGAGCTCGAGCCCCGGATTCGATCTGCGCGGGAGAGGATGACGGGACGCCTTCCGGCCGACGTTGGGCCCTGAGGGGCTCCAGTCTCGGCCGGACCCCGGCTCTGCACTCGCCGTGGCCGCACGTCGCGCACAGCACTCGGGTCCAATCACGTGTCTTCCGGGCGGGATGCGCCGAGCATTCGGGGCCGAGAGAGCCGCGTCGCGTGAAGCGCGCCCGTGAAGTCCGACAACGTTGACGACAGACCGTCTCGGGAGTGTCCCATGATCATCCGCACGCTTGCCGCCGTCGTGGTCACGGCCGTTGTCCTCGTCACCGCTTGCGCCGACGCCGGCCCTGCCGAGGCCGGTCCCGAGCGAGCCGCGTACCTGACGCTCATGGGCAGCGACACGCTGGCGATCGAGTGGATGGAGTTCGGGGACGGCTACGTCGACGCCCAGGCCCTGATCCGCGGGTCCCGCACCACGTTCGGCGAGTATCGCCTCGAAATGTCCGAAGAAGGCGAGGTGACGGCCTACGCCGGGAACGTCTACGCAGGTGGCTCGAATACGGGCGAGCTGCTCCGCTCGACGGTCCTCGTTCACGATGAGGCAGGGCAATCGCTCGTCGTGAGCCAGGGAGGTGAGGAGCGGCGGACGGAGTTCGCCGGCGAGCCCGGATCGGTACCGTTCATCGACATGCTGCACTGGCCGTTCGAGACGGCGTTGCGCTGGCAGGCGGGCCGGGGCGAGATGTCGGAGGACATTCCCACGTTCACCGGGCGCGGCATGCGCTTCGGCCTCATCGCCAACGACGACGGGAGCTGGGGCCTACGGCATCCCAGCCGTGGCGTGTCGACAATGGAGATGGATGCCGAGGGGAAAATCCTCCGCCTCGACGGCACCGGCTCCACGCGGGCCTATCAGCTCTCCCGTATTCCGTACGACCAGCTCGAGCCCGGTGTCATGGGCGCCACATTCGCGGATCGGCCGCTGGGCGAGCTGTCCGGCCGTGGACAGATCGACGACACCGTGGCGGGTGTTCACTTCACGGGGGACTACGGCACTCCTCGGCGCCGGGGGCGTGACATCTTCGGCGCTCTGCTCGCCTATGGCGTGTGGTGGCGGACCGGGGCCAACCGGGCCACCCATTTCTCCCTGGACGGCGACATCGTCATCGATGGCAAGATGATCCCGGCGGGCGATTACACCCTCTCCTCGATCCCCGAAGAGGACGGGGGCACGCTCATCATCAACACGCGCACGGGTCAGGGCGGACAGAGCTACGATGAGACGCTTGACCTCGCTCGGGTCGAGCTGAGGCGTGACAGACTGGACGAGACCGTCGAGGTGTTCGAGATCCGCGTGGTCGAGCTCGAGAGCGGAGGGCGCATCGAGCTCCGGTGGGATGACACCGTGTACTGGGTTCCGTTCACCGTGCCCTGAGGGCGGTGGACCGGTGCCGAGGGTGCTCAGCTCCACGCCCACCGCGTCGAATGGCGGGGCGCTCCAAGGGTGGCGCCGCTCCCGCTGGTGAGACTTCCAGGCCGTGGGTCGGAGCTTCAGCGTGTGGGTCGGCCCATCCGCTCGATCAGCGGCGTCATGCCGAGCTCCGCGTCCGCCAGGAGCGAGCCCAGCGCGGCCGCCTCGGTCTCGTTGCCGAACGCACCGGCGTAGACTCGATACACCATCCGATCGCCGCTCACGGGGAACTCGGCCAGATAGGCCGGAACGCCCCGTTCGCGGGCTGTGGCCGCCCGTCCCTTGGCTTCGGGGTAGTCCTCGAACGCGCCCAGCAGGAAAGTCAGACCGGTGGAGCGCACCGTTGCGCTGCTCGACGCAGCCCTTCCCAGGAAGCCGGTCAGCGAGGTGCGAAGACCTTCGGCTTCACTCGCGGTCGCGGCCGGCCCGGCCATGACCCGGTAGACGAGGGCGCCGTCGACCCTCACCGGCACCTCGATGAACTCGAGGTGCGGGAACTGAGCTTGTAGCGAGGATGCCTGCGCCCGCGCCGCGGCGAGTCGGCCGTGGGAGCCCACCTCCAACCCGTACGCCATCAACCCGGAGGGACGAGTCGAGGGGGGCGGCGCCGTCATCTCGTCCCTTGCGGTCGCCGTGGGCGGCGGCGGCGTAGTAGGCTCGGCGGTGGTCCCCTCCCCAGGTCCCGGCGCCGTGGCTTCCGCCACCGGGGGCTCCTCGGCGGGCGCGGAGGCCGCCGGCTGGTCGGACGCCTCTTCCGCCGAAGGGTCGGGTTCATCGACGGCGGGCCTGGCCGGTGCTTCCTCAGCGGAGCGAGCGTCCGCTGGGGTCCGGGCCGCCGGCGCGACTGTCGGCGCCGGCGTCTCGGGGGGCGGCTCGGCGGCTCGGCTCGCGCTACCCGCCCGCGTCTCCGCCGGATCCGGCTCATCCGCCCCGGAGTCCGGAGTTGGATCGGCCTCACGAGTGCGTTCCGGCGTGGGGGACGGGTCGGCGCGGTCGGGCGCGGTCGCCCCAGCTGACGGCGTCGGATCCGGTGACGGCTCGGTGGCCGCCGGGCTGGGCGTCTGGGTGGAGGTCGGGGCATCCGCGTCGGCAGCCCGGTCCGACCTCGGTGTCCCCTGATCCGCGGCCTGCGGATCGGCCGCCGCCTTCGCCTCGGTGGGCTCGCCGGAGGCCGGGCTCGACCCCTCGTCGGGTGTACCCTCTCCCGCGGTCGGCCCGGGTCGCCCGTCGACCATGGTCCCCGTCTCGCTATCGCCCTGGTTCGACCGTGTCAGGGCCGCAGCCGCAGCGAGGAGATCGGAGGGCGGGGTTTCCCCCGTCTGCCCCGAATCCCCACCGGACAGCGTGTTCAGAGGGTCTGCAATCTCTGGATCCGCCGCCAGGGCTCCGGGCGCCGCCGCCGGAGACGCGGTCCCCGGGCGTACGCCGCCGTTGAACTCCGGATCGTCGGTGGGACGGACGGTCGTGAGGCCGATCGCGCCGGCGCCGATGACGACGACCGCAACGGTCGCCGCGACGCGCAGGAAGGACTTCCGTGACCCCCTGCGGTCCTTCACGTCGGGAAGGCTGTCGAACTCCTGGTCGGGAGAAGCGTCCCACCCTGTGTCGCCATCGACATCGTCTCGACTGAACGGCCGGGCGAACGGATTGGGAACGCTGTCCAGGTCGAATACCGGGCGTTCAGCATCCGACTCGGCCGCCTCCGCGGCCAGATCTTCGTCGAGATCACGATCCGCCCCGAGCTCATCCGACTCCGCGTCGCTCTGGAAGGGATCCAGACTCGCGTCCTGGGTCTCCTCCACGGCCTCCCCATCCTCGGCCCTCCGGTCGCCTCGGTCCTCCCAGGGGTAGGCCGACTCGTCATACTCATCGGGGGCCTCTGTCCACGGCGCGGCGGGCTCGCTCCCGTGATCCGGAGACTCCACCTGGCCTTCGCCCTGCTCTTCCCCGACCGCTGCCGGCTCCTCCGGCTCAGGCACAGACTCGCTGAAGACCGCGTCGATGACCGCACTCGACTGCTCGGCGAACTCGACGTCGAGCGCCTCGCCAGAATCCTCGGCGACGGGGGTTTCGGCGGGAGCTGCCGCCACGGGGGTCTGCGCGACCGCCTCCATCGTCGCATGTAGCTCGGGCGCCAACGTATCGATCACGATGATGCCCGGTTCGGCGATCTCTGCCGCGTCTGCCGCGGGCCAGGCCGGGTGCTCGTGCTCGGCGCCATCGGTCTGCGGACTCTCGTCATCGGGGCGAAGACCCTCGTCACGAGTCGAGTGTTCTCCAGCCACGTCGACCTCGTCATCCCCGAAGCCGGTGAAGACGGCCGCATCGCCGCTCTCCTCGCCCCAGGGCTTCGGCTCGGCAGGATGATCGACGGTCGCGGCCTCGGTCGGCGGCGCGAGCCGGACGACGGTCCCGGGAAAGTCCCTCACGAAGCCCGGCTCCAGGTCACCCGGCGCCCCCATCAGCACCAGCGTGTCGGCCAGGGCGACGATGTCTTCGGACCCACCGACGCCCAGCGGCACGTGGAGGACCACATTCGTTCCTCGAGCGATCTCCCTGCCCAGTAGCTTGCTCCAGGCCCGATGGCTTCGAAGGCGCGCGGGGTCGCCGGCGACAGTTCCGGCCTGCACCAGCCGAACCGCGCCCTCACGAACCATCCGGGACACCCTGCGGAGTGAAGCCGAGAACAGGAAGACGTCGCTGATACCCTCTCCCGGGGGCTCGGCCAGGGCCGCATGAAGCGTCGGGGCCTCCAGCCCGAGGTCGATGAGCATTGCAGGATCACCGTCGCCGCCCCACAGCTCCGCGACCCGCAGGGCCACGAGAGCGGGCCAGTCGCCGTCCTCCGCATTGGACGCGGCCGCGGTCACGACTACGGCCCCCCGCTCCTCGTCTCGAGGCAGGATGGAGAGGAGCGACTCCGGCACACCACCGGACGAGGGGTCGAAGGGCTCCCAGCCCGTGTTCTCCGATGTCATCTGAACGCTCGAGCGCTGGATTCCGATTGCTCCCCGACGCGGGCGACCCGCGAGGGTCTCCCGTCCGGAGTTTCCCGGTCATGCCACACCGTTGCGGCACACCAGCGTTATCGGCTCAGGGCGGGGTTTGGTGTAGGCACGACGGAGGCGGACATCCCGGTGCGTTCGGCCTCCTGAATCCGGCCCCTCCCGGCGGCCCCGACTCGCGCAGGGACCCGGCTAATCTCCCGCGCGTGAACGGACGATACCTTGAATCGACAACTCCACCGGCACGAGTGAGGCCTGCTCCTCCTCACGAACCTCGTGTCCGAGCACCTCTCGGAGTGCCCCTCGATGACCAAGTGGAGCGGATTCTCCTCACCGCAGCGAGCCTTGTGGGTTACCGGTCTGGCTCTGTCCGGAGTTGCCGTCGCCCTGGCGGCAGCCGCGAACGACGGACTTCAACGGACTGCGGCTGGAGCATGGTCCGGTTTCGGTGTCGCACTTGCCGCCCTCGAGTCGAATTCGTGGTGGCTCATTCCGGTGTTCGTTCTGGCCTCGGTCGCCGCCTTCTCGTTTCCGCGGGTCAAGAAGTGGTTCTCGGCCTCGCCGCCGACGGATCTGCTGTTGGACGTGTACCGACAGCGTTCATTTCAGCGGACCAAAGAGGACGCCCGCGATCACCATGTCACGCTGTTCAAGCACGTGCGCTGGAACCTGTGGCCGTTCGCCTGGGATGGCCGTCCGCGTCTTCTGGGGCGGCCCTGGGGTGGGTGGCTCACGGCCGTGTCCAGCGCCGGGCCCGACGAGAGCCCGGCCGGTCAGACGTTCTATGCGCCGAATGACGCGTTGCAGGCGAACGGGGTGCCGGGATCGAGCTGGGCCAAGCGGAGCTTCATCGCGGTTCAGAATCTGCCGGATTTGGCCGGAAACCTACGGGACGAGGCGGTTTCCATCTACGCGTCGAACACCCGCTTGCCACAGTGGTGGATTCGCGCCGAGCGGCCCTCCGTGCGCTCCCTGTGTGCCTTTCCGGTCGAGACGAACGGAGTCCCGTGGGGCGTGTTGGTTCTCACCAGTAGAGAGCGCGACCTGGATCTCACCGAGATCAAGCGATGTCATCGTGACGTGGCCCGCGTGCTCGGCGGGCTCCTGGCGGAGGGTTGACGAGGAATGGACGGTTGGATCGAGCTGGACCCGGAGTGGCTCGACCGTCGGCGGGAGTTGAACACCACGACCGACGGCGTCGAAGTTCTGGTGTTCGTTTCACCCTACGACGTGCCCGACGCAGTGCGAGCTCATCGGGACACGCCAGCCGACTACTTCGTGATCGAGTTTCGGTACATCCAGGAGGAGCCCTGGTCCAGGCACCCGTGCAACCGGATGGTAGCGCTCCGCACGGGGTCGCACAGTGGACGGCTCCTGGGGCTGGAGATCGATCTCAGAAGGGCTCGGAACAACAGCGTCGTGACGGGACAGGACGCCTTGCGCGTGGCTGTGGCAGCCATCGATTCACAGCTGCTCAGCCATCGCCACAACTTCTCTCTGGCCACGCAGATCCTGAAGCTGAAGGCATCGGATCTGATTGCGCTCTACGAGGGACGCCCGAGGCAGCAGGAGCGGCCGTCGGCCCCGGTCTCCTCGCCGCCCAGGCGCCCGCCTCCGCCCACCGCCTCGGTCGACGGCGCGCCCGCCTCGAAGGTGTCGCCGACGCCCGAGTCTCCCGGAGCGGTCAGGGCTCGGTCGACGGTCGCCGCCGTCCCGCGACCGAAAGCCTGACACGGGACGGATACTCCTGGGAGTGGTGCACGACATTGTGAGCCACCACCGCTTCGGTCTCGTCCCAGTTTCGGCCACCGGTGTTGAGGTTGCGCGTGAACCTGGGGAAGTTGCTGCTCGAAACCTCGATACGAATGCGATGCCCCGGCGCGAAGTAGTTGCTGGTGGTCATGGGACTCAGCGTCACCTCGTAGACCTGACCTCGCTCCATGAAGACCTGCCTGTCGTAGCCCTCGCGGTACCGTACCCGCTGGATGGTCTCGTCGAGGTTGTATGCTCTCCCGTCGGGGTACACGTCGACGAGCTTCACGGTGAAGTCGGTGTCCTTCACGTCCGACGAGACGAACAGGGTGACCTCGACGGGGCCGCTCACCTCGATCCCTTCGTCCAGTGGCTCGCTGGTGTAGACCAGGATGTCGTGCCGTGTCTCCATCTGCTGTTGATCGAGAGATCCGGCCCGGACCGCATTCCCGGTGCAGCAGACGTTACCGCCGTGTGACGGCACCGGGTTCATGGGGTCATAGGTGAACCTGTCCGGCGTATCGTTCGCTCCGCCCTCCAGCGTCAGCACGCCGTCACCGAACAGGCTGTTGGCTCCTCCTCCGCTGCCGAGGTAATACGTCAGCGTCTCCGCACCCTCGGGCGGCCAGGTTTCCGAGCTCTGCCATTCATTGAGGCCCATCGTGTAGTACCGGACCCGGGGAGTCCTCTCCGTGAACCCGTTGTCCTCACCCTTGAGCCAGTAGTCGAACCAGTCGTAGACCATCTCCATGTAGTCGAAGCGAGCGTCTCCGACGTCGCGATCGCCTACGATCGTGGGGTTCTGGGTGCGGGTGTACCCGCAGTGGGTCACGGGCGCGATCACCGCGAACTGGTTGTCCCGCACCTCCGGGTCTTCGGCGTTCTCCCGGACGTGGTTGAACAGCGCCAGGTTGGGGCCGACGGACACGTCGTACCATGACATGAACCAGAGGCTGGGTACACCGAATGGCATGTCGTCGTGGTACAGCCCGCCCCGATACCACGCCGGATCGTCGGGCGTGCGCTTGATCATGTCCTCGAAGATGCCCTTGGGACCATCCACGTTCTTCATGATGTCCACGAGGGGGAGGTGCCTCAGCGCCTCGCCCCAATCCACCTGCGGCATCTCCGGGGCCAGGTCGAAGTAGCGAGACACCCGGATGAGATCTTCACGGGACATGTCCGCGGGGAACATGGGCCTCTGGTTGTTCTGATTGCCGTAGAGCCAGGCGAAGAAGAGCATCTGTTCCGCGCCGCCTCTGTACCAGTTGCCCTGTTCGTGGTAGGGCCCTACTCGACCCACGCCAGCGCCGAAGCCCTGTGGTACCATGGCGGCGTGCGCGGGATTGTCCAGGGACGCCACCGCCATCTGCCACTCTGCCGTCGATGAGCACCCCAGCGTGCCCACCTTGCCGTTGGACCACGGCTGCTCGCCCATCCACGTGAGCGCGTCGTCACCGTCGGTGATCGGGGGGCCGAGAATGTCCCACTCTCCCTCCGAGAAGAACCTCCCGCGCTCGTTCTGGACCACGTAGGCGTAGCCCCGCTTCACCGCCTCGTGCGCGGCGCTCAGCGTCCGGGTCGAGAGCTGTCCGTCTCGATAGGAATTGAAGTTGTACGGAGTCTTTGAGAACACGATGGGCACCGGCGCGTCGGTTCTGGGTCGGTAGACGTCGGTGGCCAGGCGGACGCCGTCCCGCATCTGCACCATGAGCTTCTGCTCGATGATGGCCACAGCTTCCAGGGAGTCCAGGAGCGTTTCCTGGGAGGTGGCGGGTCGAGCGAGCGCTGAAAGGGCTGCGCTGGCGAACAGGACTCGCAGGACGACGTTGCTCATGGCTCTACCTCATTGCCAGAGATCTGGATGGCCGCCAACCGGGCGCAGCACCACGTTAGGGAGCCGATTGCAGCCGAGCAGTCGGGAGATTCCCCACACCCTCCTTGGCGATGTCGGATCGCGGCCCTGACTCCACCGGCGCAGCGCGGTGATGCGCGGGAGCCCCTGCGGCTGGCCTGGTCGTCGGCAACGAGCCTATCCTTCACGTCCGAACCCCAACTCAACGTGGAGGTCGCAATGCGCAGGCCGTTACCGACGCTGGTTCTCCTCGGGACTCTCTCGGCTCCGGTGGCCCTCGCGGCCCAGTCCGCAGCGAGCGATGGCGGCAAGCTCTACTACCCTGCGTGCGCCCCGTATGCCGCCGAGTACACATTCGATTGCTATCATGACTTTGCCGAGGTGGAGCGATTCCTCCTCGATGCCGCTCGCGCCCATCCGGAGCTGGCGCGGGTGGAATCCATGGGGAAGAGCTTTCAGGGTCGGGATTTGTGGGTGATGACGATCACCGATTTCGCCGAAGGCGAGCCCGACGACAAGCCCGCGATCTGGGTCGACGGCGGGATCGATTCGGACGAGGTGATCGCGACGGAAGCGGCCCTGGGGTTGATCCATCACCTGTTGAACTCGTCGGACCCCGACGTGGCAACGCTCCTCCGTTCCCGGGCCTTCTACATCGCGCCCAACGTCATCCCGGACGGATCCGAGTTGCACCATCACACGCCCGAGCGGCCTCGGGATTCAACGCTGAGGCCCTGGGACGATGACGGCGACGGTCTCCTGGACGAGGACGGGGTCGAGGACCTGGACGGTGATCGCGAGGCACTCCAGATGCGCGTGGTGGATCCCAACGGCACCCACGTGGCCAGGGCCGAGGACCCCCGTCTCATGAGGCCGCGGCGGCCCGGCGACGCGGGGCCCTTCTACCGCGTGTATCTGGAAGGGATCGACAACGACGAGGACGGCGCCTACCAGGAGGACCGTCCCGGGGGCATCGATCCAAACCGGAATTACCCGGGCAACTGGTCGCCCGACCAGAGGGGGTCGGGTCCGTTCCCTGGCTCCGAGACCGAGCTGAGGGCCGCGTTGGACTTCGTGCTGGCACATCCGAATATCGCCGCATCCCAGCACTACCATTCGAGCGGCGGAGTCGTGTTGCGTCCCCCGTCCGTGCCGGATTGGCGTCTGCCCAACGCCGACGAGCAGCTGTACATGGCGGTCGCACGACGGGGCTTGGAGGTGACGGGCTACAACCTGTCGACGTCCGTCTACGATTGGAACTGGCCCCGGGGATCGAGCAACACGAAGAACGGTCAGGTCTGGCGAGACCGGGAGGGAGAAGTGAAGGGCTTCCCCGTGGCCGAGGACGCCTACCCGGCGTTCGGTGGGTCCATAGACGGGCTCTACAGCCTGTTCGGGATCCTGGCCTTCGCCAACGAGATCTACCAGCTGGGCGAGGATGACGACGGAGACGGTCGCATCGACGACCTGGAGCGCATGCGGGCGAACGACACGGACATGGCAGGCGAGGCGTTCCGGGATTGGAGCCCCTTCGACCATCCCCAGCTGGGCGCCGTCGAGATCGGCGGGTGGCGGAAGTTCGGTCAGAACAACCCCATCGGGGGGCGCATCCAGCAGGAGGTCGACAGGAACGTCGCGTTCGCCATGCTGCAGGCCGAGATGATGCCCGCGCTGACGGTCCTGTCGGCCGATGTCGAAGACCTGGGCGGAGGAGTGAGCAGGATCCGCGTGACCGTCTCGAACACCGGATATCAACCCACGGAGCTCGCGATCCGCGAGGAGTCGGGTCACGCGGTGTCGGCAAGGGCGTCGGTGACGCTGGAGGGCGGAGCGGATCTGCTGTCCGAGGACGCCGAGGTCGACCTCGGTGTGCTACCGGGTCACGGCGAAGTCGAGGTGACGTGGCTGGTCCGCGGCGAAGGCACGGCACAGGTAGAGGCCTATCATCCCAAAGCCGGCCGCGCCTCCGACCGCGTGCGGATCGGCGGCTGAGCCCCCGGAATCGAGCACATGTCCTTCACCGCAGCCGATCTGATCGAGCTCCTGCAGCTGGAGTCCATCGAACACAACATCTACCGGGGACGGAACCGGGACATCGGGTCCGGGCGCATCTTCGGCGGGCAGGTTCTGGCGCAGGCGCTGGTCGCCGCTCAGCGCACCGTGCCCGAGGATCGGCGCGTGCACTCCATGCACGGCTACTTCATTCTCGCTGGTGACCTCGCCGTGCCGGTCGTCTATTTCGTTGACCGCCTTCGTGACGGAGGATCCTTCACGACCCGCCGCGTCACCGCAATCCAGCACGGGAACGCGATCTTCAACCTCTCGGCGTCGTTCCACCGGCAGGAACCCGGGCTGGAGCACCAGGCCGAAATGCCGGATGTGCCCGGCCCCGAAACGCTGCGTTCGGAGCTCGACATCATCCGGGAGCGGGCGGACGAGATCGACGAGCGCATCCGCGCCGTTCTGACCCAGGACCGCCCCCTGGACATGCGGCCCTGCGGGAACGAAGACCCGTTCGACACGACGCCGCGCGCTCCGCGCCGGCACGTTTGGGTCAGGGCGGTCGGGGAGCTCGGCGACGACCCGCTGGAGCATCAAGCCATCCTCTCGTACGCCTCGGACTACGGCCTTCTGGTCGCGTCGCTGAGGCCCCACGGCACGAGCTTCCGGGATCCACGACTCATGGTGGCCAGCCTGGACCACTCCATCTGGTTCCATCGACCGTTTCGCATGGATCAGTGGCTCCTTTACCAGGTGGAGAGCCCCGCTTCCTTTGGCGCACGGGGTTTCGCCCGCGGGACCTACTTCACCCAGGAAGGTGAGTTGGTCGCCTCAGTGGCGCAGGAGGGACTGATCAGGGTGAAGCGCCCGCCCGGGGACAGGTAGCCTGAGGAAGGCGGGCGGGCCTGGAGGTCCCTGTCTTCTTCAGCGATGTGGAGGCGGCCCCCACCCGCCCGCACGTCTCGTCAGAAGGCCACGTCCAGCATCAGGTACGTCCAGACCATGTCCTGGTCGCTCCGACCGATCTCGACGAACGCGGAGTCCCGGAAGACATACGAGAGGCCGCCCCAGATCGTGAAGCGCGACGAGTGAAGGTACCGGACGGTCAGGTCGATCTCCTCTCCCAGATGGCCGCTGGACTCGAGCCCCTGGGCGTTCGAGAGCCAGAACGCGTGGATCTCCAAGAGGATCGGGACCTTGGCCGTCGGCGTGTACCGCCCCTTCAGCGCCAGGTCTTGAAGACCGCGGCTGTCGGTCTGAACGGGGATGTTCAAGAAGAGATCCGCGAGGCCGTAGAACTTGTGGTTCGTCGCGAACAGGGTGTCGAACACCTTCGCCTTGTCGGCGTCCGGCGTCCCGCCGGACAGGTGATCGTACCACAGCGTCAACGCTGCCTTCCCATCGGCCAGCGTAGAGCCCACGCGCGCGCCCACCATGAAAGCGCTCACGTCGCTCCCGCCGCGTTCACCGAGCTGGTACGACCCCTCGAGTCGGTAGCTCAAGGTGGAGGCGCCTCCGACGTGGCGCAGACCGAGTGTGCCCTGGCTGGTGGAGGCGTCCCCGCCCATCCGGTTGTAGAGGATGTAGGCGTCCAGCGTGCCCTGGCCCACGTTGCGGAGCACGGAGTAGAGACCCAGGAAATCACCGTCGTTCTCGTGGTTCTCGCTGAGCGACTCGGCCAGCTTGTAGGCCACCAGCTCGGTCCGTCCCCAGGGCAGGTCCGTCGCCAGACGCACGCCGTCGAACGTGCGCCCCTGCTGCGTCCAATTGACCCAGCCTACCAGGCGCTCTCCTCCCAAGCGTGTGCGCTGGCGCCCCGCACGACCGGTGAACCAGTCGTCGTCGCCGGCCTGGAACTGGAGATAGCCCTGATGCAGGTCGAAGTTGGGCGCGCTGAAATCGGTCAGCGTGCTTCGCGAGCCTCCCCAGAAGCGGACGTCCTGCACCTGCACGAACAGGCCGACGCCCTCTCCAACGTCCGCTTCGACGCTGGCACGGGTCCGCATGGAGACGAACGACTCGGGTGCGCCGAGGAGAGGATCACGGAGCTCGAACCGAGGTCGAACCTGGCCGCCGAACGTGACGGACACATCCTGTGCGCCCGCCGGCAGGGACACGCCTGCGGCAGCGGCCAGGGCGACGACCAACCGCAACGGGTGCACGCCGCCCCTCCTCAGTAGATGTCGTGTGCCGTGTTGTAGACGTTGAACTTGCCCGTCGGCGTTACGACCCAGTCGCCCTGGATCCTCTGGATTTCCTCCAGCGTCTCGTCGTCGTAGATGACGACGGCGCCCTCTTTGTCCCAAAGGGACACCCACACCTCGGTCCCGGCCTGGTTGTACTCGAAGTGGACCGCGGCGCCTCGGTCACCGAGGAACCAGCATCGTTCCACCTCACCGCTCTCCTTGGAATAGACGCAGACCTGACGGGCCCCTTCGGGGTCGTTGTTCAGGGGCATGTCCATCCACAGCCAAGCCGAGTTGGGGTGCGTCTTGATGAACAGGCTTCCCGTGCCCTGGAGGGGCACTTCACGTACGACCTGCCAGGCGTGCTCGGGCCGGTTCTCCGGATCCGTTCCGTACACCGCGAGCAGTCCCTGGCCGATGTGGGTCGTGGCGTTGACCCATCCGTACTCCGGATCCTGCCAGTTCGCTCCCCGGCCGGGGTGGGGCTTGATGCCCGTCTCGAATACCGCGACCAGCTCCTGCTCCTGCACGTCCACGACCGCCATCCGGTCCCGGTTGTTCGCCGCGATCAGGAAGTAGCGGCCGGAGTGATCCCATCCTCCGTCGTGTAGGAAGCGTTCCGCCGGGATGCGGCTGACGAGTGGGAAGCCCGGCTGCGAATAGTCGACGATCCCCACGTGGCCCGATTCCTTGAGCCCCATGACCCACACTGGGTCGAAGTGGGACGCCACGATAGCGGCGATGCGGACCTCCTCGAGGGGCTCGTCCGTGTCGAACGTATTCCCCTCGACGCCGGTCACCGACAGCGGTTCCAGAGTCAGACCGTCGTAGACGATGTACTGCGGCGGCCAGTAGCAGCCCTGGATGAGGTACCGGTCCTCGTAGCCTTCGTACTTGCTTCCCTCGATGCTGCGGGCGTCGATGCACCCCTGCACCTGAGCTACGCGGTCCGGTGTCTCCGCCCAGAGGTCGATCAACGTGACGCGTCCGTCCCTGCCTACGGCGTAGAAGTACCGGCCGGTAGAAGACGACCGCAGGATGTGCACGGCGAAGCCCGTCTCCACGATGTTGATGAGCTCCTTCGTGTCTCCATCCAGGATCGCCACCTGTCCGGCGTCTCGCAGCACCACACCGAAGAAGTTCTCCCAGTTCCGGTCGGTCTGCGGCTCGGTCGGCCGCTGGTCCACGGGCACTTCCAGCGTCCAGCTGGCCGTGATCTCCTCCAGTGGCTTCCTGGGAGGATCCGGCGGCGGCATCTGGACGAAGTTGGCCATGATCCGGATCTCGTCCTCGGAGAGGATCCCGGCGTCGCCCCACGCGGGCATGCCACCCGGCAAGCCGTGGCGTAGCGTGGCCAGGAGGGCCGGTGTCCCGATCTGAGTCGTGCGCTCGGGCTGGATGTTGGGTCCCGTGGCCCCGGCTCTCAGAGTGCCGTGGCAGCCAGCGCACCGGTTGAAGAAGATGTCCTGCGCCTGCGCGAACTCGGCGTTGGTCAGCGTTGCCGGCCCGCCGTCTTCGGCCGCGGCCACTTCGACCTCTCCCTCACTCACCGCGATGATGTAGTCCAGGACCTGGTCGATCTCTTCCTCGGAGAGGAAGTTGGGCGCCATGGGCACGTTGTTCCACTCGGCCAGGAGCTGCTGTCCGATCGGGTCATTCTCGGCCATTCCCAGCGGGTCACTGATCCATCGGACCAGCCAATCGCGGTCCCGACGCTCGTGGACGGCGAGCAGATCGGGCCCGACCCTGGGACCCTGCCCTATGCTGTGGCAAGCGAAGCACGTGGTCTCGAAAATGGCCTGTCCCGGCATGCCGGTGGAGGTAGCGGCTTCCGCCGAAGCCGTCTCCGCCGCGGGCTCCGCTTCCTGCTCGGTGCCGCAGGCCGCGCAAGCCAACAGGAGGGTAACGAGGACAGCCAAGGTGTGGCCCGAGATCCGGCGCATGGCACACTTCCCTCCGGAAGAGGTGGCGGGGTGGCGCCAATTTGTCACCCCGAGGTGAAGATCTCTGTAGGGAGATTCCTCGACTCGTGTGGGGGATCTCCCCTCGCGGGCGCGGGTCACCCCGATTACACGCACGGGACTGTTGGGTCGATAAAGAGGATGGGCTGCCGAATAATCCGTCGTACCCGTAGGTCAGGGAGCTCATCATGGCCAAGCCGCCTGTGCCCGACAGTTGGGTCCCCCAGAAGTTCAACAGGACTCTTCGTGGCTACGACCCCGAAGCCGTCGATCGCTTCGTGACGTCGTCCCGGATCCAGATCGAAGAGCTCACCCAGCAAAACCGATCCTTGAACGAGCGCTTGAAGGCCCTCGAAGAGAAGGTCGACTTCCACGAGGAGCGTGCCACGGCAGTCCAGGACGCGCTGGTCATGGCCCAGACCATGAGCACGGAGGTCCAGGACAAAGCGGAAGCCGAGGCCCGTGAGGTGAGGCGGAAAGCCTCAGAGGAGGCCGAAGCGCTGCTCAAGGCTGCCGAAGAGGACCGGAAGCGCGTGGAGAACGAGGCAGAAGAGCTCAGGCGCGAAGCGGACCGACTGCGGGCCGAGGCGTTGGCCGAGCTCGAGGAGGAGCGGCTGCGCGCTCAAAGCGACGCCGAGGCGGAGGCCGCCCGGATCCGGGACACGGCCAAGCAGGAGGCCGCTCGGATCGTGGAGGAAGCTACCCGTGAAGCCGACGCCGTCACGGCCCAGGTCGAGCGGTTGGAGAAACGCCGAAACGAGTTCCTCGAGTTCCTGGCCAACGAGCTCGAGAAGGCGCCACCCGTGAACGGCGACGGGGACCAGGAGCCCCAGACTCTCGAGGTGTACTTCTCGGACGCCACCACGTAGCAGCGAAGCGGTCGACCTCCGAGCAAAGAAGAAAGCGGCACGGCGCACACACCCTGTCGGGCGACCCTCGCCCACGCCACTCCGAGCCGTGCTTGCCGATCCCTACCGTGAAGGAGCGCCTGCTCCGTCCAGCCAGTCGACAGTCCGGCTTTCCAGGTAGTCGTAGAACGGGTTGTGCCGCAGTCGCATCAGCCAGTCCGAGGGGAATCTCAGCAGGCCCCGCTCTCCCCGCGCGGGGATGTGACCCAGGAATAGGGCGTCAGGGTCACTCGGTCTCCGCTGTCCGTAGAGACGATCGTCGGGCGAGAAGGGCAGCGCCACGTGAGAGAGAGAGACCACGCCCGGCGGCCATTCGACGTCGAGGGGCTCCGTGGTGCTCAGGCGCGACAGGGGATCTTTGCGACGGAGCACCACGGCATTGCTCTCCGGGCTCAGGTTGGTGACCAATGTCAGGCTGAACGGCAAAGTGGCGTCGTCCAGCAGCCGAGCCGTCAGCGGGCCGGGATCCGAAGCGAGCACCGTGGAGTTGACGCTGTTTCGATTCACGTCGAACAACACCAGCTCGTGCCGCGAAGGGGCCAGGTGCCCGAGCAGATTGTCGACGACCGCGTCCGTGGAGACCGTCGCGTCGACCGTCGAAAGAAACGCCAGGATCGGCGGCAGATTCGGTAGCGGACCGTCGGTGGCTCGGGCCTCGATCTCCTCGGCCACCGAACGCGTCAGCCGACGGACCTGGTATCCGGCGTTCACGGGGAAAGAGTTGTACTTGTAGGGGTCGAATTCAGGTAGGATGGTCTGCCAGGTGAGCTTGTCCAGCCCGGGCAGCAGCGCCAACCGGAGATTCCACTTGGCCAGAGCCGCCAGCCGCGTGATTCCCATGGCCGGCGAGATCAACACGAGACTGGACGGCGCCGGCCCCGACTCCCGACCGCTCAACGCGTAGTCCACCGCCAGGGTCGCACCGGTCGAATAGCCCACGATGTGAATCGATCCGCCGCCCGCGACGGTCTGGAGGTGTCTCATGGCCAGACGCACGGCCGCGGCCAGGTCCTCGGACGTCACCTCGGCGAGGCTGGCGGGTGCGGTGCCGTGGCCCGGCAGCCTCAAGCCGACGACCCAGTACCCATGACCGTGAAGCGCCTCGCCCAGGGCCCTCAGGCTGTACGGCGAGTCGGACATACCATGGAGCAGCAGCACGGCGCCCTTCGGCTCGCGGGTGTCGAGCTCGAAGCTCCGGTTCCAGTTCGGGTTTCGCTCGCGGGGGTCCGCCGCGCTGCCGGAGCTGAATCTGGCCAGCGTCAACGCCGGCCCCGTCTCCGTCTCCGCGTAGACGCGCTCATCCAACTGGCGAAACAACCGATCCTCGAGGTCCTTGTAGTCTTCCAGGCCGTGAAACTGGTTGGCGCGTCTGGCCGTGAACTCCTCGGAGAGCTCCGCCGTGTGCCAGACGCGCAGCGAAGGGCCGGCACGCACCCGGTGCACGTACAGCGCGAAGGCGCCCGCAACGAAACCGAGCAGCGCAACGACGAAATAGCGACCCAGCCGCTTGAGGCCTCCGGATAGGCCACGGGCGGCGACGTCTTGGTCGACGACGCCATCCGACGATGCCGCCTGGATCATGGTGCTGCTCTCTGCTTCCGGCATGACCGTTCCTCGAGCCGTCTCGCGACGGCCGCTGGGTGGGTCTCCCGCGGAAGAGCCACGGTAGGCTCTCTCGTGTCCACATCCAAGGGGGAGTTAGTATGCAGCATGCCCCTTCTCACGCATGCCACCATGCCCAGCGCCCGCCCGCCACGGTCCGTCTGCCTGACCGGAGTCGCGGCAGCTCTCGTCTTCCTGTGCTCAGGGACGGAGGCGACGGGTCAGGGTCCGTCCCTGGTCATCTCGCCGCCCGGCGGCGCCGCGGGCGTCGAAGTGGTGGTGCACGTACGGGGCCTACCTCCGGGGAGCACCGCGGTGGTCGGCTTTGGCGGGATCGCCAGCCCCCACGAGATCCTGGGAGAGGGCCGGGCCGACCCCGAGGGCGAGCTGTCACTCACCGACACGATCCCGTCGTGGGTGGAGCCACACGGGAGCTACCTCTTCTACGTGGCCTTCTCCGACCAGCGGCCCGTCGCTTTCTCCGACCCGTTCCTGGTGACCGGTCCCGACGGCGTGGTGCGCGTGGCGGGGCGGATTACCGAGGAGGGCGTCACGTGCACCGCGATGCGAGGATCCGGCGACGAGCTCTACACGCTGGTCGGACCGATCGGCCCTGCGGCGCCGGGAGACGACGTAGTGGTGACCGCGACGATTGCTGAGGCGTCGATCTGCATGCAGGGGATCACGCTCGTGGTACAGTCGATCAGGGACGCCACTCCACCCGCATAGGCCGTCGCTCAGATGGGCGGGTCACCGGCCGGGGCCATCCTAGCGACCTTCGTGAGCGCGACGGCGTTGATGCAGTATCGCAGGCCGCTCGGTTGGGGCCCGTCCGGGAAGACGTGCCCGAGGTGCGCGTCACACGTATTGCACGTGGTCTCGACCCGGCGCATTCCGAACGAGTTGTCCGCGGCATAGGCGACCGCGTTGGGCCGAACGGGTTGCGTGAAGGACGGCCACCCGGTCCCCGACTCGAACTTCTCCTCAGAGTCGAAGAGCAGGGTGTCGCAACAGACACAGGCGTAGAGGCCAGGCTCGAAGAGGCTGCACATCTCGGAGCTGAAGGCGCGCTCCGTGCCCTTCTGGCGGGTGACGCGGTATTGCTCGGGCGTGAGCCCAGCCCGCCACTCCTGGTCCGATAGCTCCACCCGGCGGTCGGGGTCGAGGTTGCCCTCGTCCGCGAACCTCAAGACGTCGCGCCAGTTCAGCATCCGACTCGTCTCCCTGCGTGGAAAGGCGTCAATGGTGGGCCGACTGTTCGCGAACGTCCTGCCCAGGGCCGTTCCACTCTAGCCCACGAACGACGAGCGGGTTCCGGGCTGACCTCCGCAGCGGACCCCTCGGGCTTCTTCGAGCGGTAGGAATGAAGGCTCTGGGGGTCACTTCGAGTCGGAAGGACTCCGGCCGGACCTCGCGCGACCGTTCTGAGGTCGCGACCGGCTGCTGGCCTGGGGCCGTGACCGACTGCTGGCCTGGGGCCGCGACCGACTGCTGGCCTGGGGCCGCGACCGACTGCTGGCCTGAGGCCGAGACCGACTGCTGGCCTGGGGCCGCGACCGACTGCTGGCCTGAGGCCGTGACCGACTGCTGGCCTGGGGTCGTGACCGACTACTGGCCTGGGGCCGCGCCCGACTATCCGCCCGAGCTCGTGATGGCAGCCCAGCGGACGGCCGCGCGCGAGCGCCAGCGGACGGGCGCGTCGCACGGCCCCGCGCCGCCGACGAGCCCAGCGCGGTGCCCCGACCGGCGCCGGCTCGCGCCGGCGCTGTCGCGACCCGCCCCCCGCGGGC
>JBDHLD010000158.1:0-6445 GCA_039586035.1 Gemmatimonadota bacterium | reverse complement strand
ACCGTATACGCCGTCTCCCGGGACGATCTGGAGCACTACGCCCATCCGGTCGACGCGCGCTCACCCGCGGTCAAGACCATGATCCGTATGGCGGTCGACGCATTCAACCGCCACGGTCTGGAGATCGGTATCTGTGGACAGGCCCCGTCGGATCACCCCGAGGAGGTGCCGCCGTTCCTCGTCGGTTGCGGCATCACCTCCATCTCCGTGACGCCGGACACCCTCATCCGCGTCCGGATGGCGGTGGCACAGGCCGAGAGTGGCCTCGACGAGCCTCCACCAGATCCGCGAGTCTAGGCACCAGGTCCGGAGCGTCCAGGGGAAGCACGGGAACGTCGGCGACGAAGCTCTCGACGTCGGTGACGATGGCGACGAAGCTGACCGCCAACGGGTGATTCCGTTCATAGATGGGATCCGCGTGAGCGGCCTGCCGGAAGACCTCGATCTTCGGGAGCGCCGCCGCCTTGTATCCCTCGGCCACCACCACCTCCGCATCCGGGAGGAATCGCCGCACGATCGTCTCCAACCCCGGCTCCCCATCGGGACCCCACTCGCCGACGATGGCCATGTCGTGCGGACCGGCCATCACGACCCGCGACGCGCCTCCCTCGTGCCGATGCCGCCAGGAGTCGGTGCCGGGTGTATCCAGATCGAAGCCGTGACCGTGCTTCACCGTCATGACCCGGTGTCCCCGGGCCGCGAGCTCGGCAACGAGGGCAACGGTCAACGTCGTCTTGCCGCTGTTCTTCTTGCCGATGACGCAAACGACGAAGGGTCCACCCTCATCCATGGGGCGCCTCTCCCCGGGCGACGACCTGTTCGGCTCGCTCCAGGTCTTCGGGCCGGTTGACGTTCAGGAACAGCTCCTCGGGCTCGCCCAGGTGCGTGAAGCCCGCCGGCGGCACGACCGTGAGCGGAATCACCCGCAGCAGCTCCGCCATGGAGTGACGTGCCTTCCGCAGGGTTTCGTCCACGACGTCCAGCAGGGCTACGGGGTAGGCGGCGCACAGGGGCTCCAGTCCCAGGGGCCCCCGGCTCCCGGGCACGATGGCGTGACGGCCGTCCCACCGCTCCAGGAGCACCCGCAGAAGCTGGGCCGGTACCAGAGGTAGGTCGCAGGCCAGCACGAGGACCCCCTGCACCTCTTCGTCCCTGGCCCATTGGAGCGCGGTGGCCAGCCCACCGAGAGGGCCAAGTCCCGGCGTCCGGTCGGGACGGTCGTCGAGGTCCAGCTCTCGGGCGAGCTCGGCGTCTCCACTGACCAGCACCACGCGCGCCACCACCTGAGCCAGGGTGTCTCGGCTCCGGGCCGCCAGGCCGAGGCCGCCGAGCCGCGCCCGGGCCTTGGGAGCGCCGAAGCGGGCGCTCCGGCCCCCTGCCAGCACGCATCCCAGGAGGTCGGGGGAGGGGCCGGGCCCGGAACCACGCTGCCGGCTCACGGACCTCCGTCGGTTACGCGTTGGGCACCGGCATAGACGTTGAACCCGTTCGGCTTGGCGAAGCCCACCAGGGTCATGCCGAACTGGCTCGCCAGGTCCACCGCCAGACTCGACGGCGCTCCGACGGCGACGACCACGGAAATCCCGGAGGCCAACGCCTTCTGCATGATCTCGAAGGAGGTCCGACCGCTCACCGTGAGCACGTGTCCCGCCAGGGGAAGCGCCCCGGCGAGAAACGACTCGCCCACCACCTTGTCCACGGCGTTGTGGCGCCCGACGTCCTCTTTGACGGAGATCACCGTGCCGTCCGCCGCGAAGAGCCCGGCGGCGTGCAGCCCTCCGGTTCGGTCGAACACCCGCTGTCCCTCCATGAGGGCTTCGGGGAGGGAGCGGATGACCCCGGCGGTCACCCGAGTCGCGTCGCCTGCCAGCGTAGAGCAGCCCCGGACCTCGACGGCCTCGAGGGACGCCTTGCCGCACACGCCGCAACTCGAGCTCGTGTAGAAGTTGCGCGTCAGCAGCGCAGGATCGACCGCAACGCCTGCCCGCAGCCGCGCCTCCACGATGTTGTACTGCTGGGGCTCGTCTCCGCGGCAATAGCTGAGCTCGGCTACCTCCGCCCGGTCCTTCAGTATGCCTTCGGTGAACAGGAACCCCGCTGTCAGAGCGAAGTCGTCACCGGGCGTTCGCATCGTAACCGCGACCTCGTGCCGCTCGGGGCCTTGGGGTCCGGTGGCGATCAACCGGATCTCGAGGGGCTCTTCGACGGCCACCACGTCCTTCCTGACACGCGAGGCACCGTCGCGGTACCGGGTCACGCGGATCTGGGAAACACTCCGCTGTGGACGGATCATGGGCGCTCCGGTGGTCACCTGGGGCTGTATCCGCCCAACGTCCGGCACCGGGGTGAGGTCGTCAAGCTGGCCAGGCGGTCGGTGGAGGGAAAACGACCGAGGCCCGCCGGAAATTCCAGCGGGCCCCGGGGAATGTCACCGACAAGACCATGTCCTACCGGTTCGCGTCATCCTCCTCCGGCACTTGCTCCGGCGCAGCGCCCGGCACGAGCACCGTGGCCAAGCCGGTTCGATCCACGCCCAGCTCCACTCTCCGGGCGCCACTGGCGTCGGCGATGGTCAGGCCGGCCGATTCGTCCGAGGCCAGCCCCAGGACGGCCCGGGGCATGCCCGACCGGTCCGCGAAGACCAGGTTGGCGGACTCGTCCGAGCCCACGCCGATGGCGAGCCGCGTCTGTCCGTCCCGGTTCGAAAGTGCGAGTCCGGGCGAGCCACCGCTCAGCACCGAGAAGCTCATCCGGCGCGTTTCGGTCAGGTCGTTCAGTCCGAAGCGGACGCGGCCATCGTCCTCCACGATCCACTGTCCCCGCACCGCACCGTCACCGTCTCGGATCACGAAACCGTTCGCCTCGATCACCCCGGCGGCAGGACGCACGAAATCGAGAGCACTGGGGCTCATCACGTGCACGACGCCGGCGACGACGCCGAGGCCGACCAGGACCGTCAGCACGCTCGACAGGCGGCGCAGTGACCTGTTCTGACCCTCGAGACCCTTGATCCGGGCATCCAGCCGATCCTCGAGCTCGACGATGTGCTCGCGGAATGGCCGCTCCTCACCGAAAGCCATGTGGGCTCTCCTTTATTTGACCGGGCGCGTCCGGGCCCCACCAGCCCCGTCCCCGACGGGGAGGTGGACCGGGAGCCTCCTACGTGGCGACGCGCCCTACGTTGGATTTCTTGTCGAGGGCGTCCGGGTTCATGACCAGGAAATACGAGCGGCACGAGCGGTCGAGGGCTTCCGAGGTCATGCGCGCTTCGTAGCCTTCGTACTGGGCGTGGGCCTGCAGGTGGTCCATGATGTCACGCGGGTGGCAGCCGCGAGGCCAGATGCCGTAACGGTCGTAGTACTTCTTGTATATCGGGTCCAGCGCGGACCGATCGAAGTCGATGCCGCGTTCCTCACAGACACCCCGGAAGATCTCCTCCCATTCGGCCCGACCGGGGCTGCCGATCTGGACCTTGTAGTTGATCCGCCGCAGGAAGGCCTCGTCCACCAGGTCATTGGGGTCGAGGTTGGTGGCGAACACCAACAGGGTGTCGAACGGCACCGGGAACTTGATCCCCGTGTGTAGGCTCAAGAAGTCCACTTCCTTCTCGAGGGGCACGATCCACCGGTTGAGTAGCTCGGTGGGCCCCACCAGCTGACGACCGAAGTCGTCGATGATGAGAACGCCGCCGGACGCTTTGACCTGAAAGGGTGCCTGATAGAGCTTGGCCACCGGATCGTACTGAAGGTCGAGCTGCTCCATCGTCAGGTCACCGCCCACGAAGACCGTCGGGCGATGGATGCGAACGAAGCGCTCGTCATGCGCCACGGCCCTCTTGATCACCGCCGTGGGATCGTCGGCCTCATCCTCTTCGATCTCGCGGTGATGGACGGGGTCGAAGACCACCATCACCTCGCCGTCGATGTCCACCGCGAAGGGCAGGTAGAGCGCGCCCCCCATGAGGCGTGCGATCCGTTCGGCGATGGCCGTCTTCCCGTTGCCGGGATGCCCGTAGAGGAACAGCGAGCGCCCATGGTTGACGGCGGGCCCGAGGGCATCCAGGACCTCGCCAGCGAGAACGAGATCGTTGAACCCGCCTCGGATGCGATCCGGCGGAACCCGGTGCTTGCGGACCGACTGCCGGTTGACCCAGTCCCGAAAGACGGGCAAGGGCACAGGGGCGGGGCCCACGTAGGAGCTGACCGCCAGCGCCTCGCGAGCCCGAGCGCGGCCCTCGCCGGTCAGATCGAAGACATATCCGCTCCGGCCGTGACCCTGCGTGCCCCGAACCTCCACCATCTTGCGTTGCTGCAACGTGAGGAGCAGGTCGTCGATCAGGGGGAACGGCAGCTTGACCGTCGAGGCGACACTCTCGCCCTGACGCGCCCCCTGCACGTAGAGGACCTTGAGCAGGAGCTCCACGATGGCTTCCTCGGGAAGCCCCGTATCGGCGATGCTTTGAGGCGCGGCCGGCGATTCGGCAACCGCGTCGAGATCGGCGCCGTCATACGCCAGCTCCAGGGTTCTGCTGAAAGTGTTCATGGGTGTACTCCCTACTCCACCGACATCTCGTTGATTGAGGCGTCTGCCCTCTGACTCCGGGACCGCCGCTTTCGCTTCTGCGGGAGCTCCGCCTGGATGGGCCGAGCGCCGTCCGTGGGGGTCCACGACAGCAGATCCCCTTCCCGGGTTCCGGTCACCTCCACGGTGCCGACCGGGAGCTCCAGTGCGTACGCGGCTTCCCGTACCACGCTGGTCCGTCCGCCGGGCTGCAGACCGGGGTAGGTCTCCACCACCCGCCCGTGTCGATCGAGGAAGAGGACGTCCAGGGCGAACCGCACGCCGAACATGTGCACGGCGCGGCAGGGCACGAGCAGCATCCCCTCACCCAGCACCGGTCGCGGACGTACCAGGTACCCGCGCATGCGCAGCCACCACCGATCCGCCAAACCGATGCGAGTGCCCAGGAGGGTGCCCCGGGTACGGTTCATCATCTGGACGTGCTTCACCCGCTCAAGCCGCCGAGCTGCTGGAAGATCTGGAGCAGACCCGAACCCAGGATCACGACGAAGAGCGCCGGGAAGATGCAGAAGACCAGGGGAAACACCATCTTGATCGCGGTCTTCGCCGCAGCCTCCTCGGCCCGCTGACGGCGCTTCATGCGAAGCGTATCGGACTGAACCCGCAGCGACTTGGCGATGGATGTCCCGAAGCGGTCCGTCTGGATCAGCATCGTTACCAGCGACCGGATGTCCTCCACTCCGGTCCTTTCCGCCAGGTTGATGAGCGCCTGCTCCCGATCCGTTCCAGCCCGGATCTCCAGGTTGACCAGGGACAGCTCCTCGGTCATGAGCTGGCTGATGTGGCGCGACTCGAGGGCCACGCGCTGGAGCGCCTGGTTGAGTCCCAACCCTGCCTCGACGCACACGACCATCAGATCGAGGGCGTCCGGAAGCGCGAGCGTGAGCTCCTTTTGCCTCGCCTTCTTCCGGCTGCGGGCAATGAGCACGGGGACGACGTACCCCATGGCGGCGCCATACGCGGCGGCCCCGACGGCGAGGGCAGGCAGGGTGCCGGCCACCGTTGCCAGGAAGAAGAACGACGCGCCCAGGCCCACCGTGAGCACGACCCTGAGGCCCCAGAAGAAGGCCACGGCATTGGGGGTCCGATAGCCCGCCTGGGTCAGGAACTTCCGGGTCTCCGAGGCCTGACCCTCGTATCGGTTCTCCAGCTGCCGACCGATCTGCTCGATGAACAGCTGGATCTGATCTCTCTGGAACTGCCGGCGCCGCCGGGCTACGACCTCGCTCGTGTCGAGGCCCAACTCCACGAGACGCTGCCGAACGGGCTTGGACGTCTCGGGGAGGGCCACGGCCACGAGATAGACGAGGAGGCCCACGGTCATGGCCACGCTGATGGCGATCAGATACAGCATTGGGCCCTCTTCAGATCTCGATGTTCACGATCTTCCGGATCCAGAGGTACCCGATGATCTGCATGATCACCGCGAGCACCACCGCGAACCGGCCAATCGGGCTCGTGAACAGGGTCATCATGTACTCGCGGTCGAGAAAGAAGATCGCGAGTCCGACCAGGATGGGCAGCGCGCCGAGCACGTATCCGGAGAGCCGTCCCTGTGCCGTGTACACCCTGAGCTGACGGCGGATGGCGAAGCGTGCGCGGATCGTCCTCGCCAGGTTCTCCAGGACCTCGGCCAGGTTACCCCCGACCTCCCGCTGGACCAGCACCGCCGTCGCGAAGATCCGGACGTCCACGAGGTTCACGCGGTCGGTGAGGCCGAGCAGGGCGTCCTCGAACGGAAGGCCGAAGCGCTGCTGCTCGAAGGTCTCGTGGAACTCCTCCGCGATGGGCTCGGGCGCCTCTTCGGCGACCATCCGCATGCCTGCCGAAAGGGGATGCCCCGCCCTTATGGCCCGGGTGAGCA
>JBDHLD010000157.1:0-6446 GCA_039586035.1 Gemmatimonadota bacterium | reverse complement strand
CCCTACAGCTGGCACATGGATCCCACCGACCTCGAGATGGCCGAGGCGACGATCGAGGTGTGCTCCGGTCTCCCGTCGTTCGTCGAGGCGAACGTCGACGAGTGGGTCGACGTGGTGGGGCAATACTGTCCCTGGAGCGCCGTGCTCGAGGGGGTCGAGGACTTCAGGTAGGCGTCGGCGGCGTCCGACGGGTCAGAGCTCAGTGACCGAAGCGCCTCCGGACGGCTCGGCCACGAACAGGTGGTCTCCCGGCGCTCGTCCGATCCCCGCAGGACCGTAGAAGCGCGATCCCAGCCCGTCCATGACGCTGCCCGCGGCCGAGGCACGTGCCAGGGCCACGATGCAGCCGCCGAACCCGGCTCCGGTCAGGCGCGCGCCTGCGGCGCCTGCGTCCATCGCGATACCCACCAGCTCGTCCAGCTCGGCGCTGCTGACCTCGTAGTCGTCGCGGAGGCTCGCGTGGGAGTCGCGCATGAGCTGGCCCATCGTCTCGAGGTCGGCTCGGCGCAGGGCCTCTTCGGCCGCCGTCACGCGCCCCGCCTCGGTGACCACGTGGCGGAAGCGTCGCAGCAGGGTGGGGGGGAGTGCCGCCCGGGCCGCTTCGAGTAGCTCGACGACGGGGGCCGATGCCATCAGGCTCTTGTAGGTCAGCAGCGAAGCGGGGTCAGGCCGGGTGACGGCGCGTGCCGACCCCACGGAGTCGGATGTCCCATCTGCCTCCGCGGTGTCGACGGCTCCGTGAGGGGGAGTCACCCCGGCGGGGAGTTCCATCGCCGTGCCCACGGCCCTCAGCGCTTCACGACACTCCGCAGTCCGCAGATTGTACGCCTCCCGTGCCGCGCCGGACTTCTCCGCCGGCACCAGACTCGACGCCACCACGAAACGCCAGTCCGAGGGGACCGGCACCGGCGTCAGTGTCAGCGGACCGAAGTCGATTCGGCAGGCATGACCTGCCACGGCACCGAGCGAGACCGCCTGATCCATGCCGCCGCCCATCGTGCCCACATAGCGCTCGGCGCGGGCCATGAGGGCTCCCAGGCTCCTTCGCCCGATCTCGATCTCGTTGACTGCGGCCACCGCCAGGCCCACGCCAACCACCAGCGCCGACGACGAGCTCAACCCGGCCGCGACCGGAACGTCCGAGTCCACGACGGCGTCGAACCCCACCCGGGCGCCATGCTCCCGGGCCAATGCCTGGGCCGCGGCCTTCGGGTAGTTCCCCCAGTCCCCGGTCGGGTACGGGTCGATGTCCGGCTGCAAATGAAACGAGCGCTCTCCGAAGTCCGGGTCGGCGTTCACGACGTGCACGAGCCCATCCGCGCGGGGTGCCACGGCCAGTCGGACCGCCCGCTGGATGGCCATCGGCAGCACGGAGAGCCCGTTGTAGTCGATGTGCTCGCCGATGAGGTTGACCCGTCCCGGGGCGCGGACGACGAGGGTGGGCGGCCGTCCCAAGCTCCGGTGGAAGAGCTCGACGACGTCGGCCATGGGTCAGGATCGGGGAAGCGACGGCGGGGTGTATGCCTACCGTGTTCCGAAGCTGAACAGCGGGATCCGGATCTGGTCGGGGGGCGGTGTGGGGTTGCCCTCGCCAGAGTTCTTGTCCGATGCGATGGCGGTGAAGCCGACCGCCGCCACGGCGGCCGCGATCACCGCGCCGAGGAGCACCGTCTTGCCGGTGTTGAACTCCCGCACCTCCACGTCCACGATCTCCTGCTGGGGGATGTGGATGCGCTGATAGATCCGGGGGCTGGAGTTGAGCACCGCCGTCTCCAGCATGAAGCCGTTGTCCAACGACCCCTCCGTCACGGTTCCCTCGACGCTACGGGCCTCCACCCGCACCGTCTCCATGAGTCGTCCCGCCTCCTCGGGGGTGACCCGCAGGCGGACGTCCGTGCCCGCCACAACGTCACCCTGGTCGGCGAAGCGGTACGAGTAGCAGCCCGACAGCGCGAATGTGAAGAGGCAGAGAAGACCAATGATTCGACGGGGCATCCGAACCCACTCCTGGCAGGAAAAGGGCAGGGGCGGCAATTGCGCCGCCCCTGCCAGAACTTCCTTTGTTACGACTGGATGGTCAACCGCGCTCGCCTAAGTTCCTGCGCAAGCCGCGGCCCCATCCAGGTTGTCGTTCACGCGACACTCCTCGTCGCTGATCGGGAAGCAGGTCTCCCGACCCTCGAAGAACGAATTGTACTCCGGAGCCGACGGACCGGCTTCGAACCAGCGACGCAGATCGCCGATCCGGCGGGTTTCCATCCACGTCTCCGCGCCCTTCTCGAAGTGGAAGACGTCCCACGCCGTGTCGATGTCTCCAGGCACGTCGAGCGGGTCCATCTGGTAGGATCCCCGCGACTCGTTGACCAGCGCGAACGCCCCGGCGATGTCGCCTGTCCGGAGCGCCGCCTCGGCGCGCAGCATCAGCATCTCCGTCCCGTCGATGAGCGGCACGCCGCTGGCGAGGGAGGGATACTTCAGCTGCTGATACATGGGAGTCGAGCCGTTGGCGCCGTTGGTGATCGTTCCATCAGAGTTGAACACGATCTGCCAGGGCGCCCTCGGGTCGTCGGGGTGGTTCTCGAACTCGGTGCCCCAGACGCTGAATTCGAAGCGCTGGTTGGTCTCGTAGGAGATGTCGTTGGCGATCTCGTTCGTGTAGGGGACCGTCCGCTGGAAGCCGATGTCGACCTGCTGAGCGTCGCTCACCGCGCCGGCCCAGTCGCCCATCCAGACCTTGATCGTGGCTCGTCCGCCATACGCGGCCGTGACGATGGACTGGGCGCCCGCCCGGCCACCCACCTCGATGGCCCGAGTGAAGTTGGAATCAGCCCGCTCGAAGTGAACGGTGTTGGACTCCTCGCCGCCGCCGTCGATGGCCGTGGCGCAGAATACCTCACCCAGCATCCGGTTGGCGAATCCAGCGTACATGTACGCCTCCGCTACACCGGCGTCGGACTCGAAGAGCTCGGGCGCACCCGCCGCTTCGAAGGTCGCCCTCATGCGGCGAATACCGTCTTCGGCAGTCCACCGTGCCTGGTGGCCGTCCTGCCACTCGCCGTTCATGTCCTCCGGGTCCGTGATCCCTCGGGGCAGGTCGCCGAAGTCGTAGCTACCGCCGTGCCAAAGCTCCCCCGTGAAGAGCGAGAGGTCCTGGTTGTTGGTGTCGTAGCCGATGGCCAGGTCGTACTGCATGCCCGCCACCAGGCCGTCGAACGCGATGGGGTTGTTCAGGTCTTCGTCGGCGATCCGGCCGGGAGCCTCCACCTTGAGGAGGTCACAGGCCCCGAGTGGCAGGAGCGCAGCGACGGCAAGCAACCGGAACAGAGTTCCTGTCTTGGTCATCGTGTGCCTCCTCAAAAGCCGAGACGGAAGGAGACCATCCACGTGGCCGGATTCGGGATCGTGTAGTAATCCCGGCGGCCGAAGTCTCCGTCGCCGTCGTAGTTGGTCTCACCGCGGTCACCGAAGTCCTCAACCTCTGGATCCGTGAGCGTGAAGCCGTCGACCCAGGTGACGAGGTTCCGGCCGGTGAGCCGGACGGTGGCGCTGTTGAACCAGTTGCCCAGGAAGCGCTGCGGGATGTTGTAGGCCAGCGACAGGGAGCGGAGCTTCCAGAAATCGGCCTCCTCGACCCAGTAGTCGCTGTTGGGGCTCGGCCCCACGCCGCGGATGGCGCACTTGCCCCGGTCCAGGGCCGTCACGCCGTCCAATGCGCTCTGATTCCCGTTGGCGTAGAAGTCGACGATCTTCTCCTGGATGTCGAAGCACGGCCTCCAGGCGCCTCGGCGGGCATTCTGATAACCCGTGTAGTTGGGCAGCGTGTGTCCGCCCTGATGCTCGAACAGGATATCGGCGGTCAGGTTACGCCAGAACGTCAGCGTGGTGCCCAGGCTGATCAGATCCGTCGGGAAGACGTTGCCCAGGTACTGGTTGCTCTCCGTTGTCGGCTCGGCGAACTCGCTGGGGTTCGTGATCTTGCGCCCGAAGTTCGACGGAGCGGGGAAGCCCTCCCGGAACGCGGCCTTGATGTCGGCGTCGATTTCCTGACCGGACAGGTCCGTGGCGGTGCTCGTGTTGTACGAGTACGTGCCGAACGCGTCCCAGTCGAAGTTGTCGGTCCGGATGACGCCGAAGTTGGCCGCGACCTCGTAGCCGTTGGCGTCGATGGTGCCCACGTTGGCCACGAGAGACTGGGTGAAGCCTTCGGACGGGGGCAGCGTGACGTTGACCAGCGCGTCGTTGGTCCTGGCGTCCCAGTACGTGTACTCGAGGCCGATGCGGCCGTCGAACCAGCTGGCGTCGAAGCCGACCTCCCACTCGGAGGTCCGCTCCGGGCCCACGTTCTCGTTACCGGGGTCGCCCGGCGTGAAGCCCGGCTCGACGTACCCGGCCACCGGCGTCCACGTCCGGAACTTGGCGAACTGGTTGGGCGCCTTGCCGGATTCGCCGAGGGCGCCCCGGAGCTTGAGGGTCTCCCACCAGTCCGACGGGAACCAGGCGTGGTCGGACATGACGTACGACAGGCTCGCCTTCGGGTAGGCCTGGAGGCCGTAGTCGTCACCGAAGGCGCTGTTCCCGTCCACACGCAGACCGACGGTGGCGAACAGGAAGTCGTTGAAGCCCAGCTGCTCCTGCAGGAAGAAGCCGGCGCTGTTGGTGTTGTAGCGGTTGTCGGTCCGGCCCGTCAGGTCGGCGCCCGTCTCGAGCGTCTGGCTGCCGGGACCGGCGAAGCCGTCCACGTCGATCTGCAGGAACCTGTGCTGATCCTGGAAGATCTGCCCGCCCCACGAGAACGTGGAGAGCCAGGTGCCGCTGCCGAACTCGGTGCGCCAGGAGCCGGCGTAGTCCACGCTCAGCTTGGTGTGGCGCGTGTTGTAGTCGCTCAGGAAGCCCGACGGGCTACGCAGGTCGGCGAAGGGACGGAGCGAACGCACGTTGCGGTTCGTGTAGTCCCACCCGAACGCCAGCCGGTGCGTCGTGACCGCTGGCTCAAAGTTGATCGTGAAGCCGGACACGAAGTGGTCGTGCCGGACGCTGTTCTCGGCGTCGAACAAGTACGTGTTGGTGATGCAGATCTTGCTCGGGTCGACGCCGTCGCACTCGTCTTCCTTACCACCCTTCAGGTAGTTCTGGTGGCCACGACCGACGTTGAGGAGGAACCCGTTCGAGTTGTTCCCGTCCTCCACGAATTCGGTCTCGCGGCGCGTGTACTGTGTGTTCAGCGAGAACCGCAGCGAGTTGCTCGGCGCGAAGTCGAAGTTGCCGCGGAACGTGCCGTCCCTGTTGCCCTGCGCGGGCAGGTAGCCCTCGCTCTGGTTGTAGGCGCCGGACACGTAGTACGTGATGTCGTTGAAGCCGCCCCGGACGGACAGATTGTACCGCTGATCGAAGCCGGTCTTGTCCCAGCTCCCGCGGCTCGGGCAGGTCGGATCTTCGAAGAAGACCTTGTCCGCCTTCTTGGTGTCGTCGCTGTTGAACGTGTCCAGACCGAACATGAGGTCGGTCATGTTGCAGTTCACGTACAGCTCGGTGGGGTCGTCCTTGGCGCCGAAGTGCGGCGCCACGTTGGCGCCCCAGCCGAAGTCCGCAGTCCACATGGGCGCGCCGGCGATCCCCTTCTTGGTGAAGATCTGGACCACGCCACCGGCCGCTTCCGTACCGTAGATCGTGGTGGCCGAGGCGCCCTTGATGACCTCGATGCGCTCGATGTCGCTGGCATCGATGTCCTGGAGCGGGCTCTGGCCGATCCGTGCTCCGCCGCCCGTACCCATGGGCAGGTTGTACACACGGATGCCGTCGATGTAGATGAGCGGCTCGGGCGCCGTAGTAGCGGTGGTGTTACCGCGGATCCTGATGGTTCCACCCGATCCCGGCTGGCCATTCCCGTTCATGACGGTGACGCCAGGGGCGCGACCCTGGAGGATGTCCTCAGGGTTCGTGACCGGCAGGTTCTCGAACTCGGCCGAGGTGATGGCCTCGAGGCTGTTGCCGACCTCCTTGGCTCGGACCGCGGCAGCGGTCCCGGTCACCACGATCTCGTCGATGGCGACGGCGGTTTCGCTGAGCACGAAGTCCGCGGTGGCGGTTCCGCCGGCCGCGACCGTTATGGTCTGCTCGGACGTGCGGAACCCGATCATGTCCACCCGGAGCACGTGATCGCCCGGGGGGACGTTCAACAGCAGGAATCGACCCTCGTTGGTCGATAGGGCCCCGATCCGGGTCCCTTCGATGTAGACCTGGGCGCCGTCGATGACTCGTCCGCTTGAGGACGTGACGAGCCCCGTTACGCGTCCCGTCTCCTGGGCGGTGGCCGGAAGCGCTGTAAACAACAACGCGACGGCCAGCCCGAATACGAACGCTCGGACTGAAGCGGGTGTTTTCATACGCCAACCCTCCTGAATGGCTTGCGCGGCGGCGTGGGGCTCACCCGACCCCACTGACAACGC
>JBDHLD010000156.1:0-10900 GCA_039586035.1 Gemmatimonadota bacterium | reverse complement strand
GATGGGGAACGGTCGAATGAAGTCGACGGGCACCGAAGGGAAGAACACAGAGGAGAAGTCGAACGACGGCGGCAGCACCCCGACGATCTCGCGCGGTGCGTCCCCGATCCGGACTGTGCTCCCCACGACCTGAGGATCGCCCGCGAAGCGCCGCATCCAGAAGCCGTGCGTCAGAATGATGGCCTCGGGTCCGCCCCACGTCCCCTCTTCCAGGCTGAAGTTCCGCCCCAGGGCGACCCGGACGCCGAGCACGTCGAGGAAGTCCTGCGACACCTCGGCGCCCATGAGCTGCTCGGCCGGTCCGTCTCCGATCAGGCTGTACGTCGACTGGTTGAAGAAGGCGTTGAAGGCGGCCATGCCGTCGAACGACTTCGTCGTCTCGCGGAGATCCCGCAGCTTGTTCGTTCGGTGCGTCACCCAGGACAGGCTGACCTTCTCGTCGCCCGGGTCTCCGTTGGCGATCCAGACCAGCTCCTCTGGATCCTCGAAGGGCAGCGGCGCCAGCATGAGTGGGCTCATGACGCTGAACACCGAAGTGCTCGCGCCGACGCCGACCCCGATGATCAACGTCGCGAAGACGAAGAAGCCCACGTCCCGGCGCACGGCCTTGATCGCGTAGCGGGCGTCGTGCAGGAGGCCGCGCGCGCTCCAGTCTCGTTCCATCCTGTCGTCCCCTCCCCGTCGTCTGCGGGCCCCCGGGATGGGGACCCATCTTCGAACCGTGGTCGTCAAGGCCAGCGTGAGCGCTTCGGCTGTGTACCACGCGCCGGCCCGCAGCGAGCCCAGCCTGGCGGTCTTCTCGGCGAATGCCTCGTGCAGGTCACCCAGGATCGACGCCCCGGCCGGGTCCTCGGCGAGCGCTCGACGCAGGAGCGCGTAGGGCAGGCGCGGCGGCTCCGGCATCGTCATCCGAGGCGTGACTCCAGGCCCTCGAAGAACGTGAACAGGACCTCACGAGACTCCCGCACCGCCTCGAGTCCGCCCGGCGTTACCGTCAGCTTCCGCATGGGATGCCCGCCCCGCTCCGGGGTCTCGCTCGGCTTGAGCTCCCACTCGACCAGACCCTTGGTCCTGAGCCGATCCAGCGTTCGATACAGCGCTCCCCGGGTGACCTTGCGTCCGGCATTGGACTCCAGGTCCTCGCGGATGCGGTTCGCGTAGGGCGACGCCTCCTGCCGGAGGATCGCCAGAAGCACCAGCAGCTCGAACTCGCCGATCTTCGCCATGAGACTCCAAAGCATAAAAAGTAGACTACGCGAAGTATACAAACTCGACTTCGAGCGTCAACGGGTTGGATACCGGAAGGGGTCGGAAGGTTGGAAGGGGGGGCACTCAGTGTCCTTCGCGGCTCGTTTCTTGCCCACCTTGCGTGTGCGAAGACATCTGATGCCACTCCGAGGGACAGCGATGCAGCACTGCTCCACGTCGATTACGCTGATCCGCGCGCCTCGTCCACGCGCGTGCGGGTGAGGCCGGGTCTTGTCGTTTTCCTTCTCGCCCGACCCCACCGGATCGCATAGCGGCCCGTTCGACCCCGAGGCCACCGAGCTCCCGGAGGTCCTTCGGCAGTTGCACGTCCCGCACCGGAGTGAAGGGGCGGTCATCGTCGTTGCCGTGGCTTCCGCGCCGCAGGACGGGGACTGGGCCAACGAAGCCTGCGTTCGCACGGCCGAGATGTTCGGGCGCGGCGTCGGCGGTGCGCTCCTGATCGATACCGACGCGGGCAACAAGGGGCTGGCAACCCTGCTCGCGGTGCCGAGGAGCGAGGCCCTGAAGGACGCGCTTCGCGATCCTTCGACGCTAGAGGATACGGCGGGATTCGTGGAGGGACATCCGTTTCGGTTCGTGCCGGCGGGACGCCCCAGGGGCGGTCGTAGGCCCCTGCTCGAGAACCCTTCCTGGGGCCCCCTGCTCGCGCACGTAACCCAGGACGGGACGACGGTCGTCCTCCGGGTCCAGCTGGCCGCCTCCGGCGCGGAGTCGATCATCGGGCGCGCGGACGCGGTGGTGCTGCTCGGTCGCGCCACCGATCTGCTCGCCGTGCTGGTCGAAGGCTTCGATGGACCCGTCGTGTGGCTCGGCCCCCCGGCGGCGGACGTCGACGTTGCCGCCCAGGACGATCCCGGCGATCCGAACGCTCGTCGGGTTCGGGCACGACCCGCGGTGGGGATCGAGGCTGGTGGGCCTGACGCGCTGGATGGGGCGGAGGATCGGTCGGAGGAGCCGCCCGCGTTGCATCCGCCGCCCACCGCTGAGGCGACGACGCAGCAGGATCCGGGTGAGCCGCCAGCCTCGAGCGCGGAGGAGCGGGAACGGACGGCCCTCGAGGCGGAGTTCGAAGGCCTCCCGACTATCGAGGAAGTGCCTGACGAGCCGCATCGCGGAATGAACCCCGTGGTGGTGGCGGGGGCCGGAGTCCTTGCCGCGGTCGCCGCCGCCCTCCTGCTGCTGGGACGAGGTCCAACGACCGCCATGGGCGGTTCGACCGATACTGGGCAGAGTCCAGAGACCGCGCAGACAAGCGAGGAGGATCTTTGGACGGGCGACCCGCTGAGCGCTCTCCGACGAGAGAACGGCCGGGAGGTGGGGTCCAAAGTCACCCCCGACGCCTCTGAGGCCGGGGCCGTCGCCGCGCCCCCCGAGCCCCGCGCCTCGGAGCCGGCGGCGTCGCCCGAGGACGCCGCAGAACCCTCGCGGGTGGCTCCGGCGGATCCCGTTCCCGCCGATCCCGAGCCGCGGCGCCTGCCGCCGTCCACCCCGCCGGCCGCCGATCCCGAGCCGCGGCAGGGGTCTTCCGAGAGTCGGGTCGTCGAAGTGGGGGCACCGCCCGCAGCTCCACCGTCCGTGGAGGATCCGGCACCCGACCTCACCCCGCCACCGCCAAACAGCGGCGTGGCACCCGGGACGATGGCGTTCGGCGTCGTGGTGGGGCGGCACGCCAGCTTCGGTGCTGCCCGGAGCCAGGCGGTCAGCCTGCGGTCGAACAACCCCGGCGTCATGTTCACCGTCGTGCCCGTGGACGAGGGAGGCATCGTGTATCGCGTCGTTGCCGGGCACGCCGCCACCGCGACCGAGGCCGAGGAGATGCAGGCGTCCCTGGGCGACGTGACCTCGGGGGCCCAGGCTACGGTCCGGGCCACCCAGTGGACCTACCTGCTCGGGGTGTTCGGCGACTACGCCGAAGCCATCACGCACGTCACCAACGTGGAGAAGGGCGGGCTGCCTGCCTATCTGGTGGAGATTCCGGTGGGTGAGGACCGAGTCGTGTACCGCGCATATTCCGGCGCCTTTGGAACGGAGGCCGAAGCGGCGGCGCTGGGGGCGCTTCTGGAAGGTGCCGGATACGCGCCGACAAGACTCGTGGAGCGGGTCGGCCGCCCGTTGCGCTAGGCTTCGGCACCCCCCGACTCGGCCGCGATCCGCCGCGGATCATCGAAAGCTACGCCTGTACGAAGACCCCGTCGTACCACATCTTCCCTGATCCCGTGGCGTCGGGGTGCTCGGTTTCAGGCATCGTTGGGGGACTGAGGACCAGGGATCGAAGGACCAAACCCTCTACAAAGGTCATTCGTGTCTGATATCATCGGCCGACTGAACGCGGCTCTCGAAGGCCGCTACTCGATCGAGCGGGAGCTCGGTGAGGGCGGAATGGCCACGGTGTACCTGGCTGACGACGTGCGACACGAGCGGAAGGTCGCCCTCAAGGTCCTCAAGCCCGAGCTCGCGGCCGTCGTCGGCGCTGATCGCTTCCTCGCCGAGATCAAGACGACCGCCAACCTTCAGCACCCCCACATCCTTCCCCTGTTCGATTCGGGCGAAGCGGATTCGTTCCTCTTCTACGTGATGCCCTACATCGAGGGGGAGACGCTGCGCGACAAGCTTGACCGGGAGCGTCAGCTCCCCGTGAGCGAGGCGATCGGCATTTCGACGGCGATCGCCAACGCTCTCCAGACCGCTCACGAGCAGGGGATCGTCCACCGGGACATCAAGCCGGCCAACATCCTCTTGAGCCGAGGCGAGCCGCTGGTCGCGGACTTCGGGATCGCGCTCGCGGTGGGGGCCGCGGGAGGAAATCGCCTGACGGAGACGGGCCTGAGCGTCGGGACCCCGTACTACATGTCCCCGGAGCAGGCCACCGGAGATCAAGTCGTGGGTCCGGCGAGCGACACGTTCGCGCTGGCCTGTGTGCTGTACGAGATGCTGATCGGGGAGCCCCCGTATCCGGGAAGCACCGCGCAGGCGGTGCTCGGCAAGATCATCCAGGGTGACCCGGTCTCGGCGACGATGGTCCGGAAGTCGATCCCGCTCAACGTCGACGCGGCGATCCGCAAGGCACTGGAGAAGCTCCCGGCCGACCGGTTCACCGAGGCCCGGGAGTTCTCGAACGCCCTGGCGAATCCAGGCTTTCGCCACGGAGCCACGCCGGGCCTGACCGAGGCCGGGTCCGGGTCTGGCGTGTGGAGGACCGTGGCGATCGGGACTTCCGTTCTGTCAGCCGCCCTGTTGGCCTTCACCCTCGCGACCCAGATGCGCCCCGACGAGCCCCGACCCGTCGAGCGATTCGCTCTCCAGCCCATCGACGGGCAGCTCCCCAACTATGAGTTCGACATCTCGCCCGACGGATCGAGCTTCGTCTTTCAGGTGAACCGGGAAGGGGTGCCTCGCCTCGTGCTCCGGCGGCTCGGGGCGCTGGAGACGACCGACATCCCGGGCACCGAGGAAGGGTATGGACCGATCATCTCGCCGGATGGAACCGAGCTGACGTTCATCGTCGGCTCGGAGCTAAAGGTCGTGCCCCTTTCCGGGGGCGTGGTGCGCACGCTGACCGACTCGGCGTTCTGCTGCTCCCGTTGGGCCGAGGACGGCCAAATCTACTACTCGAACCTCTCACGGACGATCTCGCGCGTTCCCGCGACCGGAGGGGCCGTCGAGCAGGTCACCACGCAGGCCGAGGACGACGACTCCGATGGCCCGCACGGCGATTTCGAGGTCCTGCCCGGCGGAGAGGCGGCCGTCTTCACCGTGTGGGGCACACCCGTTCGCGTCGACGCCATCGACCTCGCCACGGGCGAGCGGCACACGGTCACCACCGGGCTGAAGCCGTACCAGACGGAGACCGGAGAGCTCGTGTTCAGCTCGCTGGAAGGGCAGATCCTCGCCGCCCGGTTCGACGCCGACGCGCAGGAGCTGATCGGGCCGGCGGTGCCCCTGGTGGAGGGGGTGCGCGTCGACGGCGACAACTGGCCCTTCTACAGCGTGGCGCGTCAGGGCTCGCTCCTTTACTGGAGCGGTGCGTCGACCGCAGGGTCGGACGGGCGCATCGTCCGTGTGAACCGCCGGGGCGAGGTAACTCCGGTCGACCCGGCCTGGCTCTTCAATCCCGGCACCCCCGAGTCCTCGCTCCGGGTGTCGCCCGACGGCCGCAGGGTCGCCGTAAAGATCAGTGCTCCGGACGGCGACGACGTCTGGGTCAAGCAGCTGGACGATGGCCCCCTGTCCCGTCTCACGCTGGACGACGAGCGGGATTGGAGGCCGTGGTGGTCCCGCGACGGTCGGTGGATCTACTTCCACTCGTGGCGGGGAGGCGAGCTCGACCTCTACCGCAAGCGGTCGGACGGGACGGGCTCGGCAGAGCTCGTGCTGGACCTCGAGGGCCACCTCGCCGAAGCGGTGATCACGCCCGACGGAGGGAGCTGGATCCTCCGCTGGGGCGGCAGCACCACGACCGGGGCAGGTGGGCTCCGGGACATCCTCGGGATGCCCGTGGGAGACACCGAGCCCCACGCGCTCGTCTCGGAGCCGTACGACGAGAAAGCGTTCGCGCTGTCTCCCGACGGCAGGTGGCTGGCCTACGAGTCGACCGAAACCGGGCGGGACGAGATCTACGTCCGGCCGTACCCGAACGTCGATGACGGCAAGTGGCAGATCTCGACCCAGGGCGGCATCAACCCGGTCTGGGCCCGGAGCGGAGAGGAGATCTTCTTCGTGTCCCAGGGTCGGGACATGGTCGTGGCCCAGCTTTCCCTCGGACCCGACGTCGAGGTTGAAGGCCGAGAGACGTTGTTCAACGTGAACGAGCTCGGCCTCGAGGCGCGGGCGAACTACGCCGGCTACGACGTCGACGTGGACGACGAAAGCCTGATCATGATTCAGTTCGGCGCCGGTGCCGACGGAGTCGAAAGCTCCTTCGTGCTCGTGCAGGATTGGCTGGTGGAGGCGCGGGCGCGGCTGCCGGAGTGACGCCCGGGCGTTGACCGGCCTCGCCCAGCCAGCTGCGGGCGATGGGTTGACCGGCCTCACCCAGCCCGACGCGGATCACTCGCTTTCCTTCCCGACAAAGGCGCGGGCCACGGCGTGAGTAGCCACCCCCCGCATCGACCAGCTCGGTCCCCCCCTACCCGCCGGCCCGGGACAGCACCGCCCGCCGGAACGCATCGAAGCCGGGAACCGAGGTGAGCTCTCCATCCATGATGGCCGCGATCTCCTCGGCCGCCCGCCATTCGCGCTCCAACGCCTCGACCTCCGCGTCTTCATCGAGCGAGATGACGAGAGCCAGCCTCTCGTCGGGGCTCATGTCCCCCAGCTCCAGCCTCTCCTGGGCCAGGTGTTCCAGGAAGCCGTGTGCCCCACCTGCGCGCTCGACTCCACCGGCCGCCGTCTCGGCCCGCGCGGCGTCGACGGACCTCGGGTCCACTACCGACAGGCCGAGCCGGAGCGCAGGGCGGGCGGCCCTGATCGGATGCAACACATCCTGGTCACAGAGACCACAGCGTGCCGCCACGTGGTGGGCGCCCCGACTCGAGACCACCTGAAGCTCGTGGAAGGACCAGGGCCGGAGCGCCGCCGGGCCGGAGCACGCGGGGCACGTCGGCGCGAGGGGAACCGTGGTGAAGGCGGTCGTCAGCGCCCACGCGGCATCCTGGAACGGAGACAGGACCCAGTGCGTGGGGGGATCGGCCCGACCGAGACCGTACGGTCGGTACCCGCTGACCGGCGGCGGTGGCAGTCCGGCGAAGATGCGGGAAAGGAGTCCGGACCTGGACGCGGCCGGCATGCGATCACCGTAGCGCCAGCCGGCCATCTCGATTCGCAGAGGGCGGCCGACCCGGATCAGCTGGGCACGACCGATCTCGATCAACGCCAGATGTTCGGAAGACAAGACCGTGCGCCCCCGTGCGCGCGCCTCCGCCTCACACGACTCCAGCGTCTCCCAGCGCAGCGCCAGCGGAACGGCGCTCCACCGGCGGCAGGAGCCGCAGACGGCCCACAGCCTTCCTTTCCAGGGGTCGTATGCCAGCCTGTCACCTCGGCCCAATGCGGCGGGATCGCGTTCCGGAAGTGGGTTGGCGCAGAACGGACACGGACGAGAGTCGCTCATGAGCAGTCGGACCCGTGGGCAAGCCAACCGTTCCAGGGCCGCTTCACGGGGCTGGAGGCGCCGCGCCCTGCCCGAGCTGATCGCTCCAAGCGCCTACGAAGCCGCTACGGCCGCGCGGAGACGGTGCCGCCCAACGCCGCCTCTATCCCCCGCACGCCTCCACCAGCGACTCTGCCGTCGACAGCGTGCTCGCCGACGGGTCCGTCGGAACGGCGGTGTTGGGTCTCGTCACCGTTGCGTTGGCCACGGGATCGAGTCGATACGCGATGACCCGGGCCTCCAACTCGTTCGGGGAGATCTCGGATACCTGAATGAACTCCCGGCGCGTGGCGATCTCACCGGCCATGATCCGCACCTCGCCCTCGAGAACGTCTCCGTCCCAGCCCACGTCGTAGTCGGCTGCGCGCAGCCGGTCCTCGGCGCACTCCATAGACTCGGCCCGGAGCGGGGCGCTGAACGACACCGGCGGAACGCCGCCCCCGCAAGCCACGACCGCCATCAAAAGGGCCAGCGTCCACGCAGGCTTTCCTACCTTGCTGTCGCCCATCTCTTTCTCCTCGTGTCGACGCCCGCCGAGCGATCGCCGGCTCGACGGCGTGAGCTCGAGACGACCGCGGGGTTGGACCGCGGCCACTCGTGTGCGAGACCGAATCCCCTGGATGGGCCGCCTGAAGGCCGTACCCGACCCCGCGGCGAGACCCCATGAGCACTAACCCTACGGCTGGAGGCGGTGAATACGGAAGACCCTGCGCTCAGCCACCGATCCCGCTTCGCGATCATCTCTTGGCTCACCTGGCGAAGATGAGGCCTCCAGAGCAGCTTACCCATGCCGAATGAGAACACCACGACACGAATTCAACGCGCGACCTCCTTCGAGGGGCCAGCTCGGGACCGCGGCATGAGTCCCTCCCCACGGCCCGTCGGCCAAACCACCTGCATCTCAGCGCCGAGTCGAGGCCTCAGGCTCCTTCTGGTCGCGCTCGCCAGTAGCCTCGCGGCGGACGGTGGGCTGGAGGCGCAGGAACGCCCCAGCGCTAGCGTCGCCGAGGCGAAAGAGGACGTGCGCATCGACGGGGTTCTGGACGAGCCTTCCTGGTCTCGGGCCATCCCACTCGATCCGTTGACCATGATCGAGCCGGTGGAGGGGCAGGAGCCTACCGCCGCGACCCAGATCCGGGTCATGGCCGACGCCCGCAACCTCTACGTGGGCATCCGAGCCCTCGACGACGATCCGACGGGGATCGTGAGCTACTCGAAGGCTCGGGACAGTCAGCTCCGCTCGGAAGACCACATCAAGATCATTCTCGATCCGTACCTGGACGGTCAGTCAGGCTACGTGTTCGCCATCAACCCGGGCGGCGCTCGCTACGACGCCCTGGTCGCGGATCAGGGCCTCGGCGAGAATCCCAGCTGGGACGCCGTGTGGGAGGCCGCCACCGCGGTGTCGCCCGAGGGCTGGGCGGCCGAGATCCGGATCCCGGTCCAGAGTATCACCTTCGATCGCTCTCTCGACGCCTGGGGATTCAACGTGGAGCGACGGGTCCAGCGCCGCCTCGAGGTGAGCCGCTGGGCCAGTCCTCGCAGGGACGCCCTCCTCGCCCAGACCAACCGGGCGGGCCTCATTACGGACCTTCCCCGGTTCGACCAGGGCGTCGGTCTCACCGTACGTCCGGCCCTGGTCGGAGATGTGGAAAGGGTCGGGCCGGACGGCAGCTCGGACGCTGGTGCCGAGCCCAGCCTGGACGTGTTCCAGCGGATTGGATCCAACGCCACCGCGGTGCTCACGGTGAACACGGACTTCGCCGAGACGGAAGTCGACACGCGCCGGACCAACCTGACGCGCTTCCCCCTCTTCTTTCCCGAGAAGCGGACCTTCTTCCTCGAGGGCGTAGACATCTTCGACTTCGGCGCCGGGCTCACCACCTTCCACTCGCCGGACATCGTTCCCTTCTTCACGCGACGAATCGGTCTGTACGAGGGAGAGGAGGTGCCGATTCGAGTCGGAGGGAAGGTCAGCGGCCGGATGGGCCGGACCAACTTCGGCGGCTTGGTCACGAGCACCGGCACGGTCGAGGACCTCGTGGACGGCACGGGGATGGGGGCCTTCCGCGTGAAGCAGAACATCCTGGAGCAGTCCAGCACGGGGATCCTGGCCACGTTCGGGGATCCGGCCGGTCGGTCCGGGAGCTACACGGTCGGTGGGGACTTCATCTTCAATACCTCTCGCTTTCTGGGAACGCGGAATCTGATTGTCGGCACCTGGGGCATGGTGACCGGGCGTGAGGATCTCAACGGGGACCAGACCGCCTTCGGATTCATCGTGGACTATCCCAATGACGTCTGGGATCTATGGGTCTCCTACAAGCGAATCGGCGACGGCTTCGACCCCTCGTTGGGCTTCGTCCCGCGCAAGGGGGTCCACCTGGCCAACATGGGCGTCAACTACCGCCTTTGGTCTCCCACCACGTCGATCCGTAACCTCTACTTCGAGCTGGTGCCCATCCTGGCTTGGGACCTCTCCGGCAAGCTCGAGAGCTACCGGATCTTCACGGCGCCCGTGAACGTCCGCTTCGAGAGCGGAGACCGTTTCGAGTTCAACGTCCAGCCCCAGGGCGAGCGGCTGCCGGTTCCGTTCGAGATCGCCGAAGGCGTGGTCATTCCCGTCGGCACCTACGATTGGATGCGATACCGGGCGGAGTTGGATGGCGAGCAAGCGCCTCGTCAGTGGCCGCGTCTCGTGGTGGTTCGGCCCGTTCTACGACGGCGACCTGAGTCAGCTGTCAGCCCGGATCGCCATCAATCCCTCCGACTTCGTCAACGTCGAGCTCACCGGGACGCGAAACGACGGCTCGCTGCCCGCCGGCGATTTCGTTCAGGAGATCCTCGGCGCACGAATCGGGCTCAACTTCTCTCCCGATCTACAGCTCAGCTCGCTGGTCCAATACGAGCGGGAGCTGGGTGAGGTCGGCGCGAATACCCGGCTTCGCTGGACGTTCCATCCCCTGGGTGACCTCTTCGTCGTGTACAACTACAACGCGCTGGACAGCTTCGACCAGGGTTGGCAGCTGGATACCAGCCAGCTGATCGTCAAGGTGCAATACGCCTTCAGGTACTGAGGGATTGGGCATCTCCACCAAGAGCCGGGCGAGGCACGTGACCTCCTGGAGCGGACTGGGCATTGCTGCCCCGCTGGCGTGACTTCCTCTCGCGAGCGATTGACGAACACGAGAAGGGCCGAGTGGTGGCGCCGAATTCAGCTCACCGGCCCCAGATAGCTCATCCAGCCACGGCAGCACGTCGCGCAGGAACTGGCCACGCGGCAGGGGTCCGTGGCCTATGTCGTAGAGGATGTACCGTTTCTGCTCGGCGGGAGTCCCGAGCTGGTCGAACAGCGCTGGGATCGGGGACCCAGGGCGGGGCTACTACGGCGCCGTCTGCGGGCCACTAGCCATGTAGCGCGTGACTTCCCTTGGCAAGTCGGGGAGTGGCTCCGTCCGCCTCGCCGCCCGGTCTGGCCGTGCC
>JBDHLD010000155.1:0-6586 GCA_039586035.1 Gemmatimonadota bacterium | reverse complement strand
GGGGCGAGATGGAGCAACTGTGGAGAGACGTCCGGTACGCGGTCCGGTCGCTGATCAACAATCCCGGCTTCGCGGCCGTGGCCATCGTGACCATCGCCCTGGGCGTGGGAGCGAACACGGCCATCTTCTCGGTCGTGCGCGCCGTCCTGCTCCGGCCGCTTCCCTACGACGATCCGGACCGGCTCGTCATGGTCTGGGGGGAGCTGCAGGCCAGGAACATGCCGTACTGGCCCCACTCGCCGCCGGACTTTCGAGACTACCGGGAGCAGACCGAGCTCTTCGAAGACGTGGCCGGTGTCTTCACGTTCCGACAGCCCCTCACCGGCGAGGGCGATCCCGTACAGATCACGGTGGGCGGCGTCACGGAGAGCTTCTTCCGGCTCCTGGGGGTGAGTCCCAGCATGGGCCGGGACTTCATCCCCGATGACGTGATCCCGCCCGATCCCGACGCACAGGCGGGATCACAGCCGCCGGGCATCGTGATCCTGAGCCACGGATTCTGGCAGCGGAAGTTCGGCGGCGCACCGGACGCCGTCGGTCGCTCCGTCGAGCTCGGTGGCCAACCCGCCGAGATCGTGGGGATCCTGCCTCCCGATTTCAGGCTACACATGCCCCCCGGGGCCCAGATGCCGGAGAACGTCGACCTCTGGACCGCGGCACGGATCGACTTCGACACGGGGAATCGGAACAACGTCTTTCTCAGGGTGGTGGGCCGCCTCCGACCGGGCGCCTCCATCGAGCAGGGGCAGGCCGAGATGTCGGCCCTGGCGACGCGGTTCCGGGAGCAGGATCAGATCAAAGAGACCTCGGGATTCCAACTGCACGTCGTCCCCCTCCACGAAGATCTGACCAGCCAGGTCAGGCCGGTCATGTGGGCGCTCATGGGCGCGGTGGCGTTCGTCCTGCTCATCGCCTGTGCCAACGTGTCCAACCTGCTGCTGGTGCGGGCATCGGCGCGGGAGCGTGAGGTGGCGGTCCGCGCCGCCTTGGGGGCCGGGCGCCGTCGCATCATCGGCCAGATGCTGATCGAGAGCGTGGTCCTCGCGGCGGTCGGCGGCGTCGGGGGCCTACTACTGGCGAACGTGGGGATCGACTCGCTTCTGGCCCTACAGCCCGGTGATCTGCCGCGGATCGAGACGGTGAGCGTCGACGGAGCGGTCCTGGGGTTCACGGTTGGCGCCACGTTGCTGGCGGCGTTGATCTTCGGGCTGCTGCCCGCGGTCCAGGCCTCCCGCCTGCGGCTCACCGAGTCCCTCAAGGAGCGGAGCCGCTCCGCGACCTCCAACGTCCAACGGCTCCTGCGCAACGGCGTCGTGATCGCCGAAGTCGCCCTCTCGCTGGTGCTCCTCATCGGCGCCGGGCTCATGGTGCGGAGCTTCGTGGAGCTTCAGCGGGTCGATCCCGGCTACGACGCCCAGGGCGTGCTGACCTTCGGGCTGCAGCTGCCCGGCGCACGGTATCCGGACCCGACCGATCGGGACCTGTTCCAGCGGCAGCTTCAGGAGCGCCTTTCGGGTCTCCCGGGCGTGGTCGGCGTGAGCGGCGCCTTCCCGATCCCCCTCGACGAGCAGGCGTTCGCTGGGCGCTACGGTCCAGAGGAGGCACTGGAGGACGAGACGCGGTATGGCCAGGCCGACTACCGGGTGGTCCTGCCCGGCTTCTTCGAAGTGCTCGGCACGCGCCTGATCGAGGGCCGCACGTTCACCCAGGCGGACAACGCGGACAGCGCCACCGTGGTCGTGGTGGACGAAAAGCTCGCGCAGGCCCTCTTCCCCGGTCAGGCGGCGGTGGGGCGGCGCATCCTGATCCGGGCCACCACGCCGGACCCCCAGCTCGTCGAGATCGTCGGGGTCGTGGAGCACCAGCGGCACCCCTCGGTAGCGCGCGACGGCCGGGAGACCGTCTTCTTCACCGACCGTTATGTGGGCAGCTTCGGTGCAATGACCTGGGCAGTGCGGGCCTCGGTCGAGCCCACGAGCCTGGTCGGTCAGGTCAGGCGCGAGGTTGCGGCCCTCGATGAGCTGATCCCCCTGGACAACGTGCGCCCCATGCAAGCGTACGTGGACGAGTCCATGGCGAGCACGCGGTTCTCCCTGGTCCTCATCGGCATCTTCGGCCTCATCGCGCTGGTGCTCGCGGCGGTGGGACTCTACGGAGTGCTGGCCTACACCGTTCGCCAACGCACGGGCGAGATCGGCATTCGCATGGCCTTCGGCGCCGAGCGGCGAGCGATCCTGCGACTCGTAGTGCGCCAGGGGATGGCGCTGGCAGGGGCGGGGATCGGCCTGGGACTCGTGGCGGCCCTGGCGCTGACCCGCGTCATGGACAGCATGCTCGTAGGGATCACCGCCACCGACCCCTCCACCTTCGGAGGCATCGCGATCATCTTCGCCCTCGTGGCCGTGGCGGCCTGCCTACTGCCCGCTCTGCGGGCTACGCGAGTGGATCCCGTAGAGGCGTTGCGGGCTGATTGAGGCGCCGGGTACCTGGTGTGCAGCACCACATTAGGACTCGTCCTCAGCCTTGAGCTCCACCGCCGCGAATCCGGCCGGATCCCACCGGACCGTCACTCGCCAGGGCCTGCAACAGACCGGACAGTCCTCCACATACTCCTGGACGTTGCCGCCCCCTGGATCGACTGCCAGCTCGACGGGCTCCCCGCAGTAGGGACAGCCGGCAGGGGCGCTCAGATCGGCGGTCCCGTCCCCGAGGGGGAACGCGTCGTCCAGGGGATCCGGGAAGTTGACCATCCTCCAAGCTTACCTCGGACCTCACCGAATGCGAGCGTCTCGGTCATCCTCGCTTCGCGAGCTCCGGAGGAATCGCAGGGTCGACCGTACATGACGCGTATCGGCCCGCCACCCGCACGTGCCGTCTTGCCACCGGGAACCGGCACGGCCACTGTGACCGCCATCCCTCCTCTCACCGTCGGACCCGACGCGGGGCCCGACCATGCAGCGACCGGTCATGGCTGATCACGACTCCTCCCAGACCACGTTCGCCCGGGACCTGGGGCTCTTCGACGCCACCATGATCGGCGTCGGGGCCATGATCGGCGCCGGCATCTTCGTGCTTACGGGCATGGCAGCGGGCGTGGCGGGGCCCGCCTCCATTCTGGCGTTCGCCCTCAACGGCGTCGTCACGCTCCTGACCGCCTTCGCCTACGCCGAGCTCGCGTCCGCCGTTCCCCGCGCCGGCGGCGGCTATTCCTTCGTCCGCATGGCATTTCCGGGCGCTCTGGGATTCACCTCCGGGTGGATGCTCTGGTTCGCCTACACGGTTGCCTGCAGCCTGTATGCGCTGGGCTTCGCCGGCTACTTCTGGGAGCTGTTCCTCAAGTACTTCCCCGGCGTCACCCACGCGTTCTTCGGCGTGGTGGGCGAGCACGCTCCTACCCTGTTCATCACCCTCTTCATCGGCTTGGCGTTCATCGCGCTGAACGTCCGAGGCGCCGCGGTGACGGGCAAAGCCGAGAATGCCCTCACGATCGCCAAGCTGGTGGTCCTCGGCGTGTTCATCTTCTACGGCCTGGAGAAGGTGCTGGGCGCCCCGGATGCTGCGGTCCAGCAGTTCAGGCCGTTCTTCCCGCTCGGCTCAGGAGGGGTGATCGTCGCGATGGGTCTCACCTTCATCGCGTTCGAAGGCTACGACCTGATCGCCACCGTCGCCGAGGAGATCAAGGAGCCGGAGAAGAACATCCCCAAAGCCACATTCATCGCCCTGGCGATCACGGTCAGCATGTACCTGCTGATCCTCTTCGTGTCCCTGGGAGCGGTCGCTCCGGGGGATCGTCCATCGTGGCAGTTCCTGGGAGAGTTCGGAGAAACCGCCATCGTCAGGGCGGCCGAGGACTTCATGCCGGCCTTCGGTGTGGCCGTCATCGTCTTCGGTGGCCTGCTCTCCACCATGTCCGCCTTGAACGCCACGGTCATGGCGTCCTCGCGCGTGGCCTTCTCGATGGCACGGGACCGGTGGCTTCCACGAAGGGTGGCGCGCATCCATCCCACGCGACGGACACCGGACGTGGCCATCTACCTCACGGGCGCGATCCTGCTGGCCATGGCCCTGACGCTGCCCATCGAGGCCGTGGGCTCGGCGGCGAGCCTGATCTTCTTGCTGACGTTCGCGCTGGTGAACCTCGCCCTCATCGCCCTGCGCCGTAAGGCGCCCGACATCCCGCGCCGCTACAGGGTCCCGTTCTATCCGGTGACGCCCATCCTCGGCGTCGTCCTGAACGTGTTCCTCGCTCTCTACCAGTTTCAGTTCCAGCCGATCGCATGGTACATCACGGTCGGCTGGATCGTCCTGGGCCTGCTGGTCTATTTCGGATATTTCGAAAAGGTCTCGGCGGAGGTGAAGCCACGGGTGCTGATCCCGAGCGCGGCGCCCCCCCGCGAGAAGCGGTCCGTCGTCGTCACGCTCCACAACCCCGACCACGTGAAGCCGATGCTCGACTTCGCGATCCCCATGGCAAAAGCCCGAGGCCTTGGGCTGGTGGCCGTGACCGTGGTCAACGTGCCCACCCAGCTCCCCATCCACGAGGGTCTGCGCTTCGTACACCACCGAGAGCCGTTGCTGCGGGCTGCCAGAGAGTACGCATCGCGTCGCGGGATGCAGCTGGACACCGACGTCGTGATCGCCCACCAGGTCCACGAGGGCATACTCCAAGCCGCGGTGCGACACCAAGCCGAGCTGCTCCTGATCGGCTGGAAGGGCTTCACCAACACGAGGGACCGGATCTTCGGTGAGGTGGCGGATCAGATCATCCGCCACGCTCCCTGCGACCTTCTCGTCCTCAAGATCGCGCCGGAAGCCCGGTTCCGACGCGTCCTCTTCCCTACGGCTGGGGGTGCGCACGCGCGCCTCGCCGGAGAGATGCTGGGAACGCTGGCCAAGGCCCTCGACATGCAGGTGACGGCGGTCAATGTGGTGCCGCCTGGCGCCACGGAGGAGGATCGAGCGGAGGCGGGTCGGTGGATCGAGAAGACCACGGACCTGATCGGTCCGGAGGTCCCGGTGGAAGAGACGATCATCGAGTCCCGGTCCATCGCCGGAGGGCTCGCCCAGGCGAGCCGGGACTACGATCTGGTGATTCTCGGCGCCGCCCGCGAGCCCCTCTTCCAGAAGGTGTTGCTGGGGGAGATCCCGGAGCGCGTCGCCCGCTATTCCCCAGCCTCCGTCCTGGTGGTGAAGCGGTACGAGGGTACCGTGCGAAGCCTCCTGAAGAAGCTCATGGGCTGAAGCGCGGGGAAGCTCTGCGCGCTGACGAGACGGGATCCAGGAACACGCCGGAGCCTGCTACAGGGAATATTACTTGACTAGTGATTTAATGACTATTATCGTGTTGGCATGGACATGCCCACTTCAGTTCGCGAGGAGATCCGGCAGACCCGGCCGTTCCGGTCGCCGGCTCAGGAGGCCCTCGTGGCCCTGACCCGGACGGCAGACGTGGTGCATCGCTTCCTGGAGCAATCTCTGGTGGCCCACGACCTCACGGTCCAGCAGTACAACGTGGTGCGGATTCTCCGGGGTGCAGGCCCCTCCGGGCTGCCGACGTTGGAGATCGGTGAGCGGTTGATCCAACCCACGCCCGGGATCACGCGGCTCATCGATCGGCTCGAGAAGAAGGGCCTCGTGGAACGGGAACGGTTGGCCTCGGATCGTCGCTGTGTCCTGTGTACGCTGACGCCGGCCGGGCTGGAGCTGGTCAACGGGCTCGACGACCTGGTGGACCGGAGGGACGAAGAGGCGCTACAGGGGCTGGACGCGGCCCAGACCGAGGAGTTGATCGCGCTTCTCGACCTCGTGCGGGCGGGTCTGCCGCGATGAAGAGGGTCGGTTCTTTGTTTCATATTACTTGTCTAGTCAACAATTGCTATCACAAGGAGATCCCCATGAGCACGACGACAGCAACGCTCAACCCACTCGAGTTCTCGTGGTCCCAGGCGATTTCCCGGACACTCCGCCGGGTGCTGGCGACGGATGCCGACGCGACCGGCCTGATTCTGCGCCTCGCGCTGGGGGTCATGATCTTCCCCCACGGCGCGCAGAAGCTGCTGGGCTGGTTTGGCGGGTACGGCTTCACGGGAACCATGGCCTTCTTCACGGAGAACATGGGCATCCCGGCCGTCTTCGCGTTGCTCGCGATTCTGGTCGAGTTCTTCGGCGGCCTGGCTCTGATCCTCGGCGTGCTCGGACGCTTCGCGGCGCTGGGCGTCGGAGTGGTGATGGTCGTGGCGGCCACGACGTCCCACCTGCAGAACGGGTTCTTCATGAACTGGGCGGGCACCCAGCCTGGCGAGGGGGTGGAGTTCTTCGTGCTGGCCATCGGCATCGCGGTCGCCATCGCGATTCGCGGAAGCGGCGGCCTGTCGATCGACCGGCTCCTGGCCAGGAGACACCGTCCGCGTCGAGGCCCTGCGTGACCCGCCCGTCCGGGCCCCACGGCCGGCGCCCTTGACCCAGCCGGGTCCGGGGAGGAGTCTTCCTGGCGCTTCCCGTTTTCCAGCCGCCACCGAGACGAGGTCACCCGATGCCACCCCGGATTCGCGTCCACTTGTCTCCCGTCTGGCGCGTGCTCTGCGGC
>JBDHLD010000053.1:0-28976 GCA_039586035.1 Gemmatimonadota bacterium | reverse complement strand
CTCGGCGGTCGAGCGAGGATCGCCTTCACCTCGGCCATCACCCGACCCGCGAGATGGCCGCGTGACACCGGTTGCCCGGTCGTGGTCTCGAGGGAACCGGCCTTCCCCCGAAGCTCGGGCGGGAAGTCGGCCTCCGACTGGCGGACGTTCAAGCCGATACCGGCGATGACGTGTCCGCCCTCACCCACCGACTCGCACAGCACGCCGCCCACCTTGCGCCTCGCCAGGTACACGTCGTTGGGCCATTTGAGACCCGGGTTGGCCTCTGGCGCGACGGCGCGGATGGCGCGGATCGACGCGATCCCCACGAGGACCGGGGTCAGGGTCGACACGGGCTCCCCTGCCCCGGACAACAAGGTGGATATCCACAGTCCCTGACCGGGTGGGGAGGCCCACCGGCGGCCGGAGCGGCCTCGACCCGCCGTTTGCTCCTCGGCGATCACGGTGGAGAACCGCTCCGCCCCGCCGAGCGACAGGATTCGGGCCCGGTCGTTGGTGCTGGAGAGTCGCTCGTGCGCCTCGAGCAGGGGGATCTCCCAGAGCTGAGCCCAGACGTGGACCGGCTCGCCCTCCCAGTGGGTCAGGAGCGACGGCGAAGGACGGTGCGCCGCCTCCGCGCCCCCTCCCGGATCGATCACCGGTCCACTCGCATCGATAGGTCGGCCGTGGGGGCCGAATGGGTGAGGGCGCCCACGCTGATGAGATCCACGCCCGTCTCCGCCACGGCGCGAACCGTGTCCAGGCTCACGTTGCCCGATGCCTCGAGCTCGGGCCGGCGGCCCGGGTGTGCGCGGGCCCGGTCGACGGCGGCCCGGAGATGGGTCAGCGTCATGTTGTCCAGGAGAATCCGGTCGACCTCCAGGGGAAGCAGCTCGTCCAACTCCTCCAGGCTGCTCACCTCGACCTCCACGGGCAAGCCCGCCGTATTGTGTGCGCGAACCCGCTCCACCGCGGCGGTGATCCCGCCGGCCGCCACCACGTGATTGTCCTTGACCATGACCATGTCGTAGAGGCCCATGCGATGATTGGCTCCGCCCCCCGCCACCACGGCCCGCTTCTCCAGGACCCTCCATCCGGGCGTGGTCTTACGGGTGTCGATGATGCGGGCGTTCGTTCCCGACACCGCGTCGACGAACCGGCGGGTCAACGTCGCCACGCCGGAAAGGTGCCCCAGGAAGTTCAGCGCGACGCGTTCCCCCGTCAGCAGCGCGCCCACGGGCCCCGTCAGCCGGAGGGCCACGTCCTCCGGCTGAAGTCGCGCTCCGTCGGAAGCCACCGCCTTCACGTCGACCCCGTCGTCCAGGTGCGCGAAGACGCGGCGGGCCACGGCCGTCCCGGCCACCACCAGCGGCGCCTTGGCCACGATGGAGGCGCTGCCCCGTGCTGCCGGGGCCACCGTCCACTGCGTCGTCCAGTCGCCCGGCCCCACGTCCTCGTCCAGGGCGCGGGCGACGAGCCCGTCGACGTAACCATCCAGGCTCGTTCCGCCGTCAGCCGGTCCGGTCCCGCCAAGCTCCGTCATCGTGCAGACTCCGTCACCACTTCCTCATCGCACTGCGAGATAGAAGAGAAACGCGAGGCCCGCCGCCCAGCAGTAGAGTCCGAACCGGTGGAAGGATTGTCGCTGGAGAAGGGCCACGAACGAGCGGATGGCCAAGACGCCGGTGATGCCCGCGGCCACCGCGGCCGTCCACAGGGCTCCCGCGGATACGCCCGCGCCGCCGGCCATCTCTGGGGCCTTCAGGACCGCTGCCCCGGCGATGGCCGGAATGGCCATCAGAAATGAAAACGCCGCCGCCTCGCGCGCTTCCACCCCGAGCCACAGGCCCATCACCACCGTTGTGCCCGAGCGGGAGATGCCGGGTACGAGAGCGAAGGCCTGGGCCAGACCCATGAGGACCGCCTCGCGGACACCTGGATGCGCGTCCGGACCGCGCGCCAAGGGCCGACGCGCGGACCACAGGATGGGCCCGCCGCCGCAGGGGCCTCGAACAGGGCTTCGATCTGGTCACCCAACCCGACCCCGATGACAGCGGCCGGGACCGTGGCGAGGATCAGCAGCCCGATGTAGCGCCAGGCGTGGCCCTCCCGTCGGACGGCGCCCATGACGAGTCGAGCGACCCGCTCACGGTAGACCACCAGCACCGAGACCAGCGTTGCCAGATGGACCGCGACTTCGAAGAACACGCCCGGGACGGAGAGGCCGAGCACCGCCTGCCCCATGACCAGGTGGCCCGAGCTCGATACGGGCAGGAACTCGGTGGCACCCTGGATAACACCCAGAATCAGTGCCTCCCAGATCGTCACGCGGTGCCCCGCTCGATCACCTGCCGGTAGTACTGCTCGTATTGAGGTACCACCAGATCCGACGAGAACCGCTCGACCGCCACGGCCCGGGCAGCCTCGCTGGCCTGCTGCCACCGCTCCGGATCGGAGAGGAGCCGCAGGGCCGCGTCTCCCATGCCGTCGACGTCACCGACCTCGCAGAGGAAGCCGGCCTGCCCGTCCGGGACGACCTCGGGGATGCCCCCGGCCCGCGTAGCCACGACCGGAGCTCCGCACGCCATGGCCTCCAGCGCGGCCAGCCCAAAGGACTCGCTCGACGAAGGCAGGACGAACAGGTCCGCGCACGCCAGCAGCTCGTCGACGGACGCGTGCTTCCCCAGGAACAGCACCCGGTCGCCAACGCCCAGCTCGTCGGCCCTTACACGAGCACGTGGGCGCTCCGGTCCGTCGCCCACCAGGGAGCTTCCTGGCCACCCGCGCGAACACCTCCACCACGTCCTCCACCCGCTTGACCGGCCGGAAGTTGGACACGTGCATGACGATCTTCTCGCCCGGCTCCGAGAGCGAGTCGCGGTGACACGGCTCCTTGTCCCGGCGGTAGACCTGCGTGTCGATGAAGTTCGGGATCACGTGGATCCGCTCCTCCGGAACCTTGAAGGCCTCGACCGTCTCACGCCTGAGGTAACCCGAAACCGCCGTCAGGCCGTCCGACTGGAGGATCGAGAACCGCGTGATGGCTTTGAACGACGGGTGCTGCCCCACGAGCGTGATGTCGGTGCCGTGGAGCGTCGTCACCACCGGCAGCTGGCCTTCGGTTTCGAGCATGGCCCCTGCGATCCAGGCCGATGTGGCGTGGGGGATCGCGTAGTGCACGTGCATGATGTCCAGCCCCTGCTTGAGTGCCGTGTCGTGGATGGCCACGGCCAGGGCCAGGGAATACGGGGGGTGCTCGAAGAGCGGGTACTCCTCCATCTCGACCTCGTGGAAGAACACCCTCTCCTGGAACCCGCTGAGGCGGAAGGGCTGGGCGTACGAGACGAAGTGGACCTCGTGCCCCCGCCTCGCCAGATCGAGGCCGAGCTCGGTGGCCACCGCGCCCGACCCGCCGTAGGTGGGATAAAGGGTTATGCCGATCTTCATGAAAGCGCTTCCGTTGTGGTTCTCATCGGTCCACCCTCCGACCCATGCTCTCGCCAGATCGTCAGGACCCGGTCCACCTGGGTATCGAACGGCGCCTGCGCATCGAGGTTGACCGCGTCTCCTGGGAGTTGATGGCGGTGGGAGTTGATGGCGGAACCACGTGAGCTGGCGCCGCGCGTATTGTCGGGTCCGCAGAGCCATGGCCTCCAGTGCCACCGGCAGGTCCACCTCTCCTCGCAGGTGCGCGGCGATCTCTCGGTACCCCGTACCCGTCATTCCAGGATCCTCGGGTCCGTACCCGGCCTCGACGAGTCTGCCAACCTCGTCCAGCAGGCCGCGCTGCGCCATCCGTGCGATGCGGGCGTCGATGCGCCGGTCGAGCTCCTCGCGGGGCACCGCCAGCGCTACCACGACGCCTGGGAGGCCGGGGGCTTCGGACTCCGCGTGACGATGCCACCACGATAGGGGCCGTCCCGTCAGCAGCGCCACTTCCAGGTAGCGCCCGAGCCGGTGTGGGCCGCCGGCCGCCGCGAGGTCCGAGCGCTCGGGATCCAGACGTCGCACCCACGACCCCAGCCGTTCCAGCGGTTGGGCTGCCAGAAAGGCGCGAAGGCGATCCAGTCGGGCCGGGTCGATGTGCGGCTCCGCGAAGATCGGCTCCATCAGGGCACGCAAGAAGAACCCCGTTCCCCCAACCAACACCGGGACCCGGCCCCGGGCCCAGATGTCACGGATCCAACCTCGGGCGTCTCGGGCAAACTGGCCGGCGCTGTAGCGCTCGTCCGGATCCAGCAGGTCGAGACCGTGGTGGGGCACCCGCCCCCGATCCGCCAGAGAGACCTTGTCCGTGCCCACGTCCATCCCTCGGTAGACCTGGCGCGAGTCCATGGACACGACCTCGCCCGACAGCGCTTCGGCCACCGCGAGCCCAAGGGCGGTCTTGCCCGAAGCCGTCGGACCCACCAGAGCGAGAAAGCAGGGACTCAGAGACACGCGAGATCGGGGCTCGTGGCTGGGCCGGGCGTCACTACCGCCCGAACTTGCGTTCCAGCTCGGCCTTGGTGAGGCGCACGATGGTGGGGCGGCCGTGCACGTCGTGGTACGGCAGCTCCGTAGCGAACAGCGAGTCGAACAGCTCCTGCATCTCCTCCGGCGCGAGCCTCTGACCCGCCTTGATCGCACCCTTGCACGCGAACGTCATGGCGATTCGCTCGTGCTGGTTCCCGGCCGAGCGTACCAGCTCCGACCCGTGGGTGAGCTCCCCCACCATCTCCCGGAGACACCGCTCGGCGTCGAAATAGGGATGGGGATTGGGGACGGCCTGAACGATGATCGTGTCCCCGCCGAAGCCTTCGACTTCGAAGCCGGTACGGGAAAAGAGCCCAGCCAGGGTCTCCACCTGGTCGTACTCGGCCTGCCCCAGCCGGAGCGTGATGGGAAAGAGCAGCCTCTGGCCCGTCTGTCCTCCCCGTGCGAACGCATCCATCAAGCGCTGGAACAGGACGCGCTCGTGGGCAGAGTGCTGGTCAATGATCAGCAGGCCGTTCCGGGTCTCGGCCAAGATGTACGTGTTGTGGATCTGCCAGAGGCGGGGCTGCTCCAATGCGCCGAGCTCCGGGGTCACCTCCGTGACGGTCGCCTCTTCGTCGGCGCCCGAAAGAAACAGAGCCATCTGGCCTTCGCCGTGCCCCTCGCTCGACTGGCTCGAAGGCGAAGGCTCTCGGACGAGATCGGCCGGAGGAGCCAGGTGCGCGTCCAGCGTGGCAGCGCTTTCTTCGCGATCCAGCGCCTGGCGCACCGCCCCCTCGACGAGACCCTCGACCTCTTCGGCGTGGCGGAACCGGACCTCGGCCTTGGCGGGGTGGACGTTCACGTCCACGGATCCCGCCGGCGCCTCGAGGTAGAGAAAGAGCCACGGACGGTGGCCGGCGGGGATCGTGGTACGGTATCCCCGGTCTGCGGCCTTCAGAAGCGCTCGGTCCCGGAAGGGTCGGCCCTCCATGAACAGATGGGCGCGGCGCATTCCGGGCTGGGCGGCGTCCGGTCGCTGGACCAGCCCTCGGACCTCCAGGCCGTGCCCTGAACCGGACACCGGGAGGAGGGTCGAGGCCGCCTCGAGCCCCCACAGCTGCATGATCCGGGCGGGGAGGTCGCGGGCTGCCGAGAGATCCAGCAGCGTGCGCCCGTCCGAGCCCAACGTGAACCCCACCGCCGGGTGCGCCAACGCCAGCGCCGTGACCACGTCGCTGACCGCCCGCGTTTCCACGCGCGCCGACTTCAGGAACTTGGCCCGCGCCGGCGCGTTGAAGAACAGGCCCGCCACGTCCACGGTGGTTCCCGGCTGCCGCGCCACGTCCTCGACCTTGGTGATCGTGCCGCCCGTGATCCGCACCGCCGTTCCCACCTGGCCGCCGGCTTCCCGGGTCTCGAGGGACATCCTCGAGACGGCGGCGATGGACGGAAGCGCCTCGCCGCGGAAGCCCAGCGTCCGCACCCCCGCCAGATCGGCGGCCGTCTCGATCTTGCTGGTGGCGTGCCGGTCCAGCGCCAGCAGCGCGTCCTCCCGGCCCATGCCCACTCCGTCATCCGACACCCGGATGCGACGCTTTCCGCCGCCTTCGATGGCTACGTCGACGCGCCCCGCCCTGGCGTCCAGGGAGTTCTCGACCAACTCCTTGACCACGGAGGCGGGGCGCTCCACCACCTCGCCCGCGGCGATCTGGTTGGCCACGTGATCCGGTAGCACGTGAATGCGACGCACTAGGCCCCCACGTCTCCCGCTGCGTCGGCTCCAAGCCCGTAGAAGCGAAGCGCGTTGTCGGCGGTGCTGGTCGCCACCGCGTCGGGACTCTGGGATCGGTGCTCTGCCACCGCCTGCACGACGTGCCTCACCATGGCGGGCTCGTTCCGCTTTCCGCGGTACGGTACGGGAGCCAGGTAGGGAGCGTCGGTCTCCACGAGCAGTCGGTCGTCCGGAACGGCGCGGAGCAGATGGGCGGCATCGAACTTCTTGAACGACGCGATGCCCGAGAACGAGACGAACCATCCGGCATCCAGGCCCGCCTCCAGCAGCTCCGGCCCGCCGGTGAAGCAGTGGAGCACACCGCAGACTCCGGCCGGCGAGTTCTCCAGGACCGCCATCGTCTCCCGGTCCGCGTCGCGGGAGTGGACGACCGCGGGAAGCGCCAGGTCGGCGGCCAGCTGGAGCTGCGCCTCGAAGAGCCTGAGCTGCACCGCTCGGGGCGAGTGGTCGTAGTGGAAATCCAGGCCGGTCTCGCCGATCGCCACGATGCCGGCCTCGTACTCCGCGAGCGCGCGCACCTGGTCCAGATCGCCGTCCGTGGCGGCCTCGGCCTCGTGTGGATGAATGCCTGCGGTGCCCCACAGCCGAATCCCGCCCGGACCGGGTGCGTGAGCGCGTACCAGCTCCGCCACCGCAGAGGCGTCGGCCGCATCGGAGGCGATGGTCACGACGCCGGTGACGCCGGCCGTCACGGCGGCCGCCAGCACGTCTCCCCGATCGGCGTCGAAGCGACCGTCGGTCAAGTGGCAGTGGCTGTCGATCAGCATGGCTGGCATCGGTGTGAGGCAAGGTGCGCCGTCACGGGCCGAGGGCCGCGGGAGACCGGATGGGCCTCCCTTCGGCAGACGAAGGGGCCGCCCGGAGTCCGGACGGCCCCCCTCGTGTCTGGAAGCTGGCGACCCGTGAGCCGAGGTGTCAAACCGTCGCCGGCTCCGCCCGTTTGCGTCGGGTAGACCCGTCCTTCTTGCCCATGCGCTTCTGGATCTCCAGGAGCGCCGGCGAGGCCACGAAGATCGATGAATAGGTCCCGATGAGCACACCCAGGATCAGCACCAGCGTGAAGTCCCGGATGACGGCCCCCCCCACGATCAGCAGGGCCATGAGCACGGCCAACGTGGTGCCCGAGGTCAGGACCGTCCGAGGCAGCGTCTCGTTGATGGAGCGGTTCACGAGCTCGACCTGGTCCTGCTTCCGCGCGCCCTTCTTGCCGAGGTTCTCGCGGATCCGGTCGAACACCACGATGGTGTCGTTCAGCGAGTATCCGACGATGGTCAGGATGGCCGCCACCGTAGGAAGCGCGATCTCGACCCTGAAGACGGCCAAAAAGCCCAGTGTGATCAGGATGTCATGGATCGTGGCGATCACTGCGGCGACCCCGAAGCGGAATTCGAACCGGATCGCCAGATAGATGAGGGTCAGCAGGAAGGAGAAGAGGATGGCCAAGGCCGCCTTCTGCTGCAGTTCTCCTCCGATCTTCGGTCCCACCGACTCGGTGCGCACGACCTCGAAGGCGCCGGCGCCGTATGCCGTTTCGAGCTGAGCGGTGATCTCGTTCGCCACCGCCTCGACGTCTCCATCCTCCGGGAGCGGCGCACGCACGACGAACTCGTTGTTCTGACCGAATTGCGTGATGGGCGGCGACTGGGCCCCGCCCAGGGCGTCCCGCAGATCACCGGCGGTCTGCTCCTGCTGGAACCGCACCTGGATCAGTGATCCGCCGGTGAAGTCCACGCCGTAGTTCTGCCAGCTTCCGACCAGGAAGATGTTCGCCACCATGGCGATCACCCCGATGGCGATGACCGCGCCGGATACGACATATGCCGTCTTCCGCTTCTCGATGAAGCGGTAGTGGGCGTCGCCGAAGAGTCTCATATTGCCTGTCCTAGATGCTGATGGGATCCGACGCCTTCTTGCCCGACAGGTACATCAGGAAGAAGGTCCGGGTCACGTACAGGGCCGAGAAGAACGAAGCGACGATTCCGATGGACAGCGTTACCGCGAAGCCTCGGATCGGGCCCGTCCCGAACTGGAACAGGATCAACGCCGTGATGAGCGTCGTCAGGTTCGCGTCCACGATGGCCGAGAGGGCGTTGGCGAACCCTTCGTCCACGGCGGTCCGCGTGGCGCGACCCGCCACGAGCTCCTCGCGAATGCGCTCGAAGATCAGGACGTTGGCGTCCACCGCCATCCCCACCGAGAGGATGATGCCGGCGATCCCCGGCAGGGTCAGGGTCGCGCCGATGCCCGCCAGTCCACCGAGGACCAGCAGCACGTAGAACATCAGGGCGAGGACCGCCAGCATGCCGGCGGTCCGGTAGTAGGCGATCATGATGATGACTACGAGCACGAGGCCGATGATTCCGGCGAGCTTGCCCTGGTCGATGGAGTCCTGTCCCAGCGACGGGCCCACCGTCCGCTCCTCCAGGATGGTCAGAGGCGCCGGCAAGGCGCCGGCCCGGAGCACCAGCGCCAGGTCCCGTGCCTCTTCCAGGTCGGCCTGACCGAGCTCGATCTGTCCTCGGGCGCCGATTCGGTCCCGGACCACCGGTGCGCTCACGACTTCGCCGTCCAGGACGATGGCGATACGGTCGCCTACGTGCTGGGCGGTGATGTCGGCAAAGCGCCGTCCACCTCGGCGGTTGAGCTCGAACTGGACGATGGCTTGGTTGAACTGGGGGTCCCGGTTGGCAACCGCGTTCTCCAACATGTCGCCGGTGAGGAACGCGTCCTCCTCGAGCACGTACAGAATCCGGTAGGCTCGGGCCCCGCGACCCACGGGCTGCCAGCCCCACTGCAGGGACACGTTCCTTGGCAGCGCCTGCCGGACCCGGTCGAGGGCCAGGAACTCGGTGAGCGTCTCGACGTCCTCCTCGGCGACGAGGTATTCACCGTCGCCCTCGCCCCGGTTCAAAACGCCGGTGAGCGGCCGGAGGTCCGGCGGGGCATCCTGATCCAGCTCTCCTTCCGCCAACTGCTCGTCGCCAGCCGCCGCGTCACCGGTCTCTGCCTCCCCTGCGTCGGCGCTGTCGGCCGCCGCGGAATCGGCCCCGGCCGCCGCGCTGTCTCCGAATAGCAGGTCCTCGATGGTCGAGGTCGGAGCCCGCGTGTCGCGTCCCATCTCCCGCAGGGCGTCCTCGCCGAGCGCAGCCACCACCGCGCGATCGAGCCGCGGCAGCGCGGGATCGAGGTCAGTGACCGGCAGCACGAGCTTCCACTCCAGGAAGGCCGACTGCTGCAGGATCTCCTTGGCCCGTTCCTCATCGCCGATGCCGGCCAGCTCCACGATGAGCCGGTCGCTCCCCACCTTCTGGATCAACGGCTCTTCGACCCCGAACTCGTCGACCCGGGTGCGAATCACTCGCTCCACGCGGTCGATGGCGTCGGCCTTGGCGTCCGCGGTGAGCGTGTTGTCCGGATCGTCGACCTCGAGAACCAGATGCATGCCGCCCTGGAGGTCGAGTCCGAGCTTGATCCCGTTGCTGTAGAGCTGATAGCCGGAGATCGCGGCGATCGCCAGGATCAGCGCGAGCCGGCCACGCACGGATTTGAACATGAGTCCTTCGCAAACGCCCGGGAGACTTGGTGGAACGACGCCGGAGACGGCCGGCGACGTGCCCGCTTCGAAGCCTCATAAGCTCACTGCGCCGGCCGGGACTGTCAATTACGACGGTGCTGCAGAAGAGTCGAGCGGCGTGCCTCGCGGACGCCGCGACCCGCAGCCGAGCCGGAGCCGGCGTCGGGCTATCGCTCCAGTGGCCCCGTGGCGCGGTAGGCGCCCCGACCGTGACTCCGCTTGTCGGCGTACATGGCTCGGTCCGCCGCGGTGAGCATCTCGTCCAGCTTGGTCCGCCCCTCGGGGCTGAAGCGAGCCACGCCCAGGCTCATGGAGAGCCGATACGGCTCGTCCGCCACGCTGTTGAACTCGTCCATCTTTCCGCGCAACCGCTCGACCAACACGTCAGCGCTGTCCCCGGAGGCCTCGAGTGCCAGGACGGCGAACTCGTCGCCCCCCATGCGGGCGATGATGTCCGATCTCCGGAAAGCGGTCTTGAGGATCTCGGCGACACGGCTCAAAGCCCGGTCGCCCATCTGGTGGCCCAGCGAGTCGTTGATGGACTTGAAGTCGTCGAGGTCGACGTACACCAGCGTGACGGCCCGGTTGGTCCGCGTGGCGAGCTTCAGATGCTGCTCACCCAGCTCCGCGAACCCGCGGCGGTTGTACAGGCCCGTGAGGTCGTCGATCAGGGACAGGCTGCGGAGCGCGGAGAACAGGCGGTGCCGCTCCAGGGCGTAGAGGATGGATCTCATCAGGAGCCCCGGCGAGACCGTGTCCTTGACCAGGTAGTCCTGTGCGCCGCTCTGGACGGTCCGCATGGCCAGCTCCTGGTCGTCGACGTCTGTGAGCACGACGATGGGCACGTCGGGTGCGAAGGCGTTGGCTCGGTCGAAGGTGCCGATGCCCTCGCTGTCCGGGAGCTTCAAGTCCAGGAGCACGACGTCGACGCCCCCGCGGGACAGCCGCTCGAGCGCCTCGTTCAGGGTCTGCACCCACTCCGTCTCGAAGCGGGCCTGGTTGGACGACGCGAAGGTTCTGCGCAGGTACTCCACTCCACTCGGGTCCTCCTCGACGAGAAGGACCTTTATGGGGGTTTTGGAGAGTTCGGGCATGAAATGGGACCGTCGGGTCGAGCCGGGACGCCTCGTGCCTGTCGGTCGGCCCGGGTCGAGAGCCTCGCAGCCTCGTTGTTCTCGAAGAAACGATCCCGAAAAGTTAACGTCGGCCCGATAGGGACGCCACGTCCGTCCCCGACGCCCTGTCCCGGCCGCCGGTCACCTCCGGCCCAGCAGGACCTCCTCGAAGAACCCCACCACTCTTGGATCGTCGGACTGTGCGAGCCAGAACATGGCGCTCTTGCGCGTCTCCGCCTCGTCCGCCGTCCGAGCTACTTCCATCAGGATGGGCACACCCTCCTCTTCGGGCCGCTGCGACAGTGCGAAGACGGCGGAGTCGCGAATGCGTTGGTCCTCGGTGTCGTCCAGCGCGACCTGCGCCAGCCCCCCGGTCGCTGCCTCGGCCGCCTCTTGCCCCACCCAGAAGAGGGACTGAGAGCGCACGTCCTCGGGCCGATCCCGGTCCCGAGCGAGCTCGATGAGCCGGGGCCAGACGGTCACGCTGTCGGCGATGAACGCGGGAAACACGGCCTCTTCAGCCACGTCGCCCGTCGCGCGCCCAGCCAGGTCGAGCAGGTAGTCGGCTGCCTCGGGCGCCGGGATGCGGCCGAGGTCGGTGGCAGCGTTCACGTCCAGGTGCACCCTGGGCCCTACACGAACGTCCAGATCCCTGGGCTCTCCATCACGTATGTCGAGCACGACCAGCACCGGACCGGGACCGCACTCTCCTCCCGACCGGTTCCAGTGGGACCGGTCGGCATGGAAGCCGTCCAGGGAGATGCTGCCGTCCCCACAGCCCTCCAGGCCGTCCTTCCCCTTGTAGTGAAAGGCCACCGTGCCCGTGCTCTCGGCCAAGCGTTCATCCAGTGACTGCCCGCCGGCCTCACTCGCGGAGACGCCCCAGCCCGAGACCGTGACGGTGAGCACGGCAATCCCCGACCGGACTTTGCTCCCGCCGCTCATCGTCGGATCAACTCCAACAGGAACTCGGGGACCCTCGGATCATCGGACTGGCCCAGCCAGAAGATCGCGTTCTCCTGGATCTCCGGGTCCGGGTCGCTCCGGGCGATCTCCATGAGAGCGTCGATGGCCTCCGGGCTGTCCATCTGGGACAAACCGAACAGGATCTGCTCCCGCATCTCTCGGCCGTCCATCGAGTCGTAGAGGGACATGAGCTCCGCAACGTCCAGGTCACGCTGGGCCGCCCAGAAGAGGGCGTTCTTGCGGAGCTCCATGTTCAGGCTCGGGTCCCTGGCGCGCTCCAGAAGCCAATCCACGGTGTCGGGATCATCGATCTGAGACATGCCGAACAGGATCTGCTCCCGAAGCTCGGGCGCCTCCACCGTGTCCCACAGCCCGATCAGGTAGTCGGAGCCCAGGTCGAAGTTCTGGGACAGCCAGAAGATGGCGTTGGCGCGGAGCCCCTCCGGAGCGTCGCTGCGCTCGGCGTAGGAACGGAGAATGCCGATAGCCCGGTCGCTCTGGTGCTGTGACAGCGCGAAGAGGGCCGACTCCTGGATCTCGGGGTCCGTCGAGCTCTCCAGGATCGACTCCAGCGCGTCGACGGCCTCGGGATGATCCACCTGGGACAGCCAGAAAACGGCCTGACCTCGAACCTCGGGGTCCGGATCCGGATCCCGGTGGGCCAGATCCAGGAAGATGTCCACGGTCTCGTCCGTGACGTGCTGCGACAGGAGGAACACCGCCTGCCCCCTGAGCTCGGGGCAGTTCTCGCGGTCCTGCAGCACCTCTTTCAGAATCGGGACCGCCTGGTCGGTGTCCATGTTCATCAGGGCGCTCAGGGCCATGGCCCGCACCTCGTAATCCTGCCCCTGACAAGACCCGGAAGCCTGGTCCATCAGCCGGCGGGTGGAGCCGGCATCGCCACGTCGCGCCAGCTCGCCTTCGACTCGAACGAGCAGCCGCTCGGCGTCGCCCTGAGTGGCCGCGTCCGGATACTCGGCCGCGAGGTGCTGGAGCACGCTCATCGACTTTTCCAGATCCGCCGGCCGCGCGGATCGGTAGAGCGCGAACGCCTGGTAGTACAGCGCGTCGGCGGCGTACCCGGATTCGGGGTGCGCGTCACTCAACTCCTGGAAGAGACGGGCCGCTTCCCGGTACTCACGTCGGTTCAGGGCCTCGCGCCCAGCCCGGTAGAGGGAGTCCCCCGGATCCTCCTGGAGCCACGCTTCCTGGGGAGCCGCCTCGATCGCACCTCGCTCGGGGCGGAGTGCCTCGCGATAGGCCGCCCGGGCCCCATAGCTACTCGCGTACGCACCGGGAACGACGGCCTGGGCTCTCCTCAACGCTTGCGCGGCCATGGGCAGGGCCAGCGCGGTCCGCCCCACTGCGTATCGCCCTTCGGCGAGGGCGTAGGCGTGTCCGGCCAGAGCGAACGCGTGGACTTCAAGAGCCTCTGCCTGTACGTAAGCCTGCTGGGCTACCTGCCAGGAGTGCCCATGCTCGCCCGCGTCTGCCTGTGCCCAACCCACGGAAGTCGTGGCCAGCAGCAGCGTGACTGGGCCGACCATCGAGATTCGCTTCTTCATCGTCGTCTCCTCTAGGCTCCAACCAGCCCCGCCCCGGCGGGTACGACCGCCTGGATGCGGAGCAGCATCTCTTGTTCTTCCATCCCGCGCGTGATCAGGTCCAGCTCCTCCTGGCCGCGATTCGCCCGGCTCGGGTCCTCGCCGAACCTCGCGAGCTGCACCAGGATCAACTCGAGATCCTCCAGCAGCTCTCCCAGGGCCGGGTCCTCGGCCGCCGGCGAGTCCAGTAGCAGACGCGTCCGCACGAGCAGGTCACGGGCCCATCCACCCACGGCGGCGTCATAGCGGCCCGAGCGCGCGTCGGTTCGCACCATCGTGAGCAGGGACTCGGTCCGGAGCAGGTGCTCCACGGCCGCGTACCGGAAGGCGTTGTCGCGGCCCGTGCTCGGCATCGGCTCGCCGGCCGTTGCCGAGGCGGGCGGCGAGCCGCCGGTGACGGCCGTCTCCGGGCTGCCGAGCGGATCCACCGACACCCGCCCGATGCCAATGCCGAGGACCAGTAGCGCGGCGGCGGCGACCGCCAGACCGGTCCACCGAACTCCGGACGCCCTGCGCCACCACCGCCCCCCGCCCTTTCGGGCCGCTTCGATGGAGGTGACGGACGGGTGGGCATCGCCCGGCAGGGCGTCCCGGATCGCCACCCACATCTCGTCGCCGGGCGTCTCCGGTGGACGGTTGTACGTCCCCCGCAACTCCTTCAGGGCCTCTTCCAGTCGATCGTCAGTCATACAAGTAGTCCTCGCGAATGTCCTCCAAGGCGTCGCGGAGCCGCTTTCTGGCCCGGGAAAGCCGTGCCTTCGATGTGCCCACGGCGACGTCGAGCATCTCAGCGATCTCCTCGTGCCTGTATCCCTCCAGGTCGTGAAGCAGGAAGACGACTCGGTAGATCTCCGGTAGTCCGTCCACCGCGGCGTGCAACCGATCCCGGGTGCCGGGGTCGAGCCCGTCGGGCCGTGGAGCCGGCTGAGAGATGCCTTCGTCCAGGCCCCGCTCGCGGGTCGCATGCCTCTTCTTCTTCCGGATCTCGTTCAGCGTGACCGACGTCGTGATCCGGTGCATCCAGGTCGAGAACGCCGCTTCGCCGCGGAACTGGTCCAGACGCTGAAAAGCCCGAACGAACGTCGCCTGCGTCGCGTCCCGCGCCAGGTCGTCGTCGCCGCACATGCGGTACGCGAGCCGGTACACCCGGTCCACGTGGGCGTCATACAGCCCCCGGAGCGCGCGCTCGTCACCCTGACGGGCGAGGCGTACGGTTTCTCCCTCGTCGGTCCTGATTGCGAGCCCGTTCAAAGACCCATCACGTGAGTGGTCTGCGTTTGGCTTCCGATCGTGGGACACGACGACCTGCCACAGGGTTGCGAGCTCGACCCGGAATCGAGTAGCCGGGCCTCGTCGAGGTGCGGTGGGTGTGGGAAGATGAGCCGTGCGGGCGCAGGAGGTCCAGCGCCGGGCAGCGAGTCAACCCCGGGCCGCCCGAGGCGGACGCGGGTCGGAAACCGCGGGGCACCCGAGGGAGCGGTCTGCGCCAGACTCAGAAATACGTGGCGACGGAGAGGAGGACGGCGGCGTGGTCGCCTGGGTTGTTGAAGGCATCGAAGCTGCGACCACGTACGTAGTTCAGCTTGAAGACGGTGTCTCGCGTAGGCCGGAAGTTGAGGCCCAGGGTGACCTGCCTCGCGCCGTCTCCCTCGACGTCCGTATCGAAGTCCACTGCGTCCAGGCGCACGCCGGCGGTGAAGAAAGAGCGGGGCATCGTGCCGATCCAGCCGAAACCGAAATCGCGCAGGAGCTCGAAGTAGACGCCCCGCTGAGACGAGGCGAAGCTCTCGGCAAGGTCTGGCGGAACGTCCAGCGTCGCCCAGGCGGCCTCGCCGGCGACACGAAAGCCCCAGGGCTGCAGCTCGAGGTCCACGACCCAGATGCTCAGGTTCCTCGGGTCGTCGATGCGCACGCCTTCCGGCTCGTAGACGTTGTACCTGCCGTGGTGCCCGGACAGACCCAGCTCGTAGCCCCGACGCGGGCTCCACGCGACGCGCGCCACTCCGGCGGGTGAGCCGTTGTTGTCCTCGAAGTTGCCGCGCCCACGGGGGATTCGGGTCCCGTCTGGGGACGCGGTGATGACGCCGTCGTTGAAGCCGTTCGTGGCGTACGCCTCGTAGGTGACCCTTCCGCCTCCCGACAGCGGGATCGTGCCCAGAGCACCCAGGCCGGGCTCCGAGAGTGCAACGCCCAGGATCTCGGTGGAAACCAGGGGCCGGTCCGTGAACTCGTTCCGCGGACTGTCGTGCGCCAGGTTGAAGCGACCCAGGGGCGTCAGGAGCATGCCCATGCGAAAGGCGAAGGCCGTGTGGATCGTGAGATCCACGGTGGCAAACTCCAGCTTGATCTCCTCGCCGCCGTCCTCGAACTCGAGCTCGGCCCCGAACCGCACGAAGTCGCTGACTTGCGCCGAGGTGAAGAGGTTGAACCGCTTGAGCTGGAAGCCCGAGTCGTCGCTGGCGCCGTCAACGCGCTGGTACCGGGCGTGGGCGTCGGCGTAGCCCCCGAAGGCGGCGTTGCCGGCCAGCTCGAACAGGTACGGCTTGTCGAAGGCCCCACCGTCGACGAAGGGCCGCGGTATCGTATCAGGCTCTTGTGCGCCGGTCGTGGTCGCGAACGCGAGTCCGGCCACGGCGGCCCCTGAGGCCCGAAGCATCCAGGAAGGCACTACGCCTCCAACCGGATCAAGAGGACCTCGCCGTCGCCGATCCGCGTCTCGAAGCGCCGCAGGGGCCGCTCCGCCGGACCCTCCAGCACCGTGCCCTCCCGGTCGTAGGTGGATCCGTGGCAGGGGCACACCAGAAGCGAGCCCTGAACGTCCACGGTGCAGCCGCGGTGCGTGCAGATGGGCGAGACCGCCGCGTAGCTCCCGTCCGCGAGGGCGAGGACGTAGACGGGGTCCTCGAAGCCGTCGGGGAGCACTCTCAGCGAGCCTCCCGCAGCCAGCAGATCAGGGTGTTCGCGAAGGTCGAGGCGGACGCTCCCGTCCACCGCCGCCACCCGGTGGGTCACCATCGACGCACAACCGAGGCCCGCCGAGCACAGGGCGGCCCCGAGGGCGAGCTCGACGAACTGCCTGCGGTCCATGGCGGTCATCGAGACTCCACGAAGTCGACGAGTGCCGCCCGGTCCGCGGCGTCGAGGCGGCCAAACTCCTCGCGGGCCCCTGCGCCTTCGCCGCCGTGGAGCTCGATGGCGTCCTCCACGGTGTGGGCCCGCCCGTCGTGGAGCAGGAACCGGTCGCCGCCCAGGAAGTCCGGCATGACGCGGAGCCCCCACAGGGGCGCGGTCCGCCACTCTCGGCCGTTGGCGCTTCCGTCCGATCGGTCGTCCGCGAGCTCCGGGCCCATGTCGTGCAGCAGGAGGTCCGAGTACAGAGTGACGGGCCGGTCCGCCAGAGCCCCGATTCGGCTCGGCCCCGTCTGAAGCCGAGGAACGTGGCACTTGGCGCAACCCACCTGGTTGAACACCTCGGCTCCCCGGACACGCTCAGGCGTATCGGCGCCGGGGGCTGGCGGCGCCAACATGCGGATGTAATCCACGACGGCCCGAACCGTGGACTCGGGGACTTCGGGGTCCGGCGCCAAGTCAGCGGCCTGTGTCGCCGCACCGGACTGGGGGTTCCAGTTCTCTTCGGGGAGGAAGTCGGAGGTGATGCCCATGTCCTGCGAGTAGGCCTCGACGGCCTGTTGGATGAGGCTGCTCACCTGTGCCTTGCGGCTGAAACGGCCGAGCTGGGGACCGCTGCCGCCGCCGACCTCCGTGGCAGGCACCCAAGGAGGCGACACCACCCAATTGGGTCTGCCGGACACCCCGTCGCCGTCGGCGTCGAGAGAGTCGGCAAGCGCCAGGATGGTGGCCACCGGGATCGCCTCGATGAGTCCGACACCAAACACCGGTGGGGGCAGGCGGACCGAAGTGGGCTCCCCCGGAGGCAGCGACTCCGGAATCGCTCCCTGAGTTGCCTGGGTCTGGAGCTGGGGTCCCCCGAGATGTCGTGCCAGATCCGGGGGCTCGCCGAACCGAACCAGAGCGTTCTCCGGTCGCCCCCGGCCGTCGCCGGGGTGGCATCCCGCACACGCCGAGTTGTTGAAGATCGGTCCCAAGCCCTCCGTGGGAGCGAAGGGCCGCTCGAACTCGCCGTCACCCCGGACGAAGGAGGTCAACTCCTCGGGAGTGAGCCCTGGGAGAGGCCCGTCCATCACGTCGGCGTCGGCCGGCGGCGACGTGAAGAGGTCGTTACAGGCTACGACCATCGTGATGGCCAGCGCCCAGGCGGCGTACCCCACCGCTTTTCTCCAAGCACCCATCGATGTACTGGTTCCTTCCGGGCTCACCGCGGACCGTTGGACGTGGAGGGCCCATGGCGGTGGCGGCGCCCTCGAGTCGGAGTCCTTGGCGTCCCTCGCGTGAAGGCGACACAGAGAAAATTAGGCTGACCTAATTAACAATTGAGGCGCGACTAATGTCAAGGCTGCTCCTGTTGGCGGCGCTCGGGCTCACGACGGCGTGCGCGGTGCCCGACGACGCTGGCCTCGACGTGAGCCTGGGGATCTCCCCTACCCCACCCACCGTCGGAGACACGAGAGTGGTGGTGACGCTCGCCGGGCCGGAGGCTCAGGCCAGCGGACTCGAGGTGTGGGTGGCCGGGACGAGGAAGGGCGCGGACTCGGGGTCGCCGGAGCTGGGAGCGGCGCGTCAGCCCAGCGGGGACTACGTGGTGCCCGACTTTCCCTTCGACGCGCCGGGGGAGTGGACGCTGCGCGTCCGCGTGGAGCTCGACGGTGGACGCCAGGTGGAGCGGACGTTCCCGGTACGGGTGGTCGGCCCCCTCAGAAGCGCGCCCAGAACCCGATGAATGGGAACACCGGCATGCCCACCTCGAACCTGTCTGTGATCCGGATGCCCGACGTGCAAGAGCCGTCGAGCAGCGCACCCGCGCAGCTTTGGTCGCTCCCGAGGTAGGCCAGATTGTTGGCGTTCGCGCCCATGTTTCGCACCTGCAGGAACCCGCCGATCTTGAGCCCGAGAACGCTCCCTTCGAGCTCCAGCATCAGGTCGGCCGAAGAGTACGGCCCACCGCGCTCCCCTTGTGCGCCCTCGGCCCAACCGACCACGCCGGGCACCACGGCCCCTTCCTCGGTCGATGGGCAACGCTCATCGCCAGGACATGACATGGCGAAGAACCGCGTGTAGGGAGCCCCCGTGGCTCCGCTGAACGCCGCTCCCAGCCGCACCCAATTGGCCAGGCGGAAGAACACCGTGGCATCGAGAGCGTGCCGCCGATCACCAGGCGCGGGGAACGTCTTCCCGTTCCCCTTCAGCTCGGCCAGGCCGAGGCTGTAGGAGAGGGATCCCGTGACTCGGCCCGCAACGCGCCTCAGCGAGAGATCGACCCCTCGCGCGAGCCCCGACGACGCCACCCAGGACTCGCTCAGGCCCTGGTCGTCCAGAAGTGGGACGGCCTGGACGTAGCCGGGAGTGGGAGCGGGGATCAGGGTCCCGGACGACAGCCGCACGTAGGCCGTGCCAGAAACGAGGAAGCCGGGCCCGAGCCAGAGCTCGCCGCCCAGGCTCCCGATGTCGGACCGGATGGGTGGGATGTCGCCCTGGGCCTGTACCCAGACGTGGCTCGGCACGAGACGGGGTCCCAGGTCGAAGCCGACACCCGCCAGCGCCTGCTGGAATTGGTAGTGGCGGCCAAACCCGCCCGTGATCCGCGCGTCGGACCCCAGCGCGTAGGCGGCGGTGATCCGAGGCGAAAGCCATCCCGCCGTCTCGTCGTCGCCGGTGCCCCGCAGGTCGGCTTGAACGGCTGCCCGCAGATCGAGCCCTTCGACCAGCGCGAGCCGATGCTCGTACCACGCCGTCGTCTGCCCCACCTCGCTGGCGTGCGCGAAGCTGCCATCGTCGGCACCCGCGGGAAACGGCACCGGCGCAGGACCCTCGTACAGAAGCGACGTCGAGCTCACGCGCAGACCGGCCCTCCAGGCAGCGCGGGCCGCATCCGTGGCGTACCGGTCGAGCGTGACGCCCAGGTGGCCGCTCTTGATCTCGTTGGCGAAAGGGGGCGCCTGGGGCGTACCCGGGAACTCGAAGAGGACCGCAGAGTCGGGCTCGCTCTGGGTCAAGTTCGCCAGGTAGGTGCTGCCGCCCAGGGTGAACCTGGCCCGAACGGCGGACCAGCGCGTCTCTACGGTGGCGCGCAGCGCGGAATTACCCCATTCGGCCGCGTTGCCGGTGAGAACGTCGGGGAGATCGCCCTGGATCGCGTCACCCGACCACATGCCGCTGACCTCGACGGCCACGTGATCGGTGAGGCGCTGGTCCCAGCGGCCTGCCACGTCCGAGAACTTGTATGGATAGAAGACCGACCTGTCCCCCAGCTCCTGGGACGCGCTCTCCGTAGCCAGGTCCAGCCATGTCCGGCGCCCCGCGAACGTGATGCCGCTGCCCCGGGCATACGGGCTCTGCACGGTGAAGCGCCCGCTCACCATGGAGACCTGGGCCATGGCAGAAACCGGGATGACGCCGCCGGCCGGCCGGCTCACCAGGTCCACCACACCCGCGGATCCGTCGCCCCCGCCCACCGGTCGCACGCCTGGGTGAAACATCACGGCGCCCACGGCGTCAGGACTCACGCCGGTCAGCACGCCCCCGGCATGGAGGGGGTTGTACAGCGGCAGGCCGTCGTAGTAGACCCGGGTCTCGTCCCACCGGGCTCCCCGCGTCCACAGCTCGGCCGACCAGTCGTCGGCCGCGGTGACGCCGGGCATGCGGTGGAGGGCCCGGAACAGGTCGGTCTCGCCGATGGTTACGGCCTCGACCATGTCCTGCCTGGTCAGCGACCGGACGTCGGACTGGGTGAACATGGCCTGTCGTGCCAGCTCCACCTGGATGCGCTCGGCCCCGAGCACCGTCTCGTTCGTGGGCGTGTGGGTCATGGGGATGATGGGGTCCAGCACGACCTCGACGGGGTCGAGCTGGATGGGCTCCACCTCCAGCCCGATCGATACCCTGGACTCCCGGGAGCCCCGATACTCCACGTGCATCGTGGCGGAGCGATACCCGAGACGGGCGACCCGGAGCCGGTACGTCGCTTCGGGGAGGCCGTCGAACGCGTAGCGACCCTGCTGGTCGGACTCGGTGACGCGCATCGCCTCCAGAAAACCCCCGCCGCCGCCCTCGGGCGACGTGACGATGCCCTGCGGCAGCGGCTCGAGGGTCACGGTGGCCCCGACCAGAGGTGCGCCGCCGGAAGCGTCCAGGATGACGCCGGAGATGCGGCCGGCAGGCCCGGAGTCCGACACGTTCTGGGCCCCGGCAGGGCCAACGGGCCACGCCGTGGCCAGACCCCCGACCATCAAGGCGAGGAGCCCGGTCGGCCAACCCCTGCCACGCCGCACGCCGCTCATTCGGCCAGTGTCCCCCAGGTTCCGGTAGCACCTTCTTTTACGCGCTTCACCGCCGGCATGTTTCCCGAGCGGCCCGGCCCGGTGGGGATCGGAGCACCGGACTCGTCCCCACCTCTGCAACGTCCCGAGGCCAGGTCCTCTGACGGTACCGGTAGCCGTCAGCCCACGGACTCGTCCGGATCGATGGGCAGAGCCAGGCGCGCTCGGGCTCCCTTGCCGTCCGGCCGATTCTCGAGAGTCAGGCTTCCACCGTGACCCTCGGCGATCTGCCGACTCAGGACCAGACCGATCCCCGAGCCACCGGGCTTGGTCGTGTAGAAGGGCACGAATAGGTTCAAGGACTCGCCGATACCCGGCCCCTCGTCATCCACGCAAACCTCCACCAGGTCGTTTCGACGCCGCCAGCTCACCTCCACCCTGCCAGCCATCTCCGAGGCTTCCACGGCGTTCTTCAGGAGGTTGATCAGCAGCTGATCCAGCTGGTCGCGATCAGCCTGGATCGTCAGGTCCTTCCCCGGCGCTACCTGCACGTCGAGTCGGGTCTCGAGAGCGGCGACGTTTCGGATCCACTCCTCCACGTGAACGGAGGCCACCCGCGGCCGGGGCAGCCGGGCCAGCTTGGAGTAGGTGGCCATGAAGCGGCTCAGGGACTCGGCCCGGCCGTAGATCACCTCGAGCCCGCGGTTGACGTCCTCGTCCCAGTCTTCGGGCTTGGGGTCCCGCTTGATCAGCGTCTGCAGACTGCCGGTGATGGACTTGATGGGCGCCAGGGAGTTGTTGATCTCATGGCCCAGGACCCGGACGATCCGACGCCAGGCGGCGCGTTCCTCCTCCCGAAGGGCCCGACTCAGGTCCGAGAGCACCAGCAGCTGCAGGCGGTGCCCTTCCTGGCGTGCGATGCTCCGTCGGAGCTCCCACCGTCCGGTGCCACCCGGGTAGGAGACCTCCATGGTGCGCGGGGCGGGGCCACTCAATGCATCGTGGAGGCGGAGCTCCCGCGCGCTCTTGCCGATCAGGCGCTCCGCGGGTTGTCCCAGCAGGCGCTCTCCCGCCCGGTTGACGAGGCGTAGGGACTCGTGCTCGTCGAAGGCGAAGACGACCAGCGGGATCTTCTCGAGCACCCGGCGCAACATGGCGGACGCCTCGACGGCCCCGAGCCGCTGCTCACGCAGGATCTCCTCCAACGCGTTGACCTCGAAGTACGCGAGGGAGAGAGGATCGTTGGCGTCGGGCTCCACGCGGGCGCGGATCGAAAAGTCACCCTCACGCAGGGCGGCCATCATGTTGGAGAGGGTCTGGATCGGCCGGATCACCCGCTCGCGCAGCGCGAACGTGAACCCGAGCCACGTCGCCATCAGCAGGACGGTGACGGTCCACTGGACCCGGGCCGAGAAGTCGCCCAGCCAGAGGAAACCCATCGAAAGCAGGACGCCCGGCAGCCCCGCCAGTATCGCCAGAAGCAGAACCCGGCGATTGTGGTTCATCCGGGCCCAGCGCGAGGGTCGCTCCGGCGTTACAGCTCGTAGCGCTGCAGCCGACGGTACAGGGCGCTCCGGCTTAGTCCCAGCTCGTCTGCCGCCTGACTCACGTTCCCGCCGCATCGTTCCAGCGCTTTCTCGATGAGGATCCGCTCGGCGTCCTCGAGGGTCATCTCCTCCATGGCGCTCCCGCCACCGGCGCGGCCACGAAGTCCCAGGTCCTCCACGGCGATCAAGGGGCCCTGGGTCATGAGCACGGCACGCTCTACCGCATGCTCGAGCTCCCGGACGTTCCCCGGCCAGGAGTGCCGCATCAGGGCCTGCATGGCGCTCTCGTCGAAGCCCTGCAGCGGCTTGTCGTAACGATCGGCGTGACGCCGCAGGAAGTAGCGCGCCAGCAGGGGCACGTCCTCGCGTCGCTCCCTCAAGGGCGGAAGCCGGATCTCCACCGTGTTCAACCGGTAGAGCAGGTCTTCGCGAAAGGAGCCCTCGGCGACCGCCTCCTGCAGATTGGCGTTGGTGGCCGACAGGAGGCGCACGTCCACCTTCCGGACTTTGGACGAGCCCACGCGCTGGATCTCGCCGGTCTCCAGCACCCGGAGCAGCTTGGCCTGCTGCTGCAGGGAGATGTTGGCGATCTCGTCCAGAAAGAGGGTCCCACGGTCTGCGAGCTCGAAACACCCGACCCGGTCGCTCTTGGCGTCGGTGAACGCGCCCTTGACGTGGCCGAAGAGCTCGCTTTCGAAGACCCCCTCGGAGAAGCCCCCCGCGTTGACCGCCACCAAGCTCTTCTTGGAGCGGTTGCTCACGGCGTGCAGCCACCGCGCGACCACCTCCTTGCCCGTCCCGTGCTCGCCCATGATGAGCACGTTGGCGTCCGACGGTCCCACCCGCTCCATGACCTTGAGGACCGGGGCCATGGACTTGGACTCCGCAATCAGTTCAGGTACGCCCTTCCGACGGAGGAGGCGATTCTCGTCCTCGAGCTGTTGGGTGCGCCGGAGGGCGCGGCCCAGCTCTACCTGCGTCTTGAGCGTGGTGACCAGGCGGTCGTTGTCCCAGGGCTTTTCGATGTAGTCCCGGGCCCCGCGCCGCATGGCCTCCACGGCGCCCTCCACGCTGCCCCAGGCGGTCATGACGACGAGCGGGAGGGTGGCGTCGAGACCGCGCAGCTTCGAGATGAGATCCAGACCTTCCTTCCCCGACGTGGTGTCCCGGGTGTAGTTCAGGTCCAGCAGCAGCGCGTCGAAGTCCTCACTCTCCACGGCCTGCAGCACTCCAGCTGGCGAGGAGGCAGTCTGGATCGTGAAACCTTCGCCCTTGAGCAGGAGCCTCAGCGCCTCGAGCACGTCGGGCTGATCGTCTGCGACGAGGACGCGCATTTCGTCGGCGCTCACGACAGCGGGCCTCCCCCGCGCGCCGCCCCGATCCCCGCAGACGAGGACCGGTCCGTGCGCACCGCTATTCCTCCACGATCCAGCCGTCGCGCAGCTGGATCACGCGGTTTCCGTAGGCCGCCCAGTTCTCGTTGTGCGTCACCTGTATGATCGTGGTGCCTTCTCGGTTCAACTGCTTGAGCAGGTCCATGATCATCTTCCCCTGGGACGAATGCAGGCTCCCGGTGGGCTCGTCCGCCAGGATGATCTTGGGCTCGGCGATGATGGCACGGGCCACGGCCACGAGTTGTTGCTGACCACCCGAGAGCTGATTGGGGTACAGGTCCTTCTTTCCCACGATCTGGAAGCGATCCAACGTGTCCGCCACGATGGCCTGGCGGTCCTTACGCTTCACGTTCCGGTACGACAGCGGGATCTCCAGGTTCTCGTAGACCGTGAGATCGTCCAGGAGATGGTACTGCTGGAAGACGAATCCGATGTACTGCTTGTTCAGCTCGATCCTGGCACGGGGCTTCAGCGCGTGGACGGCGTGGTGGTCGAGGTAGTATTCGCCCCGCCAGTCTCCGTCCAGCATGCCGAGTATGCTCAGGAGCGTGGACTTTCCCGCGCCTGACGGACCCATGATCGTCACGAACTCGCCGCTCCCCACCTCGGAGCTGATGCGTCGGAGCACGAACGTCTCCCCCGCACCGGTGCGGTACGACTTCTCGATGCCACGCAGCTTGATCATAAGGGCTCTCGTTCCCGGTATTGCGACGGGGATGCGGGGCGCTCAGTCTAGCGGGCCGCCCCTCCGGGCGACACCCTCCAGGCGTGCCTCCGTCCCAGAATCGGACACTTTCGGTCCCCTGACGTTCCCGGGCCCCCAGCCCCGCATGGCCCGTCCGTCAAGAAAGAGGGCCGCCCCTCGGGGAGGCGGCCCTTTCGCCAACACGCTGGTACGGTCTTCCAGCGCTTCGCGAACAACGGTGGGGCGAGCCGAGCCGGCCGCCAGGTGCGAGCGAAGCGTCGCACCGCCGACCACCGACCACCACCGCGTCCAGCGAGTGCGAGAAGTGGATGCAGATCAAGGCAGGCGAGGCGAGCGGAAGCGAGGCGTACTCCAGTACGTCGCAGCTTCCCGAGACCGAAGCCTTACGAAGATATGCGCCGCTACTCGCGCTCCGACCTCAAAGGTCGAAGCCGGACTCCTCGAGCTCCCGCGCCCGGTTGGCATCCTCTTCGTCCACGACCTGGCCGTCGAACAGGTGCACCGACCGCTCGGCCACGTGGGCGTAGCGCGGATCGTGGGTCACCATGCAGATCGTGGCGCCCTCATCGTGGAGCTCCCTCAGGAGGTCCATGACCGCCCCGCCGTTCTTCGAGTCGAGGTTACCCGTCGGCTCGTCGGCCAGGAGGATCAGGGGCTTGCCCACGATGGCGCGGGCCACTGCCACCCGCTGCTGCTGACCGCCTGAAAGCTGCGAGGGGTAGTGCTTCATCCGGTGCGCCATGCCCACCCGCTCGAGAGCCGCTTGCACCCGCTCTTTCCGCTCGGAGCCGGGCATGCCGCGGTACGTCAGCGGCAGCTCCACGTTCTCATAGACCGTGAGATCGCCGATCAGGTTGAATGCCTGGAATACGAAGCCGATGGCTTGGTTGCGGATCTTCGCCCGTTGACTGGCGCTCAGGTTCGCGACCGGCTCGCCGTCGAGTAGGTACGTTCCCCCGGTCGGCGAATCGAGCAGACCGAGGATCGAGAGCAGCGTCGTCTTGCCGCAACCCGAGGGTCCCGCGATCGAAAGGAACTCGCCGCTCTTGATGCCCAGGTTGATGTTGTTCAGGGCGTGGGTCTCAACCTCCTCGGTGTAGAACACCTTGCTCAGCGCATCGAGGTGGATGAGGGGCTTCTGGCTTTCGTTTTCCATCAGTTCGTCTCCGGTGGTTGATCTGCCAACGGTGTGCTCTGTCTTCCGCTCCTGATCGTCCGCGTCGCGCACAGTCGACCGGGCAAACCGACTCCTCTATCGACCGTCCAGGAGGCCCTGGGGACCGCCTCGTTCGGCCCTACGGGACCGCGGCACTGTCGGTTTCACCGCCGCTCCCGCACCAATCCGGCGCCGTGCTCGTCGCCGGCGTTACCTCAGCCGTACCCGATCGAACCCATCCCACTGGGACATGTCCGAGAGGATCACGATGTCTCCGGGCTCGAGACCCTCCTGGACTTCGATCTCGTTCACCGAGCTGGCGCCCAACATGACGTTGGTGCGCTCGGCGTGGCTTCCCTCCTCCACCAGCTTGAAGATACCCACCCGGCTGTTCGCCTGCCCGTAGGCCGGCCGCCCCACATACACTACGTCGTCGAGGCGGTCGATGACCACCGTACCGTCCACGCTGAGATCGGGCCGCGCCGACCGAGGCAGGTCCTCGGGCAGGGTCACGTCGATGGTCACGGTCCCGTTCTGCACCGCGGGATCGATGCGGGTCACGCGGCCCTCGATGGTGTCATTCCGGGTGTCAATGAAGGCCAGCTGCCCGGCCGTGATGTCCTGGGCCTGGGTCTGCGGGATGCGCAGCTCGGCCTTGAGCCGCCCCGGCTGCACGACTCGCGCGAGCGTAGCCCCCGCGATGGCCCACTGCCCCTCCTGGAGGGGCAGCTCGGCCAACACGCCGTCGACGCCGGCTTGGACCACCATGGAGGCGACCCGCTCCTCGTTGAATCGCGCCACCGCGGCCAGGCGATCCACCTGCCTCTGCTGAGCCTCCAGCTGCTCGTCCACGGAAGCGGCCGCCACGGCGAGCCGCTTCTGCTCGAGCGCCAGACGGGTCTCCAGCTCCTCAGCAGCCTCCTTGGTGCGCGCCAACTCGTTCCCGGCCACCAGCTCTGGATTCCTGTCGAACAGCGCCTTGTTGGTCTCGTAGACGCGCTTGGCCTCCAGGAACTGGGTCCGGGTCTGGGCGACCAGTCCCTCCTGTGTCAGGGCCTGCGTCTCGAGGGTCGAGCGGAGCGAGATCAGGTTGGCCTGGGCCGAGCTGAGCTGCTGCTGCGCCTGGAGCATCTGGACTTCGACGTCGGGATTGCTCAGGCGCATGATGACGGTCTCGGCAGTGACCTCGGTGCCGGGCAGGACGATTCGTTCCTCCACGCGACCGGCGGTCACCGCGGTGATCCACCGCATCTGCTCGGGCACGAGGGTTCCCGGTCCCCGCACCTGCCTGACCATCGTGCCTCGTTGGACCGTGTCCATCCAGACCGTGGCCCGATCCACACTGGGTGCGGCGGGCTTGAGGCTCCTGAGCGCGCCCGTGATCAGGATCAGGCCCAGGACGGCCACCGTCCCCTGGATGATTCGCTTCTTCTTTTTCGGCTTGGGATCGCGTGGGATGTCCACGGTCAGCTCACCTCTCCTCTATGTCCACTGATTTGTTGGTCATCTCGCCGTCGGTCTGGTGCTCAGTCCTGGGGCGCCTGCTCGTCGTCGTCGATCTCGCCCAGCAGTCCCGGACGCAGGCGTTGCCCCGTCGCGGTCTCGAGCTGTGCCATGGCCTGGTGGAACTCGAACATGCCGGTCAAGTAGTCCCGCTCGGCCGCCGCCAGATTGCTCTGCGCGTCGAGAAGCTCCAGGTAGGCCGCTGCGCCCAGGCGGTAGCGCTCCTGGGCCAGCTCGAGCTGCTCCTCGGCGACTTCCAGATTGCGCCGCTCGATCTCCAGGACCTCGTACTCGGTCTGGAGATTGTCGAACGCCTGGGTCACCGCGGTCCGCAACCGGAGCTCTTCCGCCCGGCGGGCGTGCGCGGCGTCACTCAGCGCCGCGCCGGCCTGCTCGACCTGACGCTGGCGGCTGAACCCGTTGAACACCGGCAGGCTCACCCGGAGCGAGACGTTGACCGGCTGGGTCGTGAAGTTGAACGGGAACGCCTGGTTGCTGTTCAGGATCGCCGCTTCGTCCTGGGGCGTCAGCGCGAATGCCCCGCAGTTCCGCGGGTAGCCCTCGAGCGGCGAGGACAAGCCGCTGGAAATGGCGTTGAGCTGCTCGCAGTTCGCGATCTGCCCGCTGACACCGTCCTGGACCTGACCCAGCAGGAACTGCTCGTTGCCGATCTGACGGGTGAATCCGGACCACCGCGCTTGCGCGGAGACCGTTGGGAAATACTGGCTTCTGGCGCTCCGCACGTCGGCCTTGCGGGCGTCCTCGTTGGCCCGGAAAGACTGGAGCGACGGATGTGTCTCCAGCGCCATCACGATCAGGTCCTCCCGCGACAGATCGAGCTCGAAGGCGTCGAACTCGCCTTCGAGGGCGATGTCCTCTCGCATGGGGATCCCGATCGTCTCCATGAGCTGGTTCTTGCTGGCCCGGAACAGGTTCTCGGCTTCCAGCACCGTCACCTTGGCGCGTCCCCACGTCACCTCGGCAGACTTCGCGTCCGTGGACACCGCGGCACCGGCGTCGACCCGGGCCTGGACGATCTCGTAGTTCTCGAGAGCCCGTTCCAGCTGCTGGTCTGCGACGTCGACGGCTTCGCGCGCGAGAAGCGCGCCCGTATACTGCAGTGTCACCAGTGACTCGAGGTCGAAGCGGGCGGCCCGGATCCGGGCGCCGACCGCCTTCTGATCGGCCTTTGCGGATCCCGGCTGGAAGAGCGTCTGGCCGCTCAGTGTCCAGTTCAGCTGAGCGAAATAATCAGAGAAGTAGTAGTCCGTCGAACCCGCTCCGATGTCACCGCTCGTGAACACGCCGAAGGTCTGGACACCGGCGCCCGTGTACTGAACCCCGCCGCCCACGTTGAGCTGGGGCAGGAACTGAGCGTACGATTCGCGGACCGCCCAATCGGCCGGCTCCTGATCGTTCGTCTGGCTCAGGTAGGTCGGGTTGTTCATGACCGCGATTTCGAGCGCTTCACCCAATGTGAGCGTCTGCGGCGGCTCTTGCGCCGCGCCTTGCCGCGAGGTCCCGGCCGTCACCATCACCACCGCCATCACCGCCAGGCCGGACCGCCGCCCGAAGCGTACTACTTGCACGTTCGCTACTCCTGTACTAGAACGAATCGTAGACTTTCGGTAACCGTCTGAAAGCCGGGAAGCCGACCGGAGCTGGCCTGCAAGCCACCACCCCACGTCACCCCTCATCCGCGCTCCGGCCGGGGATCCCGGCTTTCTTTTGTCTGCACTCTTCGGTGGTCCTCTATGGAAAGGTCCGTGCCACTTGGCCGGACGATCA
>JBDHLD010000307.1:0-2824 GCA_039586035.1 Gemmatimonadota bacterium | reverse complement strand
CAACGAGGTGGTCGCGACGCGCGCCAGCCAGATCCTGGGCGAGGACCACGGCGTCCACCCCAACGATCACGTGAACTTCGGGCAGTCGTCGAACGACACCATCCCCACGGCCATCCACGTCGCCGCTCGTGTGGCGATCGAGGAGGAGTTGATTCCCGCCCTGACGCATCTGCGCGACGCCTTGGCGGAGAAGGCCCGAGCCTTCGACTCGGTGGTGAAGTCGGGGCGGACCCATCTGATGGACGCCACGCCCGTCCGTCTGGGCCAGCAGTTCGGCGGATACGCCCACCATGTCAGCAAGGGCATCGAGCGGGCGCACGCGGCGTCTGCCGAGTTGGCCGAGCTTGCCCTGGGGGGGACGGCCACCGGAACGGGCATCAACACCCACGAGCAGTTCGCCGTACGCACGATCGCCCGGATATCGGACGAGCTCGGCCTCCCCTTCCGGGAGGCCGAGAACCACTTCGAGGCCCAGGCCGGCAAGGACGCCGCCGTGAGCGCGTCGGGCGCTCTCAACACCATCGCCACGTCACTGATGAAGGTCGCCGACGATATTCGCTGGTTGGCCTCCGGACCCACGTCGGGGATCTCCGAGATCCGGTTGCCGGCGATCCAGCCGGGATCCTCCATCATGCCGGGCAAGGTCAACCCCGTCATGAGCGAAGCCACGATGATGGTGGCCGCCCGCGTCATGGGAAACCACACCGTCGTCACGGTGGCCGGCAGCCGAGGCAACTTCGAGCTCAACGTGATGATGCCCGTGCTGGCCGATGCCCTGCTCGAGTCCATCACCCTGCTGGCCAACATGGCGCGCACGTTCACGGACCGGTGCGTGGTCGGGATCGAGGTCAACGAGGAGCGGGCCCGGGAGCTGCTGGAGAAGAACCCGTCCATCGCGACCGCACTGAATCCTTACATCGGGTACGACCGGGCGGCAGAGGTGGCGAAACAGGCCGCACGAGAGGGACGATCGGTGCGCGACGTCGTGCAGGAGCAGGGGCTTCTCCCTCCGGATCAGCTGGACGAGGCCTTGAACGTCAGGGACATGACGGAGCCCGGACTGCCGGACACCGACTGAGGCGTGGCCTGCGGCGGTTGCCCGGGCGCACCCCCGCGGTCGCTCCAAGGGGCCTTGGTGGGTCGGCACGGCGGTTGCGTTTCCGGCCGTACCTCCGCAATCGTACGCGATGCCAGGATCGAGATCAGGCCCTGCGATTCTCGCGCTTCTGGTCGTTGTCGCCCTGCCGCTCGGTGCGCAGGAGACCTCCTACCTGCTGGGTCGCGTCATCGATGCCGGAACGAAGGCTCCGCTGAACGGGGCCTTCGTGACCTTTCCCGAGACCCGGCGCGGCGTCTTCACCAACCTTGACGGCGTCTTCCGTCTTCCGGGCGCCTTGCCGGACGACGCCCGGAAGGTCCAGATCGAGCTCATCGGATACGGAATCGCCGAGCTGCCGGCGCGCCTGCTCTCCGACTCGGTGCCCCTCGACATTCCGCTCGAGTCGGATCCGATCCTCGTGGAGGGCTTCAAGGTGGTGAGCGACCGCTTCCGCCGTCGTCGCAACGCCTCCACCATGGCCGTGCGGACCTTCGACGTACGCCGGTTGCGCACCACGCCAGCCACGAGTGTCCTCGAGTTCCTGGAGCGTCGGACCTTCATCCGGGAGGTGCCCTGCTCGGTGGGTCTGGGTGCCTCTGCATCGCTCCTGAGCGGCCCGGGCAGCTGCGCCCGAATTCGAGGGAGAGTCCAGCCGGTGACCCTGTGCATCGACGAGGTGCCCTCGCTGGGTGGGCTCTTCCAGCTCGCCTCGATCCCGCCCTACGAGCTCAACATGGTGGAGGTATACGGCGGGGGACGGATGATCCGCGTCTACACGCGAGCGTTCATGGAGCAGATGTCCCGGCGGCGCTTCAGGCCCCACCCGATCGAATACGGTTGCTGACGGTGAGGCGGTGACCGGGCAGCGGGTGCCCGAGTGACCGGGGAGCGGATACACGCGCCACCGGAATTGGATGAGCTCGGCGCACACGTCTCCGCGGCCGGGGGAGTAGCCAAGGCCCCTGGTCGGGCGCGCGACCGTGACTCGGTCTGTCTACAGCTCTTCACCAAGCAGCCCAGCCGCTGGGCAGAGCCTCCGCTGGATGACGGGCAGGTTCGCACCTTCAAGGAAGAGCGGACTCGCCAGGCCGTGGTCGTGGCCGGTGCCCACGACTCCTACCTGATCAACCTGTCGTCGCCCGACCCGGTCCTCCTCGAGCGCTCCTATGCCTCCTTCCGTGCGGAGCTGGTGCGCTGCCGGGTCCTCGGGCTGGACTTCCTCGTCACGCATCCAGGGAATGCCACGGACGGGGATATCCCGAGCGGCGTCGAGCGGAATGCCGAGGCGCTGGGGCGCGCTCTCGAAGAAGTCCCCGGCTCCACGCGTGTCCTCCTGGAGCTCACGGCCGGAGCGGGTTCTTCGGTCGGAGGCACGTTCGAGAACCTGGCCCGGATCCTGGATACCCTGCCGCCGCATCTGCAGCGCCGGACCGGGGTCTGCTTCGACACCTGCCACGCGTATGCCGCGGGGTACGATCTGGTCCGAGACTACGACGGGGTCTGGCAGGAGTTCGACGCCGTGATCGGGTTGGACCGTCTGGAGCTCTTCCACCTCAACGACGGAAAGGGCGCGTGGGGTTCACACCTGGACCGCCACGAGCATATCGGTCGCGGATCCCTGGGAGAGGGACCGTTTCGCCGGCTCATGAACGACGACAGGATGGCCCGGATCCCCAAGCTTCTGGAGACGCCCAAGGGAGACGACCCGGTGGCCCGCGATCTGGA
>JBDHLD010000052.1:0-26278 GCA_039586035.1 Gemmatimonadota bacterium | reverse complement strand
GGACCCTGGCGAGCTCGGCCTCTGCGTGAGCCTCACGGACCCTGCCGGGTCGCCGCCGGTCCTGCGCGGCGATCGGCGCCTGCCGGCGCTCCCCGAAACGCGGGTCGACGGGCAAGCTCGGCCGGACCCTGTACTCCAGGCCAAAGAGCCTGAAGGCCGCTGCAAAGATCGGCCCTGCCAGCATCCAACCGAGGAACAGGGCGATCCCCCACTGCCAAAAAGACATCGAGCCCCCGCGCATGGAAACGAATGTTTCCAGGAACATTTGTTTCAGCGGCTGAGGGGCGCAAGGGTTTTGTCACGTGGGAACGCCGTTGAAATCGGGACTTGATGGGCGGCGGCGCCTCCGCGGCGGCCGCGCTCCAGCGGCGCGAGAGGAGTTTTCTTCAGGGCACCACCGACCCCTGCACGTCCCCGTCGCCCTCCCTTGCGAGGACGGTTGCCAGCACGTCGAGATCGATGTTTCCACCTGAAACGATGCAGACGACTCTGCCCTGGCCGGCTCGTCCGCTCAGCGCGGCGCAGACGACTCTGCCCTGGCCGGCTCGTCCGCTCAGCGCGGCGGCCACGCTGGCGGCACCGGCACCCTCGGCCACCACCCGGCCGTGCGCGACCAGTGTGCGTATGGCCTGGCGGACCTGACTCAACGTGGAGACCAGGGACCCGGCGAGCGCCGCTCTGGCCAGCGGCCACATCTCCGGCAGCAGCTGCGTCGAGCCGATGCCGTCGACGAAGCTGGCAGTGTAGGGGACTCGCGTGGGGGCGCCTGCCGAGAGGGATGCGGCGAGCGGCGCGGCGGTCTCCACCTCCGCGGCGTACACGGGCACGTCCGGATGGGTGGCCGCGATGGCGCAGGCGATGCCACACGAAAGACCACCGCCGCCGAAGGGTACGACGACGGCGTCGACGTCAGGGAGGTCTTCGACGATCTCGAGCCCGATCGTCCCGTTGCCGGCGATCACGGCAGGATCGCTCACGGGGTGGATGAAGTGGCCGTCCAGCCCCGGGTAGGCCCGCTCCTCGAGAGCCTGCCACCACCGCTCGAAGGAGGTCGCGACCACCTCGCCGCCGAGTCGTTCGATGGCGCGGATCTTGGTGAGCGGCGCGTGGTCGGGAACCACGACGTGGCATGGGATCCCGAGCCGCCTGGCGTTCCAGGCCACTCCCTGGGCCATGTTGCCCGCGCTGGCGGTGACCACGCCGTCGGCCAGCATGGTGGGGTCGGCCAATGCCATGGCGTTTCCGGCGCCGCGCAGCTTGAACGACCCGATGGGCTGGAGGTTTTCGAGCTTCAGGTAGATCTCCGGCGCCGGCTCGGGAAGGCTCAGCGGGACGAGAGGCGAGCGCAGGACCTGCCCGCGGAGCCGCCGCGCCGCCGCCCGGATCTCCGCGATTTGCACCCACTCGATGGGATCCACAGTCACGCCTCCATCACCGAGGCTGCCGGCGCTCCGTGACGAGCGCTGGTCAGCCGCCAGGGGCCGGATGGACGGGTACCGGTCGGCCTCGACCGACTCCCTCGTGGTGCCCAGCGAGGGGACCACGACGGCATCGGACGAGCCTCGGGCCGCATCGACCAAGATGGGTCGGGGGCCTTGCCGACGGGAGGGAAACCGGCCGACGGCCACGCGGACCTTGACCCGCCACGCCCGTTGTGACTCTTGTTCGGGCCATGCCCACACGCACACAAGAGGGACCCGACCGCGGCGCGAGCGAGGCAGCCGCAGGAGCCGGGCTCGGCACCTTCGGGGGAGTCTTCACGCCGTCGATCCTGACGATTCTCGGTGTGATCATGTATCTGCGGTTCGGTTGGGTGGTGGGCAACGTGGGCCTCTGGGGGACGTTGGCCATCGTGACCGTGTCCACGTCCATCACCTTCCTGACCGCCCTGTCCATCTCGGAGATCGCCACCGATCGGCGGGTTCGGGTGGGTGGGGCCTACTACATGATCAGCCGTGCCCTCGGCATCGAGACGGGGGGTGCGGTGGGGATCCCGCTCTACCTGGCTCAGGCCCTGTCCATCGCGCTCTATACGGTGGGGTTTGCGGAGTCCGTGGCGCGCTCGTTTCCCGGGGTGAGCGAGAAGGCGGTCGGACTGATCACCACGGTATTGGTGGGTGCGCTCGCAGTCCGCTCGGCACGGATCGCCATACGGGCGCAGTACTTCATCATGGGGGCCATCGCGCTGTCCCTCATCTCTCTCGTGGCCGGCACGCCAGCCGGACCCCTTCCGCCGGCTCTCGGGCCCGCGCCCGAGGCCGCCGGCTTCTGGACCGTCTTCGCGGTGTTCTTCCCAGCCGTCACCGGAATCATGGCGGGCGTGAACATGTCGGGGGATCTGAAAGACCCCGCCCGTTCCATCCCGCGGGGGACCCTGCTGGCCATCGGCGTGGGCTATCTGATCTACATGTCGCTGCCCGTGCTGTTGGCCTTCCGGGCAGATGCGGCAACCCTGATGGGCGATCCGCTCGTCATGCGTCGCATGGCCCTCTGGGGCGACGCGATCCTGTTGGGGGTTTGGGGCGCGACGCTGTCATCGGCGGTGGGAAGCGTGCTGGCCGCCCCCCGCGTCCTCCAGGCGCTGGCCCACGACGGGGTGCTGCCTGGCGCCCTGCGGTGGCTGTCCAAGGGGAGTGGCCCCAGCGACGAGCCTCGCCGGGGAACCGTGTTCACCACCGGCGTGGCCCTGGTCGCCGTGGCCCTCGGCGACCTCGACGTAATCGCACCGGTGCTCACCATGTTCTTCCTGACCACCTACCTGGTGTTGAACGTCGCGGCAGGCACGGAGCGACTGCTGGCCAGCCCGTCGTTCCGTCCGTCCTTTCGCGTGCACTGGCTGCTGTCCTTCCTCGGAGCCATCGGTTGTCTGGTCGCGATGTTCCTCGTGAACGCAGTGGCCACGGTGGTCTCGGGTGTGGTGGTCCTGGGGGTGTACCTGTGGCTCGAGCGCAGGGGGCTGGAGGCCACCTGGGGGGACGTGCGACACGGCATCTGGATGGCCATGGTCCGTGGGGGCGTCCTCCGCGTCGGCCTCGATTCGGAGCCCAAGAACTGGCGACCCCACAGCCTCGTGCTCTCGGGAGCGCCGACGCAGCGGTGGAACCTGATCGAGTTGGCAGAGGCAGTGTCACACAGCCGCGGTCTCATCACGGTAGCCAGCGTGCTCCCGCAGGGGTCCCGGGAGGCGGGCCGCATGACGGCCCTCGAGGGTACCGTGCGGGAATACCTCGCGCGACGTGGGGTCGAGGCGATGGTGCGTCTGGTGGCGGCGCCCAACCCCTTCGAAGGCGCGGAGCAGCTGGTCCAGACATACGGACTGGGTGCCCTGGTCCCGAACACGGTGATCCTGGGCGACAGCGAGCGGCCGGAGCATCTGCAGCGCTACTGCCAGATGATCAACACGTTTCACCAGATGCGCCGGAACGTGATCATCCTCCGGGAACCCGACGACCGTGGATTCGGCGAGCGCCTCCGGATCGACGTGTGGTGGGGCGGGCTCGAACGCAATGGCGGCCTCATGATGCTCCTGGCCTATCTGCTTCGCACCCACGTGGGTTGGCGGGGAGCCGAGGTACGGTTGAAGCTGGTCGTCCCCGATGAGATCGCCGCTGACTCCGCCCGTGAGAACCTGCGCGAGTTGGTGGGCGAGCTGCGCATCGGCGCCCACCCCGAGGTGCTCGTGGCGGCGGGCCGTCCCTTCGACCAGATCCTGCGCGCGTCCTCGGCCGACGCGGATCTGGTGTTCATGGGGCTGGCGCAGCCCGGGGAGGATTTTCCCGCCTATGTCGCCGGACTCCAGGAGCGTACCCGCGGGCTTCCGACCACGGCGTTCGTCCTGGCGGCGGAGGACGTCGCCTTCGGCGAGGTGCTACGGTAGCGTGTCCGCTGCGTCGAATCGGCAGCCCGGCCGAACCGGGCCCTTCCCGGCACGGCTCCACCCGGGACGCTCGTCCGACCGGGCGGGTGCCCGTGACCGATGCGTCACCAATCGACGTGTCACTCAGTAGGCGCCCACATCGGTGGTCACGAGCTCGATGACGCCTGCCGGGTTGTCGGCGCCGTACCGGTCCCGGGCCAACGCGGGGGTAATCAGGCGCACTTCGACCACGTCACGGGCCCGCACGGAGGCCAGCGTCACCGTCCCACCAAGGGGCAGTCGGTTCATGTAGACCGTGGGCAGAGAGGCGTCGTCGCCCCCCTCTGCGGCCCCGGAAGGTCCGAGCCACGTGGGCCGCACACGACCGATGACGTCGTAGAGCGTGCTTTCGCCAGCGGCAGCCAGCTCGGAGCGTGTGATCACGCGGTCGCGGCTCGTGCCGTCGCGGGGTGCGGTCGCACACGCCGAAAGGACCACCGCGAACGCGAGCGTCCAAGCCGCCGCGATGCCCACCCTCTGCTCCCTGATCATCCTCACCTCCTCCGCTTCCCCAGGGGCTCCCGCTCTCGGGGGACTCCGGTTCAACCTACGTATCGGGGAGCGCGCCCCTTACGCGGAGGCAAGCCTCGGCTCGGGCCGCCCCGGGGGGGTCTTTGGACCGAACACCGCGGCGGTATGGGCGGAGGCCCCTTGATGCCTGGGCTGCGGCGGCAACATCTTTCGCCGTTCGGTGGGCGTCGACGGGGGGGAGGAGAGGGTATCATGACACGGTTGGTCACGGCGGATCGAAAAGACGGCAAAGCTCGCACACCGGTCGGCCGACGGGTCCGGTTCACCGGGTGGCCAATCGCGATTGTCGCGGTCACGGCCGCCCTGACGTCAGCGGCCGAAGCCCAGTCCCGCGAGGACATGGCACGGGCCGGTGAGCACGTCCAGGAGGCCTTCCAGGCACGCGAAGACGGCGATCCGGACACATTTCTGGAACAGTTGCGCGCCGCCGAGAAGCTGCGTCCAGGCCACCCGGAGCTCATCTACTACATCGCCGTGGGTCAGACTCTCACCGGGGACACCGGGGGTGCCGTCGAAACCCTGGAGCGCGTGGCGAACATGGGTCTCGGGCTTCGAGCGGACGCGGATCCCGACTTCGACGTGCTGGCCGAGGACGCGGCCTTCCAGGCCGTGCTCGAGAAGCTCCGCGACAACCGCCGGGCGAGCGGGACTTCCCGGACCGCGTTCACCATCGCCGGGGCGCCCACGTTCGTCCCCGAGGGGCTCGCCCACGATCCGCGCGACGGGTCGTTCTACGTGGGCAGCGTTCACGAGCGCCGGATCGTACGGGTGTCCGCGGATGGCGTGGTGTCGGAGTTCGCGCCCGCTGCGTTCGCCGGGCTCATGAGCGTCATGGGCATGCAGGTCGATCCCGACGAGGGCGTGCTGTGGGTGTGCACGGCCGGCGTGGCCGAGACGGGCGGTCTCCGCGACGACAATCTGGGCCGCTCCGCCGTGTTCAAGTTCGACCTGGAGTCGGGCCAGCTCCTGCTTCACTACCACTTCTCCAACAGCGAGCAGCGCAGGGTAGTCGGCGATCTGGCCCTTGCTTCGGACGGAGACGTCTACGTGTCCGACGCGCGGGGGTCGGGGCTTCACCGCATTCGCTCCGGAGGTGACTTTCTGGAGACGTTCGTCCAGCCCGGCGTCTTCCAATCACCCCAGGGATTGGCACTATCCTCGGACCAACGGGGTCTCTACGTTGCTGACTATTCCAAGGGTGTCTTCTACGTTCATCGAGCGACACGGGAAGCCGTGAGACTCAAACACCCCGACAACCAGACCCTCCTCGGCATCGACGGTCTCGTCCGTGACGGTGACGCGCTGATCGCCGTGCAGAACGGTACCATGCCCCACCGGATTCTGAGGCTCGAGCTGTCGGAAGACGGACGTGAGATCACCCGGGTTCGGGTCTTGGCCGCGAACCTTCCCGAGTGGGACGAGCCGACACTGGGGCTCATGGTGGGCGACCGCTTCTACTACGTCGCCAATAGCCAGTGGAATCGCTTCGTGGACGGGGAGCTGCCTCCGCCGGAGGAGCTCGCCGATCCGAGAATCATGTGGCTGAACCCGCGATGACCGGGCTCGACTGAAGAGCGCTGATGACTCAACAAACGCAGACCCAAGTGGAAGAGCTCAACCCCTTCCTGATCGCACAGCAGCAACTCCACCATGCGGCTCGCTACGTTCCGGCACTGGAGCCGGGTCTCCTGGAGTTCCTGGCCAAGCCGGACCGGGTGGTCATCGTGGAGTTCCCCATAGAGACCAGCTCCGGTGAGGTGCGCAACTTCGTCGGCTACCGGGCGGTGCACAACAGGATCCGCGGCCCCGGCAAGGGTGGGATTCGGTACCACCCGGATGTCACGGCGGACGAAGTACGGGCGCTGGCGTGCTGGATGACGTGGAAGACGGCCGTCGTGGACGTGCCCTTCGGCGGGGCGAAGGGGGGTGTGGTGTGCAACCCCAAGAGGCTGAGCAAGAAGGACATCAAGAAGTTGACCCGGCGGTACATCGCCGAGCTCGGCGACGCGATCGGCCCCTACACGGACATTCCGGCGCCGGACGTGAACACGAGCGCATCCACCATGGCGCTCATCTACGACACCTACGAGATGATGCACAGGGGGCAGAACAACCTGGGTGTCGTGACCGGGAAGCCCGTGCACATCGGAGGATCCCTTGGACGGCGCGAGGCCACGTCTCGAGGCGGCCTGTTCGTGACCCAGCGGGCCATCGAGCGGGGCATCCTGCCAGGCGTGGACAGCCTGGAGGGTCTGACCGTGGTGGTCCAGGGGTTCGGTAACGCAGGGTCGATCGGCGCCGAGCTCTTCCACGGGGAGGGTGCCAAGATCATCGCCGTCAGCGATTCCCGGGGCGGGATCCACTGCCCCGATGGGCTGGACCCCGCGGCCGCCATCGCCCACAAGGCCGAGACCGGCTCGGTCGTGGGCCTCGAAGGTTGCGAGACCGTGAGCAACGAGGAGCTGCTGGCACTCCAGTGCGACATCCTGGTCCCGGCCGCGCTGGAGAACCAGATCCGGGGCGACAACGCGGCCGACGTCCAGGCTCGACTCGTGCTCGAGCTCGCCAACGGCCCCACGACGCCCGAGGCGGATCGCATCCTCCTCGAGCGCGGGATCCCGGTCCTTCCGGACATCCTCGCGAACGCCGGCGGCGTGACCGTCAGCTATTTCGAGTGGGTGCAGAACAACGAGAACGAGCAGTGGGATGAAGACGAGGTCAACGGCAAGCTCCACAGGAAGATGGTGCGAGCTACCGACGGCGTCCTGGACAAGCAAGAGGAGATCAACGGGGGCCTCGGCGAGATCGAGAACAAGCGGGTGAAATACGGCAGGGATGGTGGGCCACCCCTGGAGTCCGTGGATCTCCGCACGGCCGCGTACGTCCTGGCCGTGACGCGCGTCGCTCGCGTGGCCCTCGACAGGGGGATCTGGCCGTAGAGAACTGGGGAAGGGCGATCGGCCAGGACGCTACTGGACCGCGTCTTCTGGTCGCTGCCCGCTCCCGGACTCCCCTTCCACGCTGACGTCCGGTCCCGATTGGGGTCCGGCAGGCGCCGCGGGCTCGTCGGCCGCGGCGCCTTCGTCGTTCTCTTGTCCGCCGAGCCCGACTCCGACGTCCAGAGGCCCGGGCGCGTCGGTGAGAACTGCGGACGCTTCCGCGTGCCCTCCGACGAGAGGCGGGGGGTCGGGATCGTTGACCACCTCTCCCGTCTCCGGGTTGATCACCGTCGTCCACCCCATCCGGACGCTGGCGGCCGGGCGGGGAGGCACGTCCACCTGCGGGGCCGCCGGCGTACCCACTTCGTCCAGGGCGGTGCCGATCACGACCGGATCCGACGACTTCGGACCCGAATCCGGACCCCCTGAACCCTCCGCCGCGTCTACCCTGGCCCGTTCCTCCTCGATGTGCTCCAATTCCCGGAGCAACACGGTGTGCAGGGTGTTGAGAACCCGGTTCCGCCGCTCGTCGAGGCGCTCCAGGATCCGGTGCCGCTCGTCGATCTGGATGCGGAGCTTGCTGCTCATGCGCTCCAACTCGATGCGCGCCGCCTCCCTCTCGGCCCGAGCCTCCTCTTCCGCTGTCTGCCGAATCCGCCCAGCGTCCGCCTCCGCCAGGCTCCGGAGGGAGTCGGCTTCGGTAGCCGATCGCTGCCGCAGGGTCTCCACCTCCTGCTTGACCTCGTCGCGGATCAGGCGGGCGTCGCCTCGCGCTTGCTCCAGGGCCGCTCGGGCCTGGTCACGCGCCGCGCGCGCTTCGGCCTCCACTGTTTCGGCCGCCGCGACGGCCGCGTCGCGAAGCTGCTCCGCATCGATCTCGGCCTGCGCCAACTCGCCCCGGGCTCTCTCCCGCGTCTTGCGAGCGTCGCGCTTGGCGCGCTCCCTGAGCGACTTCGAGACTTTGACGGCCTCGTCACGGGTGCGCCGCGACGCTTGAAGCGCATCCTCCAGCAGCGCCTCGACCGACAGCGCGGTCCTCCGGCGCTCCTCCTTGGCCCATGCCTCGGCACGTGAGAGTACCTCCTCGGCCTCCGCCGAAGCCTGGTCCTTCAGGCGAGCGGCCTCCTCGGCCGCGGAGTTGCGGGTCTTGCGCGCGAACGCGTCGGCTTCCTGGCGGGTCTTCTCGGCCTCGAGCTCGGCCGATTCGCGGAGGGCGCTCGCCGCTTGCTGCGCCTCGGTCAGTGTCGCCTCGCTCTCTGCCATGACGCGGACGCGCCGCTGGTCGATCTCCCTCGCGAGCTTCTTCCTGATGCCGTTGAGCCCCCGTCGCAGCTGACTGGCATCTTTTTCGAGGCGGGCGGCTTCCTCGCGGGCGGCCCGGAGCAAGGCCTCGGCCTCACGGGAGGCCTGGGACCGGAGTCGCGCCGCTTCCCTTTCGGCCTCGTCCCGCGTCTCGGCCCGAAGCGACTGGGCTGCAACCAGAGCCTCCTGGACGGCCCATGCCCGGCCCTCGTGGAAGAACACCTTCTTGGCCAGCTCGTTGACGCGATCCTCGAGGGCGCCGTTCTGATCCTGGAGCTTCTCGAGGTGATGCACGGCGGAGACGAGCAGGGCGTCGACGGCCTCCGGATCGTAGCCCCGAACGACGCGTTGCAGAGACGCGGCTCGCTGCCGGATGGCGTCCGGTGTCAGGTTGGACGGCGGAGTCGTGGTGGGGTCCTTGGGGGGAGCTCCGACCTCGTCCATGCTCGCTCTCGGCCACGGGGGTGGGTCCAGGTCGCGCCTGCCGGCTGGCCTATAGATAGGGCCGAACGCCATCGGGTGAAAGACCGTAGCCGCGTGCAGCCATCGTGGGTATGCTTAGGCGCCGCCCTGAGCGCCGGAGGTCCTTCCCGCAGCATGCCGGTCGCGTGCTGTGGGGATCGGCTCCGGTTCTCGGTACGGCACTCTTTGTGTAGACAAGCGTTCATGCATTGGAAGGCCGAAACGAGAGGAGGCGCCCGTGGGAGTTCGTGTTTGGTTGGTGGTGGCAGCGGTGGGACTCTTGCTGCCGCAGGACGGAGAGGCACAACGGAGAGGCGGGCGGGGAGCCATCGAGCTCACTCCGATCGTCGGGTACCAGTGGGGTGGAGGTGGGCAGGTGCGCCTCCGTAACTCCACGACCACCGGAGACGTCAAGTTCGACGGGTCCGCGGCGTACGGCATTCTCGCCGACTTCGAAGTCCGGCGCGGCGCGTGGGTCGAGGCGGTGGTATATGCCCAGCCTACCACGCTCCGGTTCACCGAATTCGGCAGCATCGAGGTGCGGGAGGTCGATCACACCAACTGGTACTTTCATATCGGTGGCCTTTACGAGGCACTGAATTCGGGCACTGCGAAACCGTTCGCGGTGATCACGCTGGGCGCGACCCAGATGAGTCCGAATGAGCGGTCCAGCGAGTGGTTCTTCTCGTTCTCGTTCGGAGGCGGCGTCAAGGCGTATGTTTCGGAGAGGGTCGCCCTTCGGGCACAGGCCCGAGCCTGGGTAAGCGTCTTGTCCGGGGGAAGCGGGTTCTACTTTGGTACCGGCGGTGCCGGAGTCTCCACGTGGATCGGTGAGACCTCCACGCAGGGCGAGATCTCGGCAGGCCTGTCGTTCGTGCTCTGATGGACGCTCGAAGGACCCTCGGCCACGGGACGTTCGCCGCCGCCGTCGGCGGGGCGGTACTCGTGGGGTGGCTCGCCGCGCCGCTGGCCGCCCAACAGCTGACCGTCTCCGAGATCGACCGGCTGGTGGCGGCTCAGACCCAGAGGGCGTTCGCCAACTACTACGAGCTGCTCAGCCTTCCCAACGACGCTCACGTGACGGAGGACATGCTCCGGATCGTAGGCTGGCTGGAAGGGGCCTTCGCGGACCGGGGCTTCGTGACCGAGCGCTTGCCCACCCCAGGGAGCCCGCTGCTCCTGGCGGAGCGTTCCTTCCCGGGCGCCGAGCGGACGGTGCTCGTGTACCTGCAGTCTGACGGGCAGCCGGTGGACCCTGCGGAGTGGTATCAGGACAGCCCGTACGAGCCCGTTCTCAAGGAGCGAGACGCTCAGGGTGGCTGGCGCATCATCCCCTGGGAGCGCCTTCACGGCGACTGGGATCCGGAGTGGAGGGTCTTCGCCCGATCCACGTCGGACTCCAAGGGACCGATCACCCAGTTCCTCGCAGCGCTGGACGCCATGGACGCCGGTGGCGTCGTGCCCGACGTCAACCTGAAGGTGATCGTCGACACCGAAGAGGAGATGGGCTCACCGAACCTCCCGGACGCCGTCACCCGCTATCGGGACCGTCTCGCCGCCGACATGCTCGTCATCCTCGACGGCCCTCCGCACGTGTCGAACCGGCCCACGCTCAAATTCGGCAACCGCGGCATCGCGCGGTTCACGCTCACCACCTACGGGCCCCGGGTGCCACAGCACAGCGGACACTACGGCAACTACGCACCGAATCCGGCGGTCCGCCTCGCACGGGTCCTGGCGTCCATGAAGGACGAGGACGGCCGGGTTACCATCCCCGGCTTCTACGACGGCGTGGAGCTCGACGCCGAGACCCGGCGCATCCTGGCCGCGGTCCCGGACGACGAGCAGGAGATTCACGACCGCCTGGGCATCGCTCGGCCCGATCAGGTGGCCGGCAGTCTACAGGGGGCCGTCCAGTACCCGTCGCTCAACGTCCGCGGGCTGCGTTCGGGGTGGGTGGGTGCAGAGGCCCGCACGATCGTGCCGGCCACGGCTGTGGCGGAGGTCGACGTACGATTGGTGGTGGAAAGCGATCCCGAGCGTCTGATGGGTCTGATCAAGGATCATATCGAGGGGCTCGGATACTACGTCATCGATCGAGAGCCCACCGAGGACGAGCGTCGGACTCATCCGCGGATCGCGACGTTCACCTGGGGCGTCTCCTACCTGGCCTACCGGACGGACTTCGATGCCGAGCCGGGGCGGTGGCTGCGGGCCAGCATGCGGCACCTCTACGGACACGATCCCATCCTGATCCGAACCTCTGGCGGCTCGGTGCCCATCTCGCCCTTCGTGCAGACCCTGGGCATTCCCGCGGTGGGCGTTCCCACCGTGAACGGCGATAACAACCAGCACAGCCCGAACGAGAACCTGCGCGTCGGAAGCTTCGTCGAGGGCATCCGCGTCATGCTCGCCTTCCTCGCTCAGGAGCTTCCCGGCGACGTGAGCTGAAGGGTCGGGGTCGGGAATCGCCCGGGGACCGGGAGGCACTGGGACGCTCCGTCCCAGGCCGAGAGGCGAGAAAGCGGATGCGGGTCGGCGGCAGGCGGGAACCCGTGCGACCGGGGACGCATTGGCCACGTGTCGGGGCGGTAGCCAGCCTGGGTAAGGGCGCGTGGGCGAGACCAACTCGACGCCGTCGCCGCCTTTGGCTGGATCAGCCGGCCAGGCGGCCCGCGAGGCGCTGCCGGCGGCCAGAAAGAAGCCCCGCCCGAAACCGTACACTTGACGTAGTCGTGGCGCGAGTCGTATACATGGGTACGTATCGAAAAGTTTTTTTCACACCTGTCCCGCCGACGCGCACATGGAAGAGTCACCCCAGCAGTTCTACGGTAGCTTCAGTCGCCGCGAGCGAGAGATCATGGACGCCGTATACCGTCTCGGTGAGGCCGGCGCGGCTGACGTCGCCCGGCACCTCGACGACGAGGACGGCTACGACTCCATACGCGTGATCCTCGGCATTCTCGAGAAGAAGGGCTTCCTGCGGCACCGTCGTGAAGGAAAGCGCCACGTCTACCAGCCCACCGTATCCCGGGACCGGGCGACTCGCTTCGCTCTCTCCCACGTGATGCGGACGTTCTTCCAGGGCTCTCCTTCCAGCGCCATTCTGGCCCTTCTGGACATGTCGTCCGAGAAGCTGTCGCCCGAAGAGCTGGAGGAGATCGCCTCGAAGATCGAGAACGCCACCCGGGAGAAGGCTTAGGCCTCGGCGTTCATCATGGAACTTCTCCAGCCCGCGTTGCTGCCCGGTTGGGCGGCCGAGATCGGGGTCATCCTTCTGGTGAAGGGCTCCCTGCTGCTGACCGCGGCGTGGATGCTCGCCCGCGTCTGCCGTCGTGGGACGGCGGCGACCCGGTGCGCGGTGTGGACCGCAGGTCTCGTAGTACTGCTGGCGTTGCCGGTGCTCCCGTTGGTGGCGCCGGGCACGAATCTGGGATGGGTGGACAGCTCACTCGTGGCGCTGGGAGGACCCAGGGCCATCTCGACCCCGCCGCCGACGGTCGCTCCGCCGGCCGGCGTCGTGTCGAGTCCGTCCGGCGGCGAAGACGCGCTGGGCCTGGCCGGGCCCGCTCAGGTCCTGCTCGCGGTCTGGGCCCTGGGTGCTCTGCTGCTTCTGGCCCGCTTGTCTGTAGACTGGGGGCGGATCCTCTGGATCACGGCCCGAGCCATGGCAGGGGGGATCCGTCGTGATCTGACGAGACGCGCCACTGTCATGGCCCGGCGGCAGGGCGTTACGCGCCGGATCCGTGTGGTGGTCAGCGACGAGATGCGCATCCCGGTCACCTGGGGGATCTGGCGTCCCATTGTCCTGCTGCCGAGCGACGCGCGGGATTGGAGCCGGAGCCAGGTCGACGCCGTGCTCTTGCACGAGTTGGCCCACGTCCAGCGTTGGGACTACCCGAAGCACCTGTTGTCCGAGTTGGCCCGGGCCCTGTATTGGCCGAACCCACTGGCGTGGCTGGCCATCTCGCGGGCGCGCATGGAGCGGGAGCGCGCGTGCGACGACGCGGTGGTCCGCGGAGGCGCGGCATCGGCGGAGTACGCGAGGCTGCTGCTACAGCTCGCCCGGGTTCTCGCCGGTGCGCGGGTGGCCCGCGGCGCCATGGCGCTGGCCCGGTCGTCCATCTTGAGTACACGGATCGACGGCGTCCTCGACCGGGGCGTGGACCGCCGGCCTGCCGCCCCCCTCCAGGTGCTCCTCTCGGTGGCCCTACTGGTGGCCGTGAGCGCGCCCGTGGGGACCGTGCGGGTGTGGGCCAGTCCGCCGCGGGCGCCTGCCGACTGGGTGGCGATGATGGACCGTCCCGAGCCGGAGGTGCGGCTGGCCGCAGTGAGCGCGCTCGAAGCGGACGGCTCGGGCGACGGCGTGGCCGCGCTGTCTCGGGCGCTGACCGACGAAGACCCCGTAGTGCGCCGTACGGCGGCCCGCGCGCTGGGCCGGGTCGGGGACGCCCGCGCCGTGCCCGCGCTGGTAGGGGTAGTCACGGGCAGCCACGGTGACCTGCACCAGAAGCGGATCGCCACCGAGGCGCTGAGGGCCATCGACGAGCGGGCAGCCACCGATGCGTTGGCAGCGCAGCTGTCTCACCGCGGCCCGGAGACCCGGGGTCTCACGCCGGTGGTGGGCGCGGTAGCAGCGCCCGATCCGTCGGTCTGGGAACCGGTGGTTCGCACCCTCTCCGACGATCCGGACCCGGAGGCCCGCTCTCGGGCCGCAGCGGTGCTGGTGGAGCTCGGGTGCGACGCCGCGATTCCGGCCTTGCTCGAAGCGACGCGGGATGCCGATGCAGTGGTCCGGCTGGCGGCCGTCAACGCTTTGGCCGCATTCGGCACCTGGCCGGTCAAGCGGGCCATGGCCCGTCTGGCGGACGAGGACCCGGACGCGGATGTGAGGCAAGCTGCGAGCGCGGCGCTGGAGTGCGACGACGGAGCTGTGGCGATCCGGGAGTAGGACGGGCGCTGGCTTGGCACTCGGAAGACATCCGGGCGGTGCGATCATGGTCGCCCCGTGCGCCGCTTCGGCGGGCGCGCGGACTCGGGTAGGGTGGTTACGCGGTGGGGGAAGGAGACGCCCGGGTGTTTTCTTTTGCCCAAATATGAAAGAAAAGTTTCATCACGGGTGTCCGAGGGCGGACACCGTGCCCATGGATCGGGGCCGGGGAGGTGGGGACGATGTGGGGTCTGGGAATGTTGGGCGGCGTGGGGCTGGGGAAGGCACTGGCAGTCGCCGTGGCCAGTGGGTTGGGCGTGGGTGCAGCGCAGGGAGATGGAGCGGAGGCCGGGGGATCGTCCCGTCGCGATGACGATCGGGACGCCGCCCGGACCGAGTTCGTGGTCGCGAGGGCGACGGCCGACGTTCGTGTGGACGGTCGCATGGACGACGCCGTCTGGACCAGCGGTCAGGTCATTCCACTGCCGTACGAGTCGAACCCTGGCGACAACACGCCGGCACCGGTGGAGACCCGCTGCCTGGTGACGTTCGACGCGACCAACCTGTACCTGGGATGTCGCGCCGTGGACCCGGACCCGTCTCGCATCCGGGCCTTCATCACGGATCGTGACGACATCGACAGCCACGACCGGGTCGTGTTCACCCTGGATCCGTTCAACGACGGACGTCGAGCGTTCGAGTTCGGCGTCTCGGCTCTGGGCGTACAGTCCGACGCGCTGTTCAACCAACAGGGCTCGGGGGACGGCGGTGGTGGCGGCGGGAATCGGGACGCCTCGTGGGACGCCATCTGGAGCTCGGCCGGCCGGGTGACGGCCGACGGCTACGTGGTCGAGGTCGCCATCCCGTTCAAATCCCTGCGGTTCCCCAGCGCCGCGGGCGTTCAGAGCTGGGGCTTCTTCGTCTCCCGTCACTGGCCCCGGAGCGAGGCGGTGGAAACCCGCTCCATGCACTGGGACCGGAGCAACGCCTGCGAGCTCTGCCAGGCCAACGTCTTGACGGGATTCCAGAACATTGCGCCCGGAACGAACCTGCAATTCACGCCGGCCCTCGTAGCCGGCCGCACCGACTCCAGGGCGGCCCCCGACGAGGCCCTCCAGAACGGGAGCGCCACGTCGGAGCTGAGCCTGGACGCGCTGTGGGGCGTCACCTCGAACCTGACGGTCAACGTCACGCTCAACCCCGACTTCTCTCAGGTGGAAGCGGACGCCCCCCAGCTCGACGTGAACAACCGGTTCGGGCTCTTCTTCCCGGAGAAGCGTTCGTTCTTCCAGGAGGGCTCAGACTTCTTCGCCACGCCCATCCAGGCGCTGTTCACTCGCACCGTCGTGAGCCCGGACTTCGGGGGAAAGCTCACGGGAAAGGCCGGCGCGCATGCCCTGGGCGTCATGCTGGCACGGGACGCGCTGCCGACGCTGACCTTTCCGGGAGCGGAGGGATCGAGCGCCATCGCGCTGGACGACAAGGTCTACACGGGCGTCGCGCGGGTTCGCAGGGACGTGGGGTCGTCCAACAACGTGGGTGCGCTCCTGGTGACCCGTGAAGGCAGAGGGTACTTCAACCGGGTGTTGGGCGGTGACGCCGTCATCCGCCCTCTGGGCGCCGTGACCGCCCGGGTGCAGCTCCTTCACTCCGAGACCAGTTACGCACCGCTGATCGCGCTGGAGAACGATCAGCCCGAGGGTGCGTTCGGCGGTGACGCCGGACGGCTGGAGGTGACGTACGAAACCCGGAGCTGGTTCGCTCGCACTTTCGTGGAGCGCTTGTCCGACGGTTTCCGGGCGGATGCAGGGTTCGTGAACCAGGTGGACGTGCAGCGAGCCAACCTCTGGCTGCGCCGGACGTTCTGGGGGGACGAGACCTGGTACACCCGCATCAACCTGGCCGGGGGCTTCTGGCACAACGAGACCACGGCGGGGCTCCTGCTGGACCAGGGCGTCTGGCTCTCGTCCACGCTGCAGGGACCGGCCCAGAGCAACGTGTGGGTCAACCCGAACCTGCGGAGGGAGCAGTTCGAGGGCGTGGCCTACGAGTTCCCGCAGGTGTGGTTCGGGGGCGGCGTCGAGCCGAGTGGAGCGGTGCGCTTCGAGTTCTTCGGGAACGTGGGCCAGTCGGTCGACTACGCCAACGGTCGCCTGGCCGACCAGCTGCAGCTCAACCCACAGGTGGGCGTCCGCATCGGCCCCCGCATCGACCTTCAGCTGCGCCACTCCTTTCGACGGCTGAGCTTCGAGGGCCGGAGCATCGTGGACGCCAACGTGTCGCAGTTGCGGGGGGTATACAATTTCACGCCGCGCACGTTTTTCCGGGCCATCGTCCAGCACCGGAGCACCGGGAGAGATCCGGAGCTGTACCGGAGCGAGGTGGATCGATTCCGCCGCTCGGTCCTTACGCAGTTCCTCTTCTCGTACAAGCTGAACCCGCAGAGCGTCCTCTTCGTGGGCTACGGAGACGCCCGGGAGGGCAGCACGGATCGCGACTTCCTCGTGTCCCCTCTTCTTCAGACCGATCGAACGTTCTTCGTAAAGGCGTCGTACGCGTGGCGACCCTGAGCCGCTTGCATCGCGCCTGGCCCGGTCAGACGTTGCCTCATCGGCGGGCGTCCATGGAGCGATGCCCGAAGCCCCAACGTCCGGAGGATGCCGCTGAGGGCCCTCGTTTCCGTCTTCCTCTCGTTGCTGGCTGCCGGCGATGGGACTGCACAGGACGTCGAGGTGTGGCCCTTCGCGGCCTACCGCTTCTGGGGCTCGATCCCAGTGGAGGAGGGACGCCTCCAACTCCCCTCTTCGCTGGCCCTCGGCGGCGTCGTGAACTATCGGGCTTGGGACGGGGCCACTGTGGAGATCCTCTACGCGCAGCAGGCGACCGAGCTTCAACTGCGCCGCCCCGGATCGTTCGTGACCCCGGTCTCCGACATCACGGTCCGGTCCCTTCATGCCGGCGCCCAGTACCGGAGTCGGGGGCCCTGGGCCGTGCCCTACGTGATCTTCACCGTAGGCGTGACCCACCTCGATCCTCGGGAGGCATCCCGCGACCAGGCCTGGGGGCTTTCGGGCAGCACGGGGGCCGGGGTGACCTTCCCGCCCGCCCGGCCGGTGGCGGTGCGCCTGGAGGGGCGGCTCTGGGTCACGGCGGTGGGCGGTCCCGACCGGCTCTTCTGCAGCTCCGGATCGGGCTGCTTCGTATCCGTGAGCAGCCCGCTCCTCTGGCAAGGGCAGCTTGCCGCCGGCATCCGATTCGCGTTCTAGCGAGCGGTCTCCGTAAGTTGGCGGCCGACCGAGGCCGCCGAGAGGCCGACGGCGGTCCCCGGAAGCAAGACCTGGATGAGGCCCTTCAGCCCGGCACGATCACGCGTGCGCGTATCTGTCTTCATCACCTGCCTCGGCGACTACTTCTTCGCCAATGCCGTGCACGACGCCATCCACGTGCTCGAGGGTCTGGGTGCGCGGGTAGACGTCCCCGCGGGGCAGACGTGCTGCGGGCAGCCGGCCTACAACGCGGGTTACCTTCACGAAGCCGTTCGGGTGGCCCGCCACACGGTCGAAGTCCTGGCCGACGCGGGCCCGGTGGTCACGCCCTCGGGGAGCTGCGCCGCCATGATCCGGACGGTCTTTCCCCGGCTTCTGGCGAGTGACGCCGCGGCCGATGCGGCCACCGATCTCGCTGCCCGCACGTGGGAGCTGTCGGAGTACATCGTGCACCAGATGGGGCGAGACCGTCTGGGCCAGGGTCTCCGGGGCCGGCGGATCGCCTATCATCATGGTTGCCACGCGCTCCGGGAGCTGGGCGTAGCGAGCGAGCCTGTGGCGCTGCTGGAAGGTGCCGGCGCCACCGTCGTGGACTGGCCCGCCGACCGGGAGTGCTGCGGCTTCGGCGGGACGTTCTCGGTGAAGCTGCCGCCGGTATCGGCCGGCATGGCGGATCGCAAGCTCGACACGCTGCCCGACGTGGACCTCCTCACGTCGGCAGACCCGGGCTGCCTCCTCCAGTTGGACGGGCGGGCCCGCCATCGACGGACCGGCCTGACCGTCCGTCACCTGGCGTCAGTGCTGCGGGAGGGGATGGATGGATCCGCGTAGCGCCCACTACCCCCGCCTGGCACGGGAGACGTTGGAGCACAACCCCGGCGTTCGAGACGCCGTCACCCAGGCGGCCCTCGCCTTCGACGCCCACCGACTGCGAGCCTACGCCGAGGTGGACGCCGAGGCGTGGCGTCGGTGGGCCGAGCAGGTCAAGAGTCATCTGCTCACTCACCTGGACACCTACCTCGAACAGGCGGAGGCGCGACTCGTCGAGCACGGCGCGCACGTGCACTGGGCCCCGGACGCAGGGGCCGCCCGAACGATCCTCGACGAGCTCGTGGCTCGGTACGGCGTTTCACGGGTGGTGAAGGGCAAGAGCATGGTGAGTGAGGAGCTCGGGCTCAACGATCATCTGGCGGCCCGGGGTGTGGAGGCGGTGGAGAGCGACCTGGGCGAGTACATCATCCAGCTCCTGGACGAGCCGCCGAGCCACATCCTGGGGCCCGCGATCCACCGGACGTTGGACGACATCCGTCGCGTCTTCCACGAGGTTCACGGCACCGCCCGGGAGGCGACGCCCGAAGAGCTCTGCGCGGCCGCACGGTCCACCCTCCGGGAGGTTTTCCTGGCGGCGGACATGGGTATCACCGGTGGCAATTTCGTCGTGGCCGAGACCGGGACGCTCGCGCTCATCGAGAACGAGGGCAACATCCGCATCTCCACCTCGGCGCCGCGGGTACACGTGGCGTTCGTGGGCATCGAGAAGCTGCTTCCACGCTGGGCTGACCTGGCCACTTTCCTTCAACTCACGTCCCGGGCTGCCACCGGCCAGCCGGTGGGCACGTTCGTGTCGCTGCTCCACGGCCCAGCCCGAGACGATGAGCCCGACGGGCCCGAGGAGCTGCACGTGGTCTTCGTGGACAACGGGCGCAGCCGCGTTCTGGCAGACCCGGATGCCTGGGAGGCGCTGCGGTGCGTTCGCTGCGGGGCGTGCCTCAACGTTTGCCCCGTCTATCGCCAGACCGGCGGGCACGCGTACGGCTACGTCTACTCCGGTCCGATCGGGGCCGTCCTGGCGCCGGGCTTGTTGGGCCTGAAGGAGACCTTGCCCCTCCCGTTCGCCTCCAGCCTCTGTGGGGCATGCGCCGAGGCTTGTCCCGTCCGCATACCCATCCCGGAGCTCCTGCTGGCGTGGCGGCGCCGGGCCGTCGATGAAGGGCTGACCCCTCGGGCCGAGCGCGCTGCCTTTCGGGCGTTCTCGGCCGTCGCAACCCGGCCCGCCCTCTACCGCGCCGCCGGCAAGCTCGCGTCGGCCGCGGGGACACGCATGGCCCGGCACCTCCCGGTGTTGGGCTCGTGGGAGAGCGTGCGCGCTCCCCTCGCGCCGTCCGGGGTCACGGTGGAGCGGGGGCGGCGATCGGACGGCGATGTTCGAGCACCCGAAGCGGGCCCCGACGAGGCGCGGGGTTCCGGCGAGGAGTCGACCTGATGACGGATGACGTGTTGGCACGCGTCCGTGCGGCCCTGGCCGGTCGGGAGCGCCTGCCCCATCCCGGCGCCTCTCCCTCCACCGCCGCGGTGACCCCCGATTCTGCCGGCGTGGTGCAGCGGTTCGCCGCGAGCTTCACGGCTGCCGGCGGCGAGGTGGTGCGCCTCCCCGAAGTGCCGCAGGCGCGTCGGTGGGCCGCCGCCTTCGCTGCCGAGCTGGCCGGTGTCGCGCAGAGCTCACTCGTGCCCCCGGCGCTACGCGTGGAGGCACCCGCCGCACCCCCCGAAAGGGCGGCGCTGGGCATTTCCGTGGCGCTGCACGCGGTGGCGGAAACCGGCTCCCTTGTGTTGAGCAGTGCCGAGGGCCGCCGACTACAGCTGCTCCCACCGACTCACCTGGTGTGGGTGCCGGTCGACTCCGTGCGAGACACCTTGGCCGAGGCACTGGGACCCGTCCCGCCGAGCGGCGTGTCGGCGCTGGCCCTCCATTCGGGCCCGAGCAAGTCGGCGGATATCGGTCGCATCGTCGTCACCGGCGTGCACGGGCCGGCGCGGGTGATCGCGGCCGTGGTGGGGTAGGGACTCCGGGCGTTGCGATTCCTCCCGATCGTGCTGCCGAGCTTCGTCTCCGCGCCGTGCCGGTTCGGGCGCATCGGCCCTCTCGGGAGCTGCCGGACTTCTGCATCACCGCACTAGCGCGTCAGGGTCAGCGTCCCGATGTCGTTCGTGCCGGTCGGACACTGGAGCCGGTCCACCTGCAGCAATCCCGACATGGTGCGGCTGTCCGAGCTGACCTCCAGGGTGCCGAGCCAGTCTTCGCAGTCGTTCTCGATCAACACGACGAGGCGGCCGGCCTGATCGATGGCCGCCTCGAGCGGGGACGTGGGCAGCAGCACGTCGATGAAGGCGTTGCCCGTGACCACGACATCGCTCTGCGAAAGGGTGAACGAGGCCGCGAACGTCTCCTCTCCAACCACGTACGAGCCATTCCACGTGCCGCCCACCGCCGGTACCTCGCCGGGCGTTCCCGGGTTCGTTCCAGCATCCTCGCAGGAGCTCGACGCGACGGCGAGCGTCATGAGGGCCAGCAGCCAGGCGGTGCGGTCTCTCGGTCGTCTGCGGAGTAGCGGTCTCGGCGCCGAGGCCGACGGAGAGGAGCGGTGCTCGATCATGGCAGTGGGTTCCGGTTCGGGCGTGTGGGTCGGACGCGTGTCCGGTATCTACGTCCCGGGCCCCGAGCGCGCTACCGGGCAGCGGGCCCCTGAGACCCGTGCTATAGCGTCCCCGCAGGCCGGGAGTTCCCGGCCAGGTGACCCCTGGCGCGGAGAGCGCCAGGACCAAGCTCGAGGGCGCGGCTCGCCGCCGAACCCGGCGCACCCGCGCCATCGCTTGACAGCGAAGCCGGGCTCAGCGCCTCTTGAGGTCCGAGGTGGGGCGGCCCCCGTGCCTTGCCGGCCCCTCATTCCCCCCGACGCCAGCAGGTTCGAGACCCATGACGCTCCGCCTTCGGGTGATCATCTTTCTCGTCGGCCTCCTGGCGCTCGCGGCGCTCAACATCTTCTTGGGCTTTCGCAGCAACGCGGTACGCGACAACGGCCTCGCCATCCTGGAGCGGGCCCTTCGGCGGCAGTTCGTGATCGTGGAGATGCAGGCTTCGGCGGAGGATCGAATCCAACAGGCCCGCGCGGTGGAGGTCTTCATCGAGACCGGCATGGCCGGGCTTGCCCTGGACCAGGTACCGGAGCTGGATCGAGACACGGACGCCCTGGAGCAGGAGCTCCAGCGCCTCGCGGAGGCCACGGACTCAGGGGCCTTGCCCAGCCTCGATCCCCTGGTCGAGACGTTGGGCGGCATGAGAGTCGCGCTGTCCGAGCTCGAGGTATTCCTGAGGCCCCCGGACACCACGGCGGTGACCTCTCCCGGCCAGCCCGGCCCGACAGCAGCCCCAGGTCTACCGGCGGACTCGGCGGCGGCCCCCGCGGCCGAGGCGGATGGGTCCGGGCCGGAGGCCGGGGGCGAACCTCCCGGCGACCAGCCATCGGCCGACCGTTCCACGCCGGACTCCTTGGCGCCGCCCCTGGAGCCCGCCGTGCCACCGGCCACCGTCTACCGGGCGGCGACCGAAGAGGCGTCGGCTCACCTCTCGAGTCTCGAGGCCGCGGGCAGAGAGCGGATCCGGTCCATCACCGACGAGGTCAGGGCCGTGGCCCGAGCCACCGATCAGGTCTCGCTGGCCATCTTCCTGGCGTCCAGCGTGCTGGCTCTGGCCATGGCGATCTGGTTCTTCTGGTACCTGACGACCCGGATGACGCAGCTGAAGGCAGGCGCCGCCGAGCTGGGCGCGGGCCACCTGGACTACCGCATCGACGTGCGGGGTCGGGACGAGCTGAGCCAGCTGGCCAACGCCTTCAACGGCATGGCCGACAACCTCTTGATGGCGCTGACCAAAGTCGAGGCGCTGCGAACGGCGGCCGAGGACGCCAACAAGGCCAAGAGCACGTTCTTGGCCAACATGAGCCACGAGCTGCGCACCCCCATGAACGCCATCATCGGGTACAGCGAGATGCTCATGGAGGATGCCGAAGACGAAGGGCTGGATAGCTTCACCCAGGACCTCGGCCGCATCCGCAGCGCCGGCAAGCACCTGCTCTCTCTCATCAACGACGTCCTCGACCTCTCCAAGATCGAAGCGGGCAAGGTGACGCTTCACCTGACCGACTTCTCGCCGTCCGAGCTTCTCGGCGAGGTGGCCATGACCGTCCGTCCGATGGCCTCCGCAAACGACAACGAGCTGCTCGTCGAGGCGGATCCGGCGCTGGGCGAGATGCACGCCGACGAGACCAAGGTCCGCCAGACGCTGCTGAACCTTCTCTCGAACGCGTGCAAATTCACGAATCAGGGAGCCGTCACGGTCAGGGCCCGGCACGAGACGGCCGAGGGTGCCGAATGGATGATCTTCAGTGTCGAGGATACCGGCATCGGCATGACGGAGGAGCAGTGCGAGAAGGTGTTCGACGAGTTCACGCAGGCAGACAGCTCGACGACCAAGGAATACGGGGGCACCGGGCTGGGGCTGCCCATCAGCCAGAAGATGTGCCGGCTCATGGGGGGTGACATCACGGTGGACAGCACGGTCGGTGTGGGCACGACCTTCACGGTGCGCCTGCCTGCCGTGGTCGCGGAGCCCCCTGCCGAGGTGGCGGCCCCGCCGACACCGGTGGTGTCCGCCGCCGAAGTCGCGCAGACGGCGGCGGCGCTGGCGGGGGCGGCAGACGACGACGAGGAGGCTCCGTTGGTGTTGGTCATCGACGACGACCCGGAGGCCCGCGAGCTGATCATGCGCTACCTGGTCAAGGAGGGCTTCCGGGTGCTCACGGCCTCGGACGGGCGGCACGGCCTCGAGCTCGCGAGGGCCCTGCGGCCCACGGCCGTGACCCTCGACGTCATCATGCCCGGGATGGACGGCTGGTCGGTCCTCGCCGCGCTCAAGCACTCGCCAGAGACGGTGGACATCCCCGTGATCATGGTCACGACGCTGGACGAGGAGCGCACCGAAGGCATCGCGCTCGGGGCCTACGAGTACATGACGAAGCCGGTGGACGCGACGCGTCTCGTCGGGCTGATTCACGAGCTGCAGGACGGTGTGCCCGGGAGCGTCCTCGTGGTGGAGGACGACGACGCGACGCGCCGGTTGATGCAGCGGGCGCTGGTGGACGTGGGATGGGACGTTACGGAGGCGGAGAACGGAAGGGTGGCCCTCGAGGCGCTCGAAGAAGGCCCTCCGGACCTGGTGGTGCTCGACCTGATCATGCCCGAAATGGACGGATTCGAGTTCCTGGATGAATTGCGGTCTCGCGAGGGCGGATACGGCATTCCGGTGCTGGTCGTGACGGCCAAGGACCTGACGGCCGAAGATCGGGCTCGCCTGGGCGGCTACATCACGACCGTGTTCAAGAAGGACGAGGTGGGCGAGGAGGACTTCCTCGCAGAGTTGACGCGGCAGGTGCGGGAGGTCTCCGACCACGGGTGACCCCGGGCCACGGCACCGCGGGACCGCCGGGGGGGACCATACAGCCGGTGCGGATCACGACGACGAGAGAACGGAAGGCATGAGCAAGATACTGCTGGTGGAGGACAACGAGATGAACCGGGACATGCTCTCCCGGCGGCTGTCCCGGAAGGGCTATGACGTCATCGTGGCCGTGGACGGACGTGAAGGCGTCGACATGGCTAGGACAGAGGAGCCGGACCTGATCCTCATGGACATGAGCCTTCCGGTCATGGACGGCTGGGAGGCGTCGAGGACGCTCAAGGCCGACGCTGCCACGGGCACGATTCCCATCATCGCGCTCACGGCCCACGCGCTGTCCGAGGATCGCCAGAGCGCCCTGGACGCGGGGTGTGACGACTATGACACGAAGCCCGTGGACCTGAAACGGCTGCTCGGGAAGATGGAGGCGCTCCTTCCCTGAGCCTCGAGCCGGCGCTGTGATAGCAGCAGGGCGTCAGAAGGCCTCACCGATGTTCAGGTAGAACCCCGTCGATCCGGTGTTCACGCCGTAGCCGAGATCGGCCCGGATGAAGAGCGTCTCTCGTGGGCTCACCAGGAACCGGACGCCGCCGCCTACCGACGCCTTGAAGCCATCCAGCTGCAGGTCGCCCCAGCGGTCCGCCACCTGTCCGACGCCGCCGAAAGCCACCCATCCCAGCTTCCAGAACGCCGGCCCCCGGTACTCACCCTGCAGGGCCAGCATCTGCCTGTCGGTGAATCGTCCCTGGAAGTACCCCCGCAGCAGCTGGTCTCCGCCGATCTGGGGTAGCTGGTCGAACGGCGGCGTGCCGCTGGTGGCCCATCCCAGACCTCGAATGGCCAGGACCTTCCGGTCCCCCAACGGCAGATAGCGGCGGAGATCCAGCAGGTAGGCGCCGTATCCGAAATCGCTGCCCCAAGCCTCGGAGTGGAAGGTGGCGCGGAGCTGGTGGAAGCTGCCCCGCGTCGGGAAGGTGGTGCTGGTCCGCGTGTCCCGCGTGGCCACCAGCCCCAAGCCCAAGCTCCAGCCGTCCTCCGACCCAGGTACCTCACCTGTCTCCAGCAGCCCTCCCTCCTGGACTTCGGTGATGCTCCGCTGCACGGCACGGGCGCTGAGTCCCGCGTACCAGCCGCGGGAGAGCTCCCGCTGGGCGTCGGCCGTGAGGACGTTGATCCGCTCCCGTGTGTAGTCCTCTTCGGCATCCTCGGGCGTGTCGTTGCCGATGCCCCAGAACTTGGTGGGAAACTTCGTGTAGCCGATGTCGCCGAGCAGCCGGTAACGGGTCCCGCCCAGGAAAAGCTCTCCACGGAGCAGGGTGATGATCTGGCTCTTCACCGTGTACACGGCGATGAGCTGAAAGACGGACGGGGGCACCACCACGTCCGGAGGGCTCGGCGTGAGGCGGGTGTAGTAGTTGGCCGCGAGGCCGAAGCCGAGGCCGGTCTCGGGCTGGTAGAACAAGACCGGAAGCGGCACCAGGGTGTTGCCGTCCTCGCTGGGAGCTTCCTGGTCACGATCTTCCGCCGTCGCCTGGCTCCGCTCGGTCTCCTGTTGGCCCTCCACCGGCAGCGAGAGGAGTCCCAAGGCCAGAATTGCCAACGCGAGGGCCCGTGGGCAACGAGGCGGCCCGGCGGCTCCGCCCTGTGAAGGGTCGCGCTGCGCAACCTCGGAAATCTTCATGAATCTGCCCTGGATGCAGGATCAGGGCGCGGCCGTCGGGAGAGCGAGGGGCCGTTGCGCTAGGGTCGCTCCTACTGGAGACGCTCGTTGCCGATGAGCTCGGTCAGTCTTCGTACCGTCTCGTCTCGCTCCCGGATCTCGTCAACGAGCTTCTGTAGCGCTGCCACCTCGAGGCGCGCGGTCATCAGAGACGAGTTGCGTGCTTCGTCGAGGCGCAGCTGTGCGGCGTCCAGGTCCGGCTCTTCCGCGAGCAGCACGTAGAGCATGGCGATCTTGACCTCGGCCAGGGCGAACTGCTCGGGCGAGACGCCGTCCTCGGTGGCGGCCTCGCCGTAGAGCCTCCGTGCCTCCGCCCAGCTCCCGTTCGCCGCGGCCTGGTCTCCCCGCTCCATGAACGTGGGCTCGGGCTCCGGCTCGGGCTCCGGCTCGGGCTCGGGCTCCGGCTCCGGCGGTAGCTCGGGCCCCGGGTCTGCGGACTCCAAGGGGGCCGGAGGCTCGGGATCGGCCTCAGGCGACGAGCCGCACGCCGCCACGATCGGCAGCAGAAGCAGAGTCAAGAGAGGAAGGACCGGACGGATCTTCATCGAAGGACCACTCCAGATGGGCGCGATGACATGACGCTCTCACGTAATCCCCGCCCGGCACTCGGCGCAAGAGCAGGGCGCCCCGGTCCTGCAGCGGGTATTCGGCCGCTGGTCGAGCTCCACTCGGCCGCCTGGCGCTGACATCAGCGCTCATTCCCCGACGGCGTCGTGAAAGGAGACGAAGCGAACCAGCTCCAGCCGTCCCTTGCCCTTCACGTCGACCCAGCCCAGGGACTCTCCCTGTGCGAGTTCGGAGATCTCGCTCCAGGCGCCCTCGGTCAGGGTCACCGATCCCGGCACCGCGTGGCTCTCGACCCGGGCCGCGGTGTTCACGGTGTCACCGATCACGTCGAACAGGTATTGGCTCCGGCCCAG
>JBDHLD010000051.1:0-27716 GCA_039586035.1 Gemmatimonadota bacterium | reverse complement strand
TCCCGCGGCAACGCCACGTCGAACGCCGCCTGGCGGGTGATGCGGCTCTACCGCGGCTCCACCCGCTCCATGCGCGAGCTGGGATCGCACATCTCGACGCTCGAGACCGGAGCCATGCCCCACCCGCCCCACGAGCACCCTGAGGAAGAAGTCATCATCCTGCTCTCGGGTGCGAGGTCATCAGGATCGAGGGCAAGGAAGGGCGAGAGGTCCGTGAGACGCTCCGACCCGGCTCGTACGTGTACCACGCCGCCCACCAGCGGCACACGATCCAGAGCGTCGGCGCCTCTCCGGCGCGGTACCTGATCTTCAAGTGGCTCGCGGACCACGAGGGTGGAGCCGGGCCCATCCTGCCTTCCACGACCGTGCACATCGGAGAGGATGGCACGGTGCCGGGGGTCCAGGTAGTGGGCAGGATCCCGCGCGTACGTCTGCTGGACTCCCAGACGCGGTACCTGGGGCGGCTGCGCAGTCACCTGACCACGTTGCCACCGGACGGTGGGTACGCACCTCATGCCGACGAATACGACGTCGCCATCGTGGTGCGGAGCGGCACGGTCGAGACGCTTGGCCAGCGCGTCGACGCGGGTGGCGTGATCTTCTACGCGGCCGGGGAGCCTCACGGCATTCGGAACGTGGGAGACACGCCGGCGACGTACCTCGTCTTCGAGTTTCACGGGGGTGATTACAAGCCCCGGATGCACCGTAAGCGACAGCGGTGGATGCGCCGCATACGACGACGCGTACGCAGCTTTCTGCCGACACGCTGAGCACCGGGTCGCGATGAAGACGGCCCCACGCCCCCGGAGGCTGCTGATGGTGACCTTCCGGTTCCCACCCCAGGGAGGTGTTGGGCGGGATGCGGTCGGCCGCACTGGCCCGGCACCTCCCGACCACGACTGAAACCGAGGGTCTTTCCGCAACGAACGGAGTCGGACATCGCCCCTCAGCCAGGCTGGCGAGACCAGGAGGGAATGCTAAGAAGGTGCTCGATGCCGTCCAAGGCTTCGTCGACGCCGAAACCACGCGCCATGCTGTCGGGAGACGGTTGAGAGCCCCGTGGGGCTTTCTGGTTACGGAGAGGAGCGCCCACGTGAGCATCAGGCAGCGCCCCGTTGACCCGAGCACACCGAGGGGCGCGGAGTCCGGCAAGCGGACTTGGACGGCGTGACGCGATGAGGCCGGGAGCTCCACCAGCCCCCGGCCCTTCCCCAACCGGCTCGGCACTCGGCCTGGTTCGCTAGTTGCTCTCCGCCATCGGCCGCCTGAACGTCGCCTTCATGCCATCCCAGACCCCGCTCGTGAAGCTCAGCGTCAGCGTCCTGCCGTCGGTGTCGATGTCGGCGGTCTGTCCGTTCTCTTCCCAGTCGGCCATGTAGTTCGGGTCCTTCGCGACGTAGGCTTCCCAGGTGAGCTGGTTGCCCTCGATCGTGAAGCGACCGGAGTTGGCGGTCAAGGAGTCGTAGGCCCGGAGCTTCTCCTCGTCGGTCAGCTCGTCCCCCTCGTACCGCGGCCGGGGCTCCGCTGTATTCACGTACATCATGCTGTAGCTACCGCCGTCGGGTCGGGTGACCGCGAAGACGAACAGCCCCCGCTGGGGCTCCGAGTTCACCTCGCCGTCTGCGCTCTCCCAACTCGTGACGATCCATGTGCCCCCCAGGTCGCCCAGTACCTGCGCATGGGTCGGGCTCGAGGCTACCGCAAGGGCAAGCAGCGCCACGAACGCGGTGATAATCGTCCTTCTCATTGCTGTCTCCTGATTCAGGGGGGGCGGGACGCGTGGCCAGCTGGTTCGCCGCCACGATCTGGAAAGACCAGACTGCTGTATTCACCCAAACAACTGTTCCTGCAAGGGTTGTCGTCTCTTCCTGGCAGCGTGCCACTCGGAGCTGGAGGTCGCAGAACCACCCTCCGCCGGGCGAGCCGGGTGCGGAAAACCCGTTTCTGAGCGCCCCCACCGTCACGCTGGGCTGCGCTTGCCCGAGGGCGTTCCCCCGCCTACGCTGCCGCGGTACGCCGAGGGGGCTACGTCGTAAATCTGGCGCTCTCGCCGTGACCCCGGTCCTGTCCCTGGAAGGCAGAGCGAGATGACAGACGAGCGCAGCCAGGCGGGTCCGGACGAACCCACCGACCTCACCGTTCGCCGGGCCAACTCGCACGACACCAGGGGCCTCCTCGACCTCTGGGCGGAGCTGAACACTCAACACCGCCGGGCTCTGCCGGACCTCTTCGGTGACATGGCAGGCCCATCGCCCACGCTCGACTTCCTGCTGGAAGCCATTGACGGCCGGGACCGCGCCATCTTCGTCGCCGAGCGGGACGGCCAGATCCTCGGGCTCACGTACGTGCTGATCATCACCGCTCCGGACCACCCGCTCCTTGTCCCCCGCACGTACGCCGTCATCGACGACGTGGTGGTCAGCGGGCGCGCGAGACATCAGGGCGTCGGCAGAGCGCTGGTCCAGGCCGCCGAGGCGTGGGGCCGAGACCATGGCGTCAACCAGTTCGAGGCGGAAGCATACGAGTTCAACGATGCCGCGCTGGCGTTCTACGCCTCACTGGGATACGAGGCCGTCAGTCGCATCATGGTCAAACAGGACTGACCAGTAGTGGGGGCCTGGGGCGTCGGGCTCTACAGCTCCGACCTGACGAACGACCTGAAGGGCACCTTCCGTGAGATCGTCCGCGTTCCCCTTTCGGACAGCGAGTTGGTCGAGGCGCTACTCGACGCCTACCCAGCCGGGCGAGACCCCGAGGACGAGGACTACACGGACTTCTGGCTCGCGCTTGCGGATCTGTTCCACGCCTACGGGATCGAGAACGCGGGTGTGCTCGAGAAGGCCCAGGAGATCATCACCACCGAGGCCGATCTCGACATGAAGCGGGCGCTGGAGCTGTCGGCCTCCGACCTGCGTAAGCGTGAGCGCGTGCTCGCGGACCTGGCCCAGAAGTGGAGCCGCCCCCACCCCAAGCCTCGTGCGCGCCGCCTCATGAAGGCGCCCGAGCCCCTCCTGTTCGGGGCTGGGGACTGCGTCGTCTTTCCCACGCACAAGGGGAACGCCGCTCCGGCTTTCAAGACAGCCAAGGACATCGACGTCGAGTTCGAGCCCGACGGCTGGGGGGCGTTCGTGGTCCTGGCCACCGCTCGCCGCCACGGCTACTTCGCCACCTATCTCGCGGCCCGCCTACACCTGAGGGCAAAGAGCAAGCCGACGCTGCAGGACTGCGCCGGATCGGTGATCAGCGCGTTCCACATGGGGCTACCGTACGTGCCCCGTGACCCCATGGTGAAGGTCACGACCACGACGCGGGCCGAGGTCAAGAAGCTACGGCTGGAGACCGTGGGCCAGTTCGAGCTCGACGACGACGCCCTTCGTCAAGCGTTTCCAGAGAGGTACGAGACCTTGGACAGTCCGTCGTGGTCGCTTCCGGGGCTGCTGCGACCGTACGGTGAGGGCATCTCGGTTGTGCTGGAGCATCCCGTGCCCATGAAGAAACTGCCGCTGCGGCGGTTTCTCACATAGCGACGGCGGCCGGCGGAGCTCCGCCGGCTCCGTTCACCGGTTCCAGCACTCCCCGGCTTCGCGACGGCCTTCGAGCTGCTCGGTCGGAGTACAGCGTCAAGCCGAGCTTGCCCGTGGATCGAGACAGGGCGCCGCCACTGGACGCACCACGTTCTCGCTCCCGAGCGTGCCTCCCTCAATCCCGTGTCGGACTCAGTAAACGATCCGGTCTATCTCCAACCGTCCCGCCGCTCAGGAGCACTCCAGGCTTTCCGTGAAGACGTCGGCTCGGACGTCCCCGTTCGCCTCGGTCAAGTGCGCGGTCACGTGCCACATGAGACTCGGATGTCCGGCGGTTCCTATGATCTTGTAGTTCATCACGAAGGTCTCGACGTCCGCGCCACCACCCGGAACCTCGTTCCAGGTCGTTCTCGTGACGCCCGTGCCGCGCCACATGGCGCCCGTTTCCATGCCCAGACCTTCGATGCCCATGGGCTGGAAGTGCTTCTGCGAATGCGCCCTTCCGTGCGCATCTGTCGTGGTCCGCTCGAGCACGTGGAGCGTGCCCGTGAGCTCGACGGACTCCCCGTCTCCGCCATTCGCGCACTCGACCCACTGGTAGTGGTGGAAGTCGATCTGCGCGACGTCCCGGAGCGTGGAAGCGGCGAAGTCCGGCTCAAAAGCCGGGCCCGTGGCGTCAGTACAAGCAACGGCGAGGAATACCATCGCTGAGACCCACAGGGGGCGAGATGCCTGACCAGGCATGGTGAATCTCCCGTCCAAAGGACTGGGAGCCCTTATGGTCGTTATCGACCCATCGCCCTCGGTCCGTGACTAGAGGGCTGTCTTGAGCAGCCGCCCCCGCGACCCCCGGCGATTCCACCAGTCTCGTGCCCCGCCCCGAGCCTCTTCCGGCAACGCCAGGCCCTCTTCGAGGATGATCCCCAGCCGCTCGGAGCGTGATGGCGGTTGGAGTGCGCGGCTCTCAGCGTCACGCTTCATGACACAGGCTCCGGTTCGGACGCCACCCGTCCGACGCTTCTCTTGCAGGACGGCCGGCGGCCCCGTAGCCAGCTTGTCGGCGATCTCTGTCGCGAACCGGGACCGAGCCCCTAAAACGGCGACCAATTGGGATTCAACGCCCGCTCTCTGAGCCGGGTCACCGGAGTCGCTCCAGAGCCGTCTGTGCGCACGATGTAGACGTCCAGCGCTCCGCCGTGCCAGCGATGGAACGTCAGCCAGTTGCCATCGGGGGAGTATGACGGCTGGACGGCAAAGCCGTTCGCGTAGATCCGTGTGGCGCCGCTGCCGTCGTCGTCCATGATGTAGACGCCCGGGTTCTGGTTTCCGACCTGACCATACGCGATCTGCTGTCCATCGGGCGACCAGCTTGGGCAGAGCTCCGTTCCCCTCACGAAGGTCAGCTGGGTGACGCCCGATCCGTCGGCCTGCATGACGTATGCGTCCTGCCCGGTGCCACCCGCACGATCCGAGGAGAAGAGGATTCTGTTGTCGACGGGGGACCAGCGCGGACAGCCGTCCTGGGCAGGATGGTTGGTGATGTTCGTTTCGTTCGACCCGTTGGCGTTGGCCACCCAGATGTCCGCCGTGGACGAGAAATCGGGGAACTTCATGAAGACGATTCTGTTGTCGTTGGGCGAGTAGTAGGGGGCGATGCGGAAGCCCGGGCCGCTGGTCAGCTCAGTCTGCCCGGTGCCATCGGCGTTCATGACCCACACTTGAGAGATCTGGGTCGCCGGATCGCCGCGGGTGAAGAGGATCTTGCTCCCGTCGGAAGACCAACCGCCCATCAGCTCCTCCAGGCCAGGCGTGTTGGTCAGCTTGGTGAGGCCGGTTCCGTCGGGGTTGACCACCGCGATGTCGGAAAGCCCATCCGCGGTCCCCAACGTGAATCCGATGTCGCCTCCGGGGGGTGTCGTCAGTACCCCGTTGGCGGGCACCGCCTGTTCAATCTCGACCACAGACGATTCGTCGCAGGCCACGGTCGAGGTAGCCACGGCGAGCGTCATGGCCACGAGTCGGGTCAACGGGATACGCGGATCCATTTCATCCTCCTTTGCCCGGACCATCGAACGGGTCTTCACCCTTCGGGCGATCCGGAAGCCGAAGGGCTCCACTTGGATAAACGAAAAGGCGACTGTCGAGTGGCTCACCTCGCTGGGCTGAGGTGGCCGGGTGGGGCGAGGCGGCCTCCGGCTCGGGCGCGGAGCGGAGCGGATGGGAGCGGGGACGCCGGTTCGCAGGACGTCGTCGTGCTTCGCCTCTGCTTGCAGGTCCGCCGCCGCGGTTCGCATCTTGGCGTCGGGACCCAGTCCCACCCCGCCGAGCCAAAGGAGCCCGTGTGTCCTCGCTAATCACCCGGCTGAAGGAGCGCAAGCTCGTTCAGTGGACGCTCGCCTACCTGGCGGGAGCCTGGGTGGTGCTGCAGGTGATGGACGTCGTGGCAGATCCGCTGGGATGGCCGGACTCCGTTCAGCTCGGCGTCTTCGTGATGGTGGCCGCCGGGTTCTTCGTAACGCTGACGCTGGCTTGGTACCACGGTGAGAAGGGTCGGCAGCGGGTCACGGCAGGAGAAGTGGTTGCGGTGGCTGGGATTCTGGCGCTCGCTGTGGCGGCGCTGTGGTGGATGGATCTCACACCCAGCGCCCGCGACGGGTTGCCGTCCGATACCGAGGCAGCCGACACCAGGCCCGGCGAGTCACCCGTCTCCGCAGCCGCGCCCGACCCCCGTCCTTCCGTCGCGGTCCTACCCTTCGAGAACCGCTCGCAACTCACCGAGGACACCTTCTTCACCGACGGCGTCCACGCCCAGATCCTCGGGCAGATCTCCAAGATCAGCTCGCTTCGCGTCATCTCCCGGACCTCGGTCCTCGAGTACAAGGAAAGCCCGAAGGCCGTCCGCGACATCGGGGCGGAGCTCGGCGCGGAGTACGTGATGGAGGGAGGCGTGCAGCGGGCCGGCGAGCGCGTGCTGATCAGCACGCGCCTGATCCGCGCCTCGGCCGACGAGAGCGTCTGGACCGGCGAATTCGAGTACGGCCTTGTGGTCGACAGCATTTTTGCCGTGCAACGTGACGTGGCCCGGGGCGTGGCGGACGCTCTGTCGGCTGAGCTGGTGCCCGGGGATGCGGAGCAGATCGAGAGCCGGCCCACGGAGAGCCTGGACTCCTGGAATGCCTACGTGGAGGGCGACCTGGTCGGCCCCACGACGGACTTCGTCCGCTGGAGGACCCAGGTCGACGCGTTCCAAAGGGCGACCCAACTGGACCCGGACTTCGGGTTGGCGTGGGCCGGGCTCACTAGGACCTATGCGATCGGGTTCTCGAACGCCTACTGGACGGACGCTCCGGCGATCCGGGCGGTGCTGGAGCGGGCAGAGACCCTCGCACCCTCGGCTCCGGAGACACGTGTCGCAGGCGCGACGGTGCGCTACTACGTAGATCGGGACCTGCCGGGCGCCCGTGAGGCATTCGCCGCGTCTCTCGCAGACCGACCCAACGACGCCTACGCCTGGGTCTTGAAGGGTGCGGTCGAGCGCAGGATGGATCTCTGGGAGGAGGCTGCGCGCTCCTTCGAGCGGGCCGACGCCCTAGAGCCCCGCCGGGATCTCATCAAGGGACTTCTTTCGACCGCGTACCTGATGCTCGGGCGCCATGGTGAAGCGGAACAGATGGCCAACCAGCGGGCCGCCCTGTCCGGCAACGTGACGAACCTTGCCGACATTGCGCTGTCTCTTCGCGGCGATACCGCCACCGCCCGGTCTCTGGCCGAGCGCAGTGGAGCGCCGGTCGTCGTGACCACCGTGGACCTCTCCCTGCCCTACCTCCGGCGCGACTTCGCCGCAGCCCTCGACGATTGGCTGGAGTTCATCCCACGGACCGATCTGCGCACAGCCGTGCGCCTCGGCTGGACCGCCGAGCTCGCCGAACGCACGGGCCGGGCGGATATGGCCCGCCACTACGCGGACTCGCTACTGAGCCTGGCACGGTCCAAGGTCGCCGGGGAGGGCCCTTACCTCGCAGGCTACGGGTTCGTGTCGTCGCTTTGGCTTCTCCACACCAGCCGCGCCCACTTCCACCTCGGCGATACGGCACGAGCCATGGCGCTCGCCGAGCAGGCACGGGACGAATACGGACCTCCCGAGGACCACCAGGACCGGCGCCGCATCGAGTTCATTTTGGCGCGGGTGTACTTCATGGCCGGGGAGCACGAGAAGGCCCTGGACATCCTGGAGGCGCATCTCGAGGAAGGGGCGATCCTCCAGGGGCTCCTTCCGCTCGATGTCGTCTACGACCCGGTCAGGGACCATCCCCGGTTCCGGCGGTTGCTGGAGGAGTATCCCCCCGGGTAGCGGGGGGTCATCACCCAAGTCGACCGTCGCCACCCCCGATTTCGCCAAACCCCCACCCTCGGCCGGATCATCCAGGCGCCTCCACTTGTGCCCGGTGGAAAAGAACGTTCCGCCGTGGATTGCACGGGCGCACCTGCCATCGCCGAGCATCAGCGCTCCTGGAACGAAACGTTCCACGCCTGCAGCAGTGGTAGTCGGCAACCAATTGCCAGAACACAAGTTATAGGCATCGACATTCGTGGCACGGCGGTTGCTCCGGGCCTCTACGTCCGGCAGAGGCGCAGGATTCCCCCGCGCTCCAAGGTCGGAAATAGCGGTCCAAGGACCGGTAGAAGAAGGAGTCCAGTCGAGTGAAGATCACAGCGCACTACCGCATCGCGCTATTTGTCGCAGCCGTCGCTTTCCTCGCGTGCGCCGACAGCGATGGCATCCTGGGACCGGGAGCCCAGGACACGTCGATCACGACCCAGTCGAGCGCCGCGAAGGGCGGGAAGAAGCACACGGAATCCGCGACCTCGACGACCGGCACCGAGACCAGCGCCTCCGAGGACTCGACCGGAGGCGTCCAGCTGCTGGACCGGATCAAGCCGCTAAGAGAGGACCGGTGGGAGACCGCGGTGATCGGCCCCAGTGGCGGTAAGATCGCCGTCCAAGGCGGCGGCATCCACCTCAACGTACCGGAGGGCGCGCTCACCAGTGAGGTGGCGATCACGGTGACGGCGATCGCCGGGAGCAAGGTCGTATTCGATCTTCAGCCCCACGGTCTCCAGTTCCAGAGGCAGGTCGCGCTGATCGTTAAGGCCGCGGACGTGGCGGAGGTCGACGGGGTGTACGCCCTCTACTTCGAGGGTGATCCGAACGCGGGTGCGACGGTACTCGAGTACTTTGGAGTCACCAAAGACGGCGAGCGACTGAGGTTCAAGACGGACCACTTCTCCGGGTACGCCCTGGCCTCCGGGAGCCGAAGCACCAAGACCCGAGGGTACGAGTTCTAGTGTCCGGTCGTCCCCGGCAGGAAGCTCAGACCTGCCGGGGGTCATGGGGTTGGCGCTCACGCCACTTTGCGGCGCTCTGCTGCGAGCACATGAGGCGCAGAACCGGCCCAGGACCCTGAAGGATTGCCCGCGACCGAGTCGCCAGGCGCATCTCCCACCACCCGATTCCTCCTGGCGCGTACGCCCGTCGTAGGTCATCATTCCACGACCTACTTCACGAGACGGCGCCCACGATGCGGCCCCCCGCCCGGTAGGATTCCGTCTTCCCGCTTCAAGGACCAGACATGAACCGCAACATCCCCCCACTCGCCATCACGCTCCTCTTGCTCGGATCGCTGCTCCTGCCCGTGAGCGTGACCGCTCAGGTCAACGCCATCACCGAGATCCGCATTCCCCGTCAGCATTCGGCCGAGTTCATCGAGCTCTACGCCGAAATGGCCGAGATGCTCGACGCCTCCAGCGAAGGAGTCCGGCCGACGGCCAAGAACCTGCTTGGGCACTCCTGGGCCAATGACGTCGCGTTCCTCCAGATCATCTCCTACGAGAGCCTCGACGACCTTAACGCGGACTTCAACACCGACGGCGCCAAGATGCGGGCCTACCGGGAAACGCTCTCCGAAGCGGACCGAGAGGCGTTTCAGGAGCGTTGGGCGCGCTTCCGGGGCCTGTACCTGGAGGGTCACACGGACGAGGTGCGCGTGGCCGTTCAGGATTGGGGCTTCAACTATGATCCCGCTGGCCACGAGGATCACGCCCACGTCGTGACGCGTTCGCAGTACTGGCCGACCTACGCGAATGCGGGCGAGTTCCTGGAGCTCACGGCCAAGAACCTCATTCCCGAAGACCCGGCCGATCACCAGGCCCTCATGGTCGTCGCCAGCCGGCACACCTCGGGGAGCGGACCGAACGTGGACGTGTGGAGCGTCTATGAGTCGTGGGACGACTTCGCCGAGTTCATGACGGACACCAGCCGCCCGGTCGACGAGGCGGATCTCGCGAGGGCGTTCGAGATCGAGGGCAAGCACGGGGACGACATCTTCATGCGCGTGGGGACGTTGGCCCGCGACGCGGCCGGGACGGGTCGCTTCGTGCTGGCGGGGAACTAGCGCGCCAGCCCTGGCTTGGCGGCGCGACCACGTCGAAGTCGCGCCGCGATCCGCGGGGCCGGAGTAGGGCGACCCACTCCGGCCCCGCGGAACCTGGTTCCTGCCGGCACGCGTAGCTCGAAGGGATCCCCGACGCCTCCGGCTGGCCAACTCATGACCCACACCGATCGACCACCGCCGCCTCCACGCATCGACACGGACGACTTCGAGCCCATCGAAGTGCGAGAGACCAGGGTGGGCAGCGCGCTTCAGGTGTTGCTGAGCCTGGTGCTCATCGTGCTGGGCGTCTGGATCGGCGTCACAGGTCCCGAGGTGCCGCTACGGATCTTCGAGCTCCTGCCCCCTCGGTTCTGGGGCTTCCTCACGGCCGGTTTCTTCTCGGTCACTGGGGTGCACGGAGTCACGGGGCTGCTTCGCAAGGACCCGGTCCTGGTCATCGACGGAGACGGGATCGAAGACCGCCGCACCTGGTTCAGCGCCGGGCGCGTGCGCTGGGACGAGATCGCGGACGTCGAGTCCGTTCGCTTCCGAATGGTTGCGGTGCGGCTGACCGAGGCCGAGTCCGTCCTCGAGCGGCTTCCCCTATGGAAGCGCTGGTTCCTGCGGCTGGACCACTGGATCTTCGGGACGCCGGTGCATCTGGCGCTGGGGGGATTGGAAGGTGGTCGGGAGGCGTTGCTGGAGACGCTGCAGCACGGGCTGGAGCGCGTTCAGGTAGCAGATGTCCGGGCCGCGGCGAAGCTGCAGGCGCCGCCGGACGCCACGGCTGAAGCCAGCGAAGCCGACATCAGCCCTCCCCCCTAGAGCAAGCCTGGCAGGAGCGGACCCGGACCCGTTTGGGTCTTCCCCGACGCCCACCCCATATTGGCGAAGGTCCATCCAGTCCGCCCGTGCGAGGACCCGATGCAGGACTTGATGCAGAGCCTGAAGGAACGCAAGCTCGTCCAGTGGGCGCTAGCCTACCTGGCCGGCGCGTGGCTGTTGATGCAGGTGGTGGAGGTCTTGGCCGCCCGCTGGCCGCTTCCGCTCGGGCTGCAGCGGGGCATCGACCTGCTCCTCGTGGTCGGGTTCCTGCTGGCAGTGGTCCTGGCGTGGTATCACGGCGAGCAGGGGCGCCAGCGGGTGTCGGGCCCCGAGCTGGTCATGATCGCCGTCCTCTGCACGATGGCGGCCTCGGTGCTCGCCATCCTTCGCGCCGACGGACGTCCTCGTGCCCCGGGGAACGAAGCCGTTGCCAGGATCGCGGTTCTGCCGTTCGAGAACTTCAGCCCGGACCCCCGCCTGGCTTACTTCGCGGGGGGGCTCCACGACCGAGTGATCACGCAGCTCTCGACCATCTCGGCCCTCAACGTCCTACCTCGAAGCTCGGTCATGCAGTACGAGACGCGACCTGTGCCGAGCAGCCAGATCGCCGAGGAGCTCGGAGTCTCCGCCGTCGTGCAAGGGAGCGTGCGACGAGAACGGGACCGGCTCAACCTGTCGGTGACCCTGATCGAGGCCACATCCGACCGGCAGCTCTGGTCGCAGGAATTCGACCAGCAGTACACCGCCGAGGCCGCGATTCGGGCGGAGCGAGAGATCGCCGAACGAGTGGCTGACGCCCTGGGCGCTCGCAACACGTGGGTACAGCTCGACATCCTCGACCGGAAGTACGAGGACGCGCTGCACCGCATAGCGGACGAGCCGGATGCCTTCGCACCGGGCTTCCCCACCTCTGAACAGATGACCCCGGTTGCGCAGCTAGCCGCAGACGTGTACCGGCTCATGGGGGAAGCTGCGCGCGCCCGGGCACTCTACGACTCCGCGAGGGTCGTGCTGGAGCGGAGGGTCCTTGCTGCACCCGGGAGCCCGGCTCTTCACCGGAACCTGGGCAGCGTCTACGCCACCTTGGGCCAGCGGGGGAAAGCGCTCTACCATGGTAGGTTGGCCCTGGCCCTGGTGCCGCCCGAGGGGAATCACCTGTACGGGCCCGATAACCTGGTCAACCTCGCCGTCATCCACGCGCATCTCGGCGAAGCCAACGAAGCGGCCTCCTATCTGGAACGCGTCCTCAGCGCCCCGTCTCTGCTCACCGTGCGGCTCCTGGAGCTCGATCCGACCTGGGACCCCCTGAGGTCGAGTCCCGCCTTCGTCGAGCTGTTGGAAAAGCACGGTTCCGCCTCGGCTAGCTCTGGCTCGGCTGGCTCTGGTTCACGCGGATCCGAGGGATCCTGAAGCCGGGACGTGCGCCGGCCGGGCCCGGTGCGTGATCGAAGGATCACAGACAAGGGGCAACGGCCGTCCGTGGAGTCCCCATCCCTCCTCGCAGGAACCTCTCTACAGTCGCCGTGTCCGACGTCGATGCTGCGTGGTGCCCACCTGCGGGAGAGGTCGATGATGGGTTGGGGGAAGGCGCAGGGCTCGTCCTGGCGGTTCCGTTGGGGCACGCTGTTCACCCTCCTGCTCACCACAGCCTGTCACACCTGGCAGCCGCGCGCAGAGTCGCCGGACCTGGTCATCCGCCAGGAACATCCCGGCAAGGTCCGGCTCCACATGGTGGACTGGACCACGGTCACGCTGCACGAGCCGAGGGTCTCGGGGGACTCGCTGACCGGTTGGGTGGACAACAGAGGTAACGCCCGAACGATTGGCCTCGACTACGTGACGGCCATGGACGTGGCGGTGCCGGATCCGGGCAAGACCGCCGGCGTCGTGGCGCTATCGGTGCTGGGGACCTTGGTGGTGCTGGTCGGAATCGGCTTCGTGGCGTGCAAGGCGGGCAGCGAAGGGTTCTGCTGAGGTGCCATCCACGAAGGACCAGCCCCGGCGGCGAAGCTTCGGTCCACCGGTAGGCTTCCTACGCCGTGCAGCCTATTGGATCTCCTGGTCCATCAGCTGCCGGAAGCGTGGATGACCTCGCAGCGGATCGAACCGCGGATCCACCCTCACCCACTGCGGTGTCATGCTCTGCACGCCCTGGAAGTACTCCGTCTCGAGCAGGGCCCCGAGGAGATCGATGGCCTCGTCAGCGTCGCCCAGAATGATGTGCACGTGCATTAGGTTCTCGCGGTAGGTGGGTCCGAACCACCGGTCGGGCAGGCCGATCTCCACGGCCCGACGGGCCTCGCTCAACGCTTCGTCCCTGCGGCCCAGGACCGCCAGGGCCAGGGCGCGGTCCCGGTGCCGGACCTCCGGTAGGGTCTCCGCTTCGTGCTCGTCGAGAAGCGTGAGGGCGACCCGTGCCTGCTCACGGGCCGACTCCAGATCACCCATGCCCCGATAGGCGAGCAAGGACCAGAGGGCCTTTGGGCGGGGGCCGGTCTGCTGGTAGATGACGTCTTCTTTGACACCATCCAGGGCCGCGACGGCAGCCTCGTACTCCCGCAGCCAGAAGTGCACGCGGAAGCCCGGCAGCCCGACCCCGGATTGCAGCCCCGGGAAGACTTCGACGAGCTCGTCGCGCCGCCTCCGGAACGCCGCGGTGTCGCCCGTGGCCTGGAACGAAGCGACCCACCTCGTCAGATCCGCCAGTGGATCCTCGACGAGCTCGAAGCGTCGCTCGAGCACGCGCTCGGCATCCGCGAACCGCCGCATTCCTATGTAGGTCCACCACAGCTCCGAAAGCAGGCCGGGCGCCGACGGGTCGCGCTCGATCCGTTCCCGAAGGGTCTCGATGGCATCGTCCAGGCGTCCGAGTCGCCGCTGGGCAGCGAAGAGCCAAACCAGACTGCGGTGGTCGCCGGGGGCGATCTCCCGGACCCTCTGCACCCGCTCGATCACCGCTTCGTAGTCGCGCTCCACCCAGAGATAGCGGGTGGCCTGGGCCAGCAGCGTCTCGGCACCGTCCGGATCGAGCTCGGTGGCGCGCTCGATCGCCTCGATTCCCAGGCGAATGCTCTCGGCGTGGTCCGCGAGGCTCCACCAGTAGCCTCTCAGATACGTAGTTCCCAATAGGGCGAACGCCTCTGCGAAGGCCGGGTCGACCTCGGTTGCCCTCTTGAGGTTGTCGACGGCGCCGCGCCATCGTTCTTGCCCCAACTGGCCGTCCGCTTTCCCCCTGAGGTACAGGTCGTACGCCTCGACGCTCTCCGTGGGACGCGCGGCGATCCGGGCGCTCTCCTCGGGGAGCAGGCGCACCCTGAGCTCCGATGCGATCCGCCGCGCGATGTCCTCCTCGATGGCGTGGAGGTCTTCCATGGGACGGTCGTAGCTCTCCGCCCAGAGTGGCGTGTCGGTCGCTGCGTCCACGAGCTGCACCCGCATGCGCACCCGATCCCCCCGGGGCTCGACGGTACCCGCCAGGACGTACGGGGACTGGAGCTCAGCGGCGATCGTGGGCAGGTCCTTCTCGGTGTTCCGGTACCTGAGCATCGTGGTCCGGGAGGGCACCCGGAGTCCCCCGATCTTGTAGAGCTGGGTCAGGAGCTCGTCGTGTAGGCCGAGCGCGAGATAGGTGTCCGCGGGGTTGGGGCTCAGATTCGCCCACGGCAGGACCGCGACGGCGGTCGTTGCGCCGGTGCCCGCGTCCGCGCCAGGCCCCGCTCCCGGCCGGAGCATCCTCCAGCCTCCGATGGCCAAGGCGCCCACCAGCACCAGGGCGAACGCCGCGGCCACCGCGCCTTCCGCCACGTTCGTGGTCCCGGGCTCGAGCTCGTCCTCGCCCAGCGGCTCGGTCCGACGCACCCCCTCCGGTGTGAGGTCGAAGAACCAGGAGGCGGCGATGGCGACGGGGAAGCCCAGGAGGACGACGATGCCGAGCCCTCGGTATACGCTTTCGGGCAGAAGGAGGACAGGCGCGAGCAGCGAGACGGCCTCGAGGAATACGAATCCGGCGCCGGCGTAGATGGCGGCGACCCGGAACACGCGGCGCCGCTTCAGCTCGCGGAACAGGCCGTGGAGCGCGGGGCCTAGGCGGGACATCTGCAGCTCGCCGGAATCACCTGGATGTCGCCTCCAGCTCGGCTACCCTGGCCCGGATGCGGTCCACCTTCGGCTGCAGGTGGGGATCGGGCCGCTTCCTGAGCAGCAGGTACCAACGGTAGAGGGGAAGCGCCTCCTCGACCTCGCCGGCGGCGTCATGGAGGCGCGCGGCCTCGTGGACCATGGTGGAGAAGAAGTTCGGCCAGGTGTAGAAGCCGCTTGGACGGAACGCGACGCGGGCGGCGCCCCTAAGGTCGCCCCGGGCTTCGAGGATGCGGGCGAGCTCCAGGTTCACGGCTTCTCCGAAGCCGAAGACCCCCTGGCCCGTGAAGCGCGCGAGCTCCGCCACCAAAGAGTCCTCGTCCTCGGTGTGGCGCGCGTGGGCCAGCATGGTCTCCAGGGCAAGAGGGCAGAGCTCCCACGCGGTCCGCGGATCCGAGTCGAGTGCCTCCTCTCTCAGCCGGCGGATCGCCCACTCGACCCGGCTGGTGTCTCCGTGCCGTATCTCCCAGATCTGCCAGAGGCACACGACGATCCAGTCCCTCGGTCCGATCGGCGCCGAGGGGTCTCGGAACTCTTCTCTCAGCCTGGCCACCCAGGCCGCGCCCTCCTCCTCCTCTCCTTCCCAGTAAAGGGGGTCCGTCAGCCGGCCGAGGACGGGTAGGCTGTGGAGCTCGGCCCTTCTGCGCAGCTCCGCTCCGGCCTCCGCGGTGCGGCCCAGCGAACGGAACGCGCGGTATCGCATGCCTGCCGCCATGCTCCGCTCTTCGGGCGTCACGGCCGACGTCCACAGGGCGTCCAGCCACTGATGCATGTCCCCGTTCTCGATGTCGGCCGGAATTCCCCAGCCGCCGACCGTCATCGCGAAGACGTCGTTGAAGGGGAGCGTGTCGAGCGAAGCTCGAAACCACGCTTGCTGCGTCGTGTCACCGAACTCGTACGCCATCAGACTCCGGAAGAACGCGTTGGACCCGGGGTCCTCACGATGCCCGAGACCCGCCGACGCGCCCGCCAGGAACCCCGCGGTATCGACGCGCAGACCCTGGATCAGGGCGAGGTAGCCGTCGAACATGCCGTTGCCCGGATCCAAGGACAGCCCTCTGCGAAAGGCGGCCTCCGCCCGCTCGAGGTGGTCGGTGTCGGCGACCATCGTCGACGAGTGGATGAGGCGCTGACCCAGCCAGTACCAGGTATCGGGCTTGTCCGGGTAGGCCTCCGTCAGGCTCGCTGCACCCGCGACCTGTTCGGTGATGACCCAGGCCCTGTGTTGCAGCAGAAAGTCGGCGAGCGCGCGGTCGTCCGGGGGCAGTCGGTCTTTGTAGGCCCTCAGGAGGCGGCTCATGCGATTCTCGATCTCGGCCTTGCCGGCGTACCAGCCGACATCCGCCGCGATCCTCCCCCCGAGGGCGGCCAGCGCGAACGTGCTGTCGATGTCGAGGGCACGCACGAAGTGCGCGCGGGCTTCACTCAAAACCGTACGCCGATACTGCCGCCTCCCCCGCAGGTACGCCCTCACGGCCTCCACGGGCACGTCCTCGAGGTAGTCCATGCGGGCCCGTTGCTCTCCGGCCTCCAGACCCATGATCTGGCCCGCGACCTGCGTCGCCACCGACCACGGGCGCGCCGCGGGGCCCTCGGCCGTCACGTCGCCGATGGCCGCTCCGTCTGACGTGCTGAGGAGTCGGGCGGTGACCGCGAACTCGTTCTCGGCGCCCACCACCGAGCCCAGGACGACGCGGCCGGCGCCCAGGCGGCGAGCGAGCCCGACCGCTTCCGCCTCCCCGAGGTCTTGATCTTCGGACGTCACCTGCGCCCGCCACGCCGCCAAGGTCGTGCTCGCGTCCACCATGCGGGGTGCGTCCGAGAGCAGGGGCGAGAGCAGATCGAGCATGCCCTCACGCAAGGTCTGCAAATCGGGGTCGGCGGACGCGACGCGGAACGGGAGCACCACGACCCGGCCCGGGTCGATTTCGCCCCCTTCCGCGCCGGCGTCTGGTCCGGCCAGGGGGCCGTCGGTGTCACCGCGCCCTAGGAAACCGGCCGCGATCCCACCGGTGGCCACCAGCCCGCCGATCATGAGCGCCTCGGCCCAACTCACCCGCTGGCGGCCCTGCTCGCCGTGGTACCAGGCAAGGATCAGCGTGATCGGGAAGCCCACGCCCAGAAACACGAGGATCGCCTGCTGGACCGTGGGCGTCAGGCCCAGCGCGCTCTCCAGGGCGTCCATGAGCTGGACCACGACGAAGGCGCCGGCCAGGTAGGACAGCGCCCACTGGACGAGCTTCCGCTCCTTCAGGCGGTCGAAGAGAGACGGCATGGTAGAGCGCTACCCGGCGGGCGCGTTGGCGTTGCGTCCTTTCGGGACGCACCGCGGGTGACTGTGGGTATCCAACTCCCGGGGAGCGCCACCAACCGCCGAGCGCCTGTGCCGTGCCCAGACGCGTTCAGGCCCCCTCATCCGCAGCTCCCGTTCAGGTAGCAGTTTGCTTCGATCTCGGAGGTGGGGATGGGGAACAGCGTTCCCGGCAGCTGAGCCGCCACCGAGCCCGGATCCCAGGTGTCCGACTGGATCCCGAACCGGTACATGTCGGCCAGCCGGCGACCCATGAGGAACAGCTGACTCTGGCGCTCGTAGACCAGCAGGTCCCTCGCCGTGATGCCCGAATCGGGAGTCCAGGGGCTGAGCCCCTCGAGCGAGCGCACCAGGTTCACGTGCTCGGCGAACGTGTCCAGGTCGCCCTCGGCCAGCGCGTGCTCGGCAACGATCAGGTGCATCTCCCGCGCGCTGAAGACGGTGAGGTTGGGGCTGTCGCATGGCACGGCGGCCGGGAGTTCTTCGAGGAGGAGACGTTCCAGCCAGGGGTCGGGCACGCCGTCGATGGGATCCATCAGCACGATGGCCTCAGCCAATCCGTTCATGTCCAGGACCGCATAGCGTTCGCCGATGCGCATCTCCGCGGGGCAGTTGAAGCTCTGGGCCGTGAGCGAGACAATGACCTCGAAGGCAAAACGGAACTGGTACCGCCAATCGCTTCCGTCCATCGCCAGGGCGGCCAGCGCGTCGGCGGCGGCGGGTCCGCCGTCCGCGATGAGTCCCCCTCCGGATGTGTCCGCCGGCGCCGGCCGAATGCGACGCCAAACCTGTGCCGCGTGCCGAGCGCGGGCCCGGGCGGCGAACAGGTTGCGACCGAGCTCGCCGTCGGTTTGAATGGCCAACCCCGAGGTCGCGTGCTCGACCGCCTTGTCGTAGAGGGACCCCATGTTCTCGGGTCCGAGAGCCGGGCCGGGCTCCGTCCGGTCCGACGGCGCGTAGTCCTCCATGCCGTCCGCAATGGTGGCGTACGCGATGGCCCCATACAGGTAGGCGAGCGCCAGCCCGGTACGCTGCTCACCCAGCCCGTCCGCCGCGTCGAGGCTATCCAGCACGTGAATCGCTTCGTCCGCCATCCACTGGGCGGCTGCTGCCCCGCGGAACCTATTGAGGGCGGAGTTGCCGGGGTCGTCCAGATCACCCCGGTCGAGCTGGCCCCACCAGGCGAAGCGGCCGCGCCAGCGGAGCTCGTCCGACGTCGGGGAGAGGAGTGAGAGCATGTTGTCCCATCCCCGTTGCACCTTGCGGAGCGATCCGTTGACCCAGAGGTCGGCGGCGTCGGCGTTCCGGATGTCCGCGTCATTGATGCTGCCCGGATTCTCCACGTCCAGCAGCCCTTCGCATCCCAGCGCCGCGGCCGTGGCGATCAGCACGAGGAGGAAGCTCTTCGCGGATCGTGTCGCGATCATGGCGACGATCTCCTTTCCCGCGCCTCAGAACCCGAAGCGAACGTTGAAGGTGAAGCGGCGCTGGAGCGGCAGCCCGAACGCGTCCACGGAGTCGATGAAGTTGCACCAGAGGTTTGCCTCGCCGCCCCCGCCGCACCGGCTGACGGCGTTGACCTCGGGATCCGTGCCGCTGTAGCCGGTCCAGATGACCAGGTTCCGACCCGTCGCACCAAGGGTCACGTCGTCGAGGCCGATGGCCTGGCTCCAGGCCGCGGGTAACCGGTAGGCGACGCTCAGCTCACGCCACCGGACGAAGTCGCCCGCTTCCACCAGGTTCATGCCGCTGTAGGGAGAAATGGACCTGTACTCCGTCGCCCACCTCGTGGCGGCGTCTAGGCGCGCGTCGGCGTCCGTTCGGGTGGACGGATCCAGAAGCGTGGCCTCCACGGCCGCGGACGCCCGCGTGTTCCTGAACATGGAGTTCCGGAACGCGTCGGTGAGGTTGCTCACCGCGTAGTTGCCGGCCCGATACTCGAACAGAGTATTGACGGTCAGGCGACCCCAGAGCGTCAGCGTGCCGCCGAGGCTTCCCTGCCAGTCGGGGGTCGTCTTGCCCAGGTAGTGGTCCAGCGGGTCTCCGTCGCCGTCCTCGTCGTCCATGAGCGGCGCCATGCCCGGATGGCTCAGGGAGACACCGTCCATGGAGGTCAGGAAGGCCTGGAACTCCGAGACGGAATCCGGCACGCCGTCTCCGTTCGAGTCGTAGGGAACGGAGGTGCCCGGCGTGTAGCAGACTCGCTCGATCCCGGGCCCGCAGACGGGTAGGAGACGGGCGCCGAACAGCGATCCCGGCGCGTACCCCTCGGCCAGGGCGTTCCGATACCGTTGGTAGCCGCCGGATATCCTCGTGAGGGGCGCCCCGCCCATGCTGGTGATGACCTCCGACAGGTAGGCGCCGTTCGCGAACAGGCTCAGCGTCGCGTCGGAGACGTCCACCGCCACCACCGTCAGCTGAAGCTCCCAGCCGTGGGCGTCCACCTGGCCGATGTTGTCGAGCTGACTGTTGAGGAAGCCGCCCGCGGCCGGGAAGGGCCGGAGGACCAGGGCATCCAGGGTCGTCCGGTCCCAGTAGGTCACGTCGAGCCCGAGTCGCCCGCTCAGCGTCTCGGCTTCTGCGCCCAGCTCGATCTCGGTCGCCCGTTCGGGCTTCAGGTTGGCGTTGCCGATGTTCTCCGGGTCGACACCCGCGCCGTCGGGGGTCCGGACCGGCGCGTACGTCGTGAGCTTGTCGAACGCGCCGGGCTGGAGGCCCGATTGACCGTAGGCGGCCCGCAGCCGAAAAGTGGGCAGCCACGACACGCTCCAGGCGGGAAGCTCGCTCACGATGGCGGACAAGCTGGCCTTGGGGTAGAAGGCGCTGCCGGCCTCGCTGCCGAAGGCGCTGGTCTTGTCGAACCGAGCGCCCAGGGTCGCGAAGATCCAGTCCCGGTAGCCGACCTGCTCCTGCAGGTACGTTCCCAGGCTCACCTTGGAGCTGAAATCGTCGGCGCCGCTCGTGAACTGACCTGCCTGGATCACTTCGATCCCCGGGCCAGGGAACACGCCACCCCAGATTGGCCCCGTGAACCACGTGTCGGACGTGAACGTCTGCAGCCCCGCGACGAAGTCGGAGCTGAAGTCGGAGCCGGGGCGGGCGCTCCACGCCAGCTTCGTGTCAAGGGTAAGCTCGCGGTGACTGCGGTTCAGGATGGAGCGGGATCCCTCGTCCGGGGGGCCCCAGGCGATCCCGTCCACACGCCAATCGAACGGCCACAGCCAGGTGCTCCGGTGGTCCACCTGGTCCATGCCTACGAGCGCGTCCACCGAGATCCCGGGCGTCGCGGCCCAGGTGAGTCCAACCGTTCCCGTGAGGTGGCGCGAGTGGTCGACCCACTCGAACTGCATCGCTTCCCGTGGCGTTCCCCCCCCCCATGCCCCCCACGGGTTGCCCGGCCCGGTACATACGGGCGTCGAGCTGCCGAACATGCGGGTGGTGTCGAGGCTGGAGCCTGCGCAGTGCGCGCGATCGGGCTTGGACACCATCGTGAACGTGATCGGCGACGTTGTGGTATTGTTGTTCCGGTTGAACGTCTCGACGGCGGCGTCGGTGAAGCTGCCCGTCAACCGGAGCGTGAGACTCTCCCGGGGAAGGAACGTCAGCGACGTGTTCGCGTGGATGCGGCGCACCTTGTCCCTGGCCCCGCCCAGCTCCTGGGCGCCCAGGGGACCGTCTTCGGCGGAGTAGCGCCCGGCAAGAAAGTACCGGACCTGGTCGGAGCCTCCGGTCACGTCGGCCGAGATCGCCTGGGAGCTGCCCCGCTCCAGCATGTCGCCTGTGAAGTCGCGCTCGAAGACCTGGAAAGGCTCGAGGGTCTCACGGAACATCTCGCTCAGGTGGGCCGCGTGGTCTTCGTCCGTCGCGAAGCCGGCGTTGGGCGTGATGACGTCGGGGTACGTCGACGTGCCCGCTTCCAGCCGGACGTTGAAACGTGCGTCGCCGGGGCGTCCCGTCTTGGTGAAGATCTGGATGACCCCAGAAGAGGCTTCGCTCCCGTAGAGCGTGGCGGCCGCCGCCCCCTTCAGGAGCTCGACGCGCTCCACCGACTCCCAGTTGATGTCGTCCAGGCGCGAGCCGGCTTCTCCACCGCGGCCATCGCTCTCCATGTCACCCGCGTTGTCCACGCGGATGCCGTCCACATAGACCACCGGCTCGTTGGACATCGACAGGCTGTTGCTGCCCCGAATCCGGATGCGCGTGCCCGAGCCGGCCGCCCCGTCGGACGTGAGCCCCACGACGGACGGCTCCCGGGCCTGCAGCAGCTCCGAGAAGTTGGAGACGGGGGCGTCCTCGAGCTCGGAGGCGTCCACCGTTGCGATGGTGTTGCCCAGCTGCTTCCTCTGAAACGCCTTGCCGGTGCCCGTGACCACGATCTCGTCCAGGGCGATGGCGCTCCACGCCAGCTGAAAGTCCGCTGTGGTCGTCTCACCCGCGGAGACCGTGACTACGAGCTCTTCCGTCCGGTAGCCCACGAGCTCCACTCGCACCACCGCAGGCCCAACCGGTACGTCCAGGAGAAGGTAGCGGCCCTGCTCGTTCGTCAGGCCGCCGATCGGCGTGCCCGGAACATAGACCTGAGCCGAGGAAAGAGGCGTGCCACCGATCGACGTGACCGCGCCCGTGATCGTGCTGGCCTCCTGACCGGTCGCAGCTCGGGGCAAGAGGTCGCACGCGAGGACAAGGGCCAACCACCGCGTCCGCATCAACGCCGGCCTCCTTCCATCGCCCTGACGAGCGGCGCGAGTAAGGCGCTACCGCACCGTCTTGTCGCAGCTAGTCCACCAGCACCCGCCTGGCTTTGTCAGGGCTGGTAATCCGGTTCCCTGCCTTCCGGACTTTCGCAACGGATTCCGCAAAAGGATCATCGAGGGCATCCATAGCCCCCGAGCGGGTTTCGACGAGAGTGGGCCAGAGATGGGGATGGGACCTGGCCGCAGGAGGAACTACGCTGGCGTGAATGAGCCTCCACGCGCCGGGCGGCGGCTGCCGGCTCACCCTCTGTCGCCAAGTAGATCCCCGCCCACGCTACCGACTCGCGCTCTTTGGCTTGAGCAACGAAACGCACCGGGCCCTCCCAGCGGACGAGAGGCCTACGAATAGGGCATGGGTAAACCTCTCCAACATCTTACTATAGGGTCGGTAGGCCTGGAGCGCTGTGGGGAAATCCCTGAATCCGGGGGGCTGTCGGGACAAGGGGTCGGGGCGCATTGAGCGGCATCCGGTCGGGTGGCTGAGCCGGCCGTGGGGAAAACCCCGACGTTGGCTTCATCCCGTTCCCTACGCCCCTGCCGCGCTCCGCGCATTAGTCTCACCATTGCGGGGTCTAGCCCGGTTCGATCGCGTCGAGCCGAGCATTCATGCGCCGGGAGGCTGACGAGTGGACGCGTCAGCGACGCGCCTCCAAGCGGCACTGGCCGACCGCTACACGGTCGAGCGGGAGATCGGCGTGGGCGGGATGGCCAGGGTCTATCTGGCCGAGGACCTCAAACACCATCGCAAGGTCGCCCTCAAGGTCCTGAACCCCGATCTGGCGGCAGCTATCGGGGCCGACCGCTTCCTGCGCGAGATCGAGATCGCGGCTGGCCTCACCCACCCCCACATCCTGCCGGTCTACGATTCGGGCGACGCCGACGGTCTGCTCTACTTCGTGATGCCCTACGTGGAGGGCGAGTCGCTTCGTCAACGGCTCGACCGTGACCAGCAGCTGCCCATCGACGAGGCGGTTCAGATCGCCCGTGAGGTCGCTGGAGCCCTGGAGTCGGCGCACCGGCACGGCGTCATCCACCGGGACGTCAAGCCCGCCAACATCCTGCTGGAGGAAGGCCACGCCGTCGTGGCCGACTTCGGCATCGCGAAGGCCCTCGCGGCCACGGAGCACGAGCGGTTGACGCTTACGGGAGTGAGCGTCGGCACACCCCAGTACATGAGCCCCGAGCAGGCCACCGGCGAGCGTACGGACGCCCGCAGTGACGTCTATTCGCTGGGCGCGGTGCTCTACGAGATGCTGGTGGGCGAGCCTCCGCACACCGGGCCGAACACGCACGCGATCGTCGCGAAGCTGCTCACGGAGCGGCCCGTCCGGCCGCGGGTGCTGCGGGAGACCGTGCCCGAGGGCGTCGATCAGGCGCTCATGAAGGCGCTCGCCAAGGCTCCGGCCGACCGATACGGGACGGTGGCGGAGTTCTCGGATGCCATGGGCGGATCCACCACGGAGGTCACGGCGGTAGGACAGGAAGCGTCGGCCCCGGCAAGAACCGCGGGTCGCTGGATCGCCGGGGCCGGAGCCGTCGCGTTGGCGGCGCTGGTGCTCACCGTGCCGTTCTGGCGGGGGCCGGACGACACCGGGCCGTCCCCTCCAGCCGTGCCCGACGAGGGGCGGCCGTCCGTCGCCGCGCTCCCGTTCGACAACCTGAGCCCCAACCCAGAGGACGCCTACTTCGCCGCCGGTGTCCACGGGGAGATCCTCACGCACCTGGCGCGGATCGCGGCGCTGAAGGTCATCTCGCGCACGTCGGTGCTGGAGTACGAAGACCGGGACCGGAACCTGCGGCAGATCGCCGACGAGCTGGGCGTGACCAACATCCTCGAGGGGAGCGTGCGAAGGGACGGGGACCGCCTGCGCATTACGGTCCAGCTCATCGACGCCCGGACCGACGAGCACCTCTGGGGCGAGTCCTACGACGGGGACCTCAGCGACATCTTCGCGGTCCAGAGCGACGTGGCCCGGAGCGTGGCCGAGCGGCTCGAGGCGTCGTTGGCCCCGGACGAGCTGGCCCGCATCGACGCACGCCCGACCCAGAGCACGGAAGCCTACGCCTTCTACCTACGAGCGCTGGAGTTCGGCGAGGTGGAAGAGCAACGTGAGATGCTGCTCGAACAGGCGGTCCAGCTCGATCCGGACTTCGCTCTCGCCGATGCCGAGCTCGCGACCTACCACATACTGGTCTTTCTGAGAAGATGGGATCGCGCCGAAGACCGGCTTCGCGCGGCCAAGGCTGCCCTGGATCGCGCGTTCGAGCTGGATCCTGACTTGCCCGAGGCGCACTTCGCCGCCGGCACCTACTACTTCGCGGGCCCCAGAGACAACCTGATGGCCACGAGGGAGTTCGCCCTGGCTACGGCGGGACTGCCCAACGCCGGCCGGGCGCACTACGGCCTGGCTACTGTGCTGCGGCGAGCGCGCAGGTTCGAGGAGGCATTGGGGAGCTACCGAAGGGCCATCGAGCTGGACCCCCGGCAACCCACGCGGCTGCTCGGCCTGGCGTGGACCCAGGTTACGCTGCGGCGATTCGATGAGGCCGAGGAGACGTTCGCACGGCTCCTTGCGTTGGGCGGCATCCCGCCGGACGCCGTCGGCGTCCGGCGCCCGCCTCCCGCTCGGCCTGGCGTCCCTGGGAGTCCCGGCGTGCGAGCTGGGGAGAACACGCCGGGGCCCAACCGCGCCGATGTTCGCCGAGCCCTGGAGGGGGACGGCTCGTTCATCCGGCTTTTGGCTCTGATTCCGGGCGACGGCGAGAGAGCCCTGAGGATGCTGGATGCCTACCGTGCGGCGGTGCCGGAGGCGGGAGGGGCGGAGTTCCTTTACGCGGAAGCGTATCTGCTGGTGCGCGACTACCGGCGAGCGGCGGAGGTAGTCGAGCGCGTCCTCTCCCAATCGCGCGCCCGCTCCGTACTCGCGGAGGCTGGTGAAGACCCGAATCGGCCGTTGTCCAGGCTTCGGGACGACCTCGCGCATGCGGAGCTGCTCCTGGGCGAGATCTACGCCCTCCTCGAACGGCCGGAACTGGCGCTGGCCTACTACGACTCCGCCAGAGTACACCTGGAGGTCCTCGCCCCCGATTCTCTTTGGGAGGACCATGTTCTTGGACGCCTCGCCATCGCCTACGCCGGGCTGGGACGCCGGGACCAGGCCGTCGAGACCGCTCTTGAGGCAAAGGCGCTCGCCGCGTTTCAGCAAGCACACCCATGGCTCGCGAGGGTGTACGTGATGGTAGGTGACTTCGACGATGCGCTGGACCAGATCGAGTGGCTGCTCGAGAACCCGTCGATCATGAACGTCGGAAGCCTCCGCGCTCATCCGCAGTGGGACCCCATCCGCGACCATCCCCGCTTCCAGGCGCTACTGGAAAAGTACGGAAGCGAGCCCTGACTCCTTTCCCTCCTGACCCGCCTCAAGGAGCGCAAGCTCGTCCAGTGGGCGCTGGCCTACATCGCGGGGGCGTGGGTCGTGCTCCAGGTGATGGACGTCGTCGCCGAGCCACTTATCCCGTCGGCACCCTTCCAACTCCGCATCCTCATCGTGGTGGGCCAGGCTTCCTCGTGACCCTTGTCCTCGCCTGGTACCACGGCGAGAAGGGGCCGCAGACCGTCGGTGGTCCCGAGCTACTGATGCTGACGGCTCTGTTCGTCATCGCTGAGGTCGCACTCTCGGTCCTCGGGCCACCCGAGGTTCGGGAACGGGCTGCGGACGAAGGCGACACGAGCAAGAATCTCAGGCGGATCGCTAATGAGCCTGGCGTTGCGACGATCCTGGAGGGCGGAGTCCAGAGGTCGGGCGACCCAGTACGCATCTGCGGGTGAAGGTCGGACCCGAGATCGCCGGCGAATCCAAGGACAAGCCCCGGCGGCGAACCAGGCCCTACGCGTACGTCGGATACTCCGGCGTGAACATCGCGTCACGCACCGCCTCGCCCAGGTCATCCGGAGGCGCTACGCGGGCCAGCCCTCGCTCGAAGGCCACCGACGCCACGGCTTCGGCAATGTGGGAGGACACCTCCCGAATCCGGCTCAGGGCCGGGTAGATGCGACCCTGCCGCAGGTCGTCCAGGTTCACCATGCCCGCCAGCGTCCGGGCCGCCACGAAGAACATCTCGTCGGTGCAGTGTGAAGCGCCGGATACGATCAGCCCCAATCCCACGCCCGGGAACACGTAAGCGTTGTTGCCCTGCCCCGGCACCAGCCTCTCACCATCGAACTCGACCGGGTCGAAGGGGCTTCCCGAAGCGAAGATGCACCGGCCTTCGGTCCACCGGTACGCTTCTTCCGCCGTGCACTCGGACTTCGACGTCGGATTGGAGAGCGCGAAGATGACGGGGCGGTCGTGGAGCCGCGCCATGGCGTTCAGCACCGGCTCGTCGAAGGTGCTCGGCTGTCCCGAGACCCCGATCAACGCTCCGGGCTCGATCCGTTCCACCGCTTCCAGCAGGCTCGGGGTGAACTCGGCGTCGTGGGCGTAGGGAAGCTTGTGGGACGCCAGGTCCGTTCGGCTCTTCACCACCAATCCCTTCGAGTCCAAGAACCAACACCGTTTCCGGGCGTCCTCCTCGCTCCACCCCTCATGTCTCAGCGCAGCCACGATGAGGTCGGCGATGCCGATTCCGGCCTCGCCGGCGCCGAGGAAGAGGTAGGGGTCGTCGCCCAGCGCCTTCTCCGTGATCCGCAGAGCCGAGTAGATGCCCGCGAGGGCCACGCCCGCCGTCCCCTGGATGTCGTCGTCGAAGGTGCAGTACTTCTGGCGGTAGCGCTGCAGGAGACGGAAGGCGTTCCCCGTAGCGAAGTCCTCGAGCTGCACGACCGCCCTGGGGAAGACCTCCGCCACTGCGTCGAAGAACTCCTCCACGAGCTCGTCGTATGCGTCACCCTGGAGTCGATGCCTCGGAATCCCCAGGTACAGCGGATCTTCCAGGAGTGCCTGGTTCTCGGTCCCCACGTCCAGCATCACGGGCAGGGTGTTGGTGGGATGGATCCCCGCACACGCGCTGTAGAGCGAGAGCTTCCCGATGGGGATTCCCATGCCGTCGGCGCCTTGGTCCCCCAGCCCGAGGATGCGCTCGCCGTCGGTCACGACGATGATGCGCACGTCTTCGTGTGGCCAATTGCGGAGCACCTCGGCCACGTGTCCCCGGTCGTACGCCGAGACGTACAGCCCACGGGGGCGCCGGAAGATGTGACCGAACTCCTGACACGCCTTCCCCACCGTGGGCGTGTAGATGATGGGCATCAGCTCTTCCAGGTGGTCCAAGACCACGCGGTAGAAGAGCATCTCGTTTCGGTCCTGCAGGGAGACGAGGTCGATGTAGCGCTCGAGGTCGCTGCCCATGGCGCGGAGGTTCTCTATCACGCGCTTGACCTGCAGGTCCTGCGTCAGGACTCGAGGCGGAAGAAGCCCCCGGATCCCCAGCGCCTCGCGCTCCGCGTCCGAAAAGGCGGTGCCTTTGTTGCGAACGGGGTCGTGGAGGAGCTTGACCCCTCGCGGGAAGCCTTCGGGAATCAGGGTAGCGGCCGGGATTTCACTTTCGAGGACGGCCATGATTCTATCACCTGAATGCGTGTGTGAGCGTTGTCGGAGGGCAGCACAGCCGGCGGCCATCAGACAAGCACGCGGAGGCGCCCTCGGGTCACCCCGTATTCTACCTGGAGGGGGCTCCGGCGGGCTGTCGGGGGAAGTCGGTCGGGGGGTGTAGGGAGATGGGCGGGCGGGTTGGG
>JBDHLD010000154.1:0-6775 GCA_039586035.1 Gemmatimonadota bacterium | reverse complement strand
TTCAGTGCACTCACCTTCGACTGCTACGGCACCCTCATCGATTGGGAGACGGGGATTCTGCGTGCCCTGAAGCCGTTGCTGGAGTCCCATGGGTGGACAGGCACGGACGACGAGGCGCTCGAGCTGTTCGGATCGACGGAATCCGAGATCCAGGCCGGTGTCTACAAACCGTACGGCGAAGTTCTGCGTCGGACGGTGGACGCGATCGCGGCAAAGGTCGGATTCACGCCGACGGCGCAGGAGCGAGACGCGCTACGGGCGTCGCTGGCCGATTGGCCGGCTTTCTCGGACACGCCGGAGGCGTTGGCCACGCTGAAACGGCGGTTTCGGCTTGCTGCCGTCTCGAATATCGATGACGACCTCTTCGAGCTCAGCGCGCGCCATCTCGGCGTGGCCATGGACGAGGTCGTCACGGCCCAGCAGGTCGGCAGCTACAAGCCGGCGCCGGGCCACTTCCACATGGCCTTGGAGCGGCTGGGGATACCGCCGTCGGAGGTCCTACACGTGGCTCAGAGCCTCTTCCATGACATCGCGCCGGCCAACGCCTTGGGATTGACGACGGTCTGGGTGAACCGCCGAGGTGGCCGGGCCGGGTTCGGAGCCACGCCACCCGCGGCAGCGAAGCCTGATCTCGAGGTGCCGGACCTGATCACGCTGGCCAGACTGACAGAAGAAGGGGGATGAGCCCGGGGCCGACGAGAGAACAGGGGGCATCCACCACCCCGCCGCACGACCCGATCCCCTGAGCCTATGCAGATCCCTCCCCCAAGGGCGCCGAACCCCGGGTCTCACTCATAGGTGATCGGCACGCCGCGCCGCCGATTGAAGTCCCGAAACCCCCGAGTGGGTCCACTCCGTAGGGTCCAGAGTCGAGGCCCGAGAACGGCGGGTGAAGCCTCTCGCGCGTTCCGTCGTACGTGGGGGTGTGTAGGGCGGACTCTCGGGGGGGCGGTCGTCAGTGGGCAACGGGGTCGGGTGCGGTGTTGGGGCCCGGCCGTCTCCCCTACATCCGTCTCGCGCTCAGGTCGCTCCGAGGTCGCACCGGAACGAGTCCAGGATCGTCTCCAGCTGGATCATGTACTCGTACTTGGCTTTGCCGGGAGCGTAGAGCCAGGCGTCGATCAGGAACAGCCGATCGTCGCCGGAGCAGCGGATCGCCCGGGTGATGAACGGGCCACCCGCCGGCCAATCGAGCTCGGGGGGATTCTCCCACACCGCCTGGACCTGAAACATGTCCTTCCCGTCGAGCTGGCCCGTCGTTTCCTCGACGAATCCCAGGTCGACGTCCTGGGGCGTCCCGAAGTAGGCGGCAGCCACGTCGGCACGCCAGCTCAGTAGCCCCTCGGTGTCCAGCTCCTGGGAGGCCGGGGTTCGCCAGGTGACCGTGATCTGGCGAATCAGCTCCGACGGGTCGGGGTTGTCGTTCCGGAAGATGTAGACGCCGTCCTGGCGGTCCCAGTAGTACACCTCGGGCACGATGAGCGAAAAGCCGGCCTCGGCCTCGAGCGTGTCGGCCAGGGCCGAGTCGGGACCCGTGGTGAACATGCGGGCCTGAGCATATTCCCGGAACTGCCGGTCGAACAGCTCGTGTAGCTCGTCGAGCAGCCCCAGCACCTCCTCGGTTCCGCCGGTGGGGGACAAGAGCATGACCGTCACGTTCTGCCCCCGCGCCCACACGTTGTACGTCTGCAGGAGCTGGGGCGGATCGAGCTCGTTGGTGTCGAGCTGCGCCACGGCCTCGGTCATCCAAGGGTCGGTGGCGCGGCCGATGAGGAGCTCCTGCTTGAAGCGCCTCAGGTTGCCCCAGTCGCTGTGGCCTGGATCCTGAAACGTGACCTGGAAGGTCTGCTCCTGGCGGACCGTGAACACCCGAGGTTCGAGGGCGGCCAGGACCGAGTCCTGGATCTCGGCCCAGAGATCGGGAGAAGTGGCGAGGATGATGCTGTCCGTATCGCCGTACGCGCCCTGCTGATCGCACCCGGCCGTGAGGATCGCGCCGAAAAGCAGGATCGCGGCGAGAAGCCGGTCCGTCATGGCCGCGCCCTCACGAGTGGACGGTCGCTTCACTGGGCTCGGATGGGTCCGGACTTCTCCACCGACACCGGGAAGCCAAGGACGGAAGACGGGATCTTACGGCGCAGCACCGACCCTCCCGTCTCCACGTAGACCTTGAGGCACGGCTTCCCACCGCTGGAGCCTACGCCTACGCCGGCGATGCCCGGCAGGTCGATGATACGGTCCGTCAGCTTCCGATGTGCGTCCTCGATCCCTCGCTTCGCCATGGTGGCCCCTGATCGCTGGTGATTCTTAAGTGCTGGCTACCAGACCCCTGCAGCACCACACTAGTCGCTGCCGTCGATAGTGACGCCGAACCGCTCGAGAATGGGATCGATGGGGTTGGCGATGCTTACGAGGGTGCTGCCCGCGAAGACCAGTCCGACCGGCTTCTTGTCGTCGCTCCCGCCCTCGGCGACGACGAGCGATCCCGAGTCACCGCCTGCGCTGAAGCTGCCGGGCTTGATCAGGATCTGGTTCACGAACCGCGCCTGCCCCTGGTGATACCGCACGTTCACCGTGGCCATGATGGCGTCGATGGAGCCGTGGGTGTGGCCGGTCGTGCGGCCCATCTTCTGGACCTTGAGCCCGATCTTGGGGCTGACCGTCTCCGACCTGGGTGTGCCGTAACCCTCTGCGGGCGTCGAGTTGCCCAGGTTCTCGGTCGTGGAAAGGGCGATGGCGGCGTCCATCGTGTTCGACGATCCGAATGAGAACTCGACCGGCTCGTAGTCCACGAGCGTGCCGATGGCGTCGGCCGGATTCACGCCTCCGTCCACGGGACCGGGCTGCAGCACGTGATCGTTGATGTTGGCGCGATTCTCTGCGGCGAACACGTGATTGTTGCTGAGCGCGAACACCTTGGATCCGTCGGTGACGCGGGCGCCGATCGTTCCCGCCGTGATGGACGGGTGGCCGGCGGACACGCCGATCGGAACGGGCCGCTCGAACCGGGACGCCGGCTTGGCGTCGGCGGGCTCGTCGCGAGCGTCACCACAGTCGGGGCAGAGCGTTGCGGGGGCGTCCTGGAGCGCCCAGATCTCGCCGACCACGTCGAGCGTGACCGGCACGCCGTCCAGGCTGGCGGGCAGGCCGAGGACCGCGGCCTCGGTCACGTAGACCTTGAGGGCCGGCTGACCGGCGGCGTCCAGTCCGACGCCGGCCGCGACGACCCCGGGACGGTCCAGGAGCGAGCCGGCGTGGGTCGCGTGGGCCGTCAATGCGCGATCGAGGGCTTCCTGGGGTAGCTCCATCACCGACAGGGACAGGCCGCTCCCCGGCACGGGTGGCGGGCCGTCACCGAACCAGCTCAGCCAGATGCCGGTAACCAGCAGCACGGCCCCGTAGAGGATGATCGCGCCGCGCACGCCGAAGCGCGCGGCGGGGATCAGGAACGCCCGAAGCCAGGCGAACGTGCGTCTGAAAGGGATCTCGAACGCGCTCAAAGGTCCATCCCTTCGTCAGGTACAGCCATGGTGCATCAAGCCCCACCGGATCCCGAGGGATCGGTGCCGCCCGCCCGGAACTCCCCGCTGACCTCGATGTCGACGGGGTAGCCTCCGAGAGTCGAGGGGACCTCCGAAAGCACCGGGTCGTCTCTACGCACTACGTAAACTTTGAGGCACGGGTTCCCGTCGCAGGCGCCGATGGCCGTTCCGGTGACTCCCGGACGATCGATCAGCTGCTCTGTCAGGGCCGCATGGGCCTCTTCTATGGTATCGTACGTCACGGCCTCGGATTCGTCGGATGCGGACGGTGCCGCCGGCGCACACGCTGCCCCCGTCACCAGCATCATCAAGACCGGGGTCGCGGTGCATCGGCGTCTGGGGATCACACTGAAAGATAGGGCGGTGGCTCCGCCTTCAACAACGCGGTGGACCCGCGCCGGTGATCGCCTCGCCCGTCCAGCCGAACCGGTCGAAGTCGATTTGGCCCTCCGAGAACCGAACGCCCTCGGCCTCCAGCAGCGATCGCTGAAGCCGCGCCGCGTGTCTGGGGCGGGTCGGTGCGACTCGGCCGGACCCGTTCACCACGCGCCACCACGGCACGTCGCCTCCGTGTGCGTTCAGAACCGACCCCACGCCCCTCGCGGCTCGGGGGCTTCCGGCCAGGATCGCGACCCCACCATAGCTGACGACCCTGCCCTCGGGGATCGCCGCGACCACCCGGAGGACGCGCTCCCGGAAGCTGGGATCGTCCGACCGGCTTTCGGGCTCGAGCGTCGTTGGCATCGACGGCGGCGATTGAGGGGGGCGTCGAGGTCGAGTTAGGTTGCGGGTCCATGCAGGGAGCGGGCGCAGTTCCGGTCAACGGCGGCGGCCCCGACCCATCCGGACCGAACCATCATCGCTCCACGGGGAGCGGTTGGCGAGTCATGGCACACCATCATCGTCATTCCCACAGTCACGTCCGTGGAGGTCCGGCGGAGGGCGACTCGGGCTTCGGCGAACGTGACCGGGAGGGGGAACGCCGTCGCCTCCGCTTCGTGCTGGCCATTACGGGCCTGTTCGTGGTGGTCGAGGTGGTGGGCGGCGTGCTCTCCAACTCGCTGGCGCTGCTGGCGGACGCCGGCCACATGTTCACGGACGTCGGCGCGCTGCTCCTGTCCTTGGTCGCCATGCGTCTGGCAATGCGGCCGCCCACGGAGCGGCGGACGTACGGCTACGTACGGCTGGAGATCCTCGCTGCCCTCGTGAACGGCGCCACGCTGCTGGTGATCGCGGGGCTGATCTGTTGGGAGGCGTTTGAGCGCCTCAGGGTCCCGCCGGAGGTCAACGGTCCCCTGATGCTGGTCATAGCCACCATCGGGCTGGGGGTAAACGTGGCGGGCGCGCTTCTATTGCACAGTCACGCGGGCCACAGCCTGAACATGCGGGGCGCGTACCTGCACGTGCTGGGCGACCTGCTCGGGTCCGTGGGGGCGATCACGGCCGGTCTCGTGATCCTTTTGACGGGCTGGACCCTGGCCGACCCCATCATCTCCCTGCTGATCGCCGCCTTGATCCTGATCAGCGCCTGGAGGCTGGTGCGGGAAGCGACGGACGTGCTCATGGAGGCGGCCCCCTCCCACATCGACATGGACCGGCTGGTGGCCGAGCTGCAGGAGATTCCCGATCTGCACGACATCCACGATCTTCACGTCTGGACGCTGACCAGCGGGTTCGTGGCGCTGAGCGGCCACGGCGTGATCGACGATCCCACGTGCCAGGTGAGGGTCCTGGATCAGATCCGGGGCCATCTTTCGGCCCACGGTATCGAGCATGTGACCTTCCAGCTGGAACCACGGCCGCTCTACCAGATCCCCACCGCCGAACCCACGCCGTCTGCCGAATCCGGTGGTGCGTCGGCAGGCGGGCAGGCGTAGGTTGGGCGCTCGCGAGCACTCACGACTCCCGCGCCCGAGGCTGGCACGCTTGAAACCGTCTCGATTCGACGTTCTGACGTGGGGCACCCGCGCCCTGCTCGCGCTGGGCCTGGCTGCTGCCCTGCTCGCTCCGGCGCGCCGCGCCCCCGCTGGGCCGGTTGGGCCGCTTCATGAGGGATCGGTCCTCGAAGCCCGCCTCCTGGCCAACGGCGTCGGGTTTCTCGGGCCGGCAGATCTGTTCGCGGTTCCATCGCCGCCCCCCGTCGCGGCCGACACCCACAGGGTCTACGTGGCCAACGAGTCGTCGGACATGGTGAGCCGGGTGGCGTTCGTGCCGGACCGGGGCGCCTGGGTCGAGGGTGAGATCCCGGTGGGCGTCATGCCCGGCGACATCGACGGCGCCCACGGGATCACCGTGTCGCCCGACGGACGCCACTGGTACGTGACCATCGCCCACGGAACGCCGTATGGTTCCGTGTGGCAGTTCCACGCGGGCCCCGACACGCTCGTGGGCCGGAGCGATCTGGGACGGTTTCCCGCGACCATGGGCGTCACGCCGGACGGTCGCATGCTGCTGACCGCCAACTTCAATCTTCATGGCGACATGGTGCCGTCGTCGGTCTCCGTCGTGTTCACGCCCCAGATGATGGAAGTGGCCAAAGTCGAGACGTGTCTGATGCCCCACGGGAGCCGCGTCGACGCCTCCGGCAGCCACCAGTACTCCGTGTGCATGCACTCGGATCAACTGGTCGAGTTGGACCTGGCGGCGCTGGCCGTCTCGGCCAGGTACCTGGTGACGCCTGGGCACGAGGGCTCGCTGGGCCTGGAGGACGAGCCCGGGGCGGTGAAGCACCCCGGCGCAGCGCCGAGCCGAGGCGATGAGGCCCCGTCCCAGCCCGGCGGAGCGATGGGGTCGGCGGAGCATGCAGGCGTTTCCATGGATGGCGCCGGCACGCCTGCCTCCGTCAGCGCCGCCATGCCCCCGGCGGGAGCCCAGCCGTGCTCTCCGACGTGGGTCGAGTCGGGACAGGCGGCGTACGCCGACCGGGTCGTGTACGTGGCCTGCAACAAGAACGCGGAGGTCCTGGAGGTGGACGTTCGCGACTGGGAGATCAGCCGTCGCTTCGCCACGGGGCGCGCGCCCTACAACCTGGAGGCCACCACGGACGGGCGCCTCCTGGTGGCCACCCTCAAGGGGGAGCAGGCCGTCGCCGTGATCGACCTGGAGCGAGGCGAGGAGATCGCCCGTCTGTCCACCAGTCAGCCGGTCACCCACGGCGTGGTGGCCAGCCCGGACGGGCGCTACGCCTTCGTGACCAACGAGGCGGTGGGGGCGGTGCCGGGTACCCTGGACGT
>JBDHLD010000153.1:0-7436 GCA_039586035.1 Gemmatimonadota bacterium | reverse complement strand
GCCGGGCCGGGCGGTGGCCATCAACCTCGCCGGCCCCTTGGCGACGATCGCCTTGGGCGACGCCGGCGCCGCGATCGTCGACGTGTCCGATCCGCGCTCCCTCGCCACCCGGCATGTCCTCACCGGCATGGACTTTGCCTATGATGCGGCGGCGTTGGACGGCCGCGTTTACGTGGCGGCCGGCGCGCAAGGCGTCTTCGTCTATGACTTCGACGGCCAGGGCCTGCCCTCGAAGCTGGGCGTCGTGAGGGAGCCCGACTTCTCGGGAGACCTTCTGGTCCGAGACGGACGTCTCTACATTCTGGATCGGGCAGCGGGCAAGCTCTACAGAAACTGAGCTCAGGCCCCGCAGCCCCGGCCCGGGGCCTCAGCAGACTCCATGAGAATGACAACGGGAGCTCCATGAAGATCACGCCACGCCGGGTGGAGAAGCCCTGGGGATACGAGCTGCTATGGGCCGAGACGCCCCAGTACGTAGGCAAGATCCTCCACGTGAACGCCGGGGAATCCCTCTCGCTGCAGTACCACGAGGTCAAGGATGAAACCATCCATCTGCTCACCCGCATGTGCTTCACGGTAGGGACAGAGGTGGACGAGCTCGAGGAGGTCGCACTGGAGGCTGGTGAGAGCTACCGCGTGCGGCCGGGAACGATCCACCGCATGGAGGCGCTTACCGACTGCGACATCCTCGAGGCCTCCACGGCGCACCTGGACGACGTGGTGCGTCTGGAGGATCGATATGGAAGGGCTCCGGAGGGTGGCGGCGGGGACCGGTAGCGACGGGTGCGAAACCCGGGCGACGCCCGTAGTCCTGGCGATGGGGTCCAACGTCGGGGATCGGCTGGACCACCTTCGGTCGGGCCTGCTGGCCGTGTCGGGACCGGTGCGGGTCGAACGCGTCTCGTCGGTGTACGAGTCGGCGCCGGCCGACTACCTGGAGCAGCCAGACTTCCTGAACGCCGTCGTCTACGGGACCACGCGGCTCGCGCCCGAGGATCTGCTCACGGTGTTGAAGGGGGCAGAGGAGGGGGCTGGACGGTTGCGCACGATCGCCGGCGGCCCTCGCACGCTGGACCTTGACCTGGTCTTCTATGGTAGTCGTGTGATCCGAACGCCTGATCTGGTCGTGCCCCACCCGCGTTGGTCCGGCCGAGCGTTCGTCTGCGTGCCCCTTCTGGAGGTGGCCCCCGACCTCGTCGACCCGAGCACGGGCCAACCGGTGCACGTCACCTGCGCGGGTGTCGCGGCGTCCGGACTTCGTCATTTCGCCGATGCGTCGGCATTGGAGGAGGTGCTTTGATTCCCACCCTCGCCACCGCCCTCTTGTTGCTCGTAAGCGCATGCGGCGCGCAGCAGGAGCAGGGAACGGATCTCGCCGAATCGTCCGATCCCGCACTGGCCCGACAAGCCTCGAGGCTTCTTCCGGACCTGGCCGAGCGGTCGGGCCTGGGCCTGGCGGGGCCTGTCCGGGTCGAGCGCAGGAGCCGTGCCGAGCTCGAGGCGTTTCTCGTCGAGAAGCTGGACGAGGAGCTTCCCCCCGCCGAGGCGGAGTCGCTTCGGGACGCCTACGCTTTGCTGGGCCTGGTCCCCGCCGACCTCGATCTGAGGACGCTGCTGCTATCCGTCTACGGGGAGCAGGTGGCCGGGTTCTACGATCCGGCCGCGGCGACCCTGTTCGTCATGGATGATCAGCCCGAGGCCACCACCGAGACCGTGCTCGTGCACGAGCTGGTTCACGCCGTCCAAGACCAGGCTACGGACCTGGACTCCATCACGGCCAAGGAGAGGGGGAACGACCGTCAGCTGGCGGCCCAGTCCGCGATCGAGGGTCACGCCACCCTGGTCATGTTCGAGTACCTCATGGGCGCACAAGGGCTCCCCTTGGACCTGGCGGCCATCCCGGACTTCTCCACCACGATTCGGCCCGCCCTGGAGATGATGCGCACCCAATTTCCGGCGTTGGCCTCCGCCCCGGCCATCGTCCAGGAGTCGCTCCTGTTCCCCTACCTGGAGGGGGCCGCGTTCGTCCAGGCGGTGTGGCAGAGCGCGCCTGACCGCCCGGCGCCGTTTGGCGACCGACTCCCCGAATCCACAGAGCAGATCCTGGACCCCACGCGTTTCCTGAGCGAGCCACCGGACCGGCCCACCGAAGTCGGGTTGGCCTCCGTCGGCGCGGCTGACGCCGTGTACGAGAACTCCCTGGGGGCCCTCGAGACCGGCATCCTGCTCGAGTCCCACGGCGGGCCCGCGGCGCTGGCGGCCCGCTCCGGATGGGACGGCGATCGATACGCGCTCTTCGAGGCCGGCGGTGAGCGTTCCCTGGTCTGGGTGAGCGTGTGGGATGACCAGGTGGCCAGAGATCGCTTCGTGGCCACGCTGTCTCGAGGTTTGGGCAGCCTCGGCAGTCCCGCCACGCTCGTGCCTCTCGACGTCATGGGGCGCGCGGCTGCGGTGCTCACCGTGGGACCCGGGCCGGAGGTGCGCGTGCAGCTCAGCGGTGGAGTCCCTTGACGGCCGACCAGGGTACCACGGAGCGAACGAAGCGGGGTGCGACCGCGCGGCAGCGGGGTATCGAGGTGGAGGCCGCGGGGCATCGCTATCCGGTTCTGATCGGGCGCGGCCTGCTGGCCGAGCTGCCCGGGCTGCTGGACCCGGCCCAGGGGCGGCGGTGCGCCGTCATCTCGGACGAGACGGTCGGCGCGCTCTACGGAGCGGAGGTCACCTCCCGACTCGCCGCGAGCGGCCGCCGTGCTTCGCTCTTCACGTTTCCGGCCGGTGAGTCTTCCAAGAACCGTGCGGAGTGGGCGCGTCTGACCGACGCGCTCCTGGACGACGGGTGTGGGCGCGACACCCTGATCGTCGCGGTGGGCGGCGGCGTCACGGGAGACCTGGCGGGGTTCGTGGCGGCGACCTTCATGCGCGGCGTTCCCCTGGTGCAGGTGCCTACCTCACTCCTGGCCATGGTGGACGCTTCGGTGGGTGGCAAGACCGGCGTGGACGCGCCGGCAGGCAAGAACCTGGTGGGGGCCTTCCATCCGCCCGTGATGGTCATTACCGACCCGGCCGTGATCTCCACCCTCCCCCGGTGGGCTCGGGCCGATGGCCTGGTGGAGGCGGTGAAGCACGGTGCCATCCTCGATGCGACGTACCTCGCGACGGTGGAAGCCGATCTCGACGCCGTGCTGGCGGGCGATGCCGGCGCCATCGAACGCGTGGTGCAGGGCTCGGTGCGCCTCAAGTCGGCGGTCGTGGGTGACGATGAGTTGGAAGCCGGGCGTCGGCAGGTCCTGAACTTCGGGCACACACTCGGCCACGGGGTCGAGGCCGCGTCGGACTTTCGCATCCGTCACGGTCAGGCCGTCGCGCTGGGGATGGTCCTCGAGGCCGCTCTGGGAGAGCGATTGGGCATCACCGAGCCCGGTGCTGCCGCGCGCCTCGTCGAGATCTCCCGGCGACTCGACATGCCCACCCGAATGCCGACGGACCTGGACCCCGAAACCGTCATGCGCTTCGTCGCTCGAGACAAGAAGGCGCGCCGAGGCGCTCCCCGCTTCGTGCTCCTGCAGAAGATGGGCAGTGTGTCACCGGGCGAGCTCTGGACACACGCCGTGCCCGAATCGGAGGTACGAGCCGTTCTGGCCCCGTCTGACATCAGTCGCTAACCCAATGCAGATCAGTCGTTTATACAGCTCTCTTCTCGCGTTGACGCCGGTGGGGTCCGCCTCTATCTTGCGGGCGCACGTCGAATCCCCTGCCACGAGGTGAGATGGCGCTCCTACAGCGCACCGCAGGAATGACGGTGGCCGGTGCCCTCGCCAGCCGCGCCACGACCGACCCCGAAGCACCCTTCGTTTTCTTCGACGACGAGGTCCTGACGTTCGGGCAGTTGGAGAGCCGGTCCGAGTCCCTCGCCGCCTATCTGGCCAGCCTGGGCATCGAGGCGGGAGACCGGATCGCGCTGATCCTGCCGGCCTGCCCCGAGTTCGTCGTCGCCATGTTCGCGGCAGCGAAGCTCGGCGCGGTGATCGTCCCGCTGAACCCCCGGCTCACCGTGCCGGAGCTGCAGTACATGCTGCGCCACTCGGAATCGGTGGCCACGGTTTGCATCGAGACCCTGGACGGGGTGGACTACCTTCAGCTCTTCGAGGACCTGATCCCGCAGCTGCCCGAGCTCCAGTATCTGGTGACGGTCGGCGAGGAGGATCTGTGGTACGACGATCGGATCTTCCAATACGAGGACGCGTTGTCGGCGGGCGCGGGCCGGAGCTACGACGTGCTTCCTTTCGAGCCTGCCGACACCGTCTTTACGATCCTTTACACTTCTGGGACCACGGGGAAGCCCAAGGGTGTCGAGCTATCACATGACAGTCTCCTCCAGGTCGCCGCCGCCACCGCGGAGGCGGTAGGTCTCGTGCCTGGTGATCGGGTCATCGGCGTGAACGCACTCTTTCACGTGTTCGGCCTCGGACCCGGCGTCCTCGGGGCACTCGTGGCCGGCGCGTCGCTGATCCTGCAGGACGGGTTCGATGCCGTCGCCACCCTGGAGCTCATCGACCGCCACGGCGCGACAGTGCAATTCGGCGTCCCGACCCTCTTCGTGACCGAGCTCAAAGCGTTGGAGACCGTCGACTCCGACGTGTCGAGCCTGCGTCTGGGGGTCGCCGCCGGTGCGCCCGTGAGCGACAGCCTGGTGCACGGTGTCCGGGAGCGATTGTGCCCGAATTTCCTGATCGCGTACTCCCTCACCGAGACCGGGTCCACGGTGTCCGTCACGCGCCCCGACGATCCCGACGACAAGGTCCGCTTCACCGTGGGCCGGCCGCTTCGCGGGAGCGAGGTCCGGGTCCTGGAGAGCGATGGCACGGAGCTCCCGGTCGAGAGCGTCGGCGAGATCGCCGTGAAGGGACCGGGGCTCATGGTGGGGTATTACCGTCAGCCGGTCGAGACCAGCCGTGCTTTCAGCCAGGAAGGGTTCTTCCTCACGGGAGACCTGGGCATGGTGGACGAAGAGGGCTATCTCCATTTGGTGGGCCGGAGAAAGACCGTTATTATCCGGGGCGGCTTCAACGTCCACCCCCGGGAGGTGGAGGATCGCCTCCAATCCCACCCGGCGGTCGACGAGGCGGCCGTGGTCGGCGTCCCGGACGAGGTTCTGGGCGAGGCCATCTGTGCCTGTATCGTGCCTCTGGAAGGGGCCATCGTCACCGGCCCGGAGATTCAGGAGTGGTGCCGGATGACGCTCGCGGACTACAAGGTCCCCGATCTGATCCGCTTCCTGGATACGTTCCCCCGTACGGGAACAGGCAAGGTCCGACGTCTCGAGCTCGCCCGCGTGATTCAGGCCGAGCAACAGGCCCGCCGACCATAGCACAGCTGGAGGCCACCCCGACCCGCTCCACATCCGCACCCACCGTTCGCGGTCAGGCGGAGTGGAACAGGCGGGGAGGTCTCGCGGCACAACACACGACTCGCTGCGAGAGAAAAAGACAGAAATGACCACACCGTATTCGCGGGCCCCCCACGTAGAGGGGGCCACCGCACCGGGTGCGCATGCGCCCAACGCCGCACTCCTCATCGATTTCGACAACGTCACGATGGGAATGCGGAGTGACCTCGCCAAAGAGCTGAAGGTCCTCCTCAACTCCGACATCATCAAGGGTAAAGTCACGGTCCAGCGGGCCTACGCCGACTGGCGCAGGTATCCACAGTACATCGTGCCCCTCTCCGAGGCGTCGATCGACCTCATCTTCGCGCCGGCCTACGGAAGCTCCAAGAAGAACGCCACGGACATCCGCATGGCCATCGACGGGATGGAGCTCATCTTCATCCGTCCCGAGATCGGCACCTACATCCTCCTGACCGGCGACAGCGACTTCTCCAGCCTGGTTCTGAAGCTCAAGGAGTATGGGAAGTACGTGATCGGCATCGGGATTCAGGAATCCAGCTCCGACATCCTCGTGCAGAACTGTGACGAGTACTACTCCTACACGTCGCTGGCGGGGCTTCGGAAGACCAGCGACCTGGAACATCAGCCCCTCGATCCCTGGGCCACGGTCGAGCAGGCCCTCGAACGCATGGTCGCCCGCAATGACGTGATGCGTTCCGACCGCCTCAAGCAGGTCATGCTCGAGCTCGACCCTGGATTCGACGAGAAGGGCTACGGGTTTTCCAAGTTCAGCAAGTTCTTGGCGGAGGCGTCGTCTCGAAGCCTAATCAGCCTGAAGAAGCTCGAAAACGGGCAGTACGAGGTGAGCCCTTCCGGGGGAGCGAGCTTGCGGACCGGCGAGCCGTCCGAGTCGCGGCCGCGGCGGGCCGACAGGACCCGAGGCCGCCGGCCGAAGGAGGGAAGGGGCGCGCGCCGGGCGGATCCGACCGGGTCGACCCGGTCGAGGGAGACAGGGGCACCCGCAGAGGATCCGCTCTCTCGGGCATACGACCTGCTGCGGTCTGCCCTCGGCGGGCTCAAGGACAATGGCCGGGAGGCCGTGCGGGACTCGGACGTGAAGCGGAAGATGCTCGAGATCGACGGAAACTTCGACGAGACCGAGCTCGGTTTTGCCAAGTTCAGCCGGTTCCTGCGTCAGGCCCACGAGCAGGGGGTCGTGAGCCTCACGCGGATGGACAAGGGCAATTTCGAGGTGACTCTGGCGGAGGCGGCACCGTCCGAAGCCCCGGGCGAGCTGGAAGAGCACGCACCGAGCTCACGCCGAGCCTCGACGACGCGGGGCGGCCGCGGCAGGAAGGTCGCCATGGAGCTGACGGAAACGCTGGCCGAGGAGTCCTACGAGGCGACGTCGGCGCCGGCAAAACCCGCTGGAGCACCGGCCGAAGGAGTGCCGGGGGCGCAGTCCGGTCGTACCGTCCGAGCGCGACGGGGCTCCAAGCGCGGCAAACAACAGAGCGAGGGACCGCCGCCGCTGCTCGAGGGCCAGGTGGCGGGTCGCGGCGCTCGATCGACGCCCCAGAGGTCCGCACCACCGTCCGGTGACCTCGACGTCAAAGCCCTGGGGCTCCCCTCCGAACCCGACGCGATGGTCCGGTACCTCACGAGCCGGTACAAGGGCGTGGGTCAGAAGACTGCCGAGACCGTCGTCAGCGCCTTGGGCGGCGACCTTTTCCAGATCCTCCACGCCGACCCGGATCGTCTGGCGACGCTGGTCCCCGCGAAGCGGGCGGAGCAGCTTCTCACGGCGTGGCGCGTGGACTTCGATCGCCGCTCCGGGGGCTCCGGGCGCTCCGGGCGTGCAGGCGAGGACACACCCGCACCGGGTGGCGACGCCGCGAACGGCGATTTGCGTGAGGAGGCACCGGCGGGGGACGGCGCCCGGCGACGCAGGCGGGGGACGCGGCGGGGCGCACGGGGCAAGTCCGCCGACTGAGCGGGGCAGCACCCCCGTGCCCACCGCTCCGGCCTCTCCGCCAGCCGCCGCCCACTG
>JBDHLD010000306.1:0-3119 GCA_039586035.1 Gemmatimonadota bacterium | reverse complement strand
CGAATAGCCCGGCGTTCCCGCGTTGATGACCTCGACCTTCCGGTTCAGGCTGCGGCGGAGGTACGCCTCCAGGCGCCTCGGCCATGTCTGGCCGCCGGCCGCGTGGTAGTTGAACGCGGCCGAGCCTCCCAGCACCAGGATCCGAATGGTGTCGGGCTCCTTCTCCGGCGTGAACTCGTCCCCTCGCAGCCCGTACGAGTTGATGCGGATCCGGCCACCCGGCGAGCGGTACTCGCCCGCCCTGAGCGACCAGTGGTAGAAGGGCTCGTAGGTGTAGCGGAGGGAGGAGCGCCGCCAGTCCTCGTAGGAGCGCGCCGGCAGCAGCAGCCGCGCGCCGATCTCGAGCAGCACCAGCATCGACAGGATCGCGAGCAGGAGGCGCAGGCTGGTCCGGAGCCGGGTCCCCTGGCTTCGGCCCTTCGCGTCCGCTGGCCGGCTCATCGGAAGCTCCTCACGGTTCTCACGGCACCGGGCCCGGAGCCTTCCGACCGGGGGCGCGGCGCCTCCCGGTCGGTGGCCCGGCCTTCCCGCCACCGGAGTGCCTCCGGAGATATCTGGAGACGGCCTCCAGGTCGACGCCGTAGACGACGCCCGTCATGGCACGTCGCCTCGGCCTCACCCGCCGGAGCTCGGTGAAGATCCAGGGCAGCTCGGCCACCATCTGCTGCGTCGCGCGGACCAGGGTCCCACCGTTGTCCAGGAGGACCAGGTAACGGGTCTGGTAGCGGGACATGCGCTCCAGGGTGAGGAGGTGCGAGCGATCGTTCAGCACCTGGTACGAGGTTCGCTGCAGAGCCCACGGGAGCACACCCCAATCGGAAGTCGCGATCGAAGCGTCGGGCGGCACCTCCTTCTGCACGAAGTCGGCGAGCGCGGCGATCACCCGGTGCGTGCGGATCCAGTAGCCCCCCCCGGGCCCGGGCAGTCCATTCCGGAAGCCCTGGGCCAGGATCGCGGTCACCAGGAGCACGAGAACCGACCCGAATGCGGCCTGGAAGCGGGTTCCCCTCAGTCGGTGGTGGACCGAGGCCAGTGCCAGCCCGGCGGCGATCAACAGGAAGGGCAGCGTGGGCAGCCAGTAGCGCTGGACGACGTAGAGGTTCCGGCTGCTGAGCGAGTTCCAGAGGAGGTAGGCCAGCGAGACCGGCACGTAGATCCGCTCCATCCGGCTGGCTCGCCGGAACCAGCCCACGCCGCCGGCCAGGATCGCCACCACCAGCAGGGTCACCGCCATCTGGGCGGGAATCGAGCTGGTGATCTGCCGGCCGAGGACGCTGTTGGCCAACTCCATGAGCATCAGCTTCAGGTTGTGGACCCCGTACATCCACTCCGACTGGATCCAGTCGACCCTCATGTAGCCGGGCCCGTAGAGCGTCAGCCCCTGGAGCCCGAAGAAGATCCGGTTCGCCATGTTGAAGGTGTCGGGGGTGTGCTGGACGAAGTTCCGCCAGGTCCAGAAGGCGAAAGGAAGCGCGACCGCCAGACTGGCCGCCGCCGCCGGCACGAGGAGGCCGTCATGGCGATGCAGGCGAGCAGCGCCCCACGGGAAGCGCGCTCCTCGTGCACACGCCACAGCAGCAGGGCCGCCAGGGTGGCGGTGAGGAAGGTGCCGTCCGACAGGATCGTGAACACCTGGAAGCGGTTCAGATCGCTGGCGGCCAGCAGAAAGGGAAGCAGGAGACCGGGCCACCCGTAGCGATCCGACGAGAAATAGGCTCTGGCCAGCCAGAGGCCGAGCACGCCCACACCGGCGCACAGGAGGTGCAGGACCTGGAAGTCCATTCCGAGGAAGAAGATGGGAACGCTCAGCAGCCCCGAGAATCCGGGGTAGTAGAGGAGATTCGGATACCCGTTGAAGCGATACCGGCCCGTCTCCGCCAGGGTCTGGGCGGTCCCCACGTAGACACCGCTGTCGGGGGTGAAGTACCAGACCTCCGGAGCCCCCCACAGGAACCACGCCGACAGGAAGAGGAGCAGCCAGAACTGGTACTTCGTCGCGACCTCGCGAAGCGTGGTTGCGTCGTCCTTCACGCCACGGCCCGATCAGCCCTCGAGGCCCAGCCACTCGACCGGGCCCGCCGCCACGAAGAGCGCAGGGAGCCTCCCGGTGGGTGGGTGTGCGGACGCTTCCGTCCGGGCGCACGACCTGCTCGGGATGCGAGATGTCGTAGACGTCGTCTTCGGCGCAGAACTCGCCCCGGTGGAAGCCCAGGCCCTTCTCGTCGTTCCATCCCCAGTCGTAGCCCGTGCCGTCCATGGACCAGTAGCCGAGCACCGGATCCGCCACGAGCTCCACCTCGCTCCCGTCGACGCCCTGGAGGCGCGTCCTCAGGCGCTTGAAGATCCGGGTCCCAGGGTGCAGCTCCGCGTCGACCTCGGCCTCCGCCACGATGAAGTGGCGACCGGATCCGGGCCAGGTGATCTGGCCGTCGGTGTAGATCCTGGTGCCGTTTCCCAGGAACTGGAGCTGCACGTAGCCGCCGCACTCGCCGGTGTTGAAGGTGATCCAGTAGAAGACGTAGCCGGTGGCCGCGAGCACCTGGTCGGTTCCCGGGCCGTTCACCGGCTCGTAGCCCCCCACCTGGGAACGCACCCCCCAGGAGTGGTCGCGGCCGGCCCACCAATCTTCGATGGCGTGGCTGCGCTCGCCCAGTGTCACGCTACCCGAGGCGCGCCCCGTCTGGGTGTACCGGACGTAGTCCTGGAAGGGCCGGCCGTTCACCCGGAGGAAGTGGGGCTTCTCCTCGCTGGGAGGCAGGAAGGCGCGCCACTCCAGGTCGAAGCCCAGCGGCAGATCACCGGACTCCCACTTCAGGCGGATGCGTTCGAAGGGCTCGAGTATCTCGACCGACAGCGGCCCCACCCGGTGCTCGTCCAGGTTCGGGCGAAGCGCACGGGAGAGCCGGAAATTGTGCTGCTCGACGCCTCCTCGGCCCTTGGGGAGCTGGATGGCGCAGTAGCCGTCGAGGACGTTCATGTTCATGTAGAGGCCCATGCCGCAGACGAGGGCCATGCTGCCCTGCGGGTCGTAGACACCGAACCAGTAGCGATCGAAGAAGCGGTGGTCGCTGGATCCGACGTGATCGAAGCTGCTGGCGATCTGGTGACGAAGGGTCTCG
>JBDHLD010000305.1:0-2938 GCA_039586035.1 Gemmatimonadota bacterium | reverse complement strand
CATCTCGGGCATGACGATGCGCGTGCTGAAGTGTCCGTGGACCCGGGAGTGGGCCGGGCCCGACGCGCCCGATGTGCTTCCGCCCCCCTACCAGATGCTGCTGAGCTCCGACTACATCCAGGCCTCGAACGACCATCGACGGGGAGACCTGATGACCGAGGCCTCCGGACAGGGCGTGGGCTTTGTGACCGCCATGAAGCCAGCGCGGCAGATCGTCTTCGACATGGTCGAGGAGGCCCTGGACGCCTTCGAGCGGTTCACCGGGGAGCCCGAGTAGACGCTACCATGCGGCCACCGGCCGGCTGCGCCGGCCCAGCCTGATCGAAGCGGGGAGAAACTTGGGAGAAGAAGCGATCCAGGCCCGGCCCGGATTCGACGCCGCCGTCGCGGGCAGACGCGCCGAGTGCGACGGCGGCCGGCTCGTCCCCGGCACCCACTTCGCCGGACGGGAGGAGTTCACGGGCACCCTGACCGGCGAGTACGTGGACCACGGCGACCCGCCCTGGCGCTGGTACCTGCTCGCCGACCTGTCGCGGAAGCCCGCGGGCTACGCCGACGAAGGCGTTTGGTGCGAGTCGGAGAGCGTCTTCCTGCTCGACGGAGAATCGAAGGACGCCGCCCCCGGAGGCGGGGCAGCGCGGAGAGAGCGATAGGATGAGAATCGTCGTCTGCACCAAGGAAGTACTGGACCCGGATGCCGTCAACAACTACGCCATCGCCGGTCGGCTGGTGATCGGCGACGACGGCAAGAGCCTGACCCAGACGGCGATTCCACGCCTGATGAACGGCTTCGACGAGCAGGCCCTGGAGGCGGCGCTGCGCATTCGCGACGCCGGCGTGGAATGCAGCATCACCGTAGTCTCGGTCGGTCCCGACCCGGCCAGCCTCCTGAAGCACGCCGCGGCCCTCGGCGCCGACGAGATCGTGGCGATCCCCGCCGAACCGGAGAGTCTGGACACCCACGGCGTCGCGGCGCTGCTCTCGGCGTATCTCCGCACCAGCGGGGGCGCCGACCTGGTGCTGTGTGGCCGACAGGCTTCGGACGACGACCAGGGCGTGGTGCCGGCCCTGATCGGCGAGGCCCTGGGCATGCCGGTGGTGACGATCGCCCGCTCGGTGGAGATGGCCGACGCCTCGCTGCTGCGGGTAACCCGCGTGACCCCCGACGGGGACGAGATCGTGGAGGCCGACTGTCCGGCGGTGGTCACCGTCAGCAACGAGCTCGGAGACCCGCGTTATCCCACGGCAGCCAAGAAGCTCGCTGCCCGCCGCATGAAGCCGACCGTCGTGTCCGCCCAGGAGCTGGGGCTCTCGGCCGAGGAGCTCGCCCCGCGGGCCACCCTCACCCGCCAGTTCGTGCCCACGGTCCAGGGCCACTGTGAATTCATTACCGGAGAGACACCCGGGGAGCTGGCCGACCACCTGATGGAACGCCTGCGCCAGGAAGGCGCGCTGCGCTAGCCCGCGGAGCCGATCGGGCTCCCTCCCCAGCCGAGATCGGAGGAACCGGACCCTCATGACGTCGAACGCGGTGGTGGCATGCACCTGGGGCGAGGATCGCGACGGGCTCCCCGCTGGAGCCGAAGAGATCCTCCTGACGCTGGGGCGCAAGGCGAGCGCCGCCCTGGGGGTGGAGCTCGACTGGCTCACCCTGGGGCCCGTCCCCGACGCGGTTCCGGACGCCGCCGGACGCTACGGCGTCGGCGGGCTCCACCGGATCTCGGACCCCAGGCTCGAGACCTTCGCGGCCGACGCCTTCGTGGAGGCGCTGGCCCGGTACTGCGCCGAGCGCTCCCCGAAGCTCCTGCTGCTGCACCAGAGCGTGGACTCCCGGCTGGTCGCGCCGCGCCTGGCGGGGCGTCTCGGCACGGCCGTCGTGGTGAACGGCGTCGACATCGAGGCCACCGGGGACGGCCCCCTGCAGGTGGTGGCCTCCGCCTACGGCGGCGACACCCGGGCCCTCTACCAGCTGGCCGGCGTTGGCCCCCACGTGGTGGCCGTGGCGGCCAACGCCCTCTCGCCGGAGCCCCTGGAGAGCCCGGCCGCCGCACCGGCGGCGGAGGACGTGGCGGTGGATCTCTCCGGCGTGGAGGAGCGGATCCGCGTGATCCAGGAGGCCCGCTTCGAAGGCCCTCGCCTGGAGGACGCCGAGATCATCGTGGCCGGCGGCCGCGGCCTGGGCGCGCCGGAGAACTACAAGCTCGTGGAGGAGCTGGCCGAGGCCCTACCTGGCGGCGGGGATCTCCGGCGCCAGCCAGCACATGGCGGGCTGCGGCGCCGCCAAGACGATCGTCGCGATCAACAAGGATCCGGACGCGGCGATCTTCCACCACGCCCGCTACGGCATCGTCGGGGACTGCCTGGAAGTCCTCCCGGAGCTGATCCGGGCGGCCAAGAAGCCCTGAAACAGGACCAGGGAGGGTCCTCCGATGCCGACCGCCGATCGCATTCACGCCGCCGAGGGCCTTTTCGCCGAGACGCCCGAGGGCCCGCGCCTGCTGGGCTCGAAGTGCGCCAGCTGCGGGACTGCCTACTTCCCGCGCTCCGCGCTCTGCCACAACCCGGGCTGCGAAGAGACCCGGATGGAGGACGCCAGCTTCGGTCCGCGGGGAACCCTCTGGAGCTGCGCGATCCAGAACTACCCGCCGCCGGCTCCCGCGCTCTACGAGGAACCCTACCGGCCCTACGCCATGGGCGCGGTGGACCTGCCCGAGGGAATCCGCGTGATGGGGCGCATCCACACCGACGACCCGGAGGCCGTGCGTCCCGGGGTCGACGTCGAGCTCGTGGTGGAGCCCGTGAAGCGGGACGAAGAAGGCAGGGCGATCGTCACCTGGATGTTCCGGCCCCTCTGAGTCGGGCCGAGATCGGAGACGCTGAGAGATGAGAGAGGTCGCGGTTCTCGGGTTGGGAATGCATCCGTGGGGGAAGTTCGCGG
>JBDHLD010000304.1:0-2364 GCA_039586035.1 Gemmatimonadota bacterium | reverse complement strand
GGCGCCACGTTCGCCAGCGAAGAGCTGAGCGAGGACTCGGACGAAGCCAGCCGACCACAGGTCCAGGTCGGCGATCCGTTCACCGAGAAGCTGCTGCTCGAGGCCAGCCTCGAGCTCATCAAGAGCGGGCACATCGTGGGCATTCAGGACATGGGTGCCGCAGGCCTTACCTCCAGCGCCAGCGAGATGGCGGGTCGTGGGGGGAGTGGAGTGGTCCTGGACACGGCGCTGGTGCCGGTGCGGGAGCCCGGAATGACTCCGTACGAGATCCTGCTGTCCGAGTCTCAAGAGCGTATGCTCGTTGTCGCGGAGCGGGGTCACGAGGACGAGGTGACCGAGATCCTCGAGAAGTGGGAGCTCGAAGCCGCGGTGGTGGGCCATGTGACGGACGATGGGCGATTCCGGATTGTCGAGGACGGCCACACCGTCGCCGACATCCCGGCCCTTCCCCTCACCACCGGTTGCCCCACGTACGAGCGCGAGGGCATCGAGTCGGAGGAGATCCGGGCGCTCCGTACGGAGGATCTTTCGGACGTGCTGGCGCTGAACGGAGACCTGACGCCCACGTTCATGAAACTGGTGGCCTCGCCCAACATCGCCTCGAAGCGCTGGGTCTACGAGCAGTACGACAGCACCGTGCGGTCGTCGACGGTAGCGCGTCCTGGGGGGGACGCCGGTGTCATCCGTATCCGAGAGACCCGCAAGGCGGTCGCCGCTACGACCGACTGCAACGGTCGATACGTCTATCTGAGCCCGAGGCGAGGCGCCCAGGCCGCCATGGCCGAGGCGGCTCGGAACCTCGTGTGCGTGGGGGCCGTCCCGCTCGCCATCACGAACAACCTCAATTTCGGCAACCCCCTCAAGGCCGACATCTACTACCAGTTCCGCGAAGCCGTCTTGGGCATGGCGGAAGCGTGCAAGGCCTTCGAGACGCCCGTTACCGGCGGAAACGTCTCCTTCTACAACGAGACCGACGGCGTCGCCATCTATCCCACGCCGGTGATCGGGATGGTGGGGATCGTCGAGAACGTCGACCGTGTCATGGGACAGGCCTTCACGACCCCCGGGGACCGGATCCTGCTCCTCGGTCGCAACACCCGGGAGGTGGGCGCGTCGGAGCTCGTCTACGTATTGCGGGGCAAGGTGGCCGGTGAGCCTCCCACCGTGGATCTGATGGCCGAGCGTTCGCTCCAGAACGCCGTCCTCGCCCTGATCCAGGAGGACCTGCTCCACTCGGCGCACGACTGCTCGGAGGGCGGCCTGGCGTGCGCCCTGGCCGAATCGGCGATCGGCAACGGAGAGAATCCTCTGGGAATCGACGTGCGGCTGGAAGACGAGCTCCCGCCGGCCGCCGTGCTCTTCGGCGAAGCCCAGGGGCGCGTCGTCGTCTCCTGTGCCTCCGAACGCGTCGACGCGGTACGGAGAATCGCCGAACGCCACGGCGTTCCATGCCAGGCCATCGGCACCGAACTGACCGTGAGCTGCGAACGGACCTTCGCCCCCCCTCACGAGGCCGTTTGAGATATGCCCGCCAAGGACGTACGTCTCCCGCTCCTCGACGACCACCCGAACGAACATCGAGGCCAGGAGTCGGCCGGCATCTGTGCCGTGAACGGAGGCGAGGCCCGCCTCCAGAAGGGCGAAGGCCTCGTCGCGGACGTGTTCAACGCCGAGCGGCTGGCCAAACTTCCTGGTACCACGGCCATCGGCCACGTGCGCTACTCCACGGCGGGCGGCAGCGGCATCCGGAACGCGCAGCCCATCGCCGTGCGGTACGCGCGCGGTGACCTGTCGGTGGCTCACAACGGGAACATCACGAATGCCCAGGAGCTCCGGCAGCGGCTGGTTCAGGAGGGCGCCATCTTCCAGAGCACCTCGGACTCCGAGGTCATCGTCCACCTCATCGCCCGTTCTCGGCATGATACCGTGGAGGCCCAGATCGACGACGCCCTCACCCACCTGGAAGGGGCGTTCTCGGTCGCCCTCTCGGTAGGCGACACGATGTTCGCCGCCCGCGACCCCCGTGGATTTCGTCCCCTGGTTCTCGGGCGGACCAACGGTGGACACGTGGTGGCCAGCGAGACGTGTGCCCTGGACATCATCGGCGCGGACTACGTCAGGGACATCGAGCCCGGCGAGGTGCTCCGCATCCGCGGGAGCCGCCTTGACAGGCTCCGCAGCCTGCCGCCGGCCCCTCGCCACGCCCCGTGCATCTTCGAGCTCGTGTACTTCGCCCGCCCCGACTCCCGTCTCTGGGGCATCAGCGTCGACCGCGCTCGCCGCGCGTTCGGGCGTCAGCTCGCCCGGGAGCACCCGGTGGAGGCCGACGCCGTCATCGCCGTCCCCGACAGCGCGAACTCTGCG
>JBDHLD010000050.1:0-26567 GCA_039586035.1 Gemmatimonadota bacterium | reverse complement strand
ACGGCGGCCACGATGTTCGACGCGGGGGTGAAGGACAACGTCCTCCCCATCTCCGCCACGGCGGTCGTCAACTTCCGCATCTTGCCTGGCGAGACGGTCGAGTCCGTCACCGAGCGCGTCCGAGAGGTCATCGACGACGACCGGGTGCAGATCCGCGATGTGTCCTCGTCCAGGGATCCCTCTCCGGTTTCTGATCCCACTGGGCCCGCCTATTTGCTCCTGGAGCGCACGATCCGCGAGGCCGCCGGCGTGGCCGATCTGATCGTCGCTCCGTACCTGGTCATGGGCGGCACGGACGCCAAGTACTATGCCGGCCGCTCGCGCAACGTCTTTCGCTTCCTCCCGGCTCGTCTGGGTGAGGGAGACATGGACCGGTTTCATGGGACCAACGAGCGGCTTGCCGTGGAGAGCCTGGCTGGAAGCATCGCGTTTTTCCAGCGGCTGATCCGCGCCTCCGACGAGCTGTAGGCTCGCGCGCGTCGAGCGTCGAGAACGAACGTCGATCATGTGCCGAGAGCGCCGGTTCGGTCGTGACCAGTCAGACGGGCGTTCGGTGTGGGGCTTGGCCGTGCCGTTTCTCGTCGGTGCCGCCATGGTCGTGGCAGCGCCTTCGTGCACGTCGCATTCCCCCGACCCCTCGCTCTCGGGTCACGCCGACCCGCTCTCGCTTCCCTCTCTGTGGAACGCCGCGTACCGGGTCGGAGCGCTGGGTGACACCGCGGTTCGGCTCGTTGACGGATCGGTGGAGGAGACGCGACCCGACGGAGGGATACGGTTCAGGGCACGGCTGCGGACCTTCCACAGCCGGGGGGATCTCGATGCGGACGGAACGGAGGAGGCGGCGGTCGTCCTGGAGAGCGAGACAGGCGGCAGCGGGACCTTCGTCGATGTGGTGGTCTTCACCGCCGACGGAGCGGGTCGCAGGCAGATCGCGGCGTCCTTCCTCGGCGACCGGGTTCAGGTGGAATCCCTGTCACTGGAGGATGCGAGCGTCGTCGTCACCCTGCTCACACACGACGACGAGGACCCGCTGTGCTGCCCGACCCGGAGCGTCGTCCGCCGGTTCCTGTGGGAGGCGGACACCCTGGCGGAAGCAGAGCTTCCGTATGGTGAGCTGGACCTGTCCCAGGCCGTAGCCGAGGTGCGTCGCGCCGCCGAGCGCGGCGAGCCCTGGCCGTCCGACCCCCTTCAGGTCGCGCTGCGAGCGGTGGGGCCGCTCGCCGGTCCCGCCGGGGACATCACCCGGCGATCGGCCGTCGGCGAGCTGCCCGGCCGCGTCGAGCTCGTGATCGTGGAGCGTGGCCTCCTCGACGATTCGGTGCGGAGCCGCCGCGTCGAGATCACGGTGGAGAGGAGCCCGGCGGGCCTGTGGCTCCCGACCCGAGCCCGCGCGGCGTGGTCGTGCTGGCCGGGCCGCGGTCATGGCTTCTTCGCGGCCACACCTTGTACCTGACGCGCGTCTCCGTGACCTTCTCCGGCATCCGGCAGGTGCCAGGGGACGACTCTCCTCCACACCCCGACCATGCGCGATGCCGCCCGACCCACATGACGATCCTATGGTGAGCGAGCCACAACACATGAATCGGCGAATGTTCCCGTTCATCGGTGCTCTGGGCGCCAGCCTGGTGCTCGTGGCCGCCGGCGCCGCTACCGGAGACGCACAGGAGGCCGACGCGGTACGAGAGGTGATCCGCCGGCAAGTCGAACAGATCCGCTCGGGTGGGGGCCTGGACATCGGCGAATCACCCGTGGCCTCGCGCATCGTGCTGCCCCAACTCTACGAGCAACGCGACTTCCGTCCGGCCTGGCCGCGGGCGGGCGCCCGGCAGGACCTGTTCCGGGCCATCGACGACGCCTACCTGGACGGGCTGGATCCCGACGACTATCACCGGGCCAAGCTGCTCGCGCTGCAGGAGGAGATCACGTCGGGAGAGGCGGATGCCGAGGCTCGCGCCGACTTCGACATGCTGCTGACGGACGCGCTGGTCCGGCTCGGGTACCACATCCTGTTCGGGAAGGTGGATCCGGAGCGCCTCGACCCCAACTGGAACCTGGCCGGAGAGCTGGGCCACCTGGACCCCGTCTCGGTGATCCAGGAGGCCATCGACTCCGGGCGGCTCTACGACGTGATCGAGAGCTACAAGCCCGACGATCCCTTCTACGTGCAGCTCAAGGAGGCGTTGGCCACCTATCGGGCGTATGTAGCCGAGGGCGGTTGGGAGCCCGTGCCGGAGATCCGCCGTCTCGAGCTGGACAGCGTCGACTCGAGGGTGCCGGCGCTGCGCGCGAGACTGGCGGTCACCAACGACCTGCCCGAAGGCGGGTCCCTGACCTCCGAGGCGTTCGACGCGGACGTGGAGGAAGCGGTCCGAAGATTCCAGCGGCGACACGGGCTTACCGACGACGGGATCGTGGGCCGGAACACGGTCGCGGCCATGAACGTGCCGGCCGAGCGTCGCGTCGATCAGATCCGCGTGAACCTCGAGCGCAGCCGTTGGATCCTGCGGGAGCTCGAGGACGACTTCGTACTGGTGAACATCGCTGGATTCCAGGTCTACGTCGTCCAGGACCGGGAGCCGCTGTGGTCGTCTCGGGTGGTTGTCGGAACGACGTACCACAAGAGCCCGGTGTTCAAGGCCGATATGAAGTACCTGGTCTTCAACCCGACCTGGACGGTGCCCCCGGGTATCATCCGCAACGAAACACTGCCGCGGCTCAAGCAGGATCCGGGATACCTGGCGGCCAACCACATGACCCTGCTGGACCGCGCGGGGAACGTGGTGGACCCGGGCACCGTGGACTTCGCCCAGTACACGGGGTCGAACTTCCCCTATGTGGTGCGGCAGGAGCCCGGTCCGTGGAATGCCCTCGGCGAGGTGAAGTTCATCTTCCCGAACGAGCACTTCGTCTTCCTCCACGACACACCGAGCCGGAGCCTGTTCGACCGTGAGGTCCGGGCGTTCAGCCACGGGTGCATACGTGTGGAGAATCCTCTCGACCTGGCCGCGGTCCTGCTACGGAACAAGGAGGGGTGGGACGAGGCGAGGATCGACGCCACGCTGGCCTCCGATCAGATCACGACCGTCTATCTGGACGACCCTCTGCCCGTCCTGATTCTGTACTGGACGGCCTGGGTCAGCCCGGAAGGACAGCTCACCTTCTACTCGGACGTGTACGACCGGGACGGCGACGTTCTGGCCGGTCTCGAGCAGGACTTCGAGTTCCGCAGCCGGGCCGTGCTGGACGAGGGTGGGCCGTAGTCGAGGGGAACCCGCTTCGGAGAATCGAAGTATAGCTGCCGACAACTGAGTGGGGGCGTGGGCCGCAGGCCCCGGTCCGCCGGGGGCCCGCGCGAGCGGGGCTCGGGACGACCGTACGAGATGGAGAGTAGGCACAGGTGGTAGGACGGACGCACACCCGGGGAGTCCCGGCAGGATCTCGCACACGCGGCCCGGCGGCGATACTCGCCGCCACGACCATGGCACTGGCCATGGTGGCCACCGGTGTCTCGGCTTCGCCGCTCGCGCCGACCGTCGAGCGCGATCCGTCCCTCGAGCCCGCGCGGGCGGGATTCCTCGACGCGGACGCATACAGCCCGGAGCTCGCCAGCTTCCGTCTCGTCGTCGACGGTCACCCTGTCGTGCACAGGATCTTCGCCGTCACCACGTTGCCGGGCGATGCTGTCCGGCTTCGTCTCGACGGTTCCGAGGCGGGAGCCACATACCACCTCCGCTACGGTCAGGGGCAGGCGTGGACCGCATCTTCCAGGGAGTGGGAGTGGCTCGCTCCCGACGAGCCCGGCGTCTACCCGATCCGGGTCGAGGCCGGCGACGGCGACTTCGTGCACCTCAACGTACTGGTGATGCACGATTGGTCCCACGTCTCGGACGGCTCGCTCCACGGGTACGCCATCGGCTCGTACCGCAGTGAGCCGCTGCGAGGAGACCCGGCGTACCTACCCCCTGAGGGATTCGTGGAGGCCACGGCCCTCGACGTGTTGGTGTCTCCGCACTTCACGCTCGGCCAGTTTCTCTGCAAGCAGCCCGGCGAGCGCCGGTTCCTGGCGCTGAGCGTGCGCCTGGTCAACAAGCTCGAGGCCCTGCTCCAGGCAGTGAACGAGGCGGGCATCGAAGCGTCGTCGTTCCACGTCATGTCGGGCTTCCGCACGCCGGCTTACAACGCGGCCATCGGCAACAAGACGGTCTACAGCCGACATCTATGGGGAGACGCCGCGGACATCTATGTGGACGTCGACGGGGACCACCAGATGGATGACCTCAACGGTGATGGCCGGTCCGATGTGGAGGACGCAAGGGTGCTGTACGGGCTCGCGGAGGGCCTCGAGCGCGCCGAAGCCCCTACCGTGTCGGACGGAGGGCTGGGCCTCTACAGGCGAAACGCCGCGCATGGCCCCTTCGTACACGTCGACGCCCGAGGGCACAGCGCCCGCTGGTAGCAAGGCGCCGCGGCGCCTCGTTCGCCGGACCCTGAGTCGAGTGCCCCGCGTGGCGGCGCTCCTGGCAGTCTTGAGCCTCGTCCCTTCGACGGCCTCGGCACAGCTGCCGGACTGGACGTTCGACGACGCCTACGACTCCGACCTGGTCTTCATTCACCCGCTGGCCAACTATGCCCTGAGCCCCCACTGGATCCGCGAGTGGGAGCGCAACCTGGCGAGCCAGAGCAGCGTTCGCGTCACCGTAGGGAGCGTCAACCAGAAGACGTTCTTCAACGACACGCGCGTCCGGATCGACGAGGCTCTGGGTGATGGTCCGTTCCGGTTTCTATACTCGCTTCGCTGGCTCGGCGGTGAGCACGTCGACCGGGAGCTCCTCCAGCAGTTCGTGGGCTTCGAGCTGTCCGTCGCGCAATCGCTGGGCTTCCACGCGCTGGTGCACCCCACGCCGGACAAAGGCGACGTGGACGCATCGTTCGGCCTCATCGTGGCGGACACCGGCAGGGAGAGGTTCCTGCGGGCATCGCTCCGCCTGGACGACCTGCTGTACGGAGATCGGAATCGGGAGGGTGGAGAGTCCGTGCAGGACGCGATCTCGATCCAATGGGAAGGGCGCTACGCCGGGGGGCGGTGGGAGCTCTTCTCCGAGGGGCTGTACGGTCGGCCGTCCGAGCGTGTGTTTCCGGACACGGCGTCATCGCCGCAGGTCGTGGCCCGAACCGACCGGACGAACGGTTCACGCACTCGTCTTCGTTGGCTCAGCGGAGATGCGTCGTTCCTGGAGCTCAGCTTCGACCACTACCGCTTCGAAGACAGGCAGGCGTGGCGAGAGCCCCTCGCCAGCTACGACTACGAGAACGGGGTCAGCGACCTCCTGATCCGCTACGCCTTCCCGCTGGGCCAGGGGCGCTGGCGCGCGTGGCCCGGGGTCCACTGGCTGACCCAGGAGGCACACGCTTCTGGGCGGGAAGACCAGGACCTCCAGCGGACCGACATCATGCCTACCGTGTTCGTCGAGTACCTGGCTTCGGCCGCCAACTCGTTCGAGCTCGGCTACATGGGCAGCGCGTCCAGCCGAACCCTGCGGTCCGCCGATCCGGAGCAATCGTTCGACCGGACCGCTTGGGCCGACAAGGTCAAGCTCGGGTGGACGCACCGGTTCTCTCCGGCGGCTCGGATCCAGTTCTCCCTGAGCCATGAGGTTGCGCCCGACCGTTTTGGTGGGGGGAACGTGCAGTTCCTGGCGTTCTTCTAGCCGAGAGCCTCGAAGGTCTGGGCTACCGCTTTCGTAGCGGGCGCCCGGATGTCTAACCGAGTCGCTTCAGGACGCCGTTGCCCAAAGCCATCAGGGCGTCGAAGCCGTCGTCTCCCAGGAGCTCCCGAGCCCGCCGTTGGGCGCGGCGCCACGCGGGCAGCGCGCCTTCCAGCACGATGGCACCGGCCTCCGTGACCACCAGGTAGTGGCTCCTGGCGTCCTCGCTGGGCTCGGTCGTCAGCCAGCCGTGATCGCACATCCTGCGGACCGTGCGGCTCACGGTGGAGCGGTCCATCAGCAGGCAGTGCTCCAGGGCCGATTGGTTGATCCGTCCATGAGCCGCCACGACGCCCAGTAGGGTGAGCTGGCCGGTGCGGATGCCGACGTCTCGAAGCTCGTCGTCATACACGCATGTCACGGCCCGACTCAGCATGCGGATTCGGCTGGATGCACAGCTCCCCGAGATCTCCAGGGCAGCCTCTGACGGCCGGTTGGGGTGGGCCGCGCTCGGTACGGCGACGGGGGACCGGGGGTCGTGATCGGCCATGTCGCTCAAGTGATGACGGTGTGGTTCATGCGCTATCCAGCCAGCGGGTTGGTGAGGCGACGGTCCTATACACACGTGTCGCCCGGATGTGGCACGTGCCGACGCATGGAGCCTCCCGGCAGTGGCCAACCAGCGTCAACGGCGTTGTGTGGCGCCTGGGCCGAGCAGGACCCGGAGTCAGAGCACCACCCGGGTGACCTCACCGGGCCGGACCTCGACTTGCCGGGTCACCATGCCGGAGGGCGGCGGTCGCGTCGGTGGCTCGGAGGCGCCGTCCTCGGGGTCGCGCACCGGGTCCAGACGCGGCAACCCCGTCACGGTCCAGGTACGGGGCGTGCACTCCTCCTTGTACCGAACTGATCTGCCGGGCCGTACGACGCCCAGGTCGTAGGTGCTGCGCGTGTGGATGGTGACGCCCATGGGCACGCCGCTCTGGTTCACGATCTCGACCGCGCATTCGTTGTCGGCCGGGGGGCCGCCGCCGGTCGGCGGTCGGTCGAGCTCGGCCATGGCCGAGCAGGCCAGGGAGAGCGCCCCCAGAAGCAGGGTCACGCCGATCGCCCCACGTCGACGTGGGAAGGGCAGGGCAGCACCCGGGGCCGGACGGCGGCCCTGCGCGCAGGCGCGAGATCTCTTAGCTTTTCCGGAATTCACGCCATTCAACCCGGCTCAAAGACGAAGGAGCACAGCGATGCGGGCTCTCAGGTTCGCGGTTACGGCCGCGTGCGCTCTGGTGTTGTCGACGGCGGCCTCCCTGCCCCTCACCGCGCAGTGGAGCGCGGCCAAGCCGGGGAGCGACAACATCGAGGTGTTGGGCCACACCCCCCTGGGCGGACGCCTCACCGTGGCCGACATGGAGCTCGAGCAGGAGCTGGACCGGCCATACGCGTACGTGGCCCGGAACGCGTATGGGGGGAACGGCCCCATGGGCACCGACATCGTCGACCTCTCCGATCCGGAAAGGCCCGCCGTGCTCTACGAGTGGCGGATCGAGAATCAGGACCTGCATCTGCCCAATGGCGGCATGGACGTGAAGTACTTCAAGCTCGACGGGCGGTACTACGTCGTGCAATCTCTGCAATTCGGCCAGGGTGGCCCCAACCATGACCTGGGCGCCGTGATCCTCGATGTCACGGGCCTGCCGGACGCGTCGACGGTGCGCGAGGTCGCTCGCCTCAGTGAGCCCGACCTGCCCGGCGGATTCCACAACATCTTCATCTACAAGCACTCGAACGGGAAGATCCTGCTCTTCACGACTGTCCGTGGCCCGTACGCTCACGTGTACGACATGGAGCGCGCCGTGAGCGGCGACGTGGAGAACGCCCTGATCGCGAGAGTGCCCGTGCCGATGGGCGCGGAAGGGAGCGGCTCCGGGCGGGGCTATCACGACTTCTACGTCGGGTACCATCCGGAGACGGCGACCGATCGCTTCTACGGCGGTGGGACCGGCGGCTACTACGTGTACGACATCACCGACCTGGACAGCCCCGAGATCCTGGTCACGCTGACCGGAATCGACGGCGTCCGCTATGGTCACACGTTCACGCCGAGCTCCGATGGCCGCTACGTCATCGCGGAGACCGAGTACCGTTACGCGCCGTTGCGGATCTTCGACCTGCAGCCCGCGCTCGAAGGCCAGGTCACCAACATCGACGAGCCGATCTCGGCCTGGACCGCCGATTGGAAGAACCTGACCCACAATCACGAGGTCCGCTGGCCCTACGTGTTCGTGTCGGGATACCTGGACGGCCTTCAGGTCTTCAGCCTAATGGATCCCGAGAACCCCGTGACGGTGGCGTACTATGACACGTACCTCGGGCCGCCCAACACCGACCGCTATGCCATGTTCAACGGCACGTTTGGTGTAGACGTGCGCAACGCGGACGGCCTGATCGTCGTCAGCGACATGAGCACCGGCATCTGGACCTTCCGCATGGAGGGCTTCCAGGGTTGGAACGGCGAGCAGTGGGGCGTGCCTGACGTCTCGAGCGTGCAGAAATGGGACGAAGCCGTCCGCCGGCCGGTGAGTGATCAATGATCGCGCTGGGTCCGATGTTGCTCGCGACCATGCTGGTGGCGAGTCCGTTCGACGCTCCGCCCCTCGCCGCCGGTGCGGGCGCGGAGGCGGGACCCGTCTGCCGCGCCGACCCGGAGCCGCCCACCTATTACGACTTCCCGCTGGTGTCGACGAGACGCGTACCGGGCACCGGTCCCGCCACGGGCGTGGGGCGCGTGACCTTCGCTACTTCTCCCTTCGGCGTGGCTCTCGCCGCCGACGGGAGCTACCTCCTCGACGTCTGGCTGTCGTTCGAGCGGCTGCGGAGGCCCCCCGACGGAGAGCTCGTGGTGTGGTTCACGACTCCGACGCTGGACCGGGTCGAGCGCGCCGGCACCCTCGACGAGACGTTGCGGTTCGCCGGCCAGGTCCGTTGGAACAAATTCCTGGTCGTCGTGACGCTGGAGACCGATCCTGACCCATCGGCCGAGGTGTGGCGGGGTCCCGTCGTCATTCGCGGAATGTCCCGGAGCGGCATGATGCACACCATGGCAGGGCATGGGCCGTTCGAGAAGGAGAACTGTGCCAGCTTCGGGTATTAGTGCGGTGGCCCGTTGCCACGGTGACACGCCGCCGCGGGGAGGGGAGCAACGACGACGGGCGGCGATGCGTCCCCCGGCACGAGCTTCCCGAGGACGGCGCGCTCGGTTGGTAGCCGCTCTGCTGGTTACGAGCGCGGTTTGGAGCGCACCCCTGGCCGCTCAGCACGAGGGGATGCACCACGGCGGTGGGGAGGGAGAGTGGCGCATGCCGCCGATGGCCTCGGACATGCCCATGTTGCCGGGGCTGGAGGGCGCGCTTCCGCCGGTCGACCCCTTCCTGGCGGCGGCCGGCGTCGATCCCATGTCGCTCCCGGAAGCTCGGCCGTCCGAGGCGGTCACCCTGGGCGACGGCGACACGCTGGCCGTCAGCGTGTCGCTGGTGCGGCGGACCCTGGAGGGCCACACGCTGGCCATGTACGGCTACAACGGCCAGCATCCCGGCCCTCTCATCAAAGCGGAGAAGGAGAGCACGGTCATCGTGCGGGTGACCAACGATATCCAGCTCCCCACCACCGTACACTGGCACGGCATCCGCATCGACAACCGGTTCGACGGCGTCCCGGGGCTCACGCAAGACCCCATCGGTCCGGGTGAGAGCTTCACCTACGAGATTCACGTGCCGGATGCCGGCATGTTCTGGTATCACCCCCACGTCCGCGAGGACCTGCAACAGGACCTCGGGTTGTACGGCAACCTGTTGGTCGTGCCCTCGGATCCGACGTACTACGGGCCGGCGCACCGCGAGGAGCTCCTGGTCCTGGACGACCTCTTGATGGACGCGCAGGGCGTGATCCCCTGGGGTGAACAGGCGCCGACACACGCCCTCATGGGCCGCTTCGGCAACGTGATGCTGGTCAACGGGTCGCCACAGGCCACGCTCACCGTGAAGCGGGGCGAGGTCGTACGCTTCTACCTCACCAACGTGGCCAACTCGAGAACGTTCAACGTCACGTTCGGAGGCGCCCGGGTGAAGCTGGTGGCCTCTGACGTCAGCAAGTTCGAGCGGGAAGCCTGGGTGGCCAGCGTCCCCATCGCCCCTGCCGAGCGCTACGTGGTCGACGCCCGCTTCGAGGAGCCGGGCGAGGTGGCGATCACCAACAGCATCCAGGCCATCAACCACTTCAGGGGGGAGTTCTTTCCCCACGTGGACACGCTCGTTCGCGTGGTCGTCGAGGACGAGGCTCCGGGGGTGGATCTCGGGGCCGAGTTCGAAGTGCTGCGGGAGAACGGGGACGTGGTCACCGACATCGACCGGTTTCGGCCCTTCTTCGACCGCCCCGTGGACTACGAGCTGGTGACCACGGTTCGGGTGCGGGATCTGCCGCTACCCATCATGCGCTCCATGGAGATCGACACCCTGTACGTGCCGCCCATGGAGTGGAACGATGCAATGCCCATGATGAACTGGCTGTCCACGGCCGAGCAGGTCACCTGGATCCTGAAGGATCGCCAAAGCGGAGCGGAGAACGGCGACATCCACTGGCAGTTCGAGCAAGGCGATCTGATCAAGATCCGGGTCTTCAATGACCCGGAGTCGTTCCACCCCATGAACCACCCGATCCACATCCACGGACAGCGTTACCTGGTACTGACCCGGGACGGCGTGCCGAACGAGAATCTGGCGTGGAAAGACACGGCGATCCTCCCCGTGGGCTCGACCATGGATCTCCTGGTGGAGATGTCCAATCCGGGTGACTGGATGGTGCACTGTCACATCGCCGAGCACCTTCACGCCGGCATGATGTTCCACTTCACCGTCCACGAGAGCGACGCCGGTGACACCGGTGACACCGGTGCAAGGAGTGGGAGCGACGCGGGCCACTCCGGCGCGTGGGACAAGGACGCGCCCGGACACCAGGAAGACGGCGCAGAGGGTGACCGGAGCGCGAGGGAGCCCCGATGAGCCGCGCCCGCCCTCTCGTGCCCCTGGCGCTGGCCGTCACGGGACTCCTGTACCCGTCGGAACACGTGAGAGGTCAGGTCGACGGCCGCTGGGGTCCTCGGCGCATGGGAAGGCGAGGGCGTCGTCTACGGCAACCAGGTGACCCTCGACCGTGTGTGGTCTCTCGAGCTCGCGGGACGGTTCCTCCAGGCCGACATGGGCGTGCGCATGGCCAACGGGGCTTCGTTCCGCGTGATCGCGTATTGGTCGGTGAAGGGACCTCACCGGTACGAAGCAGTGTGGCTGGACGAGCTCGGCCAGTCCCGCCGCCTGGAGGGCGTTGGAGATCCCGCCCTGGGGATGGTGACGGTCCACTACCTGGAGGATGCCCCCGGAGACGAGCCCGACGAGTTGTCGGGTTGGAGGAGGATGACGTTCAGGATCACGGGTCCCTTTACCTACGAAGAGGTCCTGGAAACGGAGACGCCGAACGGGTGGGAGGAGATCGGACGCTTCTCGTTCGAGCGCAAGGCGGATCCGGGATTCTGACGGCCGGCCGCTCCGCATGAATCCTCTTCGGACCACCGGCCGTAAAGGAAGGGGTACCCCTCGGAAAGGAGACGTCCATGGAGTCTCATGAGATCGCCATATTCGTCGCTCTCATGGTTCCGCTGGCCAGCCTGTGCTTCGGTCTCACGTTGAGACTGGCCATCAAGCCTTTCGTGGAGACCCTCTCCGCCATCACCAAGGAACACCGCCGCGCGTCGCCGGGTCAGGCAGAGCTCAGGGCGCTCCGGGCGCAGCTACACGATCTGACGGACGCCGTGGAATCGCTGCGGGCTCAGGTAGAGTTCGACCGGCAGCTGGTGCCGGGTCCTTCGGGTGGGGGAGGGAGCCTGGAGAACCCCTGACCCAGGGGAGTCTCCGCCCTCGGAGAGCCGTACTGCCTACCTCCGCGCCCGAGCCGTCGGGAGGATGCGCTCGACCGCCCGGAGGATCTAGAACTCAGCCGTTCGGGAGGATGCGCTCGACGGCCCACAGGATCGGTAAACCCGCCGTCCCGGAGGAGGCTGGGCCTCCCCCGGGAGCGTTTCGTCGCTCACTCCGCTTTGAAAGCGATCATCGGGTCGATGCGCGTGGCCCGACGTGCCGGCAGGTAGATTGCGGCCAGCGCCACCATCCCCAGCAGCAGTGAGATCCCTCCGAAGGTGAGCGGATCGAGCGCGCTCACGCCGTAGAGCAGTGTCGCCACGAACCGGCTCAACAACACTGCGGCCGCCAGTCCAATGGCCATGCCGATGGCGGTGATGGTCATGCCCTGGCGGACCACCATGGCCAGGACCTGGCTGGTGTCGGCGCCCACCGCGATGCGGATCCCGATCTCTTGCTTGCGCTGGCTCGTGGCGAACGACATCACGCCGTAGATCCCGATGGCCGCCAGCGTCAAGGCCAGCGCTCCGAAGATCGCCAGGAGCCCGGCAGCGATGCGTCTGCCCCAGAGGGCCTGGCTCATTTGGTCCTCGAAGGTACTGACGAACGTCAGCGCCAACTCCGGATCCAGCTCCTGCACGTCCCGCGTCACCATGCCCATGACGCTGGACGGATCGCTGTTCGTCGCTACCTGGATGGTACCGAACGGGCTGAAGTTCTGTGCCAGGGGCTGGTACACGATGGCCTGGGGATCCTCACCGGGCTGCTGGACCACCACGTCCTCCACGACGCCCACGACCTCGTGGTACTCGCCCACGGGCTCGTTGATGAAGCGAAAGCGTCGGCCCACCGCCGTCGGCGCGTCGGGCCAGTAGGTCCTGGCGAACGCCTCGCTGACGACGCTGACGGTCTGTACGTCCTCCCGATCGAACTCGGTCAGCAGGCGCCCTTCCACGAGCGCGATATCGAGCGTCTCGAAGAACTGGGGTGAGACGATGTTGGTCTGGGCCAGGATGCCCGCGCGCTCCGCGTCGGCCTCCCGCTCCTCCGGGATCACCGTGCGCAGGAAGCCGCCCCCGATGGGGAAGTTGGCGGAGTAGGTGGCCCGCTCGACACCCGGGGTCGCCTCGGCTCGGGCGATGGCTTCGTCGATGAACTGCCGGCTCTCCTCCGGGCCCAAGCCCCGGGAGCCCAGGTTCATGGCGAACATGAACACGTTGTCGGTCCGGAAGCCCGGATCGATCTTGAGGGCCTCGTTCATGCTGCGCAGGAACAGCCCGGCCCCTATGAGGGTCACGACGGCCAGGGCCACTTCGGCGATGACCAGGGCGCCCTTCAGCGAGTTGCGGCCGAAGCCGGCCGACGACTGGCGCCCACCTACCTTCAGCGCCTCCTGCACGTTCGGCTTGGAGGCGCGCACGGCGGGGAGCAGCCCGAACAGGACCCCGGTGACGGCGGAAATGCCTACCGTGAAGGCCAGGACGCTGGCGTCGAGCGAGAGCCCGAGGTCGTTGTTCTGCAGGAAGGCCGGCCGGGCCGACCAGAGCAGCCCCGTGCCCCAGTAGGCGATCAGAAGTCCCACGGCGCCTCCCACCAGGGCCAACAGCACGCTTTCCGTGAGGAGCTGGCGCAGGATGGTGGAGCGTCCCGCACCCAGGGCGACGCGGATGCCCAGCTCCTTCGACCGGGTCCCCGCACGGGCCAGTAGCAGGTTGGCCAGGTTCACGCAGGCGATGAGGAGCACCACGCCCACGATGCCCATGAGAAGCGTGCCGCCCATGACGATCGTGTCGTGCTGATTGATGCCCAGGGCGCCGTCTTTGAGGGACGCCAGCTCAACGCTCCGGCCCTCGTTGTCCATCGGGTACTCTTCTTCGAGGCGGGCAGCGATGGCCTTCATCGCCTGATCCGCCTGCTCGACGCTCACGCCGTCGTTGAGCCGCCCGAACGCGTTGACGAATACCGCGCGCCGCATCTCGAAGAAGCGGGCAAAGTTGGGCGGAATGACGGCCTCTCGCATGCTGACCGTCGTCCACATGAGGTCCGCTTGGCTGAACGCGAACTCTCCCTTGAAGCCCGGGGGCGTCACACCGACCACGGTGAACATGTTGGAGTTCACGGTGATCGTCTGACCCACGACGGCTGGATCACCGCCGAACTGGTTCTGCCACATGCCGTGGCTCAAAACCACGACCGGATGATTCCCCAGGCCCTCGTCCTCGTCCGGCAGGAAGGTGCGGCCCATCTGGGCACGGACCCCGAGAACGTCGAAGTAGTTGGCCGTGGACAGCCCCATCTGCACCTGTTGGGGCGCGTTGTCCACCATCATGGTCACAGGAATCGGCCCGAAGGTGGCCACCAGGTCCTGGAAGACGTTGTTCTGGTCGCGCAGGTCCTGGTAGTTGAGCCATGAGATGGGCGCCCGATCGAAGCTGGCCGCGGCATCCTCGTCGGTCATCCAGACGTTGTAGACGCCGTCCACGTCCTCGACCCCGGAGATGGGGTTGAGGAGCAGGTTGTTCACGCCCGTGAAGATGGTCGTATTGGCGCCGATGCCGAGACCCAGCGACAGCACGGCCACAGCCGTGAAGCCGGGGTTCTTGATGAGCATGCGGAACGCGTAGGGAATGTCGTGACGCAGCAGAGATCCCATGGGGCCCAGCCCTCTCCGTTTTCGCGGTGTCGAGACCGCGTGGTCCTACGGATCGCCACGGGACGGCGCGTGATGATCCCTCTCGACTCTGGAACGAGGGAAGCCGGCCTGTTCAGGACCGGCGGCCCTCCGGGGCCGCCGCCGTCACCTCCGCCCTACACCACACCGATCCTGAATGAGGCCGGCTTCCACACTCACTGCCCAGGCACGTAGGAAGGTCCGTGCCAGGAGCCTGGCACGGAGCGCATGTGCAACGAAGGCATGCACTTGGGTGAATCAGTGAAACACACCGGCTGGATACCGATCCCTCCAGGGGCGGGATACCGTGTCCCGGAACCGGACAGTCGGCTCCCGGGTTGGCGGGGGCTCGACGAACCGACCAGCTCGGGTGCCTCCGTGGTCAGCACGAGCGTCGAGCCGGGGGACTGGCGTCAGTTGAAGGGCCGCTCCACGTGACAGCCCGCGCAGCTGGCCAGGATACGCCCATAGGCGTCGGTCCGGCTGCTCCAATCGGCCGCCTGCTTCGCGTAGTACGCTTCGCGGTGGAGCTGCTCCGCCATCTCCTCGACGTCGTCCTCTCGGGCGGTCCCCCCCGGCAGCTCCTCGGCCTGGAGCGGATCATCCTGCAGCGACTCGAGTCCCTCGGCCCATGCAACTTCCGAGGGACCCACCAGACCGGCCCACATGCGGTCCACGGCCCAGAGGTGCCTGCTCATGTGAGCGAGCGGGTCCGGGTCGGCCGGCGCCGAGTCGCCGAGCGTGAACGACGGTCCGCCCGGCAACGCTTCGTGACAGGCCCCGCAGGAGCGAAAGAGGCGAGCGGCCGCGACGGCCGCGTCATCCAGCGTCTCGGCTGCCGCAACGGTCCCGGCTTGCTGGCGGAAGTTGGCAAGGTAGGGTTCGGACGCGGAGGGTAGCCCCTCCGCGCCCTCGTCTTCGGCGAGCAGACGGGCGGCCGGGCGCACCCCTTCGAGGTCGGCCCGGATCACGGCGGTCTGGATCACTCCGGCCCTTGCGAAGTGCTCGAACATGTGATCCTCGGTGGACACCGTCGCGCAAGCGGGCAGGAGCGCGCCGGCAACGAGGGCGATCCCCCGGCTGCGACCTTTAGGTAGCACGTCCGCCGCTACTCCAGCATGGCGGGCGGTCGGCTCTCGGGAGCCGGCCGGATGTGCTCGTTGGCGTTGATGATCCGGGCGCACGTGTTCCACCGCAGCAGCGCATCGTCGTTCCCGGGAGGGCTGAGGCCTTCGGCCCGTTCGAACCACTCCATGGCGCGACGGAACCAGTCGTAGGCGATGTGGCCGGACGCTGGACTGCTCATCCCGAGCTGGGCGATGGCCGCGCGCTCGTACACGAGGCCCCGGTAGTACGTCTGCTCGAAGTCGCCGTCGATCCGCTCCACCACTTCCAGAGCGTCGTGCATCCGAGGCCGTCCCTTGCCGAACTGCTCCGTGATCGCCAGGAGGAGCGCAACCAGCGTCCGCTGGTCCTCCGGCTCGATCGTGAGGATGTCTTTGCAGATGCTCTCGGCCAACCGGGGCTGGCCCAGCAGCCGGTACCGATCGGCCTTCTCGCGCGCGTTGGGAATCGAGTCCCGCGAGATCGTCTTCAGCTCGAACATCGTCACGAACCTCCCGTGAACATGCGGAACAGCCGGCGGACCGGATCGTAGGCCCGGTCCACCACCCGCTCCTTCAGCGGGATGATGGCGTTGTCGGTGATCGTGATCTCCTCCGGGCACACCTTGGTGCAACACTTGGTGATGTTGCAGAAGCCGATGCCGTGGTCGGCGCGAAGCGACTCTAGTCGGTCTTCCGTGTCCAACGGATGCATCTCGAGTTGCGCGGCGTGCACGAAGAACCGGGGTCCGATGAACCGGTCGTACTCCTCGTGCTCCCGCAGCACGTGACAGACGTCCTGGCAGAGGAAGCACTCGATGCACTTTCGGAATTCCTGGGCTCGCTCCACGTCTGCCTGGGCCAGGCTCCAGGAGCCGTCGGGGTTGTCGGGTGGCCGGGGCTTGAAGGGTCGGATGCGCTTCTTGACCTCGAAATTCCAGGACACGTCCGTGACGAGGTCGCGCATGAGCGGGAACGCGCGCAGAGGCTCGACCGTTACGGGCTTGGACAGGTCGAGCTGTCGGATACGGGTCATGCACATGAGCTTGGGCATCCCGTCCACCTCGGCGGAACAGGAGCCGCACTTTCCCGCCTTGCAGTTCCACCGAACGGCCAGGTCCGGCGCCTGCTCGGCCTGAATGGCCCGCACCGCGTCGAGCACCACCATGCCGTACCAGAGCTCGATCTCGAAGTCCTGGAACTCACCGCCGCTGGCGTCTCCCCGCCAGATCCGGAACGTCGCCTTTTCCATCAGCCCTGCTCCTCGATGATCTGGCGAAGCTCGGCCGGAATCTCCTGGCACGGCACGGTCTGCACGTCCATCTCACCGGACGCTCCCTTGCGGACGACGACGTTCTTCCTTCCCCACTCGCCGTCTTTGTCGGGGAAGTCCACACGTGTGTGAGCGCCCCTGCTTTCGGTACGGGCCAGCGCTGCCCTCGCGCACGCCTCCCCGACCGTGAGCAGGTGGGGCACATCCAGAGCCGTATGCCAGGCAGGATTGTACTCGCGACTGCCGTTCACCGTGATTCCCTCCGCCCGGCGCTTGAGATCCTCGATGTCCCGGATGGCCTCTCCGAGCCCCTCGTCCGTCCGGATGATGCTGGCCTTCTCTTGAAGCAGGTCCTGCAGGGCGAACTGAATCTGATACGGTCCCTCGCCCTGGCCCGATTGGCGTTCCATGGGGGCCAGGGCTTCTCGCGCCGCGGCGTCGATTTGGCCCGCGTCGAGGGTCCCGGCTCCGTGCTCCCGGGCGAATCGCGCGGCGTGCTCTCCAGCGAGCTTGCCGAACACGAGAAGGTCCGAGAGGGAGTTGCCGCCCAACCGGTTGGCGCCGTGCAGGCCGGCTGCGACCTCACCCGCGGCGAACAGGCCCGGCACGTTCGACATCTGCGTATCGGCGTCCACCCGCACGCCGCCCATCACGTAGTGGGTCGTCGGTCCCACCTCCATGGGCTCCTTGGTGATGTCCACGTTGGCCAGCTGCTTGAACTGGTGGTACATGCTGGGGAGCTTCTTCTTGATGTGCTCCTCGGCGTTCGGGAGCTTCTCCTTGATCCACGCGATGTCCAGGAACGCCCCCCCGTGAGGGCTTCCCCGACCCTCCTTGACCTCCCGCACGATGCAGCGTGCCACGTGATCCCGGGTGAGCAGCTCCGGCGGGCGCCGGGCGTCTCGATCGCCGATGACGTAACGCCACCCCTCCTCCGGCGTGTCTGCGGTTTGGTCTTGGTACAGCGGCGGGATGTCGTCGAACATGAACCGCCGGCCTTCGCTGTTCTTGAGGATGCCGCCTTCGCCGCGGACGCCCTCCGTGACCAGGATTCCCTGGGCGCTGGGGGGCCAGACCATCCCGGTCGGATGGAACTGGACGAACTCCATGTCGATGAGGTCCGCCCCGGCGTGGTAGGCCAGCGAATGGCCGTCTCCCGTGCACTCCCAGGAGTTGCTGGTGATCTTGAACGCCCGGCCGATCCCGCCGGTGGCCAGGATCACGGCTCCAGCCTCGAAGACTCGCAAGGTCCCCTTTTCCCGGTCGTAGCCGAAGCACCCGGCGCAACGGGGTCCGTCGAGAAGAAGGCGCGTGACGGTGCACTCGTTGTAGACGTCGATGCCCTGGTGGATCCCGTGGTCCTGGAGCGTGCGGATCATCTCGAGGCCGGTGCGGTCGCCCACGTGGGCCAGGCGCGGGTAGGCGTGCCCGCCGAAGTTGCGCTGGAGGATCCGGCCTTCCCCGGTCCGATCCATGAGCGCGCCCCACGCCTCGAGCTCACGGACGCGGTCCGGTGACTGCTGAGCGTGCAGCTGTGCCATGCGCCAGTTGTTCAGGTACTGGCCGCCGCGCATCGTATCCGCGAAGTGGACCTGCCAGTTGTCCCTCTCGTCCACGTTGGCCAGCGCGGCGGCGATCCCACCCTCCGCCATGACGGTGTGGGCCTTGCCCAGCAGTGTCTTGGTGATGACGGCAACGGATACCCCGTCGGCCGCGGCTTCGATGGCGGCGCGGAGGCCCGCGCCTCCGGCTCCGATGATCACCACGTCGTAGGTGTGCCGCTCGTGACCCGGCATCAGAGGAGCCTCCAATCCGTGAAGACTCCCATGGAGAGCATTCGCACGTAGAAGTCACTGAAGCCCACCCAGAACAGGCTCAGCCACGCGAAGAGCATGTGCCGCCGGTTCAGGCATGTGACGCAGCTGTGTGCCCGACGCCGGGTGGGGTGCTTGGACAGGACGTTGAGGCCTCCTCCAACGAGGTGTCGAAGCGAGTGGCAGCCCAGCGTGTAGCCGCCCAGCAGAATCACGTTGATCAGGAGCACGACTGTCCCGATGCCGATCCCGAATGCAGCTTCGCCGGTCGCCGGATCCTCGAACCACATGGCCTTCCAGGCGTCGTAGGACAGGATCACGATGAAGATCAACGCGATGTAGAGGAAGTACCGGTGCACGTTCTGGAGGATCAGCGGGAACGAGTGTTCACCCCGGTAGGACTTGCGCGGCTCACCTACGGCACACGACGGCGGATCGGCCCAGAAGGCCTTGTAGTAGGCGCCCCGGTAGTAGTAGCAGGTCAGGCGAAAACCGGCCGGCGCCCACAGGATCAGGAAAGCCGGTGACCAGGGCATCCAGCTGAGCCACCACGACGGTTTGGGCCCCAGCACGGCATGGTGCGTGTCACCGAAGAGCTCCGGTGAGTAGAACGGCGAGAGGTAGTTGCCGTAGGCGTAGTGTTGGCCCTGGAAGGCTGCCCAGGTGGAGTACACGATGAAGGCGGAAAGCCCGAGGAAGACGGCGACCGGCTGAAGCCACCACGCGTCCGGGCGCATGGTCTGCCCGAAGCCGCGACTTTCCGTGAGCACGGGAAGGGACGTTGCCGCTCTCGCCATGTACCACCCTCCTGCCAGACTCTGTGGCGGGGGGCCGTCCGAGGGCCCGGCCGGAGGCGGCCTGGCAGCGCACCCGGCGGCTATGCTGGCGGCCTCGCCCAGAGGCTGCCGCACGATCATTTGCAGGGAAAGAATACGGGCGGGCAAGGGTCCAGGCCACCGCCCCCGTCCTGTACCGCGTGGTGAGCGGGGCCTACCTTGGGGCCCGCCCGCTCAAAAGTCCGGTCGCCTCGGTGAGACGGGCCTCGGTAACCGACCGGCTGGCGCACGCCCGAGGTCTGGGCAGAACCCGTGGGCTCCGCGCCTCTGTCGAGGAATCGGACCACCGGAAAAACAGAGGCAGGAGGCAAGTCAGGAGATGAGCTACCGAATTCGCCGGTACGGGATGGCGCTGGGCCTTTGGGCGGCTTGCGTGGGAGGCGCGACCGCACTCGGGGCCCAGGATATCGACGTGGAGGCGCTGGAGGCCGAGGCCGTCCGGCGCCTCCAGGAATACCTCAGGGTCAACACCATCAATCCGCCCGGCAACGAGAGCCGGGCAGTGGATTTCTTCGCCGCCATCTTCGAGGCCGAGGGGATCGCATTCGAGACCGCCGAGTCCGCACCCGGTCGCGGCAACATCTGGGCTCGCCTGGAGGGCGAGGGCAATGAGCCCGCGTTGTTGCTCCTCCACCACAGCGACGTCGTGCCGGCGGATGAACGGTTCTGGGACACGGACCCCCTGTCCGGCGAGCTGCGCGGGGGACACGTGTACGGACGGGGCGCCCTGGACACGAAGACCGGCGGCATTCTTCATCTCCAGACCTTCCTCGCGCTCCACCGCGCCGCCGTCCCGCTCGACCGGGACGTGATCTTCATGGCCACCGCGGACGAGGAGGCGGGGGGCTTCTTCGGCGCCGGCTGGCTCGTCGAGAACCGACCCGAGCTGTTCGAGGACGTGGGGTTGCTGCTGAACGAGGGCGGCGGCGGGAGCCTGGCCGACGGGCAGGTCCGATTCAGCGTCGAAGTCACGCAGAAGGTGCCGCTTTGGCTGAAGCTCGTGGCCCACGGGAACCCGGGCCACGGGTCGAGCCCACAGGTGGAGACCGCCGTGACCCGGCTGGTCGCGGCGCTCGAGCGAATCCGGACCCGGCCATTCGAGCCCAGGATCGTTCCGGCGGTCGACACCTACTTCAAGGGGCTGGCCGAGTCGGCGGAAGGGCCCTGGCGCACACGGTACGCCGACATGGCGGCCACGGTGCGCGATCCCCGTGCCCTGCTCGAGCTTCAGGAGATGGATCCCCGCCTGCACACGCTGACGCGCAACACGTGCTCCATCACGATGCTGGAGGGGAGCGGCAAGATCAATGTCGTGCCCCCGGAGGCGACTGCGCAGCTCGACTGCCGGCTCCTCCCTGACCAGGACCCCGAGGCGTTCCTCGCCGAGCTGCGTGCGATCATCGCCGATCCCGACATCGAGATCGACAAGATCATGGGCTTCTCGCCCGCGGTCTCGTCGACCGACACCGACCTCTACCGGACCATCGAGTCGGTCATCGCTCGTCACTTCCCGGGCGCTCCCGTGCTGCCCATGGTTCAAGGCGGCTTCACCGACAGCCACTTCTTCAGGGACCTGGGCATCGTCAGCTACGGATTCTTTCCCACGGTCACGCCTCGCGAGGACGCCGGCGGCGTCCACGGGAACAACGAGCGCGTCTCCGTCGAAAGCGTGAAACGGGGCACCCGCATGATGATCGAGATCGTGCGGGGCGTGGCGGAGACCCGCTGAAGCCGGCCGAGGGCGTCGCGTAGGGCCACTGCGTCGTCCCTACCCTTGACGTCTTAGGGTAAGAGTCTTAGGGTACCGCCACCGTCTACCCTAAGGGGTTTAGGGCGTATCTCAGCTCCGCGCGAGGCCAATCCATGGGACGAGACCAGAAAGTCAGCCTTCTTCAGGGCACCCTGGACATGCTGATCCTCAAAGCGCTCGCCGGCGAGCCCCTGCACGGGTTCGGCGTGGCGCGTTGGATCGAGCGGGTCACGGGCGATCGGCTCACCGTGGACGAGGGTGCGCTCTATCCGGCACTCCACAGGATGGAGAAGCGGGGCTGGCTTCGGTCCGAATGGCGCGTGACCGAGAACGGGCGCCGTGCGAAGTACTACCGGGTGACCGCCAACGGTCGAGAGGAGCTGTCGTCCCAGGTGCACCGTTGGCAGGGATCCTCGTGGGCCGTGCAACGTGTGCTCGAGACGGAGGAAGGATGAAGCTCGGGCGGCGGAATCCCGTGGACGAGGAGCTCCGGTTCCACCTCGACCGTTTGACGGAGATGCTGGAGGCCGAGGGGATGGAGCCATCCCAGGCGCGTGCCGAGGCCACGCGGCGCTTCGGGGACCTGGGCAAATACCGAACGGCGTGCGCGGCGCAGTGGCGAAGTGAGAGGCAGCGGGCGGACAGGGAGGGGATCGTGGCTCAGATACGGCAGGATATCCGGTACGGCCTGAGAGCACTGGTCCGGGCGCCGGGGTTCGCGGCGGTCACGGTCCTGACCTTGGCGCTGGGCATCGGCGCGAACACGGCCATCTTCAGCGTGGTGCACGGCGTTCTCTTCCGCCCCCTGGGCCTGGCGGACGCGGACCGACTGGTCGTCGTGCTCGAGTCGAGCCCTGCGCTGGGCGTCGAGTCCAGCGTGACGTCGGTGCCCATGCTCGAGGATTGGCGCGAGGGGACGGAATCCCTCGCTTCCCTCGCCGCTTGGCAGTGGTGGTCGTTCACCCTGGAGGATCCGGTGGAGGCGGTCGAGCTCCAGGGGGTCCGGGTGAGCGGGAACTACTTCCCCACCCTCGGCGTGGTCCCCCAGCTCGGACGTCTCCTGGACGAGACCGACGAGATACCGGGGTCGCGTGGCACGGCCGTCGTAATCAGCGACCGTTTCTGGCAGGGACGCTACGGCGGCTCGCCGGACGCCTTGGGGAGCGTCCTGAGGCTCGACGGTGCCGCCGTCGAGGTCGTGGGGGTCATGCCGCCCAATCACGTCGCGCCGAGTCCCGAGGCGGACCTCTGGATGCCCGTGGGCCTCAGCGTCGTCCATCCCAACTACGGCCGCCGGACGCTCCAGACCGTAGCGCGGCTGATCCCGGGTGCAACGGTGGAAAGCGCAACCAGGGAGGTGCGCGCGATCGCGGAGCGCGTGGCCGCGGAGCATCCGGAGATGTCCCAGGGGTGGAGTGCGCACGCGGTGCCGCTGCGCGAACGCGTCGTGGGCGAGGTGCGTGCCTCGATCCTGATCGCGTTCGCCTCGGTGGGGCTCCTCCTGCTGATCGCCTGCGTCAACATCGCCAACCTGCTCCTCGCTCGAGCCGCCACCCGGGAGAGGGAGATCGCGATTCGGACGGCGTTGGGCGCTGGGCGGAAGCGCATCGCGCGCCAGCTCCTGACCGAGAGCGTCCTGTTGGCACTCCTCGGCGGTCTGGCGGGCATTGCGGTGGCCTTCGTGGCCCATGGCGCCATCCTGGCCCTCGAGCCCGGAGTCCTGCCGCGGACGGAGGAGATCCGCTTGGATGTCTGGGTCCTGGCGTTCGCCATCTTGCTTTCCCTGCTCACCGGCGTCGTCTTCGGCCTGGCGCCCTCGCTCCAAGCCGCCTCGGTTCGCCTCACGTCGGTCTTGAAGCAGGCAGGCGGTCGCTCGTCTGCCGGAGCCCGACACCGCCGACTTCGCCGAGCCCTCGTGGTGGGCCAGCTGGCGCTCACCCTGGTCTTGCTGTGCGGCGCAGGCCTGCTGGCGCGGACCTTCATCGAGCTCCGGAACGTCGATCCCGGCTTTCAGCCCGACGGCGTCGCCGCGGCACGCATCTTCCTCGATACGCGCCGGTACCGGTCGAGCGGCGAGGAGAATCTCTACTACGCGAACCTGTTGGAGCGCGTGCGACGGATTCCGGGCGTAGCCAGTGCCGGGGCATCCAGCTCATTGCCCATGGATCCCGTCGCCGTCAACTTCGACCTCCCCTTCCGCACCGAGACGGCTGCGGGCGTCGAGGCGGAAGAGATTCCTCAGGCCGACTTCCGCATCGTCACCCCGGGATACTTCGAAACCCTCCGCGTGCCCCTGCTCAGGGGACGCCTTTTCGACGCTGGGGATCGTCCCGAGACCCCGAAGGTGATCCTGATCAACCGGACCATGGCAGAGCGGCACTGGCCCGGCGTGGATCCGGTGGGTCGGCGGCTGCAGACCGTGTTCGGTGGGTGGGAGTGGTATCAGATCGTGGGGGTCGTGGACGACACCCGGTACTACGGACTCGATGCCGAGCCACGGCCCGAGATGTACGTTGCGGAGGCCCAGTCGGCGTTCGCGTCCATGACGGTCGTAGCCCGCGCGACCGGGTCGGCGTCCGCGCTCGTTCCGGCACTGCGGTCCGCTGTGCGCGAAGTGGATCCTCTTCAGCCGGAGCAGAGCGCGTTCGCGGTCACCGAGCTGATCTCGGCTTCGATCGCGGCCGTTCGGTTCTATGCCACCCTGTTGGGCGTATTCGCGCTCGTGGCCATGGCGCTGGCGGCGGCCGGGGTGTACGGAGTCCTTTCGTACCTGGTCAGCCAACGCACGCAGGAGATCGGTGTCCGGCTGGCGCTGGGGTCCGGTCGTGGGGAGGTCGTGGGCCTGGTCGTGGGCAGCGGCATGCTGGTGGCCGCGGGTGGAATCGGGTTGGGCCTGCTGGTCGCAGCGGGCACCATGCGGTTCCTCTCGGGCATGCTATTCGGGGTCGAGGCCCTGGATCCGCTCACGTTGGGCGCGGTCTCCGCCGTCCTGGCCCTTTCGGCCCTCGTCGCTTGCCTCGCACCCGCATGGCGGGCCAGTCGTCTGGACCCCGTCGCCGCCTTGCGCGAGGACTGAGGAGGGGCGAATCTGAACGTGTGGAGCGACGTCACCACGGCGACGCTCCACGGAGGGGCTCGGCCCCCGGCGCGGACCGTCCGAGGGGGCAACGTGGTCCCGCCGACGCGCCCCGCCACGCGCCCGCCGGAACCTGTCGCCTTCCTTCCGCTCCGCACGCCACCACGATCCGTCGTGATCGCCGAGGCCGCCGCCACCTCCAGGTTGGAGGCAACCGGGAAGGAGGGGATCATGCCTTTGCAAAAGCTGAAGCAGTACCTGGACGAGAATGGGGTGAAGTTCATCACCATATCCCATTCCCCGGCGTTCACCGCACAGGAGATCGCCGCGTCGGCCCACGTGCCGGGCAAGGAGCTGGCCAAGACCGTCATGATCAAGGTCGACGGTCAGATGGTGATGGTGGTGCTCCCGGCCACGGACCAGGTCAGCATGGACCGCATGCGTGAGATCACGGGCGCGCACGAGGCCGAGCTGGCCAGCGAAGAGGACTTCCGGGACCTGTTTCCGGGATGCGAAGTGGGGGCCATGCCTCCCTTCGGCAATCTCTGGGACCTGGCGGTCTTCGTGGACCAACGCCTCCGGGAGGACGAGCAGATCGCATTCAACGCCGGGACGCACACGGAGCTGGTGCAGCTTCCCTACATCGAGTTCGAGCGCCTGGTGGAACCGACGATCGCGAACCTCTCAGCGCGGGCCTAGCAGCCTGACACGAGCCCGAGCTCGACCGTTCCCACGCCGTCGGTCGCCCAGTCGGTGGCCGACGGCAAGTCGTGAAACCCCACCTCGCCCGCACCGGAGTCCGCATGAACCGAGCCCGCATCCTGATCCTGGGCGCCGCAGGCAGGGATTTCCACACGTTCAACATCATGTACCGGGGCGATCCGTCCGTCGAAGTGGTGGCGTTCACGGCGCAGCAGATCCCCCACATCGAGGACCGTAGCTACCCGACCGAGCTGGCGGGGGAGCTGTACCCCGCGGGCATCCCCATCGAGAGCGAAGACGATCTGGAGGTCCTCATTCAGGAGCAGAGGGTCGACCGCTGCGTCATGGCCTATTCGGACGTGTCCTACCAGTACGTCATGAATCTGGCGAGCCGGGTGAACGTGGCCGGGGCAGCCTTCGAGCTGCCCGATCCGCGGGCGTCGATGCTGCGGTCGGAGCGGTCCGTCGTGGCCGTCTGCGCGTCCCGCACCGGGGCCGGCAAGAGCCCCACGAGCCGGGCGGTCGTGTCGGTGCTGCGCGACGCGGGGGCCCGCGTGGCTATCATCCGCCACCCCATGCCCTATGGCGAGCTCGTCAAGCAGCGGGTCCAGCGATTCGCCAGCGCCGAGGACCTGACGCGCCACGAGGTGACCATCGAGGAACGCGAGGAGTACGAGCCGCACATCGCCAACGGCTCCGTGGTCTGGGCCGGGGCCGACTACGCCGACATCCTCCGGGAGGCGGAAAAGGAAGCCGACGTGATCCTCTGGGACGGTGGCAACAACGACACGCCGTTCATCGAGCCGGACGTGCTCGTCACCCTCGTCGACCCCCACCGGGCCGGTCACGAGCTCAGCTACTACCCGGGCGAGAACAACGTCCGCATGGCCGACGTGATCCTCGTCAACAAGGTGGATACGGCCGACCCGGGGGCGGTGGCTACCGTCGTGGAGAACGCCCGGAGCATCAACCCCAAGGCCACCATCCTGAAGGCGGCGTGCCCTCCGTCGCCCGAAGATCCCGAGATCCTTCGGGGCCGCGAGGTCCTGGCCGTGGAAGACGGCCCCACCGTCACCCACGGCGGGATGGGCTACGGAGCCGCGTCCATCGCCGCTCGTCGTCTGGGCGCCACCCTTCGTGATCCGCGGCCGTACGCCTCCGGAGAGATCCGCGAGACCCTGGCGGCCTATCCTCACCTCGACTCGATCCTGCCCGCCATGGGGTACGGGGCGCAGCAGATTCGCGACCTCGAACAGACGATCGCGGCTGCTGCGGCGGACGGTGTGGAGGCCGTGGCCATCGGCACCCCCATCGACCTGGGCCGCCTGGTGGACATTCCCGTGCCTCACACCAGGGTGAGGTACGAGATCGAGATGGAGCAGCCCGATGCTCTGAGCAGGGTCCTGGAGCCCGTCCTGAACGGGGTGCCGGGGCCTCCCTAGAGCGGTGTCTCGAGAACCGTCCAGGGCGTCGCGGCAGCCCAAGGGGCACCTGAGGCCTGCAGACGCTCAGGGGATCGAGATCACCGAACCGCGTTCGAGTCGACTGAGCTCAACCCAGTCCCCGCCAGCCGGTGTCAGGGCTGGGCGCGCGCCAGGATCCACTCCGTGACGGCCGCCAGCGCAGCCGGAGACATGGTCTCTTCGATGCCGTAGTACTCGGACGGTGATCCGGTAG
>JBDHLD010000152.1:0-7426 GCA_039586035.1 Gemmatimonadota bacterium | reverse complement strand
CCGAGCTCCACCGCACGCCTCTCGAAGGTCTCTCCACCGATCTGGACGTACGCCACCTGGAGCCCGTCCTCGTCGCGGACGGCGCTCGACGGAACGACCACGCCGGCCTCGCCGTCGCCCATCAGGAGCCTGCCCGTGACCAGCATGCCGGCCTTCAGGACGTTGTGCCGGTTGTCCACCTCCAGGGTCACGGGGACCGTGCGACGCACGGGGTCAAGGGCGGACCCGACGGCCAGGATCCGGTCGGCCCTCATGACCGCGTCCGATCCTTCCGGGGAGAACGTGGCGCTCCTGAGCCCGGTGAGCGCGCCGGATCGTGAGGCCGGCACATGGAAGCGGACGTGCAGGCGGCGCGCATCCATGATGGTGAGCAGGTGCGCGCCCGCGTCCACCCGCTGGCCCAGGACGAACTCCCTGCCGGCGCCGAGCGCTTCGAGCTGGGCCTGGGCGACCGCGAGGTCGTGCCGGGCCTCCTCGAGGCGGCGTGCCGGCACGGCCTCGGCAGCCACCAGGCGCTCCAGGCGGGCCACCTCCCGCCCCAACCGGTCCGCGCGAGCGCGTAGCTGGGCGTAGGTGTCCTCCCCCTCGACGGGCGAAAGGCTGACGAGCGCCTGGCCGGCTCCGACCCGGGCACCCTCGGCCGGAGCGTTCCGATTCCCGACGAAGGCCAAGATGCCGGCCACCGGAGCGGTGACCTCGACGAGCGCATCGGGAGCGTGGGTGACCTCGCCGGTGACGTCGAACCCGCTGGACACCTCACCGCCTTCGGCCTCGGCCGTCGCGAAGTCGATGGGCCACTGCTGCTCCTTCAAGAAGGCGATGCCCACGGCCTCGGGCTCGTCCAGATGGGGAAGATCCTCCTCGGAGGCAAACACCTGGATGGGCCCCACGAAGATCTCGTCTTCGACCTGGGGTCCACGGAGCACCATCACCAGGTCGTACATCCCTGGCGCGGGAAGGCTCGGCGAAGGCGTGTAGATCCCTGCCCGGGCCGGAGCCTCCGCGACGACGGTGTGCCGTCCCTCCGGGCCATCCAGCTCGAGCGTGAGCTCGCCCTCGGTGACGGGCCGGAACGTGGCCAGGTCCGTGAGGTGGATGGCCCACGGCTCGCCCGGCGCACCCGCGATCATGGGCGGATGCTCGAAGAAGAGCTCGACGCGGTCGGTCCAGATCGTGATGGCCTCGCCACCGCCGTGGACGTGATCGGCCTGTGCGACCGTCGTGTCCTCGGCCGAGCATCCCGCCACCGCCACCAGGGCGACGGCCAGCATGGTCACGGTGACAGCGGGCGTCCTGCCCCTGGTTGGCGTCTCGTGTATGGTCATGGGTGGGTCACTCCCCGGTCGGCGGCGTCGGGAAGCCGCCCACGGCCGCTTCCAGCTCGAAGTACGCGATCCATGAATCCGCCTGGACCTGGCTGTTGAGCAGGCGGGCCTCCACGAACGCTCTGGTCGCGTCGAGCAGCTCGACGATCCCGACCTCGCCTTCCTCGTAGCTCAGGCGGGCGATCCTGAGCAGCGCGTCGGCACCGCCGACGGCGTCGGCACCCAACAGCGCGCGCTGCCGGCGCAGAGACGCCAAGCGCGCCTCTGCCAACGACACCTCCCGTGCGATGATACGGGTGAGAAGCGCCGACTCTGCGTGGGCCCCGCTGACCATAGCTTGGGCGGCATCCTTCGCACCGCCCCGCCGGTCGGTCAGGGGAAACGGTACCTGGAGGCCCAGGAACCATCCGTTCAATCCGTCCGACTGGCTCTTCCCGCCGCCCGTCACGCTGGTTCCCGCCAGCCAGGACGAGCCGGCGAGACTGGCGTCCCCCTCCAGGGCCCGCACGGTCTCCCGGGCCGCTTTCAGCTCCGCTCGGTTCGCGAGCGCGCCGCCCACTGCGTCCGTATCCGAGGTCGGCGGGGGTCCGTCCGGGTCCAGGTCGGCAGCACCGACCCTGAGCAGCACGTCGCTCTCGGAGACGGAAGATGCCAGGACCCGCTCGGCGTCCTCGAGCTCCAGCTCGGCTACGGAGAGGCGGCGTGCCATCCGGGCGTGCTCCCAGCTCAGCCGCCTGAGGTCGTATCCCGCCAGGTCGCCCTCGGCGACGCGAGCTTCCGCCGAGGCGATGATCTCTCCGACGACGCTCTCGGCCCGCTCCAGCGTCTCCACGGCCTGAGCCCGGGCCCAGGCATCCACGAAGGCGCGCTTGACCCCCGTGGCCAACCGGACGCTGTCGGCATCGAATCGAGCGATGGCGGCCGCCGTCCACGCCTCGGCTCGATCTCCTTTGCGGCCCTGCTCCCACAGGAACTCGAGCCGCTGGGAGAGAAGCAGGTAGCTCTCACTGTACTCACCCAGGTCCTCGTGGGTGAACGCAGCGGTGAGGTTGGGCACGGCGCGCCCCTGTCGGGCGGCTCCCAGCGAGCCCGTGAGCTGACTACGTGCGATCCGGAGCTCCGGACTGTGCTCGCTGAACAGGGCCATCGCTTGCTCGAGGGTGACCTCGGCCGGCGGCGCCTGCGCGCGTGCCTCGGCTCGACCGCCGCCCAGATGGGCCACGGCGAGCAAGAGCAGGGCGATTCTCGGGTTCATTCTATCGGATCCGCTGTGTGTTCGATGGAGACCGCGGACGCGCCCGACCAGAGTAGAGTGCGGTCCCGCGGCGTGGCGTACCATCACCGATCCCGGGCACACGACGACGACCGCCGTACCCTGCCGGTGTGGCGTCTCGGCGCAGAGGCGCGATCGATCACGCCGCTACGCTAGGATCCGATGGGGGGAGCGCGGGCGGGGTGGGGGGTGGGAGGGGGCCGTGCCGGGTGGTCCGAGTGCCCCGGCGAGACCGCCACCGTCCTCCGGACGAAGCCGAGGTCGAATCGCGGTGAGTGACTCGCCAGTTGAGCCGTCGGGCCGTCAGGCCCAGCGGACGTGACCCGATCGTACAGCTCCGGCGCGGGGCTGTCGTGCCCCCCGTGGGGCACCTCCAGATGCGCGACGCCGCCGTCGTGCTCGGCCTCGTGATGATGCACCGACACTGCCAGCGGCACCGTCAGCAGCACGGTGAGCGCACCTGCGAGCAATCGGCCGGAGACGTCCTTCGGGTCCATGCTCCTACGGTGCTTGGCCTGGGGGAGGGTGTCAACTGCGTTAGCCGCCCAGCCGAGTCCCCCGGACGCCTGCCACGGATGACTCGCCTCCGCTGCACCGCTATCTTGATCGCTCGTGCTACGCTGCCCGATGCCCGCTTCCGAGAGACGTCCATGACCTCGCGCCGACTCGTCCCCGCCCTTCTCACGCTCCCCCTCATCCTGGGCGCCTGGACGACGTTCCACCTGGACCTGGTCGACAGCCTTCCCAAGGAGGATCAGGTGCTGGTCGAGGCTCCCGAGGTGGTTTGGCTGGAGTTCAGCGCCGCCCCGGACATGTCCCGCTCGAGCTTCTCCATCCGCGGTCCTGAAGGCAGCGTGGAGCTTGGCCAGATCGAGACCGGGGACAAGGAGGAGGTCGTCCGGGCACGCGTAGTTGGCGAGATGCCGGCCGGAGACTACACGCTCTCTTGGGTCGGAGCGCCCATCGACGATCACACCGTTCGCGGACGGTTCGACTTCACCATCGAGCAGGCCCAGTAGGAAGCGGCCTCAGGGCCCCGTCAGGCCCCGCGCCCCCCCTCAGCGGATCTCGAAGGACAACGTCGCCCACTTGGATTCGTGGGTCAGGTCCTCTCGGTCGGTCTTCCGCATGTTGATGAACTTGGCGTACCAGCGTCCGGGTGCGTCGAGCGTGAAGCGGAACACGCCATCGGCGTCCGTGCGCCCCTCCGCGGCCGCCATGTCGCCGTCTCCTCCGACCAACACCAGCTGACCGGCCACGGGCTCGCTGTCCACGAGGGCTCGGACCGCCATCTCGTCGCCCACGGACAGCTCGTACGGGTTCACAAGCGGCACGAGCTCGGCCGGGTAGCCCAGCACGACGTCGAGGCCGCCGCTACGCCGGTCACCCACCTGGAAGACGGCCTTGATGTGCTTGGAGTACTCCTCCCACGCCTCGGCGTCCAGCTCACCGTCCCGGGCGCGCTCGATCAGCATGTCCGGGATCCCGTCCACCGCCAGGTACTGGTTGAAGTCGGGACCGTCGAGGCCGAGCGTCCGGGGAATCGTCGAGACGCCGATGACGTAGCTCCCCGCCTCACCGGTCCGGAGCTCGACGAAAGTGGTGTCGGTCTCGGCGGTCCATCCGTCCATGCCCAGCTTGGTGCGGCTTCCGTCCACGACGAGGGAAACGTCCTGCACGCGGTCCGGCGTGATGGAGTTCTCGCTCTGCAGGAAGGTGCCGTTGATGATGGGCACGGTCACCGCGCTGTTCGGCGCGAGGAAGTACGTGTCCATCTTGATGAACAGGTCGTGGGCGACCAGCCCGCCAGCCGCCACGGCCAGTGCGGACAGGCACAACAGAGGAGTGGAAAGCCGGTTCAAAGGAGCCTCCGAGTCTTCCGGGGCCGCTCACGCGCGCGACTGGTGCGGACCCCGTGTGGGCCTGAGCGAAGCTGACCCGATAATAAGAGGCGGTGCCGGAGCGAGCTACCGTCCCTGGGTGGCGCCTACGGTCTGGGCTGGTAGGTGCAGAACTACCAGGGCGTGAGGCTCGAGTGGCACGGCGGCGAATGGAACGCACAGTCCGCCCTGCTGCTCCGCGCTCCGGATTCCGGTCTCGCTTTCGTTGCCGTGGCGAACACGAGGCAGATGAGCGGCGCCTACCGGACGGGCATCGGCGACGTCATGGAGTCGGGCCCCGGCCGCCTGTTCGTGGAGTCTTTCGTGCTGGGCGACGAGCCACTGCCTTCGAACGACTGAATCCGAGGGCCGGAGGACGTGCGCGACCCTGCGTACTCGGTGCCGGATTCGTGGACCGAGACGATGTCGAGAGTGCCGTCGAAATCCAGATCCACGATGGGCGTCCCTGTGCCCCGGGACGGCTTGCACGCCGACGTCGCCCTGCCCTCTTTCAGAACTTCACTCCCGACACTCTTCGGTCACCGACCTTCATCGTCGACAGGGCGGTCTCGTTCTTGGTGTCGACTGCGTTGAGGGCAACCGAGCGGACGTGCGAGCGTACCGACGCTTCGCCCAGCTCCATGGCGTTGGCCATCTGCTCGGCGGCGTATTCCTCCACCGCTCGGCCCGGCTGGTAGGCGTAGGCCGAGAACGGGAACTGGACCGGGTGGTCCTTGTGAAGAAGGACGTCCGGGTCGCTGAAGACCTCGGCGGCGTTGTCCTTGACGGCCTGACCCTGGCTGCCCGCGGCGTTGGCCATGAACTGGAACTGATCGGAATGGTGCTGGGACTGCCAGACGTGCGTGAGCTCGTGGATCAAGAGTCGGTCCGAAGGCGTGAAGGTGCCGCAGTTGATGATCTGGACGATTTGGTTCGTGTCCGGAAATGCCATCGTGAAAGGACGGTTACCAAGCCCGGTCTTGTTCGAGATGAAGATCCTCGAAAAGTCGAGGCTGCCGCCGAAGAACGCCGTGGCTTTGCTCTGCTGCGCCGGGGAGAGCAAGCGGATGTGGTTGGACGCATCCTGAAACGCCGCCGTCTGTCCGAACGCGAGGAAGCGTCCGGGCCGGGTGGGCGGAGCCCTGCGGCTGGCCACGAACTGCTGCCGGATGGTCTGGGCCAGGCCGTTGTTCCCGGGATCGCTGGTTCCGCAGTCGATTCCCTGTCGCGGGGGAATGTCGCTGGGCTGCACCGACTCGAGCGCTCCCCACGTCATTGGACCCACGATGCCGTCGACGCTGAGCCCGGCCTTGCTCTGAAACTCCTTCACCCGAGCCAGGGTCTTTGCCCCGAAGATGCCGTCCGGGTGGAGGCGGGGGAAGGACGTGGGTGACCTTCGATTGAGTGCCTCTTGCAGCTCGCGGACCGCTTGGCCGGTGGACCCAAAGTAGAGTGTCGCTGGCATGTCACCCTCCGTCTTCGGCTTGCTGCTGCAATAGTGTCGGATCGCGCCGGACCACGCCAGGAGACGCAGGGCCGTGCACCTGGACAAGCGGATTCAATGCTGGGATCCCATCATGGTTTGACGGGCCTCTCGCCGGGCCGGAATCCGCTGTCCAGATGAGCGAATCTACCCTAGCTTGCCTGGCTCGCAGACGCTCCCGATCAACGCGGGCTCGATCATGGCTGTCCACCGCCCCACACCGCTCGCCCGGGATCCCGCCCTCGCTCCAGGGTGCCGGAATGCCCTCGCGCTCACCGCGGCGGATCGGTCGTGACGGTCGTCGAGCTCTGGGCCGTTGTTCACGGCATGGTCCTGGGGAGTCTCTTCCTGCTCGGCTTCTCGGCGGGGGCTCTGGCGCTGTGGCGCCTCCGGCCCGAATGGCTTACGCCCTTGGGGCTCGAGACCCGCTCCGAGAGGCTGCCCACGTACGCGTGGATCATGGCCGTGTCGCTGTGGCTCACGGTGATCGTCGGCACGTATGCGGTCTACCCCAGCTACAGGGCGCCCCCGCCCGAGGTCGTGGAGGATCTGACTGCGCACCCCCGTTCCTACCTCTTGTCCGAGCCCGGCCTCGCGGCTTGGCACTCGTTCGGCATGGAGTGGAAGGAGCACATCGGCTGGATCGCGCCCATGCTGGCGACCGCCGTGGCAGGAATCGCCACGGTCTACCGGCGCCAGCTCGCCCGGGAGGATGCACTGCGACGCTACCTGCTCTTCCTGACGTTCCTGACGTTCTTCGCCGCCGGGGTCGCGGGCCTACTTGGCGCGCTGATCAACAAGGCCGCACCGGTGACCTGAGGAGGGCGGAAAAGTGGCCAGCGACACGACCGGTAACCTCGCTTCCAACGGCTCGGCCGCCGGAGCCCTCGTCGCGGTAGGCGTTGGCGTCTTCACGTTCGGCCTACTCGTCATCCTCGCGCATGCCAACGGTAGCGTCGCCGCGCTCCTGAACTGGTACCCGCCGGCCGGCCCGCTCAGCGGCAAGACCGGAGCTGCGATCGTAGTCTGGCTCGTGGCCTGGGTCGTTCTGACCCGCCGCTGGCGTCAAACCAACGTGGATCTGGGGCGGGCGTGGCGAGTCACGCTAGCCCTTCTGGTCCTGGGCTTTTTGGGCACTTTCCCGCCGGTCTTCGAGCTGTTCGGGTAGGCGAAGCGCGGGGCGCAGTGCTTGGGTTGGCACTCGGACGGCCGCCCCTGGCAGCCACCGCTGCGTTGCTTGGCCGTGTCCCGAAACGCCATGGACGGATTTGGCCCCCGCCGCGTGGGCGCCTCCGGGACTCCCCCTAGAGATCGCGTTCGAGCGTCCTCACGACTCCCCTGGAGGCGCCCACGACTCGTCGAGGGCCGCGAAGTCTCGCGACCTTGCCGAGAGCCCTCTCGTGGCCGCTGAGAGGGTCGCCAAAGCCCCCGTTATCTTTGTTGTATCTCGTTGTATTGCATTACG
>JBDHLD010000049.1:0-27304 GCA_039586035.1 Gemmatimonadota bacterium | reverse complement strand
GCCACGTCTTCCAGATCCACAGGACGTTGCAGGCCTTCGGCAGAGCTCGGGCGGAACGGGCGTTCCTCGCGATCCACGGTCATCCCCGGGACGAGCGGATTGAAGTGGATCGGCGGCCCCACTTCGTGGTCCAGCTTGAATTCGCGGAGCGCGGCGTAGCCCTGGAGGTTCCGGTTGACCCCCTCGGCCATCGCCCCGGCCTGCTCCTCCGTGAGCTCGAGCCCGGAGACTGCCGCCGACTGCAGGATCATCGACGACGTGACCTCGGCCGCTTGCTGCTCCTGCATGCGGGCCCAGAGGGCTCCCGGCAGCAGAGTGGAGGTGAGCCCCAGGCCGGAGAAGTACCCGAGGAAGCGGCGGCGCGTGGTCGCGAAGTCGCCCATGCGGCGCCCCTAGGTGGTGGATGCCTCCGAGATCTCCCGGATGATGCGCTTCGTCAGGTCGTCCAGCAGGTATTCGGCACCGCTCCGATTCGCAGCGACTGCGATGCCGATCTGCTCGACGGTCTCGTACAGCATGTTCTCTTCGGGAACGTCGATTTTTCCGTCTGCGTCCAGGAGCCGCATCAACAGGTTGTCCTGCTCCAGCAGGTCGGTCACGGACATGCCATCCGAGATCTTCTGCTCCAGGATCTCCAGGGTGCCCTGGGGCACTTCCGAGGCAAGGGCGAGCTGGAGCATGAGCCGGAGGCTGCTGTCTGGCGAGACTCTCGACAGGAAGAGGAGGACTTGTCGCAGGTCGGGGCTTTCCATTCGAGCCGTCTCCAGTGCTAGTCGTGATTGCGGGTCGCCTGCCGTGTAGGTAGGGGGCGCCGTTCTCGGCGTCAAGAGATCGAAGCGCGGTCATTCCTGGCGGCCTGATTCATCATTGGCGGGGCTTGGGTGGACGCACGCAGACCGTCTGACAGGTCACGGTCCCGGCAGGGGGCCCATTGAACGGCGTGGAAGTGGTCGGGTACGTTGGGCACCGGGCCTGCCGATCATCGCCGAACCTTGGGTATGAATCGTCCGACCCGGTCCATGTACCGACGATACTCGTCTCCGAAGGTCTCGATCAGCTTGCCTTCCTCCATGGGCGTTCGCAGCGCCATCAGCGACCAGAACAAGCCGGCGGCGATAGCGACGAACCAGTTCGCCATCATCAGGCACACGCCAACGGACTCGACCATCCCGCCGGTGTACAGCGGGTGCCGGACCCAGCGGTACGGTCCGGTGGTGATCAGCGCGTGATCCGCCTTCGTGTCGATGCTGACGGTGAGGTTGTCGCCCAGACGATGTAGAGCCCAGATCATCCAGTAGGCACCGAGCAACAGCGGGACCGAACCGCCCCACCGAATCCAAATCGGAACCGCGACCGCGGACCAGGCCATCCAGCTCGGATTCAACAGGTAAGCGATGAACGCGACGCCATAGGCCAGGTAGGTCACCGCGATGCCGACCGTCAGCAGGACGCCTTCCGCGCGTCTTCGTACGATCGTTTCGTCCGCTCCGGCTCGCCTCACGTAGCGCAGGCTGACGGCCGTCTGGACGACGAACACGACGATCAGAGCGATTCGGAATGGAGCATCATGGGTCATGGGCTCGCCCTATCCGTCCAGGAGATCCATCGCGTCGAACCCCGCCTCGCCCGGCTTCGCCTGGAGGCCGACTGCGGCCGATAACGAGGACAGCTGCCGTACAGGAGACTAACGGGATCGACCGCGCGAATCTGTCGGGCAAAGGCGGACGGGAGCGTCGGCGCGATTCTGTCGGGCAACGTCCGAGGTGGAGCGAGTCGGGCTCGAACGGAGGTGACCTTGAGCACTGCAGACCATAGCATCACCGAGCGACCCCCGAAGCGGAGACCTCGTCGTGGGGTGGGCCGGCATCTGGTGAGACTCGCCGCAGTGGGTGCGGTGCTGGCGCTGAGCAGCTGTGGCTCGAAGCACCGATTGGCCGAATACCACTTCGCGGGCGAGACCCTGGCGATCGTGCCCCACGTCCCGGAGCGTCCCACCGTCCTGACCAGTGGGTACTCCACCGACTACAGCGGCGACCTGGTGGGGCAGGTGCTCAAGACCGGTGGCCAGATCGCGAGAGACGTGGCGGCCCACGGGGTGACCGAAAACCTGGACAGCGCGGCGTCCATCGTCGACGTGAAGGCCCGGGTGTCGGAGCGCGCGCTGGAGCGGGGCGCCCGCTACCTGGGCGCTCGACCGGTCGGGAGCACCGACGAGGCCCAATACGTGCTCGAGGTCGTCGTGCGCGACTACGGAGTCGACGCTCGCCAGTGGGACGATGCGGCACACGTGTTCATCGACGCGGAGGCGATCCTCCTGGACGCCCGGTCTGGCCAGGAGATCTGGAGCGCCAGGGTCGACGAGCGTGACCCCATCAGCCCATCGGTCCACGGCGAGCACTCCGTGACGCGCGATGTCGTCACGGCCGCCGCGCTCGCGGACATGTCCGTCGAGGAGCTGTCACACACGCTCGAGCGCATCAGCGACTACTGCGCCGATCGAATCACGGACCGGCTCCGGTCCGATCTGCGAGATTGAGGGGCGGCTTGTCGGGTCTGCCCCCGCCTACCGCCACTCCCTGTCGCCGGCTGCCCGCTCGATCAGCGCCTGGATGCGCGGGTGGTCGCGGACCCGCTCGAACTCGGGACCCAGCAGATGGACCATGGGAGGCACCCCCGGAACCGACAGCACCCCCTCCATGGCATCGGCGGCTTCGTCGGCCATTCCCAGCTCGGCGTAGATGATGGCGGTGATCTCCAGCAGGTCCTGACCGAAAGACGGGTCCACTGCGATGGGGAGGATCTGCACGACCCGTTGAGCTTCCCGCACCGCCTCTTCCCTCCGACCCAATCCGGAATACGCTCGGCCCAGGGAGGCGTGTATGCGTGGGTCGTCGGGTGCGGTCTCGAGAGCCGCCCTGCAAACATCCACCGCGGCGAGGTAGGCACGCTCGGCGCGGGGCGGGTCCAGTCTGCGATAGGTCCAGGCTTCCAGGAGCTCTCGAGGCGCCCACCAGAAGCCGCCGAAATCGAGGACCGGCTGATCGATCCTTGCGAGGGCGGCGACCCTGGCTTCCGGATCCTCGGTCATCACCCATTGGAAGAACGTCTTCAGCCCAAAAACGTTCACCTCGGGAGGCACCTGGGCCAGAGCGGCCAATCCCGCCTCTCCGTCACCGGTGCGGCGCCATTCCAGCCATCCCCGGATGAATGCGGCCTCGAAGAAGGTTGGGTGGAGCTCAGACACGCGATCGAAGACGGCGTTCGCCTGGTTCCATCGGCCTAGATCCGCGTACGCGCTGGCCAGATTCACCGCCAGCTCCGGATTCAGCGGATCGAGAGTAGCAGCCCGCACCCGGGCCGCCAGCGAGGCCTCATACTGGCCCTGCCGGTACAGCTGCTCCGCCTTCAGCGTCACGACGTCGGCCGACCCGGGGAGGCCAGCCTCTGCCAACGCGATGGCCTGAGCGGCCTCGTCGTCCTCATACCGCTGAAAATGGTAGAAGGCCATGGCGAAGTGGCCCCACGGGAGCTCTGGGTTCAGGCGGAGCGCCTCCTCGGCGGTGTCCCGGGCCCGAGCCAACCTGGCTTCGGAACGATCGTAGAACAGGTACAGGAAGTTCTCGGTGATGGAGAGCCATGCATGGGCTAGGGCGAACTCCGGATCCGCATCGATGGCCGCGACGAACATCTCAGCGGCGGTCTCCAGGTCCCGGGGCTCCCAGCCGGCGCGCGCGTGCGCTGCGATGCCCTGGAGGTAGAGCGTGTAGGCCTCCAGATCCTCCGTGGGCACGTCCGCGATCAGGGCCCGTTCCGCCGGGACCACCTGGGCCTGAAGGGCCAGCACGACCTGTTCGGCGAGATCACTCTGGATGTCGAACACGTTGGCGACCGTGAACTGCCGGTCGTAGGTGTCGGCCCAGAGATGCCGGTCGGTGGTGGCGTCGATGAGCTGGACGTTGAGCCGCACCTGGTTGCCGGCCCGCATCAGGCTGCCTTCGAGCACCGTGTTCACACCCAGCTCGCGGCCGATCTCCGAGACCGTCTTTTCGGTGTCCTCGTACTGCATGACCGAGGTGCGTGCGATCACATCCAGACTGGCGATTTTGGACAGTTGGGTCAGGAGCTCGTCGTGGAGGCCGGTGGCCAGGAACGCGGCGTCCTCCTCTTGTTGCGCGCTCATGTTGACGAACGGCAGCACCGCGATGACGGGCCGTTCCCGTTCCGCCGTTGCGGTTGGCCGATCCTGCGGACGGGGGCGTTCCCCCGACCCGTCTCCCGACACCACGATGGCCACGGCGGCCGCGCCGGCTGCCAGGAGGAACGCGATCACCAGGACTCCGGCGTGCTCCTTGACGCTGCCGAGCAACCCGCCGGCGGGCGTAGTGGGGTGAGTCGGTACCCCCCCGTGCGCCGCTCCGGACCGTCCCAGTGCGGTCGCGGCCGGAGGGACGCTCCTGCCCTCGGCCTTCGCCTGGACGTACTCCTTCGTCGGTACGCTGAGTCCCTCGTTGGCGACGGCGAAGACATCGGTCAGGCGCTCGACGTTCTTCAGGCGCACCGACCCCAGGGACACCGTCGACAGGGAGGGGTGGTTCTTGATCTCGTCGAAGACCTTGCCCGAGATCACCACCCCGCCAGGAGCCGCGAGCCCCTCGATCCTCGAGGCGACGTTCACGCCGTCCCCGTAGATGTCGCCCTGATCTCGGACGATGTCGCCGGTGTGCACCCCGACGCGCAGGGGGATCAGCTCTTCGTCCCTGAGCTGCAGTTGGATCTCCACCGCGCACTGAACCGCCTCGACCGCGCTGGGGAAGATGCTGAGGGTCCCGTCGCCGTAGTACTGGAGGATCTCTCCGTGGTGCGCGGCCACCGCGGCGGTCTGGATTGCGCGGTGGCGGTCCCGCTGCGCGCGGGCGCCGTCCTCGTCCGACTGCATGAGGGCGGTATACCCCACCATGTCGGCGAACATGATCGCCGCGAGCCGCCGGGTGGGTGCGTCTGTCATGAAGCGGATCGGCCTCGACGTAGAGGGAATCTGTCCGAACCGGGGCCGACCGATTCGAAGAAGATTGTACCCGATCGACCGGCAAAGGTGCGGACCGCACTGGTGGGGGAGCACGGCGCGGAAAGCACCCCCGGCCACGGGAAGACGGGTGAAGTCTCCACTTGATCCCCGCTTGACGCAGTCCAGCCATCCTCAGGCGTACTCGAGAACTCACGAGGGAGGCTGACGATGTGGAGATCGGGCGTAGTGGTCCTTCTGGTTCTGCTCACGTCGTCGGACGCAAGGGCGCAGGGCAACGACACGCCTGCCCTCGACCCCACCCGGATCGGCTTCTGGGTTGACGCGGTCAAGCGGCTGTTCCACCGGGTCCCATGAGCGCCGACCGACCGCGGCTCCGGAAGCGACGCGCGAACAGACCTGGCCTGAGGATCCTGTGCCTCCTCACCCTTCTCGCGACGGGTTGCAAGACCTGGCACGCACGCGCGGAGCCACCAGCCGTGGTCATCCACGACGAGAAGCCAGAGCTCGTTCGGCTTCGTTCGGCGAGTGACGGCTCCTGGATCGTCCTGGCCGACCCTCGACTGCGCGGCGATTCGATCATTGGCTGGAAGAAGCAGGGGCGGGGACTCACCACGCTTCCCACCGCTCAGGTCGATCGGGCCGAGGTGGGCAGTACCGACACCGCGAGGGCCGTGGTGAGCATCGCACTGGGTGCCGCCATCATATACGGCATCGTGAGAGCCATCGAGGCGATGGCCGAGGACGCCCTTGCGTTCCGCTGACGTGCTGCAAGGCGCGGCCCAGCCTGACGACACACCGGACTTCCTGGCGTCCTCGACGCCCTCCCCTTGCGCCTCACCCCGCCACGGCCGCCACGATCTTGCGGATGAGCTGATCGCTGAACGGCTCTTCGCCGTCCATCCTGCGGTTGTCGTTGCCCTGGCGCACGACGACGAGATCGAGGCTCGGGACCACGAAGCTGTGGTTCAGGTTGTGGCCGCGTGACATGTAGAGGTCGGTCGGCACGCCATCGATCTCGTCCATCACCCAGAATGTGTATCCATAGTTCGAGGGCGTGGACCCATTGTCCCGTATGTGCCTACGCGTCGCTACTTCCAGCCACGTCGCAGGTACGAGCTGCCGGTCGTTCCAGCGTCCACGCCGGAGCCAGAGGTAGGAGAGACGGCTGAAGTCGCGCGCGGTGCACCGGAAGGTGCTTCCCACGATCGAGTTGATCCCGTAGGGACTCCCGCTCATGTCGGCCCCGTAGGCGTCGCAGCCGGTGCTGCCGCCAACCCCCCAGCCGGGTTCTTCGGCGAAGTTCAGCTCGCGATCGTCGCTGTAGGGCATGTCTCCGTACTCGTTGTCCCGGAGCCCGGGCGACATGCCGATGGGGCCCAAGACGCGATCGTACACGTAGGGCCCCACGCGCTGGCCCGAGATGTTCCGCATCGCCAGGGCCATCTGCTCGAGGCCGTAGTTGCTGTAGGTGAAGTCGGTGCCGGGCTCGAACTTGAGCTCGTGGTGGTCCGGTATTCCCTCGAACCGCCACCAGCCGAAGCAGTACTCATACATCTGGAAGGCGCCATCGAACCCCGGATAGCGGATCCGGGCGCTGGGAGCCAGCCACGGCTCTCGGGTCTCGTGGCCCGAGGTCATGGAGATGACGTGCTTCACCTTGATCCGCGTCTTGCGCTCGTCCGTGATCGGCCGGTCCCAGATCTGGGGGATCAGCGATCGCTCCTTCGACGGCCCCACGAGGTAGCTGTCCAGCGTCACCTGGTCCGTGTACTCGTCCAGGAACACGCCGACGGCCGTGCCGAACACGGATTTGGTGGAGGACTTCATGTCGTTGCAGGTGGTGGCCGACCAGGGCTGCGGCCCACCCTCGGTGCCGGTGGTGTACGTCTCGCTGATCACGTGTCCCTGGTAGACGATCAGGAGCGCGCCGCCGTAGCTGGTGGTGACGGGGCTCGTGTCGTGGTACCGCACCGCCTCGTCCAGGAGGGCCCGCTCGACGCCGAGGGAACCAGGATCGGCGGTGCGCCAGCCGCCCTCCGCTTCGGGAGGAGGGAAGTAGTCTTCTTGTGTCGAGTTGGATTCGGGCGAATCGTGGCACGCGGCACGTGGGGCCCCGCCTAGAGAGCGCGGTGCCAGGAGCCCGGATCCGGTAGCGGCCAGTCCCACCACTCCGCTCCCGGCTGCCTTGAGCAAATCCCGCCGTGTCATCGCGTTCATCGAGCCTCTCCGCTCTATGGGGGGCGCGGCCCGTCGCTGGCCGTCGACGGCGCGCGCCAGGTCCCGTGCTCGGGGCACGGGTCGGTCACCCTTGGCGAGACCTACCCTCGCGCGTGCTCCGGCCGGGGATGCGAGACCGGCATGCGGACTACCGTCTTCAGCCGCTCCGGCGCGGTCCGCCGGGGATCCGAGATGTACACCTCATGGGCCGGCCCTCGGGCGCGGTAGCCCAGCTCCTGTGCCGTCGCAACCAGTCGCTCGTAGCTGGCGCCCACCTGATCGTAGGGGCCCGTGTGCATGATCTGCAGGGCTCGGCCCTCCTTCCAGCTGGCGCGACGCACCAGTACGGGGTCGACTTCGCCCTTCGCTTTCACGGCCTTCCTCGCGGCAGCCACTTGCCTGCCGGTCACGGCGTCCGGGATGCGAACCTGTAGCCGCCACTTCCAGTGCTCTCGTGGCGTGCCCTCCACGTCGTCCGTGTCCCAGAGGCACTCCAGCTTCGGGACCTTGAAGTCCAGCACCCCCTCACCTTTGAGCTGGAACTTCAACGTGTACGCCACCGAGTAGATCGCCTGGATCGCCCTCTGGAAGTCTTCACCGCCTGGCTGACCCTGCCCCGTCACACGGAGATAGGTGCCTCGATCGGCGTCTATCTCCTGGACCTTCTTCCCCGCGTGGTACAGCTCCCGATATTGCTTGCCGAGATCGATGATTTCCATGACGCCTCCTGAATATCGTGCGACGCTCCCGCTTCAACCCCCATGCGTTCAGCCCCGGGTCCTCAGCTCTCCGAGGTCCCCTTGCCGAGACGGCGTCCTCCCCCGCTTCACCGGCGGATCTGGACGTTGCCCGCCTCCACCGGGCGGAGCGTCTGGGGTTCGACCAACACCTTGTTCGCACAGTATGCCATGGCGAAGTCCTCGGCGGGCCTGTCGTCGTTCGTATTACGGACCAGACTCGCGATCAGATCCGCCGGGGCGTTCCCACCCTCGCCGTTGTCGACCACGCTGAATCCGGTCCACGATCCCTCGTTCGTGACCGCGGCGGTGTTCTCCCGGATGGCTCCGAGCCAGGCCTGGTTGCCTTCGACCACGAAGCAGATGATACGTCCGTGCTGGCGCGCGCCCGGTCTTCCCAGCGGGTGCCTCCGCACCTGATAGTGGCCATCCACGCTGCCGTCGACCCTGCGAATGGCGTGGAAGCTGTAGGTGGTCCAGGTGTCCCCGTAGTGGCCGCTTCCCGTAACGGATTCCAGCACCGGCGTCATCGCCTGCTGAGAAGGTCCCGAGAGCGTCGCCTGGTCGGGTCCGACGGGTGAATCCCCGGGTCCCGCGCAGGTCAGGAGCAAGAGTAATGGAGCGATCGCGAGCACTCTGAGCGTGAGCGCCATGATACCCTCCTTGCCGAATGTCCATGCCCGACCATCGGCTGGGCCTCCCACCTACCTGAGCCCCCATCCAATGGCCCACCTTCAGGGTATCGCGCTTTCCTCCTGGCGTCTGTCGGGAAAAAGAGGAATCGGGAAGGCCGGCTGTTCCGGGCCTTGGGGGTCGCTCCGCACCCGGCGGACTCGCAGTGGGAAGGCTTCGCGCGTCGGGCGTTACCCGGTCATGACGTCGGCCAGTTGAAAGTGGGGCTCGATCAGGCCTATGTTGCCGCGTCGGGCGATTCGGGGGCCTGGCTTGTGTGCGGACCGGCGACCGGCAGAAGGCAAGGGGTCGTCGAGGACTGGGCTGCTCGTGCACTCAGTACCTTAGGCCGCTCCGAGTCGGGATGTCCCGACGCCACCGAGTGTGACTCTCGCGCGGGCGTTTCTCATGGTCCGAACCTGCTCCGGGACGCGAGTCTGGCTGGCCGGCTCGGTCCTTCTCGCGACCGTCGCTCCTTCGGTCCACGCGCAGGAGCGCGACCATGACACCGAGATCCGGGCAATTGCCGAGCGCAACGAGGTCCGCGAAGCGTTTCAGGCGATCGAGGGCCTGCAGGACCAGGGCAGGGCCGATCTCATCACGCTGACCGAAATCCCGGCGCCTCCGTTCGCGGAGGCGGAACGAGCCAGCGCCTACGCCGAGATGTTGAGGCAGGCCGGCGTCGATTCGGTCTGGACCGACGAAGTGGGCAACGTGCTGGCCCTTCGCCGGGGCAGCATCCGAGATCGCACGGTGGCGATCGATGCGCACCTGGACACGGTGTTCCCCGAAGGCACGGACGTGACCGTGCAGGTGCGGGGAGACACGCTGATTGCCCCCGGGATCGGCGACGACACGCAGGGCCTCGTCCTCGTGCTCACCGTGCTGCGCGCTCTGGAAGCGGCGGGTGTCGATACGGAGAGCGACGTGCTGTTCACGGCTACCGTGGGTGAGGAAGGGCTGGGCGATCTGCGTGGCGTCAAGCACCTGTTTCGACGGGGCGGCCCCGAGATCGACAGCTGGATCGCCGTCGACGGGGGCGACGCGAGCCGCGTGGCCCACCAGGCGGTGGGCTCGTACCGCTACCGCGTGACGGTCAGGGGGCCGGGCGGCCACTCCTGGGGAGCCTTCGGATTGGCCAACCCCCATCATGCGCTGGCGCGCATGGTCTATCACTTCGTGGACGGGGCGGACGCCTACACCCGCGACGGCACCAAGACGAGCTACAACATCGGTAGGATCGGCGGCGGCACGTCGATCAACTCCATCCCGTTCGAGTCATGGATGGAGGTGGACATGCGGTCGCTCAGCCCGGAGAGGCTCGACCACGTCGAATCGCTGTTCCTCGAGGCGGTGGACCGAGGTCTGGCGGAGCAGAACGCGCTGCGCCGCCAGGGCGATCCGATGGAGGTGGAGCTCACCTCCGTGGGTCGTCGGCCCTCGGGGACGGTCGACCCGGAGTCCGCGCTCGTGCAGCGGGCGGTCGCGGCGACCCGCCATGTCGGCGCCGAGCCCGCGTTGGGGTCCGGATCGACGAACTCGAACATTCCGATCTCGCTGGGTATCCCTGCCGTCACCATCGGCAAGGGCGGCCGAAGCCAGGGCGCCCACTCCCTCGACGAGTGGATCATTCTCGACGGCACCGACGTGGCGGCGAAGAAGGCTCTGCTGATTCTGCTGGCCGAGGCTGGGCTCCCGGCCCCGCGGAGCGACTCGTGAGTCGCGTCTGCGGCGCGCGGCCGCCGCGGTCACCCGGGCCGGGCCGCGCCGAGGCGGTCACGGTGCCCGCCTCCCGGACCCGCCTCCCGGCTTGCGCGGCGCTCGTGGCCCTCGTTCCGTTGCTTGCGGCGTGCTACGTGTATCAGCCGGTGGGGCTCTCGGAGCTGGCTCCAGGCGATGAAGTGCGGGTGCGCGTGACGAGCGAGGCCGTGGACCGGGCCGAACCCGCGGTCGTCCTGGACCGGGACGTCGAAGGCGTGTTCGCCGGGCTGGAGGGCGAGGACTTCCTCCTGGACGTGGCCGTCGGGACGCAGGATTCGGGCTTTCGCAACCAGAGCCTGAATCAGCGAATCGACCTACGGACCCAGGATCTGCTCGACGTGGAGCGGCGCAGCCTGGATCAGACCCGCACAGGCGTCGTGCTGGGGACAGTGGGCGCCGTCGCGGCCGTGGCCGCGTTCTCCGCGTTCAGCAAGTCCGGCGGCACCACGAGCACGACCCCTCCAACGCCAGGCGACGGGATCGTCGTACAGATCCTTCGCTTCGCCCTGCCCTGGGGTCGATGAGCGACATCGGGAAGCCCGCGGAGGGGCCCGGTCGTGGCCCAGGGCCGATCGGACAAGCGTCCGGCCGTACCCCGAGGATCGGGGGCGGCTCGGAGACGCCGATCGAAGGCGGCCAGCGGCCGGACCCCACGCGGCGTCGGGTGCTGACGCTCCTCGGCGGCGCGGCGGCGTTTCTCTCGCTGGGAGCGAGTCGCGCCGGTGCGGGGCGGCGCCCCAAGCGGAAGCGAGCCAGCCGACAGGAAGGGCTCCACGTGGCCAGCCTGGAGGACGTCCCGGAGACAGATGCGCTGCAGTCGAGCTATTTCGGCTTACCGCTCCTGCTCTTCCGTCTCGAGGGCGAGGTCAAGGCTGTCTCCGGCATGTGCACCCACGAAGGGTGTTTCCTTGGCTGGAACGCGGACCGGGGCGTGATCCTGTGTCCGTGTCATGGCGGGGAGTTCGACCCGACCGGCACCGTGCTGACGGGCCCGCCTCCCGCGGCGCTTCTCCGCTTCCCGGTCCGCATCGACGAGGGGCAGATCTACGTCCTCGACCCCGTGTACGGTGACTGATCGAAGCGAGGTCGGCACGCGAGGCGCACGTGACCGATTGAAGCGAGGACGGACGCACGCAGGGCACACGAATGAGATCCGGAATCCCTTCGGGGGTCCATCTTTCGCTCTCGGAAAAGGAGACGACAGCATGACCAGGCTGATCCTCCACACGCTCGCGCTCGTCACGATGGCGCTGGCGATCGTCCCGAACGGAGCCAGAGCCCAGGCCGACGTCGTTCTGATTGCCGACATGGCCGTCGACGGACAGGGCAACGTCCTCCCCAGCCCCGTCATCGTCGTGCGTGGCAACACCATTGCCTCGGTGAGCTCGGGCGGGGACATCCCGGGCGACGCAGAGGTCGTCGACCTTACGGGCTACACGATCCTGCCCGGCCTGATCGACGGGCACGTCCACATCACGGCCAACTTCGAGCCTGGAGCGCATCGTCCCAAGCTGGCGCTCTACGGTGCCCGGAACGCCGAGAGCGCGCTCATGAGCGGGTTCACCACGGTTCGCAGCCTGGGAGGGTCCGACTTCGCGGCGGTCGACCTTCGGGACGCCATCGAAGAGGGACTGGTCCCCGGCCCCAGGCTCCAGGTCTCGAGTGAGTGGGCTCGAGACGACATCCTGGCCGGGGCGGAGGGCCCCCGCGTTGCGGCGGGCGAGCGGCCCGCCGGCGAGCGTGAGATCCGGACCTGGGTGCGGGGCAAAGCGGCCGCCGGTGTTGACTGGATCAAGGTCCTCGCGACCCGGAGCAGCCGGGTGGGAGGCGTGCCGCTCTATTCCCAGGAGCAGCTCGACTGGTTCATGGACGAAGCCCGACGGCAGGGGAAGCCGGTTTCGGCCCATGCCCATGCGGCCGAGGGCGTTCGCCGCGCGGTACTGTCGGGCGCTCGGACCATCGAGCACGGCGCTCTGATGGACGAGGCCGCCATGGACCTGATGATCGAGAACGGCACCTACTACTCACCCAACCTCTATCTGGGCGAGTACTACATCGCGCACGCCGAACAGATGGGCTATACCGGCGCTGCGATCGAGTTCACCCGTGACTTCCTGCCGCCCAGGACGGCGGTCTTCACCAAGGCGGTGGAGAAGGGCGTGAAGATCGTCTTCGGCACGGACGCGAACCGGGGTTGGCTGTGGGAGGGCAATACCGCCATGGAGTTCCAGCGGCGCAACGTGGCGGGCCAGTCCGAGCGGGACGCCATCATCAGCGCGACGACCCTGGCGGCCGAGGTGCTGATGGTGGACGATCGGGGCGATCTGCGGGAGGGTCTGCTGGCGGACGTCATTGCCGTGCAGGGCAATCCGCTCAACGACATGAAGGCCCTGATGAACGTGGTGTTCGTGATGAAGGACGGGAAGATCTACCGGAGGCCGCAGGCGGAAGCCCGGCCGCGGACCTGAATCCGCGACCGGTGAGCCCGACGCCTACGACTTCCACCTCAGGAGACGTCCCCATGAATAAGACCCTCACGCGGTCTCTGTTCCTCGTCCTCGGGCTCGTGTCTTTCGGGCCGGCCGCCCTCTCGGCACAGGGCATGGACGTGATCCTCACGGCCGGTCAGGCCGTCGACGGCAACGGCACCGTCATAGCCGACCCCGTGATCGTGGTCCGGGGCAACGAGATCAATCAGGTCCGCTCCGGCGGTATGGTGCCCTCGGGCGGCGAGGTCTACGACCTGTCCGGCTACACGATCCTGCCCGGACTGATCGACGCCCACGTGCACATCGGCGCGAACTTCGAAGACGGGGAGAGAGACGCGAAGACCGGGCTGCACGCAGCCCGCAACGCACGCAGCCTGCTGATGAGTGGGTTCACCACGGTTCGCAGCCTCGGAACCGCCGACCGAGCTGCCCTCGACCTGCGCGACGCCATCGCCGAGGGTCTGGTTCCCGGGCCGCGGCTGCTGGTCTCGGGCGGCGGCATGACCGACCAGATCCTGCCCGGCGTGGAGGGCGATCGCGTCCAGGCCACACGCATCGTGGACGTCGGCGGCACGGCCACGGAGATGGGGATCGAGCCGGCGGGAGAGGCGGCGATCCGCCTCTGGGTCCAGGGCAAGTCCGAGGTCGGTGTCGATTGGATCAAGATCTTCGCCACTCGCAGCAGCCGGGCGGGTGGCACGGCGGTCTACTCCCAGGAACAGCTGGACTGGGCCATGGACGAAGCCCGCAAGGAGCGCAAGCCCATTTCGGCCCACGCGCACGCGCCGGATGGAGCTCAGCGCGCGATCATCGCGGGCGCTCGGACCATCGAGCACGGGGCGCTGCTGGACGACGAGACGCTCGATCTCATGGTCGAGCACGGGACGTACTACACGCCCAACCTGTATCTGTCCGAGTACTACCTCGAGCACGGCGACGAATTCGGCTACACGGAGGAACAGCTCGCTTTCACGGCCGAGTTCCTGCCCATCCGCACCGAAGTCTTCAGCCACGCGGTGGACAAGGGCGTCCAGATCGTCTTCAGCACCGACTCGAATGCGGGCTGGATCTCGTCGGGCACCACAGCCATTGAATTCGAGCGACGGCATGCGGCGGGCCAGTCCGCTCAGGACGCCGTCGTGAGCGCGACGACCCGGGCGGCGGAAGCGCTGTTTCTCCCGGATGTTGGGGATCTGCAGGTCGGGCTGCTGGCCGACATCATCGCGGTCGACGGCGATCCCCTGCAGGACATCACGGCGCTCCAGCGGGTGGTGTTCGTGATGAAGGATGGGCACGTCTACAAGGCGCCTGGCATGTAAGGCCCCGGGGCCTCGTCCTCACTCGGGCAGCGCGAACGCGACCAGCTTGGCGCTCTCGCCCGAGCCGACCGCGACCACGACGAACTGCCGGCCGCCGCGGGTTTGGTAGGTCATAGGGTTGGCGGAGCTCGCGCCACCGAGGCCCTGCTCCCACAGGAGGTCGCCCGACGCCTTGTCGAAGGCGTGTAGAGCCATGGAGCCGCCCGTGACGAACACCAGGCCACTGGCGGTCACCATGGGGCCCGCCGGCCCAGGCGCACCCAGCTTCGCCGGAAGCTCCACACCCCTGAGCGCCGGGTGGAATCGGACGTTCGGCAGATCGCCCACGGGGACCTGCCACAGCAGATCACCGGAGTTCATGTCGATCGCGCTCAACGTGCCGTACGGCGGCTTGATCAACGGGAGACCGTTCGGGAGCGAGATGCTCCGGATGCTCCGGTCGACCTGGTAGGTTGCCTCGGACTGCGCCGGGTCCGACTCGACGAGCTTGAGCAGGGACGGGCTCTCGGTGCCCTTGACGTAGAACACCCCCGTCTCGGGGTCGGCGGCGCCGCCTCCCCAGTTCGCGCCCCCTTCGATCCCCGGAAGCATCAGGGTCCCCTCCATGGACGGCGGGGTGAAGATGGGGCCCATGTGGTAGCCCGCGATGGCCTCCTTGGCCATCGCCGCGAGCTCGGGTGTGAAGTCGATGAGCACGTCCTCGGAGAAGCCCTGGCGGACGAAGGCTGCGGGCCGCGTCGGGAACGGCTGCGTCTCGGACGCCCGCTCCCCGGGCACGTCGCTCGCCGGCACCGGACGCTCTTCGATGGGCCAGAGCGGCTCACCGGTGACCCGGTCGAAAGCGTAGATGAACCCCTGCTTCGACGGTGCGACGACAGCGTCGACTTCCTCGCCGTCGTGACGGACGGTCATGAGGGTCGGTGGAGAGCTGAGATCCCAGTCCCACAACCCGTGGTGCACGGCCTGGAAGTGCCAGACTCTTTCTCCCGTCCGGGCGTCCAGGCAGACGACCGACTCCGCGAAGAGGTTGTCGCCCTTCCGGTGACCTCCGAAGTAGTCGCTGCTGGGTGTCCCTACGGGCAGGTAGAAGAGCCCGCGCTCCGCGTCCAGCGAGAAGGGCGCCCACACGTTGGTGTGGCCCCATTCACGCCAGGACCCGTCCTCCCATGTCTCGTTGCCGAAATCCCCGGCTTGGGGGATCAGGTCGAACTTCCATCGCAGCTCGCCGGTGCGCACGTCGAACGCCTGCATGACGCCGGGGGGGTCGCCGCGGTAGACGAAGCGGTCCCACACACCGTTCCCCACGGCCACGAGGTCGTCATAGACCACCGGCGCCGATGTTTGCGTGACGTGCAGGGCGATGGAGGGCCAGGTGAGCGCCTCGGTCAGGTCGACGCGACCCTTGTACCCGAAGTCCTGGATCAATTCGCCGGTTGTGGCGTCCAGGGCGTACAGCCACCAGCGGGCGTTGATGAAGACCCTGCGCTCGCCGTCTCCGCTCCACAGCGCGACGCCCCGGTGCACGAAGTGGGACCCGTTGGGCGGCAGCCCCCAGTCATAGGCCCTGGGGTCGAAGGTCCAGAGCACGTCACCGGTTCCGGCGTCCAGGGCCACGACCTTGTTATAGGAGGTGCTAAAGTACATGGTGTCGTTGACCACGACGGGCTGCGCCTCGAATCGGCCCGCGTACACCTCCTGGCCCGGGATGGCCTGGCGAAACCCGGGGACCGGACCCTCACGCGCCTCCCAGGTCCATGCCACCTCGAGGTCGGCGACGTTCTCCCGGTCGATCTGCTGGAGTGGGGAGTGCTTCTGGGCTCCCGGGTCTCCCCCGTAGACCGGCCAATCCCCGTCCTTGGCTGCCGTCTGCTGGGCGTAGGCGGGAGAGCCGTAGAGGCAACCGAGGACCAGTGCCGCAGCGGCGAAACGCAACGTCATCATGCCCCCTTGAGCATCGTGGCGCGCAAGACCGTTCCTGACGGGCGCAAGACCGCTCGTCAGGCGCAATGTAGGGACCATCCGGCGTCAGGGCGACAGCTTCCTTGACGCCTTCGCGAAAGCTCCCCTATCATGCTGCGAGTCATCCGAGCGTCGGATCGAGTGGTGCTTGCTGGCCGCCACCGGCCGAAGCTGGTTTCCCAGCACACCCGCTCGGCATCCCACCGACCTGGCTGCCAACGCCGCCCGTGGGAAGCTTCCCAGCCGGCAATGTTGGTCCTGTGCAAGCGAGCTTGAGCGCCAAACGGCGGTTCGATAGATGCTTTGCCGGTCGTTTCCCGCCAACGGCCAGCAGACGACGCGCCCTCTGCCAGACCCGATTCCGGGCTGTGAATTCAGGGGGGTCTACCGACGCTCGACCCAGGAGGCTCACGATGCGCAGATCGATGTTTGCGGCGATCGGGACGGACTCCGAACGCCCCCCCCCAAGGTATGGTCGTCGGGTCTGTAGTATCTGTTGTGCACTCCTCATGGGCTTCTTCCTTCTCGCGTCGACCTCGACGACAGTGAGGGCCCAGGAGCGCGGCACCGTCACCGGCACCATCGTGGAAGCCGGTAGCATGGCGCCGCTCGCGTCGGTGCAGGTCTCCATTCCCGGAACCGGTCTGGGGACGCTCACCCAACCGTCCGGACGGTTCATCATCCTGAACGTGCCGGTGGGGAGCCACACCCTCCGAGCCGAGCGCGTCGGCTACGCCACGGAGACCCAGGAGATCGTCGTCGCGGCCGGCGGGACCGTCGCGGTGGACTTCCAGCTGACCGAAACGGCCCTTGGACTGGACGAGATCGTAGTTACCGGAACCGCGGGGGCCGCGCGGCGCCGTGAGGTGGGCAACTCCATCTCGCAGATCAACCTGAGCGACGTCCAGGAGCCCGTGGTCGACGTCGACAACCTGCTCCAGGGCCGCGTGGCTGGTGCGGTCGTACAGGGGACAGGCGGGGCCGTGGGGTCCGGTGGCCGCATCCGGCTGCGGGGCAACGTGAGCGCCACGCTCAGCAATCAGCCGCTGGTGTTCGTCGACGGCATCCGGGTCCGTAGCGACGGGTATCCGAAGAGCGTGCCGCCCACGGGGTATGCCGGCCGGGGCTCGAACACGACGGCCAGTCCCCTCAACGACATCAACCCTGCCGACATCGAGCGGATGGAGGTCATCAAGGGCGCCGCTGCCACCACCCTGTACGGGACCGAGGCGTCCGCCGGCGTCATCCAGATCTTCACCAAGAAGGGCCGCCAGGGCCGGGCCCAGTGGACGGCGCAGATCGACCAGGCCGCCATGCATCTGCAGGAGTTCGGACCCAAGTTCGGCCTGCGCGGCGAGGAGATCGTCGTGCCTCCGGGCGAGCTCCAGCCGTTCTACGACGACTACCGGCACATGTTCATGGACCCGTACATCCAGACGGGGTACCGGGGGAACTACACGCTTTCGGTCCGGGGCGGTCTCGAGGACCTGAACTACTTCTTGTCCGGCCAGTTCGAGAGCATCACCGGCGTGCACAAGTCCGAAGGGTCGCAGAAGTACGGCCTGAGGGCGAACCTGACCTTCACGCCGGTCAATGGCCTCCAGATCCAGACCAACAACTCCTACACCCGGACCAACCTGGATCACGTGCCCAACGGCGGGAACGCTCAGGGCATCCACCTCAACGCTCAGAGGCGGGACCAGAACTACTTCGGCAACGCGGATCCGGCGGTGGTCAGCGAGCTCTTCGACTACGACATCCGCCAGTACATCGATCGCTTCGTCACGGGGCTCACCGCTACCTGGGCCCCGAGCCAATCCTGGTCGCACCGTCTGACCTTCGGCTACGACCTGGCCCAGCAGGAGTCGAGGCAGGTTCGGCCCTGGGGGTTCTCCCGTCAGCCGGAAGGGATCTTGTCGAATCAGCGGTGGCGCGAGAACACGCTGACCTTCGACTACGTGGGCAGCTGGAGCGTTCAGCTGGGTTCGGAGGTGCGTTCGTCCCTCTCCTTCGGCGGACAGGGAATCACCCGGGATCAGACGATCGTCGACGGTCAAGCCAACGAGTTTCCCGGGCCCGGTGACCCGACTCTCTCGAGCGGCGCTCAGACCTTGGCTTTCGAGGAGCGCATCAGGGTGGTCACCGGAGGGTTCTTCGCTCAGAACATCTTCGACCTCAAGAACCGCTACTTCCTCACCGTCGGCCTGCGGGTCGACGGCAACTCTGCGTTCGGGTCGAATCTGGGACTCCAGGCGTACCCCAAGCTGAGCGCCTCGTACGTCATTTCGGACGAGCCCTTCTGGAGTCCGGACCTCGGTGTGCTCAAGCTCCGGGCGGCCTGGGGGCAGGCAGGCCGCGCCCCCGGCGCCTTCGACGCCGTCCGCACCTGGTCGCCCGTGGGATTCGGTGGCCAGCCGGCGTTCCTGCCCAACAACGTGGGCAACCCCGACCTTGGACCGGAACGAACTTCCGAAGTGGAGTTCGGGTTCGATGGTTCCTTCTTCGACAATCGCTGGGACCTGGACTTCACCTACTACAACCAGACGACGACGGACGCCCTCATGAACGTCCGACAGATTCCGTCCGAAGGGTTCGGCGGTCAGCAGCTCGAAAACGTCGGCAAGATCCAGAACCGCGGCGTCGAGCTCAGCACGAACTTCCGGATCGTCGACCGCCAGCAGTGGGGCTGGAACCTGGGCGGCTCCTACTACACCAACGAGTCCGAGGTCCTCGACCTCGGTGGCGCCCCCTCCTTCAGCTCGGGCGTGAGAGGATGGGTGATCGAAGGCGAGGCGGTCCCCGTGATGCGCGGCAACTGCATCACCAACCCGGACGAGATCGCCGACCCGATCGTGGAGAGCAACTGCATCTATGGTCCCAACCAGCCCACGTTCGGTTGGCAGCTCATGACCGACGTCCGGATGCCCGGCGGGCTGGTGCTCGCGGCACGGGGCGAGTACTCGGGCGGCAACTGGATGTACTCGAACTTCGAAGGCGAGGCGTACTCTCGGGGCATCCGCTGGCCTACCTGCTTCAACGTCCTTCCGGCCCGCGATTCAGGAGACACGAGCTCGCTGACCGCGCGGGAGCGCGGCCACTGCCTCGCGTCCAATGCGGACCGGGACTACGCGATCATGCCCGCCGACTTCTTCAAGGTCCGTGAGCTGAGCCTGAGCGCTGCGGTCCCCGAGCGGTGGATGCCGGGCGCCAGCAGCGCGACGGTCACGCTGTCGGGCCGGAACATCTACCGATGGACCAAGAAGGACCTGTTCGGCTTCACGGATCCGGAGGCTTCCGGTGACTGGAACCGCGAGTCGAGCGGCAACATCGGCAACGTGATGATCCTGGGCGCGACGCCTCCTCCGTCCGTCTGGACGTTCTCCATTCGCGTGAACTTCTGACCGGCCATGAGGGAGTCCACAATGAAGACGACACAGATGCAGGTTTCGAAGCCGAGAGCCCTCGGAGGCCTCCGGGTTCTCTGGGTCCTGGGCATCTCCCTTGGCCTGGCCGGGTGCAGCACCGACGTGACCAACCCCGGCCCGGTCCAGGACGATTTCTTGAACGATCCGGGCGCGGCCGAGGCGGTAGTCGGGGGGATGCGGCGTGCGATGTCCGATGCGCTGAACTTCCTGGCTTTCCAGGCCGCGGGCATCTCGCGGGAGCTACACCCCACGGGGGGCACGGGCTCTTTCGGGCTGGGTGTCCCCATCTACAACGGCAGGCTCCTCCCCGATGAGCAGAGCGACGTCTGGGACCGGGCCCAGCAGGCCCGGTGGGTCGCAGAGGACGGCCTCCGCCGGTTCCAGGCGGCCCTGGACCCGGGCGATTTCGCGCTGGAGCCACTCGTCGCCCAGTCGTACCTGTGGGCGGGCTACGGCAACCGGCTCCTGAGCGAGAACATGTGTGAGGGCGTCATCGACGGGAGCGCGGCTGGAGACCGCGGGGTGTACGCCGAGCGGGCGATCGCCAACTTCGACCAGGCCATCACCGTTGGAAACGCGACCGGTGAGACCGACTTCGTGCTTGCCGCCTACGCCGGCCGTGCGTCGGTCAAGGCGTTCACGGGCGATTGGACCGGCGCGCTGGCCGACGCGGCCCGGGTTCCCACCCCCTTCACCTTCGAGGCCGAGTACTACAACACCGGCGACATCGTGGAGGCCAACCGGATTCACCACGCCACGAAGAACCAGCCATACAAGACGGCGACCGTGTGGGGCACCGTCTGGGAGCTCCACACACAGGAGTGGGACGATCCGCGTACGGCTTGGACCGACTCCGGCGGCGACGGCGACGGCGCCGTGGAATGCTGCGGACCGGTGCCCTTCTTCGTTCAGGACAAGCACCCGGTCTGGGAAGCGAACATCCGGCTTTCGAGCGGCCGGGAGATGCGGATGTTGGAGGCAGAGTCCGACCTGCGGGACGGTGACATCGACGGCGCAATGACGATCTTGAACAGCCTGAGAGCTCTCGTCGGCGTAGATCCTCTGCCCGACCCGGCAGACCTGACCGAGGCGTGGTCCGTGCTGAAGCGGGAGCGCGGCGCCGAGCTGTGGCTCGAGGGGCGTCGGCTGGGTGATTTCTTCCGGTGGGACCGTGACGGAACGCCTGGTGCCCTTCACCCGAGGGAAGTACCGGGCGCGGAGTCACATCTGACGACGCAGGATCTGTGCTTCCCGATCAGTCAGTCCGAAATCGACACGAACCCCAACATCGGGGGCTAGTGGGGAGAGCGGGCGGCGTGGCGGCTGAGACCGACGCGCCGCCCGTTGGTGTTGGCGCAACCAACCGAGTCCTCACCCAACCCCAATACTACGGAGTGACAACATGAGGTGGCCCAAGAGCGGTCTCGTCGCGGTGACCCTGGCCTTCCTGCTCGGGGGCCCGGGGACGGCCCAGGAGGCGCCCGTCGTCCTTCAGGCTGCCCGGATTCTGGACGGGCAGGGCGGCGTCATTGAGGACGCGAACATCGTCATCCGTAACGGACGCATCGCCGAGGTGGGACCCGGGGCCTCGGCAGAGGGCGCTGTGAGGGTCGACCTGCGCGGCTATACGGTCATGCCAGGCATGATCGACGTCCACGTCCACGTGAGCAATTACTTCGAAGCGGCCACCGACCACATCCCCGGTCCGGACAGCGACGTGTCGCCGGCCGAGGTCGCGCTCTACGGGATGGAGAACGCCTACCGCTCGCTCATGTCCGGATTCACGACGGTCCAGAGCATGGGGTCTCCGGCGGACATCCCGCTGCGGGACGCCATCGAACGTGAGAATCTGCCGGGATCGAGGATCCTGACCTCGATCCGCTGGATCGCCGAGGGGACGCCGGAGGAGCTGAGACAGCAGGTGCGAGACGTGGCCTCGTCCGGGGCGGACCTCATAAAGCTCTTCGCGTCGGGGAGCCTCCGGATCGGTGCGCCGCCCACGATGGAGCAGGAGCAGCTCGACGCGGCCTGCGACGAGGCGAGACGGCTCGGCCTTCGGACCGCCGTCCACGCCCACGGCCCCATCAGCGCCCAGCGCGCTTCGCGGGCGGGGTGCACGGTAATCGAGCACGGAGCGTTCCTGGACCGGGAATCCCTCGAGGTCCTGGCCGAGAACGGCACGTACTTCTCTCCCAACATCTATCTGGTCTCCGAGAACTACCTGACCAACCAGGACAAGTTCATCGGGGTCGGGAACTACACGGAGGATGGATTCCGGCGCACCCGAGAGTCCATACCGGTGAAGCTGGCCATGTTCCAGGAGGCGCTCCGGGTCGACGGGCTCAAGATCCTGTTCGGCACCGACGCTGTGGCGGGATCCCACGGGCGGCACGCGGTGGAGCTGGTCTACCGGGTCGAGGAGGCCGGTCAGGATCCCATGGAGGCCATCGTGAGCGCCACGTCCCTGGCGGCGGAGTCACTGGAGCTCGATGACCGCGTCGGGTCCATAGCCGCTGGCCTGGAGGCCGACATCATCGCGGTCGACGGCGACCCCGTCCAGGACATCAACGCCGTCCACCGGGTGCGCTTCGTCATGAAGGGTGGACAGATCTACAAGAACCTGCCTCCGCGGGATGCGGCGGCTACGTACTGACGAGCTGGCGTCGCGGGCCGTGCGACCCACTCGAGTCGGCTCGGTTTCCGTCCTCGTCGCAGTGGTGGGGTGGGTCGGAGTCGCGGCCAGCGCCCGGGCCCAGGAGCTGGTCCTGGTAGCGGGCGGTGACGTGGAGTGGTCGCGAATCGTCAGCTCGCCGGACGTGCTCTGGGCCCCGCCCGAGGTCGAGGAGGGCGACTGGCATCGGATTCCATACCTGAATCGACCCGCGTCCCAGGTCTTCCTGGCGGCGGCGGGACAAACGCTGGAGTCACCGGAGGACCATCACCTGGCCGCGGAGCAGCTCGGGTTGTCCTTCGACACACCCGAGGCCGACGCGCGGTACCCGTTGGAAAAGCTGGCGGACCTGTTCCGATCGGCTGACGTCGCGTACGTCAACTTGGAGATGCCGCTGTCGGACCGGGCCCGTCGAAGCGGGGCCTTCCGGGGACCGACTTCCTTTGGCGACGGTCTCGCGTGGGCTGGCGTGGACGTGGTCTCCACGGCCAACAATCACGCCCTGGACGCCGAGGGCGTCGGACTGCTCGACACGATCGAGGCCCTGAGGCGGGCCGGTGTCGCACACGTCGGCACGGGGTCCTCCCTCGCCGAGGCGCGCGCGCCGTTCATAACGGAGGCCAACGGGGTACGCATCGCGTTCCTCGCCTACGCCAACTACGGCAATGTGGGGACGTCGGCGTTCGCGACGGAGACCAGGTCCGGAATGGCGCCCCTCGACCCGCTGATCATGGCCGAAGACATCGCGCGCGTCCGAGCGGACGTCGATTGCGTCGTCCTGTCGTGGCATTGGGGCCTGGAAAACACGGACTTCACCCATCCGGACGCGGCCCCGTTCGCCCGCGCCATGCTCGATGCGGGCGCGGACGTGATTCTCGGTCATGGACCCCATCTTCCGCAGGGGCTGGAGCTCCGTGACGGCAAGCTGATCGCCTACTCGATGGGCAATCTGATCTTCGGTCACGGGCATGACTACTGGGCAGACAACCTGGTCTTGCGCATCGTGGTCGGCCGTGGCGGCGTCGTCCGCGCCGAAGCTGTCCCTGTGGCCGGTACGGGGTCGGAAGTGGGTCAACCCTTTCCCCTCAGTGGCGCCCGAGCCCGAGCGCTGCTGGAACGCGTGCGAGTGGCGTCTCGGGCATTCGGTACCGAGATGACCATCGAGGGCGACATCGGAGTGATCCGGCCCTGACGGTTCCGGGGGCTCGGCCCAGGCCTCACGGGCACGCGCACGGCATGGCAGAGGTTCGGCGCGAGAGATGAAGAGGCCCCCCCTGCGCGGAGACCGTTGGCTGTGGCCCGGAGCCGTCCTGGTACCGGCGCTGGTTGCCTTGGGCCTGGTGGCCGCTCAGGCGCCCGATGGCGCATCGCAGGGCGCACAAACGGCCGGAGACTCTGCGACCTCCGCGAGTGCATTCGTCGGGAGTGCGGCGTGCGCCGACTGCCACGAGGCCGCGTGGGACCTGTGGCGGGGATCCACCCACGGCCGAGCCGGCGGACTTCCCTCGGCCGAAACGGTCATCGCCCCCTTCGACGGATCACCGATCCAGTTCGCCGACGCTCGGGTGGTTCCGCGGGTGACGGACACCGGGGCGTACCAGTTCGTCGTCGAGCGGCCGGGTCGGGACGCGGTCATCTATTCGGTCGACGGCGTCGTCGGCAGGGGCCACATGGTCGGTGGCGGAACGCAGGGCTTCGTGAGCCGCTTCGAGGATGGCACGGTGCGCTTCCTGCCCTTCGACTGGAGCCGCACCGAGAACACCTGGTTCTGCAACACCGGTACGATCGAAGGCTGGTGGAACGCTGGCCGACTCGCCTCGCTTCGTCCCGCACGGGGCTGGCTGCCGATCACCGCCGAAACCCGGCTCACGGACTGTGGAGACTGGCCCCCGATCCGGATCCTCGGCACCGACTTCCGCTTCGCGAACTGTCAGGGGTGCCACGGCAGTCAGATCCGTGCCCTCTTCCGCCCGGGCGAAGGGTACGAGACGGAGATCCAGAGCTACACCGTCAATTGCGAGTCCTGCCACGGACCGGGCCGGGAGCACGTCGAGCGGGCGTCGGCGGGCAGCCTCGGCCTTGGCGCCGCAGGCGATCTCGCGATCCGCACGCTTGCGGTACAGAGCGAGGACGAGTCCCTGGAGACGTGCTTCCAGTGCCATGCATTGAAGCGCGCGCTCACGGAGGACTACCTGCCGGGAGACGCCTTCGACGAGGCCTACTCGCTGCTCCTGCCCATGGTGGGCGACCGACCCTTCAAGCCGGACGGGCGCGTGGCGTCCTTCGCGTACCAACTGAACCACGTGGCGAGCTCGTGCTACCTCGACGGAAACATGACGTGCACCGACTGCCACGAGCCCCATGGCCAGGGATACCAGGATCCCGCTGGAGCGCCGTTGTCGGACCGTTTCGCCGACGGCCAGTGCACCGCCTGTCACGCGAGCAAGGCAGCGGAGCCCTCTCGTCATACGGGGCACCCCGATGGGTCGGAGGGCAGCCGGTGTGTGGCGTGCCACATGCCGTACCTTCAGCAGCCACAGCTGGGCGAGGAGATCGCCTACGCCCGCTCCGATCACACGATCCCGATTCCCCGCCCGGCCTTCGATGCCTCCCTCGGCGTCAGGAGCGCCTGCGTGCAATGCCACGACGACCTGAGCGTCGAGCAGCTGGAGACGCAAGCGCGGGAGTGGTGGGGCGAGCTCGAGCCACACGACCCCGCCGTGCGGGGTCTGATCGCCGCCGAGCGCGCCGCCTCGGCGGGGGGCCTCGAGGAAGGGCCGCCGCCCGAGGTGCTGGATCCGCCGAGAGGTCACCCGCTGGTCCAGATCGCGGCCCTCAATCTTCTGTCCGAGCAGATCGAGCCCGACAGTGGCCTCGCGGGTGAGACGCTGGGGGCGCTCGAGCGGTTGGCTGGTCACCAGAATCTGGACCTTCGGGCCACGGCGTTGGCCACGCTCCACCTGGCCGCGGGATCCGATCACGAGGTTCGCGAGTTCCTGCAGGGCAACCTGGCCGAGGCTGCTTCGGCAAACGCGGCCCTGAGTGCTCGCTGGTTGGCGGCCCTGGGATTCATGGGCGAGGTTCGCCGGCAGCGTGGAGCGGTCGTCGACGCGCTCCTGGCATATCAGAAGGCGCTCGAGGTCAACGCGAATAGCACGATGGCACTAAACAATTTGGCATCGATCCTTGCCGAAGCCGGAGATCCAGAGGGAGCCATCGGATTCTACCAGGCCAGCCTCGCTGTCGACTCGGCCCAGCCCGTCGCCTGGGTCAACCTGGGCATCGCCCAGGAGGTCGTGGGCGCGCTCGAAGATGCTGAGCTTTCTTACCGGCGGGCCGTCGACCTCTTTCCCCACGAGCCCCTCGCGCACATGAACCTCGGCAACATTCGGCTCAGGGAAGGGGACTTCGAACAGGCGGCCGTTCGATACAGAGCCGCGCTGGCCACCGATCCCGGTCTGGCCCGGGCACACCTGTACCTGGGCCTGGCCTATCTCAACCTGGGTCGAGAGGACCAGGCCGAGAAGGAGTTGCGCAGCGCGCTCGAGTTCGCCCCCGACGACGTGGACGCGCAGCGCCTTCTCCGCGATCTGACGGAGGGGCGGCGATGAATCGTGCTGGATGGCGGGCGCTGTTTCTCCTGACCGCGGTCGGCGCGATGGCGTGCGTCGAGGGAGTCGTGAGTGGAGGACGGCCGCTCAGCATTCAGCTCACCGCGACACCCACGCGCGCCCCCGTCGGCGATTCCGTGGAATTCGCGGTGGAGGCTTCCGGCGTGAACCTCATCATCCTGCGTCTCGACTTCGGTGATGGTGCCCGGGACTCACTTTCCGCGGAGGGGGCGGTAGGCGCCACCCTCAAACGAAAGCACGCCTACGTCGAAGAAGGCGCCTATGTGGCCTTCGCGTCGGTCCTCGACGTTTCCGAGAATGGCCTGATTACGATCGCGGACTCGGTGTTCGTGGAGGTCGTGCCGCGCTGAATCGCCCCGGTTGCGGGCCGCTCGACTGGAGCCCTACTCCCGCTCCGCTCTCACCCGCCAGTGTATGCGGTCGAGGTACTCCCGCATCAGATCGATGCCGAGACCGACGGCGTCCGCATCCCCGTTCCGCGCCGCCTCGCCGATGCGACCTCCAAGCTCGGTGAGCGTGGGAAAGCCGTAGGCGGATCCGGACGCCTTCACGTCGTGGGCACATCGCCGGACGGCGTCGAAGTCGCCCTCCGACAACCAACGCTCCATGCGACCGGCATCGTCGGACCGGCTGCTCAGGTAGGACGGCACGAGATCGGCGATGTCCGGGTCGATGAGAATGTCGATGGAGGGCTCGGGGGCCGCCGGGCGATCAGGCTCGTCTCCTGGAGCGACGAGCTGACGGCGGACCGCGTCCAGCAGCACCGGGCGCCGCGCCGGCTTGGTCACGAAGTCCGTCATTCCCGACTCCCTGCGGTCAGGGCGACGATCGGCACCGGCCTGGCCCCCGTCTGCTGCTGCCAGCGCCGGAGGCTCTTGGCGAACTCGAACCCGTCCATGTTCGGCATCTGGATATCGGCCAGGATGACGTCGTAGGTCGTGCGCTTTGCCTTCTCGAGGCCTTCCACGCCGTCATGGGCCACGTCGACTCGGTATCCCGCCGACTCGAGCACACGGAGCGCATACCGCTGGTTGTCCACGTGGTCTTCCACCAGCAGCACGTGAGCAAGCCCGGTGGAAACGGGAGGCCGGCCTCCTTCTTGGGCGCCCTCTCCCTGCGGTACGGCATGGCCGCCTCGTGCCAAACGAATGTCCTCAGCCAACCGCCTCCGGGTGGCGGGTCCGGGCAGCAATCGGGCCCTGGCCGAGAGCTTCCCCAGCCCGTGGCGAGGTGTTCCGGACAAGAGGACAACCAGCGGGATTCCGTCGGCGCCGGGCGCAGCCAGGATCGCATGGGCGCGATCCCAGCTGGCCTCGCTCATCGCCGCATCGAGAATCACCACATCACAAGCACCCGGGGGCTGAGCTCGCGAGGGGTCCCATTCCAGTACCGCCGC
>JBDHLD010000151.1:0-7415 GCA_039586035.1 Gemmatimonadota bacterium | reverse complement strand
GCGCGTCGATCGCCCCATCCGGACCGAAGGCGAGCCCGACACTCGCGACGACGGCTGAGGATCGGTGTTCGCACTCGAGGTCTTCGGCGGCATCACCTACCTCTTCCTCGGCGGTGACCTGCTCGTGCGGGGTGCCATCGCTCTGTCCCGTCGCATGCGGGTCTCGCCGATGCTGGTTGGCCTCACCGTAGTGGCCTTCGGGACGTCGGCGCCGGAGCTGCTGGTGGCCATACGAGCGGCCGCGACGGATCACGCCACTCTGGCCATGGGAAATGTCGTCGGCAGCAACATCGCCAACGTGCTGTTCGTCGTGGGCGCTCCGGCGATCATCTACCCCATGGCGGGCCGTTGGGCCCGGCCAAGGGCATCCTGCTCCTGCTGAGCATCGCGGCTTTCCTGGTGTACGAGGGCGCCTCCGCAACGTCGGCCGAGGCGCACGCACCGGCAGACTCGGCCGAGCTGGAGCGCGTCCTGGGGCTCCCGGACACGCGCCGCCTCATTGGACTGTTCCTGCTTCTGGGCAGCGTGGGCCTGGCGGTGGGCGCCGAGCTCACCGTCCACGGCGCGGCGGGACTCGCGCTTCAGTTCGGGTTGAGCGAGTCCGCGGTGGGTCTGTCCGTGGTGGCCATCGGCACGTCGCTGCCGGAGCTGGCGACGACCCTCGTGGCCGCCTTCAAGCGTGAGGCCGAGGTCGCGGTCGGCAACATTCTGGGCAGCAACCTCTTCAATCTGCTGGCCATCGGAGGGGTGATCGCCGTCCTCAGCCCCACCCCGGTAAAGGCGGGCGCCTCGTTTGCGCTCGACTTCGCGGTCATGGCGGCCGCGGCCTTCGTGTTCTTCTACTTCACCTGGCGCGGCGCTCCTGTCGGGCGGCGGGCGGGGCTCGTGATGGTGGTGTTGTACGGCGCCTACCTGGCCGGCCGCGTGCCGCTCGCCTGAAGGCGGCCTATTCGGCCCGAAGCACGGTCACCGGATCCAGTGCCGTCGCTCTGCGCGCGGGCAGGTACGACGCCAGGGCGGCCGCGCTCAGGAAGACGACGGCCGCCGCCGCGAAGGTCACCGGGTCGGTCGTGCTGACCCCGAACAGGTAGGCCGCCAGAAGCCGCGTCATCATGAGCGCCGCTACCACGCCGAGGACCACTCCCGTCACCGTGAGGCGCATGCCCCGGATCAGGATCAGTCGGAGGATGCCGGCCCGCTCGGAGCCCAGGGCCATGCGGATGCCGATCTCCCGGAGGCGTTGACCGACGGTGTAGGACAGCACCCCGTAGAGGCCCACGACGGCGAGCAGCGCGGCCACGACAGCGAACATGCCGATGAGGGTCAACGCGAATCGATTGGTCGCCAGTTGATCGCCTACCAGCTCCGCCATGGGACGGGGGTTGTCGAGGGGGACGTTCGCGTCCATGGCCAGCAGCTCGGCGCGCACGGGTCCGATCAGCATGTTGGGATCGCCGGCGGTGCGCACGGCGAAGTTGACCTCCCAGTCGGTCCATGCCCAACCACGCGAGTCGAAGTACACGGCAGGCTCGGCAGGCTCGCGCAGGTCCGCGTACTGGACGTCGTCCACCACGCCGACCACCTCGAACTCTACCATGCCCCCGCCCCAGGGGTTGGCCCGCACCGTCTCGCCGATGGCGCTCCGCCCCGGCCAAGCCCGCTCCGTCAGCGCCCGACTCACGAGCGCGACCTCCCGGCGGTCGTCCGGCTGAAAGGTTCGTCCCTCGACGATTCCCGCCCCTATCGTCTCGAAGTAGGTGGGGGTGGCCAGACGGTAGTCGGCATACGATCTCGCCTCTTCCCCGACGTCACCGGCCGTGAACAACCCCGACCAGCTCCGGCCGGCGAAGGGCATGGGCCAGACAACTCCGGCCGACCTGACCCCCGGCAGTCCCTCCACCCGGTCCTCCAGCTCGCGGAAGAACCGATCGGCCTCCTCGGGCCAGCCGTACTGGGTGCCCGGCACCGAGACCGAGAAGGTCAGGAGGTCGTCGGTGTCGAAGCCGGGCTCTACCTGGTGCAGTCGGATCAAGCTCGCTGCCAGAAGCCCGGCCCCCGTGAGAAGCACCAGGGACGTGGCGATCTGGGCCACGACCAGAGCGCCGCCGAGGAGGAGGCGGGCGGGTGTGGACGTGCGACCGTCCCGGAGGTCGCGGCCCGGTGCTGCGCGAGCGGCCACCACCGCAGGCGTCAGCCCGAACAGAACGGTGCAGAGCAGCGCCACCGCGAGCGCGAACCCCAGCACGCCGGGCGCGAGGGTCACGTCGTCGGATCGCGGGAGTCCGGCGGGCGCCAGGGCGTCCAGGACCTCGATCCCACCGTAGGCGAGGGCCACACCCGCGGCGGCGCCCAGAAGCGCCAATGCCAGGCTTTCGGCGAACAGCAAGCGCACCACTCGTCCCCGGCCCGAACCCAGCGCCATGCGTAGCGCCATCTCCCGGCTCCGGGCTCGGGTCCGCGCCAGCAGCAGGTTCATCACGTTGGCGCAGGCGATGAGCAGCACGAGGGCTACGGCGCCAAGGAGCATGAGGAGCGTGGGGCGAACGTCCTGCACGACGTTGTCCAACAACGGCGTCGCGGCCAGGGCCAGGCCGGCGCGTTCGTGCTCGGGGAACCGACGGCGGAGGTCCTCCGCGAGCGCGTCCAACTGGGTCTGTGCTTCGGTCATGTTCGCGCCGGGGGCCATGCGGCCGATCACCCGGAAGAGGGCGAACTCGGGCCCCTGAGCTCCCCAGGCGTCGCCGTTCTGCCACCAGTCGTCCGGGACCTTCCATGCTTCGATGTCATCGGTCAGGCCCGGCAGGTGCAAGCGGAATCCCTCGGGCAGGACGCCGACCACCGTGTAGGGATGGCCGTCCAGGAGCACGCTGCCGCCGATCACGCCCGGATCCGAGCCCAGGGCCGTTGCCCACAACGCGTGGCCGAGGACGACCGTGCCCGGGGGATCGTGAGGCTCGAAGCCTCGTCCGATGGCCGCGTCGATGCCCAGGACCTGGAAGAGGTTGCTGGACGCCCACCCCACCGCGACGCGGCGGGGTGGCTCCAGCCCGGTCAGGTTCTGACGGATGCGTCCGACCGCGGCCACGTCGTCCAGGGCCGGCACCCACTCCTGGATGTCCCGGAAATCGCCGCCGGAGTGGGAGGCGTGTTCGATCTGATCGTTGGTCAGGCTGGCCTGGACGTACACCAGCTCGTGGGAGTCCGCGTAGTCGAGCGGCTTCAACAAGACACCGTGAACGACGGAGAAGATGGCGGTGTTCAGTCCGATGCCGAGGCCCAGCGTCGCCACGACGGTGAGGGTCAGAACGGGGGAGCGCCGTAGGGCCCGGATTGCCTGCTTCGCCTCGCGAGCCAGCGCCGTCAGTGACTCCCCGGCGCCAGACCGGGGCTCCCGTCCACCGAGAGCGGTCGCTGTGGCCCGGGCCTCGGCCAGATGGGCGATCGATGCGCCGGCCGCGGGCCGCAGTCGCAGTCGCACGCCCCCGACGGCGAGATCCAACCAGGTCCTCAGCCAGAAGCGAGGCCCCGGTCGCCGCCCCTGCTCCGCCACTCGCGCCCGCTCGTCCTCGACGAAGCCCCGGATCTCGTCACCATGGCGATTCCTGAACGCTCTTGGATACAGGCGCAGGATGAGCCCGGTCATCCTCATTCCCATCCTCCCGTCCTCCCCGTCCTCGATCATCCAGTGCTCCCCGTCTCGGGCATCAAGTCCCTCCCCTGGGCGTACCGCACGATGTCGCGGAGGCGGGATAGCTCCGCCTCCATCTGGCGGCGCCCTTCCTCGGTGATGCGGTAGGACTTGCGGGGCCGTCCCCGGCTGGGAGCTCCCGTACCTTCGGCCTCCGCGATCCACCCGCTCCCCAGCATGCGGTGGATCGCCTCGTACAGCGTCCCCGGACCCAGGCTCAGCGAGCCGTCGGTCCGCTCCTCCACTTCCTGCTTGATGCCATACCCGTGGCGATCGCCCTCGGCGAGGGACATCAGGATGTGGAGAGCCGCGGGAGTGAGCAGGCTACGTGGCGTGCGGGCGGAGGAAGGGGACGGCATTTCGGCGACTCGCGTCTTCGGGGGGTGCCGGCAGAGCAGGATCGGGGGTCGATCGGACTATATCGGCAACCGAGTGTGTCGGTGACCGATAATTATGAAGCCTTCGGGACGGATTGTAAAGGACCGCGAGGCGCTCGCCCCCCCAGGAGGGCGGGCGCCCCGAGGCTCACTCGTAACGAAGCGCCTGCATGGGATCGACCCGCGCGGCTCTCCGGGCCGGCAGCCAGGTGGCCGCGGCGGCGACACCCGCGAAGCCCAAGGCCACGACGAGGAACGTGGTGGGGTCGGTGGCCTGCACCCCGTAGAGCAGCGACGAAAGGAACCGGGTCAGGGCCAGGGCCGCGACCACTCCGATGACTACACCCAGGCCAGCCATGGCCATACCACGGCGTAACATCATCCCCACCACTTGCCCCCGCTCCGCCCCCAGGGCCATGCGAATCCCGATCTCCTGGGTGCGTTGGCTCACGCCGTAGGCGATGACGCCCCAGATCCCGACAACGGCCAGGAGCACGGCAACTGCCGAGAATAGCCCCAGCAGGACGGTCGTGAAGCGGGGCTGGGCGACGGAGTCCTGCAGGATGTGGGCGACGGTGCGCACGTTGGACAGAGGCAGGGTCGGGTCCATCGCCCTCACCTGCTCCTGCACCGGCCGGACCAGGGCACCGGGATCCCCCGCCGTCTTCACGACGAGCGTCATGGCCCGTCGGGTCCCTCCGGACGCCAGGTGCCACTGCTGGAGCGGAATGTAGAACTTCTGCTTGATCTCGGCCGTCATGCCGTTGTGGCGGAGGTCACCGACCACACCCACGATGGTGACCGGAGGCATGTCGCCGCCGCCGCCCATCTGGAACCGCTGCCCGATGGGATCACGGCCCGCGAGATAGCGACGGACGAAGGCCTCGTTGACCATGGCCACCAGCGGGGCGTCCGCGTCGTCCAGCTCGGTGAAGGTGCGGCCGCGGACGAGCTCGATCCCCATGGCCTCGACGTATCCGGGGGCGGTGATCTGCCAGTCTCCCGGCGTGGATTCCCCCTCGGCTCGCTCGTAGCCCTCGATTCTCAATCCCCAGTCCCCGATCTGTGATGCCAGCGGGAGGATTCTCGTGGCCGATGCGATCTCCACTCCGGGCAGCTCGCCGACCCGCCGCATCACCTCCGAGAAGAACGCGTTCGTGGCCTCCGCGTCGGGGTAGGTGGTCTGCGGCAAGCTGATGCCCATGGTGAGGACCTGGTCGCCCCTGAATCCGGGATCCAGGCTCGTGAGCTCGATGAAGGTCCGGACCATGAGGCCTGCCCCCATGACCAGCACGACCGCCAGCGCCATCTCGGCGGACACGAGGATTCCCTGCCACCCCTGCCTGTGTCCCCTACCAGTGCCGCCGGCGGAACGCTCCGTCAGGTTCACCCGCAGGTCGCCCCGTGCCGTCCGGAGCGCAGGGAGCGTCCCGAACAGGAAGGCGGTCATCAGCGTGAGCAGGCTGGCGAACAGGAGCACCGTGCCGTCCAGGCTCACGAGCTCCAGGCGGGGGAGATTGCCCGGATCCAGCGCCATGAGGGCTTCGGTGCCGGCGTACGCCACGACCAGTCCCAGTGCGCCGCCCACGGTCGCCAACACCACGCTTTCGGTGAGGAGCTGACGGACCAGCCGCTTCCGGGCCGCGCCCAGGGCCGTGCGCACCGCGAGCTCCTGCTGACGGCGCCGGCTGCGCGTCAACAGCAGGTTGGCCACGTTGGCGCAGGCGATGAGCAGCACGAATCCCACGGCCGCCAGCAGCACGATCAGGGCCGGTCGGACCTGTCCGAGAACGTCATCGGCGGCGGAGTAGACCAGGGCGGCGAACTGCTGCGACTCGGGATAGAGGCCTTCGGCCGTCAGACGACCGACGATGTTGTCCAGGTCCCGCTGCCCGTCCTCCGCCGTCAAACCGTCGCGCAGGCGTCCCACCACATGGAAGCCGTGGCTACCGCCTCGCTGAGGGAAGTTCACGCGAGCCTGCCGGTCGACCCAGTAGGGGAAGTACAGCTCCGTGGGGTTCTGCGCCTCGAAACCCGTGGGAAGCCGGAAGCCAGGTGGCAGTACGCCGATCAGCGTCCTGGCACGGCCATTGACCTGTACGCTGTTTCCGACGATCCCCGGGTCGCCTCCAAACCGCCGCTGCCAGGTCTCGTACGCGATGACCACGACCTCGCTCGGCAAGGTGTCCGTGGCGATCGTCTCCTCGACGCTGAACCAACGTCCCGCCGCGGGCTGCACCTCCAGCACCTGCAGCAGGTTGTCGGTCACCCCAGCGGCGCGCACGCGCTCGGGATTCTCCGGGTCGGTGAAGGCGGCGTTGGTCTCGTACCAGAGCGCCAGGTCCTCGAAGGTCCGGTTCTCCAAAACGTAGTTCTGGTATTCGGCCTGTGAGACCCAGGTCTTGGGAAAGCCCACCCAGCTGCTCCAGACGGTGGCGACGCTACCCGGATCGCCGTAGGGCAGCGGACGAAGCAGCACCCCGTTCACGACGCCGAAGATCGCGGCGTTGGCCCCGATTCCCAGGGCCAGCGTGAGCACCGCCACCGTCGCGAATCCGGGGCTCCGCCTGAGCGTCCGGAACGCGTATCCCAGGTCCTGCTTCAATCCGTCCACCATCGCCTCCCTTCCCCACTTCCGTTTCGCGTCGCGACCGACTCTCGCCTCTCCCTCACCGACGTCCGCCCACGCCCGCCGGCTCCACTGTCGAGCGAGATTGACCGCCAGGTCGGAGCCGATCTCTACCCAGAACCGTATACCACCCCTGGGGCCTCGGTACCGGGGCTCTCCTCGTTGGGCCCGGAACGCGTCCAGCATTCCGGCCCCGTACGTCTCCCGGAACGTCTTCGGATAGAGACGAAGAAACGCCCGAAACAGGCCTTCACCACTCACGCCTTCCTCCCCTCCCGGCATGCGATTCCGGAGCTCCCTCCGTGAGCCGGGTACTCGGCCCCGCGGATTGCGAGGCCTCCTGCCCGACGAACGACCCTGTGCATCGGGAGCCACTCAGCTCCGTGTGGGTGGCCCAGCCATGGCGGCGCGGGCGAAATCCACGACGCGGCCCAGACGCCGGACCTCGGCCTCCAGCGTCGCCCGGCCCAGTGGCGTCAACGCGTAGTACCGACGTTGCGAGTGGTCCTCGTCGGGAGGTGGGCGGAAGTCCGACTCTTTGATGAGACCGAGCTCCCGGACGCGCTGGATGGTCGTGTAGAGGGTGCCCGGACCCATGCGTACGACACCCTGGCTCAGGGCCTCGACCTCCTGCTTGATCGCGTAGCCGTGGCTCGGTCCCTCGTGCAGCGCGAGCAACAGATGGAATGCGCTTCGGGAAAGGGGCAACAGCTTCTCCACG
>JBDHLD010000303.1:0-2363 GCA_039586035.1 Gemmatimonadota bacterium | reverse complement strand
TCTGACACTGGCAGGCGCCGCCCTGATGGCCGCCGCCTGTGCAGAGAACTCCGGGCCGGTCCAGGCCTTCGAAGACGGCCCCGAGGCGCGGCCGTTCTTCTCGACCGCTCCGGCCCCCGGGATGGACGTCCTGGGACGCACCGTGCCGCTGGCCAACACCTTGGGCGTCAAGGCCGAGTTCGATGAAGAGGACATGTGGCTGCGCCTGCCCGCCGCTGGCATCGCCGTCTTCGTTCCCGAAGGGGCCCTCGACGATGACGAAGTGCTCGGCCTGCTCGCCCACGCAGGAGACCGGGTGGCCTTCGAGTTCTACCCCCACGGCATCACCTTCGACGAGCCGATCACGATCCAGATCGACGTCGAGGGCACCGAGGCCGAGTACCTGCTCAAGCAGAACACACCCAACGGCATCCTGAACGACTTCCTGGGCGTGTACTACGAGGGCGACGGAGCCGCGGGTGGCGTCGACCCGACGGAGACCTTCACGGTCTACTACGGGAACGGCAAGCTGGTCTTCCAGACCACGCACTTCTCCGGCTACGCCCTGGCGTTCTGAGTCGAGAATCGTTACCCGCCAAGAGTGGATCGTCGACCGATGACCGGATTTCCGAGCGCTGAAAGGAGCGTTCCGGCGATGCCGACGCTGCTGCCGAGCTCTGGGAGCACGCGCTGGCACTCATGGCCGGCCAGGCCGTGCCGCTCGTGTCGGATCTTCTCTACCGCCTCGGGACGGCCAAAGCGCGCCGGGGCGAGACCTCCGAGGCCGAGACGCTGTTTCATCAGAGCCTCGAGGTGGCCACGTGGTGTGGTTACCCCAAGGGTCAAGCGTACGCCGTGAACTGCCTGGCTGTCGTGGCTCAGCGACGCGGCGATCTACAGCTGGCCGAGTCTCAATACAGAAGGGCCGTGCGCCTGGCCAACGAAGCCGCCGAGTTCCGCCTGACCGGCATGGTCGAGCAGAACCTGGGCGTCATGGCCAGCGTCCGGGGCGACCTGGACAGCGCGGAAGTCCACTACCGGAAGAGCCTCAGGGCGTTCGAGCAGGCCGGTGACATGGAAGGCGTCTGCTGGGTGCTCAACAACCTGGGTATGTTGGAGATCGACCTGGGTCGTTTCGGCGATGCCGAGGCCACGCTCACACGGGGGCTGAAGCTGGCCCGGAAGCGGAAGGACTCGGCAACGGAGGGCCTCTTCGAGGTCAATCGTGTCGAAGCCCTGATCGGCAGCGGCAAGTGGCGAACCGCCCGGCGCCGCTGCAAGCGTGTGTTTACCATCGCCAAGGAGCGCGGTGACGGCCTCCTCAAGGCCGAAGGACTCAAGCTCCAGGCGATCATCGAGCGTGAGCGCGGCAAGCTGGAGCTCGCGCTCGAGTACCTGTCCGAAGCCCGCGACCTGGCGCACGAAGGCCAGGACGCGCTCCTGCACGCCGAAGTGCTGCGGGAGATGGGCGAGACCAAACGCAGCACAGGCGACTTTGCCAGGGCACGTACGCTCTGGGAGGACGCGCTGTCCCGATTCGAGTCTCTCGATGCGACGCTGGACGCTGCCGACATGCGGGAGCGGTTGGAGCAGCTCGGAGGCTCGGCATGAGCTTGGTGCTCGCTTCCACGGGTGCGGCCGGCCCTGCGGGTGGGACGACCCGGGACGTGGTCGGACAGGCCTCGTACTGGGGGATCGTAGGCGAAAGCCGTGCGATTACCGGCACCCTGGAGTATGCCAGCAGAGTGGCCCTGTCCGCTCCGGACAACGTGCTGCTGGTTGGCGAGCCCGGGACCGGCAAGCGGTTGCTCGCCCGGGTGCTCCACAACGGGGGCCCTCGGGCCGACGGACCCCTGCTGACCATCGATCCGAAGGCCATGCCCGACAAGCTGCTGCAGTCCGAGCTCTTCGGACACGAGCGGCACGCTCTCCCCTGGGCAGCCTCCAGGAAGAAGGGCATGCTGGAGCTGGCGGAAGGCGGTACGGTGGTCATCGAGGACATCGGGCAGCTGCCGCAGGCACTTCAGCCGAAGCTCCTGCGGGCGCTGACCGAACGACGCGTCCGCCGACTGGGCGGGCTCGAGGAGTACGACGTCCGCTGCAGCATCATCGCCACGACCACGCGACCGCTCGAGGAGCTGGTCGCTCAAGGGATCTTCCGGGAGGACCTCTACCATGCCCTGAATCCCGTGCGACTGTCGCTGCCGCCGATTCGGGAGCGGGGTCAGGACATCGCTCTCCTGGCGGCACACTTCGTCGACGAGATGACCCGCGAGCAGGGGCTTCTGCCCAAGACGCTCTCGGACGACGCCGTCGCGGCGCTGAGCGCCCACCTGTGGCCCGGGAACGCTCGAGAGCTCAGGAGCGTGATGCAGAGCGCCGTC
>JBDHLD010000150.1:0-9621 GCA_039586035.1 Gemmatimonadota bacterium | reverse complement strand
CGCCCAGCCAGCTCATGTCGGCCGCCACCCCCGGGTTCGGGAGGTTGGGCACCAGGACCACGTTGGGGCGCTCCTGCCAGAGCGCGACGAGCTCGTCGTCGACGTCCTGGTCGCGAACGCCGTGGGCGAACGCGTCGATGCCGGCACGGAGTAGGCCCTTGGCGTCCTCCAGGGTGAACACGTGGGCGGTGACCCGGAGGCCGTGCCGGTGGGCCTCGTCGATGATGGCGGCGTACAGGGGCTCGGCGAGCTTCTCGTAACGGCCGCCGCGGTCGTCGACCCAGATCTTCACGATGTCGACGTCCTGCGAGGCGAGGTCCTGGATCGCGGATCGCGCCTCGTCCTCGCTGGTGATCCAGAACGGCACCTCCGAGCGGCCCGGCTCGGGCGTGGTGATGCCGCGGCCTGCCGACAAGGAGCGCGCGCCGTCGGGCACGATCTCCGAGCGCATGGTCAACCCGAGCTCACCCTCGTCGTGTCCGAGCGAGACCGCGAGACCCGCGCCGTAGTAGGCCATGTGCTGCAGCTGGCTGGTGCGCGCGCCCCGCTCGTTGGCGAGATGGACGTGGGCGTTGACGATGGCAGGCATGACCGTCTTGCCGCTCAGGTCCACGCGGGTGGCTCCACGGGGGACCTCCACCGCTTCCGCGGAGCCCACGGATGTGAAGCGGCCGTTGTCGACCACCAGGACACCATCCTCGACCACGCTGCCGTCCCCCGCGATCACGCGGGCGCCTTCGAAGACGGTCGCGCTGGACACGCCCGGCGCATCAGGCGCCGCGCAGGCCAGCGTCACGAGGAGCGCACCCCCCATCGAGAGCCTGGGGGCGGCGGACCTGAAAGCGCTCCTGGTACGAGCCATCGATGCCTCCGGTAGGTGTGGATGCGTCTGCGGCCGCGCCGGAGATGAGGCAAGCGGCGTGCGTCGACAGTGCAAGGTGTAGGGTGAACCCGCCGAATCGGTCCCCGTGGAAGGCCCCCTTACCGCTCCACCCGGGATTCGATCTCTTCGAAGAAGTCCTCCACGACCAGGAGCCGCTGACCCAGGTCCCCCCCGGACTCCTGGATCATGACGAACCGCTCGCCGTCGGGGTGAACGTCGTACTGGGAGTGACCGGGGACGGACGTGAACTTGTTGCCGAACACGAACAGGCGTCTCCGCTCGCCGACGACGAAGCTGGGGCCGGCCAGGATTTCGGCCACCATGAAGTCACCGCTCAGGCTCTTGTAGAAGAGCTCCGTCCCGTCCGGCGACCACCGCGGGGAGGCGCCCCCGTTGTCGGACACGAGCCATTTGCCGTCGCTCGTGTTCGGGAATGGCCGCACGTACACCTCCCAGTTGCCCGTCTCGGGGGAATTGAACGCGATCCAGCGGCCATTGGGTGAGATCGCGGCGTTCACCTCGGCGAACTCCTCCGTTAGAAGAGGGACGATCTCGGTGGGGTCCTCGGTCCGAGCCGCGAAGACGTCGAATTCGCGGCGGAACACGATCCAGTCGCCGTCGGGTGAGAACTCGACCTCGTTGATGTCCAGCGTGTCGGGTATCAGGAGGGTCTCTGCCGCGGTGGACGCGTCGGCCCTGCGAGAACGGATCTCGCGGACGCCCGCCTGTCCCGAGATGAACGCGACGTGGTCCCCATCCGGGGTCCAGGTGGGACGGAGGTTGTCCTCGCCTACGAATGACAGCTTCGCTTCAGGGCCCGTGTCGAGCTCCTTGACCCAGACCTGGAGCTCGTTGCCGAGGTCCATTCGGTTCAGGGCCAATCTCCGCCCGTCCGGCGACAGCCGCGGAGACCCGTAGTCGCCCGTCCACTCCGGGTCGATGGGCAGGGCGTTGCCGGATCTGTCGACCCAGACGGGCTGGTTCGACGATCGGTCCACGATGCCTCCGGGTGAGTACACCAGGGTTCCGTTCATCGAGATGTCCAGGTCCGTGCTTGCCTGTATTTCGATCTGGACGCCTTCGAGGATGGGAACCAGGGGGCCCGCCTCGAGCGTCCGCTCGTCGAAGGGTGCTGCCAGGAGCGCCCCGTCCGGGTTGATCACGAGAACGTGGCCGCTGGGAGACCAGTGGCCGGCCATGCCCGAGAAGAGCACCTGTACCTCGCGAGTCTCGAGGTCGAGGACCGCCACCTCGCGCTGGCTCGCGACGTAGTTCTCCTCGAGCGCGATCGTGAAGATCAGGGCCCTGGACCCTGGCAGCACGTCGGGGAAGTAATGGCGAACCTCACTGCGTGTCGCGTCGGCCGCGGTCAGGACCTCGATCTGGCCGCCGGAAGCAGGGATGCGCCGGAGCCCTGCCCCGCCCAGTTCATCCTGCGATTCCGCGAAGTAGATGTAGCCGTCGTCTCCCCACGAGCCCCCGCCCCGTCGCATTCCCTGAGCCAAGGTCAGAGGAGGCTCACCCCCCAGAGAAACGACCTTGAGCTCACGACCTTCGGTGATGAACCCGATCCGCGTCCCGTCGGGCGAGAAGAACAGCTGATACACGCCTTCGCTGCCCGGCACCGGTCGCGGTTCGCGCGCCCCACGTAGGCGATCTGCCTTCCATCGGGCGAAATCGTGAGGGCGCTGCCGAAGTCGGCGATGGAGCCCCGCTCGATGGGGACCTGGAGCATGTAACGGAGGACGTCACCGGGCTGCTCGGGGCCGGTGACGGTCGCCGCCGTGAAGGCCAGAAGGGCCAGGAACGCGACGCTGACGGCAATCGCGGCGACCTTCCAACCAGTTGCGTTGGAGCCGGCCGACGCCGCGGTCTCCTCCGCACCGCCGTGACGGAACGAAGGATCGTTCAGCGCCTTCCCGAACGCCTGGGCTTCGGTGAACCGGTCCGCGGGCAGCTTCTCGAGCGCGCAACGGATCGCTGCGTCGACATTGGCCGGGATGGCCGTCCTGTGAGTGGTGGCCGAGACGGGCGCTCCCGCGATGATCTTACCCAGCACCGCCTGGGCCGTCGCGCCGTAGAAGGGCGGCTCGCCAACGAGCGTCTCATACAGCACGCATCCGAGGGCGTAGATGTCGGTGGCCGGCCCTACGGTCTGATCTCCGGTCGCCTGCTCGGGGCTCATGTAGTAGGGAGTGCCGACGCTCAGGCCCGTCTCGGTGAGCCTCGCTCCGCCCGCCGCCCCCACCGCGATGGCGATCCCGAAGTCCGCGATGAGCGGGCGCCCTTCCTGGAGAAGCACGTTGGCGGGCTTGATGTCGCGATGGATCACGCCCTGGCGGTGGGCGTAGTCCAGCGCCTCGGCCATGTCCGTCGCGATCCGCACCGCGTCGCCCACCGGCAGCTGCTTTTCGCGGTCCAGCCGGTCCCGGAGCGTCTCCCCCTCGACGTACGGCATGACGAAGAAAAGGAAGCCGTCGGCTTCGCCCGAATCGAAGAGCGGCAGGATGTTGGGGTGCTGGAGGTTGGCGGTCGTCTCGATTTCGGCCAGGAATCGGTCGCCGCCGACGACGGCGGCGAGCTCGGGCTTGAGGACCTTCACCGCCACTTTTCGACGGTGTTTCAGGTCTTCGGCCAGGTAGACCGTAGCCATGCCGCCCTCGCCGAGCTCGCGCATGAGCTCGTACCGATCAGCCAGGGCAGCCTTCAGACGTTCGGGTAGCTCGGACATGGCGGGTGGGGAAAGGGGGGACGACGGTTACCCGCTTGCGTGGTCTCGCAGGGTCAACATGAGCGGCGTTCGGGGGACGGAGCAAGGATATCGTACGGTGCCTTTGGCGCGCGCCTGTGTCCTGTCGTCGCCGACCGTCGACCTCAGGAGAGTTCTGGCGGGCCCTCGACCGTAGCGGTTCGAGGACCCGAGGGTGAGATCGCACGAGGACGATGGCCGGCGGGGTCAGGAGGTCGGTCCCGTTGGGCCGCGGCAGCCGGGCTCGGGCCGCTTGGGGGCGTGAGGAGTGCGCCGAGACGGCGGGCGTCCTATCGTGAGGACAAGTGCCTTGGCGAGACGGCGGGCGTCGGTGGCGTCGGTGTTCGTGAGGGCGGCGTCCGTTTCCGTCCGGGACGGCTCTGCAGATCGGTTCCGGCACGGCCACGCAACTCCCGAACACCGAAACCCGCGTCTCGGTGCCGCAATGGCTGAGACACGCCTCCGGACCATTCCGAAGCAAAAGGAGGGCGTCGGTGCCCGATTGGCTGGCCGTCCTGATCGTCGCTGCGCTGATCCTGGTGGTCGTCGCTTGGATCCGACGGATGCGCGGCGCGAGCGGAACACCCGACGGGTCAGGAGGCCGACCCACCGTGGGCGGGAGCCAGACGGGCGACTCCGACGGCAAGGCGGGTGAGGCCGATGGCAAGCCGGGCGACCCGGGTGGTTCAACCGAAGGCGAGTCTGCCGACCCCCTCGCTCTCGCCGCCCCTCTCGTCGACCACTTCGAGGCAACCGCGCATCCGCGGGATTTGTTGTTGCACGAGCAGTTCGCCTCAGCAGCCGAGTCCCTGAGGCGAAGTGAGCGAACGAATCGCGAGCTGATCGCCTACGCTAACGGCGCAAACGACGTGGTGGCGTGCATGGCGCTCGAGGCCCTGGCCGGCCGCACGGACGAAGACCTGACCGAGCAATTGCTGGATTGCCTGAACATCCCGGGGTGGTGGATTCGCTACTTCGCGCTCCGCGCGCTCGACGCCCACGCGCGGGAGCCAGTCATCGGTCGTGCCCTCGCCCGCCTGGACAGGCAATGGCAGCCGCCTCTGCCGGCTGGCATGCTGCGGGACTTCGTGCACAAGCGCATGCGGGACGGCGAGTCCGTCCTCTTCACCGAGGACCCGCCCGATGCGGAGTCGATGGAGCGCATGGGCCGGCTGGTCGCTTCCGTGGCCGACGGCCCCGCTGCAGGCTTGGCGGACGCATACGAGCTCTGGAGAGCCGCTTGGCTGGACGCGTCCTACTACTCCTCGATCGGGCAGCTCTGGCGGCCGGGCACCGCCGATCCCGTTTCGATCGGCGGGGCCGATCCGGAGGCCGTGGAGCTGCGCGACTCGGCTGGCTTGATCGGCGGCATCACCAGCGCGATCGGAAGCCGTCGGTCGGTAGTGGTGACCGGGGGCCATGGGGCGGGGAAGTCCACGGCCCTGGGGTTCGTGGCACGCCAGCTCCTCGCGAGCGGTTGGTACGTCTGGGTCGCTTCCGGCAACGACCTCCTCGCCGGGCAGATGTACCGGGGTCAGCTCGAGGAACGCATCCAGCGGATCGTCAGAGACCTGCGCGGCCGACAGGTCGTCTGGATCGTCCCCGACCTGCACGAGTTCCTCTACGCGGGGCGCCACTCGGAGAACCCGATGGGTTTTCTGGAGACGGTGATGCCCTTCATCGAGTCCGGCGAGCTGGTGTTGCTGGGCGAGGCCGACGACCAGGCGCTCCTGGCGCTGCACCGCGAGGTCCCACGGCTCAAGAACGCCGTGGATTCCACTCGGGTCGAGACCGCTACGGAAGCCGAAACGCTGGCGCTCGCTCGCGATTGGGCAGTGGGGAGAGCGGGCTCCGAGCCCGCGGTCTCGGAGCCCGTCCTCCAGGAGGCCTGGCAGTTGGCGCAGCAGTACCTGGGGGAGCGGGTAGCGCCCGGGAACTTGATGGAGCTGCTCCGACGGACGTGGGACCGGCGCACGGCCGGTGGCACACCGCCCGGCCCGCTGACCCAGGACGACCTCCTGGGCACGCTGGTAGGGCTCACCGGCCTCCCGCGATCGATCCTGGACGATCGCGAGGAGTTGAGCCTCCCCGGCCTGCGCCAGTTCTTCGACGGGCGGGTGCTCGGTCAGCCCGAAGCGGTCGAGAGCCTGATCGAGCGCGTGGCCATGATCAAGGCCGGACTGACGGATCCAACCCGTCCCCAGGGCGTGTTCCTGTTCGTGGGACCCACCGGCACGGGGAAGACCGAGATCGCCAAGGCGCTGGCCGAGTATCTGTTCGGCGCTGCCGACCGGATGATCCGGTTGGACATGAGCGAGTTGCAGACCTCCGACTCCCTCGATCGGCTCCTCGGCTCGACGAATCCGAGGCTGGGTGTGGACTCGTTGATCCAGCAGATTCGCAAGCAGCCCTTCTCGCTCGTCCTCCTGGACGAGTTCGAGAAAGCCCATCCGAACGTCTGGGACCTCTTCCTCCAGCTGTTCGACGACGGCCGCCTCACGGACCGAATGGGTCGTACGGCCGACTTTCGACACGCCATCGTGATCATGACCTCCAACCTGGGCGCCGCCGTCGGGACCGGGCGGGCTCCCGGGTTCACGGGATCCCAGCGGGTCACCTCGACCGTCGACGTCGAGAAGGCGCTGAAGGACACGTTCCGGCCGGAGTTCCTCAACCGGATCGATCGCATCGTCCCCTTCCGTCCCCTGAGTCGGGAAACCATGCGGAAGCTCTTGGACAAGGAGCTGGAAGACCTCCTGGGCCGGCGGGGGCTTCGGAACCGGGAGGTAGCCATCGAGTGGGACGACTCGGGGGTCGAGTTTCTGCTCGAGAAGGGCTTCACGGCCGAGTACGGCGCCCGCCCTCTCAAGCGGGCCGTGGAGCGGCACCTCCTCACTCCGCTGGCCGTGGCCATCGTCGAGCGGGAGTTTCCGGAGGGCGACGCATTCCTGTTCCTGCGGGCCGAGAACGACCGACTCGTGGTGGAATGGGTGGATCCGGATGCCTTCGCGGACATGGAGGATGCCGAGCCAGAGGAGCCTGGCGCCGCTGGCCTCGACGAGCCGCTGCTCGAAGCCATCGCCCTCGACGGACGAGGCGTCCGGCCCGAGGTCGAGAGCCTGGAGGCGGAGTACGAGCACCTTCGCGGCATCATCGAAGGGGAGGTCTGGCAGGAGGCCAAGGAAGGAGCGCTGAAGGCCATGTCACAGCCCGGGTTCTGGGACTCACCGGACCGGTTCACGACCCTGGGCGAAGCCGAGTCCCGTGACCGGATCGAGGTAGGATTCGAGACCGCAGGATCCCTGCTTCGACGCGTGGGCGGAGGGGACCGACAACGGTTCTCCCCACCGCTGGTGCGGCGCCTCGCCGAGAGGCTCTACCTGTTGGGCGTCGCGGTCGATGACCTGGCGCAGCGACGCCCCCAGGAGGCGTTCCTTCGGGTGCGGGCGCGACACGATCCCGGCAGCGACACCGAGCTGGAAGACGCCTTCGCTCGTCGAATCGCGCGCATGTACTCGCGATGGAGCGACAAGAGGGGCATGCGGCGCACGCTGCTGGACGAAAGAGGTGCGGGAGAGGCGGGACCCTACGAGATCACGTGGGCCATCGACGGGTTCGGAGCTCACACGATCCTGGTCCCCGAGATGGGCCTCCACGTACTGGAGGTTCCCCACGGGGACCGCTTTCGGCGCGCCAGGGCCCTGGTGCTCCTGGCTTCACAAGGACCCTCGCCGGCCGGGGTGGGCACCACCGGCCTTCTGAAGGAGGCGCAGAGCCGATTTCGCGAGCTGGACGGCGGCGCAGCCCAAACAGTGGTCCGCAGATACCGGGAAGAGCCTTCGCCCCTGGTCCGGGACGGCGTCCGCGACTGGCGTACGGGTCGCTTGGACGCCGTGCTCGATGGCGACTTCGACCTGATCTGCTGAAGCGGGCACGCGCCCCGTGGGACTCGAGCGAGCCGTCGAGCGACGGAGAAAGCGCCCAGGCTCTCTACGGGCGGCTGTCGGGCGGCGAAGCCAGCTCCTGAAGCGAGTCGAACTGGGCGAGCTGTCGCCTCGCCTGCATGGTTTCCCGGTGCTGATCGCCGTACTCCCTGTCGGCCGCGGCCACCGCGTCCTCGAAGGTCCGTCTGAGCTGGACTCGCTCCTCGTCGACCAGCGTCTCTCCACCCAGGTGGGCGCTCCAGCCCCGAGCGAGGGCCCGGTCCCTGCGAACTCTGTGGAGGGCCCAGGAATCCTCTGGCCAGAGCCGAGCGAAGCCCTCGAGCCGTGGCATCCCAGAGCACCGACGGGAAATCTCCCGACCCGATGCGTCGTACCGGTATGTTGGTCAGAGAGGAATGGGCTCTCGACGAGGGGAGGACAGAGTGAGGGGCGGATTCCGTGTAGGTGCGGCCGGCACAGGAGCCCGGAGGGGGATGTTGCCGGTGGCCGGCCTGGCCACGGTCGCCTTCGTGGGATCGTGCTCACCGGCCGATGGCGATGCGGGTCCGGCGGGTCTCTGGAGCGGACCCATCGCGCACAACGGGCAGGAGAGCGTGTTCGCCATTCGCCTCGAGGACCGGGGCGACGACTCGCTCGCCGCGTACGTATCCATGCCGGCCATCGGCGCTTACGACGTATTCGTCGGCGTGGGTCTGCACGACGGCTCGGCGGTGACGATCGGTGGATGGTCGGGGCGGCTCGACCCGGCCGGAACGTTCACCGGAACGGTGCCGAGCGCCTTGCTGCCCGCCTATGAGGTGTCCTTCCGGATGCGCCGCGTCGACGAGCTGCCTGGGCCGGAGCTCGAGGTCGCCGATGCGCCCCTCGTCGATCCTGTTTGGATTGCCGAGCTGGCGGAGCCGGTCTGGGCCGGCATCACCGTGGCCGAAGGCCTGGTGTTCGCTGCAACGGACGGGGGTATGGTCGCGGCCATGCCTGAGGGGGACGGCGCAGTCGCCTGGACCACCTCCGTGGGAGGGGCCGTCCGAGCCACGCCGACCGTGGACGGCCCCAACCTCTACGTCCACTCCGACGACGGGGTCGTCACGAAGATGGACGCCGCCTCGGGCATCGTGATCTGGACCACCGCCGTGGGGTCTCCGGCCAACCGCATTCCCCCCGGCGAAGCGGGGTCACAGTACGACTCGTACGGCGCGGCTGTCCTGGTGGCGAACGGCGCGGCATACGTCGGCCTGCACGAGGGCGGCGTCGTGGCGCTGGACGCCGTGTCCGGGGAGGAGCTTTGGCGGGTCGTCGAACAGAGCTCGGTGCTCGGTTCGCCGACTACGGACGGTGAGCGTCTGTTCTACACCACCTTCGGCGGCGATGTGGTGGCGGTCGACGCGAGGGGAGGTGAACCCCTTTGGCGGGTCTCCACCAACGGCGCGGTGGTGAGCGCCGCGACCGTGGCCGGGGACCGACTGATCGTAGGAAACCGGGCCTACGATGTCGTGGGCGTGAACGTCGAGGACGGCTCCATCGAGTGGACGTACTACTACTGGTTCTCCTGGGTGGAATCGACGGCCCGAGTCCGGGATGGAGTCGCCTACATCGGCTCGTCGGACGGCCAGCGCCTGCAGGCCCTGGACGCAGGCACCGGCGAGCCGCTCTGGGCGTTCGGGACTGGAGGGTCGACCTGGGCGACGCCCGCGGTCACCGCCGAGGCCGTGTTCGTCGGGACGGTCGGCGTGGCGGACTACATGGTCGCCCACGAGGCGCGGTTCCACGCCGTCGACAGGGCCACCGGGATGCCGCGTTGGCGCTTCGACATGACGCCGCCGCCCGACGTGGGTACCTGGGGATTCGCCTCGTCCCCCGCCGTAGGCGAGTCGGGCGTATACGTAGGGGGGCTCGACGGACGGGTCTACGCGTTCCCGCTCGGTCCCTGACGCCCCCATCTCTAGCCGCCCACCTCGTTCTTCGTCGGGAACGGTGGTGGAGGGTACGTGCCCTTGAGCGCGTCCCAATCATTGGCCCATCCGGCCTCGGGCCTGTCGGTATCCTCG
>JBDHLD010000012.1:0-98806 GCA_039586035.1 Gemmatimonadota bacterium | reverse complement strand
GACGACTTCCTGCTCGCGCTCGACACGGGTCTTTCCCGCCTCTCTACCGTCGAGGATGCGACGGAGGACGACGTATCCACCGGGTCGATCGTCCTGAACATGCGGTACTACTTCTAGGAACGAAGTGTCTCTTCTGGGAAGGAACGCGGCGGGTGCCCGGGGCTCCGATTAGACCTGGAGCCTCGGAGGACGCGACGGGATCGTGGAGCGGGTAGCGGCTGAAAGCGTAGAGCGGGGCGGGAGTCGAAGAAGACAGCCTTAGCGAAGGAACGCCGCGCATGGAGATCACGAACGGACTCCCGGTCGCGATGATGTTCATCGTGATCATCACCTTCGGCATGGGGACCTCCTGATGGCGGTGGCCGGGACCCTACAGCGGGGGTGGAGCCGGCAGAGTCGTATCACGTGCTGGGCACGTCCGTGATGTGGGCGGTCTACCTGATCGGAATCGCGCTGCGCGGCGCCGGCGTGATCGTGTAGCTGAACCATGGCTCATGCCCGCTCCGTGCTGGGGCCAGTCCGCTGGGCCCGTGTGTCGATGCTGGTCCGCTCCGTTTGGAGGCTGCCGCCGATCGCCGTCGTGGCCGCGGCGTCTGTCGTTGCACCAGCGTCGGCCCAGACGGGTGCATTGACCGACCTGAACCTGCCATATCTGCACTACTTCGGGTTCGGCGTCTTCAAGGTCGGAGACCAGCAGATCTGGACGCTGCGGGGGCGCCTGACTCCCTCTATCCGGGACCCCGAGGTGGGCCGGATCGGGATTGCGGCTCGATTTTCCGGTTCGATCTCGGGGATTCGGAGGGACACCTTCCAGGAGGAGCTCGAGACCACGTCGATCCTGACGGCCGCGGTGGGGATGGAGCTGAGGTTTCTCTTGAGCGAGCGGTCGCTCCTCCGAACCTATGGAGACGTGGGCCTGGGCTTCGACCTGGACCACTCCAACGAGGCCGGTTTCGGCCTTCTGGGCGGTTTGGGAGAGTTCGTGTTTCCCTGGAAGGGATGGGAGCTGGGACTGCAGCCCAGCGTCGATCTCGCGGGCAGCGTGTCGTCCCTGGACGACCTGAGCGACCGCCTGCTGGCGGTACAGCTGAAGGCGGATGCCCGGCATTACCTCAACTTCCACATCCTCGGGAACCGTGCGCAGGCGGGGGTCTATGGGTTCGTCGGAGGCTTCTTCGGCGACACCGACCTGGACGCCGAGACTGGCAGCTCCCGTTCCATCAACCGCCAGTTCGAGCTCGGGATCACCTTCGGCACGCATCCACGGCCGAAGATCATCCTGTTCCGGCCCCTCATCAACCTGGGCTTCCGGTGGGGGCCGGACCTGCAGGGAATTCGATTCGGGCTCGGGGATCGGATCACGAGGCTGCCCCCGATTCTCTGAGTACGATCCGCCCTCCCACCGGTGCGGGGACGCTGGCGAACTGCCGGATCCCGTGCCATCCTTTGGGCGGAGGCCAGCACCCATGAGAATCTCGCTACTTCATTGCGCGCCGCTATTCGCCCTGAGCCTGGGATCCGCTGCATGCGCTTCCAGCTCCTCAGGGCCGCCGGGCGTCGCCGACGACATCCGCCGCGAGTACGAAGAGCGCACGTACGTCGCCGATCAGGACTCCGCTCCGCCGCGTGCGCTGGTGTGGGCGGCGGAAGCGGCCCGCTACATGCGGAAGCTCGACGAAGCGGATCTGTACCTGCGTATCGCCGAGATGAGCGACCACACGGAGGGGGATCACAACCAGATCCTCCGGGAGCGGCTGTGGCTGGAGCTGGCGCGCGGAGGCGGAGTGGAGGGGGTGCAGACGCTGTTCCTGGAACAGGCGAAGCGCCGGGACTTCCCGCCCACCGAGTTGGCAGGCTGGGTCTATAGCTTTCCCGAGCTCCTGGTGGGCGGACGATTCGACCCGGTCATCGAGAAGCTGTCGAGGGATGCGGCCGACCCGGCATACCGGTGCGATTGCTTTGCCGCGAAGGCTTGGATGCACCGGGCCGCGGGCCGCCTCGAGAAGTCACGGGCCCATTGGGATTCGTTGGTGGCAGAGGCTCCGCCGGAGCGCGAGTTCGCCGACCCTTACGACGAGGCTGACTTCAGGGCACTCCGCGCCCGGAATCTGGCCCGAGCCGGCCGCGTCGACGAGGCTCGAGCGGAGCTCGAGCGTGCCCTGGCTGTCGACATTTCGGCCTTCGAGTCGGTCTTCATCCGGCGGCGTCGTGCACAGTACTACGCCGAGCTTGGCGACGTGCAGGCAGCCGTGGCGGACCTCGAGTTCCTGCTGTCCGTGCCGTCCCCGGTTACCGTCCACACCCTGGAGAGCCGCATGGCTTGGTCGCTGATCCGCGACGACCCGGCGTTCCAGGCCATGCTGCAGAGGGCGCGCGCGGGTAGCTAGCTACGAACCAGCCGTCGACCCAGCCAGCCCACCTTGCCGGAACCGTCAGTTGGACGGGTGAGGGTGGGGGCGAGTCCTTGAAACGAGCGGGCCCAGCCCAGCGAGATGCCGCCGGATGCGCCCCGTCGACCAGCTCAGTTGCCCGGGGGCGGGTCGTTCCTGACCACGGACCCTGCCTTCATGACGAAGACCACGCGACCCAGCGCGGACGGGTCTTCTGTTGGGTCGCCGACCGTCGCGATCAGGTCCGCAGCAAACCCAGGCGCCAGCCGACCGATCTCGTCTTCCAGCCCGAGCGCCTCGGCCGCGAGGGAGGTCGCCGATACGATGGCGTCCATCGGGTCCTGGCCGCCCGCCTCGATCCGGTAGACCAGCTCCTGATAGTTCCGGCCGTGGGTGCCCGCCACCGCGTCGGTTCCGAACACCATCTTCAGGCCGGGCACCTCTAGGCCCGTCTGAAAGACCGTCAGGGCCTTGGGCTGGGCCTCGGCCATGAGGGCGAAGCCCTCTTCCGTGTAGTTCCCCACGCCGAGGAAGCGGTCGGCGTTCTCGAAGTAGTTCCGAAACACGAGGTCGATGTTCGGATCGAGGTAGACACCGTGCTCTGCCATGAGCTCCAAGCTGGGGTGATCCAGCAGCGCCCCGTGCTCGACGCCGGTGCATCCAGCCGCCACGACCCGCCGGACCGCCTCGGGGTCGTAGGCATGGACGAATGAGCGAAGACCCCGTTCGGTCGCCTGTCCGCAGGCGGCGTCCAACTGCTCCTGGCTCAGGGTGGGGACGCCGCCGTCTCGGATGCTGGCCGACGCGAAGATCTTGATGACGTCAGCGCCCTGATCCGCGAGCTCGTCCACTCGGGCGCGGATGTCGTTGGGGGAGCCCGTCCGAGGGGTGATGGCCGAAACCGACGTAATCACCCTCGGGCCCGGCACCTGACCGGCCGCGATGGCGTCGCGCAGCGGAACGTCCACCGGAGCGCCCAGACTCTGCACCGTGGTGACGCCGCTCATGAGGGTGGTGTACGCGTTCGCCGCCGCGTACAGGGCGGATTCCTCCGGCGACTCGTCCACGTCCGAGCTGTGGGTCCGGCCGGTGGACCGATCGAAGTGCCAACCGATGTGGACGTGGGTGTCGATCAGGCCGGGCAGCAGCGTCAGATCGCCCAGCTCGTATCGGACGTCGCCCTCACCCTCGCCACCAGGGGCCACCTCGACGATGTGCCCGCCGCGGATCACTACGTCCCGATCGGCGGACGCCCCGCCCATGCCGTCGAGGACTCGGCCGGCGTGAATGACGATGGTGGGCTCCTGGGCCGCGCCGCGAGTGGGCAGCGGTCCCAGCGCCACGAACGCGCAGAGGGACCAGGCGGCCCAAGCGGTCCGCGAGGTTGCACCGCCTGCAGCGAGTTGCTGCCTCGTCGGTCGCCTCATCCGAGCCTCCATGCGGTCTGGGTCAGGCGCGGTGAACGTCCAGCCTTCACCCCATCAGTTGGTCGGCAGCGGCGGCGCCTGTCCTGCGGGCAGCGGCGACGTGTACGCCTCGCCTCCAGTCGCCTCCTCGTGCGCGGCCTTGGCCCGGGCGAGCAGATCCGCGTCGGTCATGAGCTCGGCCCCCATGAGCGCCAACGCCTTGGCCGCGATCTGGGCGCCCTTCACTGCGCCGGGGGTCCCGTGCGAGGCGCTCGTGGCCCAGGAGTGCCACGGAATGTGCTCGGCGGCCGTCGTCACCGAGAACTCCACCGTGGGCGTGATGTGGCTGACCTCGGCAACGTCGGAAGAGCCCCCGTCGGCCATCTCGGGCACCGGCGCGAGTGCTTTGATGGTGTCGTTCAGCCCGCTCTCCTCCACGTCCAGAAAGGCCTGGAGCTCCTTCGCGAACGCCTGATCCTCCTCGTTGAACTGAGGCGCGCCCACGCGCTCGAGGTTCGCCTGCATGGCCTCCTGAAGCGGCCGGTTGAGCACGTAGGCATGGACGCCCGTGTTCAGAAACACCTCCTGAGTCGTGCGGGTCATCTGGGCGGCACCCTCGGCAATGTCGAGGATCCACTCGTAGTTCTCCTCCACGACGGTGCGCGTCGTGTCGCGCACGTAGTACCACACCTTGGCGTGCTCCGGCACGACGTTGGGGGCCTCACCGGCGTTCGGGATCACGTAGTGGATGCGGGCACTGGGCTCGATGTGCTCCCGCATCATGTTCACGCCGTGGTTCATGAGCTCGACCGCGTCGAGGGCGCTCCGCCCGTTCCAGGGGTCGGCCGCCCCGTGGGCGGCCTGGCCCATGAAGGTGACCTCGAAGTTGTTGAGGGCACGGGCCCGGTTGTTCGACACACCCGTCTCCTGGCCCGGATGCCAGACGATGGACGCGTCCAGGTCGTCGAACAGACCGTCACGGGCCATATACACTTTACCGACCACCGTCTCCTCGGCCGGTGTCCCGTACAGCCGGACGGTGCCCGGCACGTCGTGCTCGGACATCATGCGCTTTAGCGCGATTGCCGCCGCGACCGAGGCTGCGCCGAAGAGATTGTGCCCACATCCCTGGCCGTGAATGTGGCCGTCGTCCCTGGCCTCCCGGCGAGGAGCCGCGGCATTCCCGATGTTGGGCAGCGCGTCGTACTCGGCCAGCACGCCCAGGATCGGTGACCCCGTTCCCCACGATGCCACGAAGGCCGTGGGCATGCCGGCCACACCCCGTTCGACCGTGAAGCCCTCCTCCTCCAGGACGTCCGCCAGGTAGTTGGCCGACTGGGATTCACGGAGGGCGATCTCCGAGTAGTCCCACAGCTGCATGGACATCTGACCAACCAGGTCATCCAGGGCGGTTGCGTGGTCGAGAGCGGACTGCTTGGCGTCCTCGACAGACTGGCCCGACGCAGGCGCGATCGTCGCCAAACAGAAGAACAGGGCGACCATTGCGAGCGGGCGAAGTGGGGACGGGGAGGCGGACATCATGACCTCGTCTGATTGGGAACGACTGAGTTTCTTGCGGACGGACAGTGTCGGGCGTGGGTTGCCGGGAGGCAAGTGGGAATGCCGGCTACTTCCCAGCGAGAGCGAAGGCTCTCCCGCGAGCCGGGGGGCTTTCCTTGATCCGAGGTAGGTGTGAGTCAGGGGACTCCGCCTTCGATTCAGCTTGGGCCAAGGCTGCCCGAGGTCGGCACGGAACCAGCGGGAGACGTTTCCGCGGAAACGTGTCGGCGCTCTGCCGCCTGCCCAAGGCCGCCGTCGAGAGCCTAGTCGCCCACCATCACTGCCGGGGCATCGCGCCCCACCCGTGGACCGCTACGCCCGTTTGGGCCGGCGAGACCCTCGACCTGCACATGGCGGTCGGCGCCTTTAGAGACGTGGGATCCAACTGGAAGGATCGTGGCAGCGGAAGCCCAGAGGGATCGTGAGGGCGGAACGGAGTAACCCTCACTCGAACACCACGTCGCCTCCATCCACAACCAGCCGGTCGTCCAGCCACACCGAGGGTGCGTAGAGCACCTGGTCGATGTGCACGGCACATCGGACGGTGCCGCCATAGAAGATGTTGTCGCCCAGGGCTACGTGGACGAGCCCTCGGGCCTTCTTCTCCTCTTCGAAGTCGCCATTTCGGCGGCAGGCACCATTCAGGCCGATCCCGATCTCGGCGATGTTGTCGGCGTTGGGGGTCTCGGCGAGGATGGCCAACAGGCTCTTGGCTCGGGGGCCGTCTCCGAGCACACCGGTCACAGCACCGTGGCTGACTTCGATCTCGTACGTGTCGTCGCCGGTCAGATGGGCGACCGGACCGTCGACCACGATGCGACCCCGTGCCGTTCCCTCCCGGGGCATCTGTGACACTTCGCCGTCGCTGAACGCCGCTTCCTGACCGGGCTGGGTGGCGTATCCGCACTCGACGATGACGTCCTCGCCGGCGATCTCGGCTTCGAGCTCGGTCCCGGCGGGCGTGGTGAGCCGGATGTGGCTCGCCCTCCGCCACAGGCCTGCCAGCCGGTCACCCTCCTCCTTCAGGGCTGAGTAGTCCGCCAGGGCTCCGCCTTCGGTGAAGTTGGCCATGCTGCGCATGACCATGGACATGCCGCGGAGGCGCTTGGCGTCGAACAGGCGCTTGACGGTCTCGGCGTACGTCGGGGCCCCTGACGCCCGAGTCAGTCCGATGATCACGTCGGCCGCCTCGATCCCTCGCTCTACCACGGGAGTCAGATGGTTCTTCCTGGCGGTGTCCCAGTTGGGCATGGTCAGGAAGGTGTATTCGGCGCCGACTTCCATCGCCGCGTCGGCCAGGGCGTGAGCCATTTCCATCTCACTGGAACGGTCCAATACGATGGCCACCTGCTCTTCCCGTTTCACCGCCAGGAGCTCGGCGATGATGAGCTGGGCGCGGTCTTCTGGGGTGGCACGCATGGGTATCGCTGCTCCGTGTGTGGGCGAGCTCGTCTGAGCTCGGTGGTCGTCGATCGAATCGAGTCCAGGTGTTGACTGACTGGTCCTGCTGGCGAGGCTGCCTGCGCGGGCCCGCCCGTAATCATCATTGGGGATGCCGCTTGAGCGCGCCCCGGTCCACTTTGCCCAGGTGCGTGCGGGGCAGATCGTCCATGAGGACGACGCGACGAGGGTACTTGTAGGGCGCCAGGTGCGACTTGACCCAGTCCTTGAGCTCATCCTCGAGACCGGGGGCCGCCGTGTGGGCGGATTGGGTTGGGGGTTCTGGTGTCGCTGTGTCATCGGACGTCGCCGCACCATCGGGCGTCGCCACGTCGTCGAACGTCGCCCCGCGATCGGTCGTCGCCACCGAAGCCACCACGAAGGCGTGGGGCTTCACGAGCCCCGTTCCCTCTTCGACGCCCACCACAGCGACCTCCTCGACGGCCGGATGCTGCAGCAGGCAGTTCTCCACCTCGCCGGGCGAGAGCCACTTGCCGCTGACCTTCAGCATGTCGTCACCCCGGCCGCAATACCGGAAGATGCCCTCCTCGTCCCGAACGATCATGTCACCGGAGGCATACCATTCGCCGCGGAAGGCCTCGCGGGTCTTCTCCATGTTCTGCCAGTAGCCCGCGGCTCGGGAGTTGCCCCGCACCCACATCCAGCCCACCTCTCCCGGCGGGAGCTCGTGTCCGTCGTCGTCGCACACCTGCACCTCGAATCCCGGCACTACGCGACCCAGCGTGCCCGGGCGCACGTCCCCTGGCCGATTGGACAGGAATATGTGCCACATCTCAGCGGTGCCGAGGCCATCGAGCAGGTCCACGCCGAAGGCCTCGTTCCAGCGCTCGTGCAGCTCCACGGGCAGGGCTTCCCCAGCCGAGGTGCAAACCCTGAGGCTCGACAGGTCCTGGGTTGCAGCGTCGGGGTGGCTCACCATGTGGTTGATCATCGTGGGCACGTTGATGAGCACCGTGGGTCGGTGCAGCGCGATCTTCTCGAAAAGAACGTCCGCCGTGCAGCGCTCGGTGAACAAGGCGCAGGACGCCCCGACGGAGAATGGAAACAGCAGGTTGGATCCCGTGGCGTACCCGAAGTACAGCTTGGGCACCGAGAGGGTGACATCGCTCTCCGTCAGCGCCAGTACGCCCTTGCCGTAGCACTCGGTGGTGTTTGCGAATGAGGTGTGGCTCTGCACGACGGCCTTCGGGCGTCCGGTGGTTCCGCCCGAGAAGAGCCAGATGGCTGGATCGTCCCGGTGGCTGTCGAAGGTCTCGAGGTCCTCGGCCGCCGCATCGAGCGCACCGCCCAGCTCCTCTTCACCGAGCACGAGGAGCTGAGGCGGTCGCGCGAGCTCTCGAGCCGCCTGCCGGAACGCGTCGGCGTGGTCGGCGTGAACCAGGACGATCTTCGCGCGGGTGTACGCCATGAGGGCGCCGATGGCGTCGGGCTGGAGGCCCGGGTTGACCATGACCACGACCCCGCCAATCTTCAACACACCGAAGAGGGCGCCCACGAACTCGGGGACGTCGGGCAGCGCGATCATGACTCGCTGTTCCGCTTCGGCCCCGGCGTCCGTGAGAACGTTCCCGAATCGGTTCGCCAGGTATTGGACCTGCCGGTAGGAGAGGACGCCCTCGTCCGTGCGGATCGCCGGCCGATCTCCCTTCCCCTCGCGGATGCGGGCGTCCAGGAAGTAGTCGGCGATGTTGAAGCGCTCGGGCGGCTGGTAGGTCATGGCGGATCATATCCGCTCGCCGGAAAGCCGGTCAACCGGCTCGGCACAGGCTCCGTACTCACGCTCTCGGGGGTCCCAATGTCAGTACGATCCCTAGCCGAGATGACGTGGGAGGACGTGCAGGACCTGGACAAGTCCAGGACCGTGGCCGTCCTTCCCATGGGGGCCATCGAGGCCCACGGCCCTCACCTGCCGTTGAGCACCGACAACATCATCGCGGAGGCGATGGCAAGAGAGGGGGGGTCGCGCCTGGTCGCGCGCGGTTACAACGTGCTGCTGCTGCCGACGCTCCCGTACACGCCAGCAGGGTTCGCGGCGGAGTTCCCAGGGACGATATCACTGGGGCCGAGGACGGCGTCGAACCTCGTCGCGGACATCGCACGGAGCCTGGGGCGCCATGGCGTGCGGACCATGGCCGTGGCGAACGCTCACCTCGATCCGGCTCATCTCGAGGCAGTATCGGCGGCGGCCAAAGTGGTGGAGTCGGTCGGCATTGCCCTCGTGTTTCCGAATCTGACCCGGGCGCCCTGGGCCCTGCGCATGACGGAGGAGTTCAAGACGGGCGCCTGTCACGCCGGGCGATACGAAAGCTCGGTGGTCATGGCGGAGCGGCCCGCCCTCGTCGTCGAGGGGATTCGCAGACGACTGGCGCCGAACCCGGCTTCGCTGTCGCAGGCGATCCAAAAGGGGAAGACGACCTTCCAGGAGGCGGGAGGGCCGGACGCCTATTTCGGCTGGCCGGCCGACGCTTCCATCGGAGAAGGTCGTGAAGTCGTGGAGATCCTGGGCTCGATCCTGGAAGAGGCCGTCGTCGAAGCGATGGAGCTACCGTGAGCCTCGCCGGACACGGAGCCGTCGTGACCGGCGGAGGCCGGGGGATCGGCCGAGCTTGCGCCATGGCCCTCGCGCAGGCCGGCGTCAGGGTCTGCGTATCGGCGCGCAGCATCGATGAGCTCGAGCGAGTGGCCGACGAGATCACTGCGTCCGGTGGCGAGGCCTTCGCGCACGCCGTGGACGTGACCGACGCCGAGTCGGTGGGCACCCTGGCCCGCGCTGCGCGCGACTACCTCGGCGCGGTCTCGATCCTCGTGAACAACGCGGGAACGGCCGTATCAGCGCCGATTCACCGGATCACCCTCCAGGACTGGGAACGCATCATGGCGGTGAACGCCACAGGCACGTTTCTGTGTACCAAGGCCTTCCTGCCCACCATGGTGCAGGGGGGGTGGGGGCGCATCGTGAACGTCGCTTCGGTGGCGGGCGTCATGGGCGCGCCCTACACCGCGGCCTACGCGGCCTCGAAGCACGCAGTGGTCGGGTTTACCCGATCCGCGGCGGCCGAGGTGGCTCCCAAAGGAGTGACCGTGAACGCCGTTTGTCCCGGCTACGTCGATACGGACATGACCCGGGCATCGGTCGACCGCATCGTGGAGAAGACGGGCAAGAGCCGCGAAGACGCGCTCTCGGCCATCCTCGCGACGAGTCCCCAGCGAAGGCTCATCGCCCCCGAGGAGGTGGCGCACGCGGTGCTCTCGCTCTGTTCGGAAGAGGCGGCTGGGGTAAACGGTCAGGCCCTGGTGATCGACGGTGGGGGATTTCTGGGATGACGTTCTTCGACGTCGTGAATCCGGAGGCGCTGGGGCAACCCAGAGGCTGGAACAACGGCATGGTGGCGCCCGCCGGCGGTCGCATCGTCTTCGTGGCTGGCCAGGTGGCCGCCGACGAAAGCGGCGGCGTCCCTCCCGGCCTGCCTTTCACCCATCAGTTCGGTGAGGCCCTCCGGCGGTCGCTCCTGGTGGTGGAGGAGGCCGGTGGAGGCCCTGAGCACGTGGGCCGGCTGACCATTTACGTGAGCGACATGGACGCGTACCGAGCGAGCCTGGGAGAGCTCGGGGCCGTGTACCGGGCGCACATGGGGCGCAGCTACCCGGCCATGGCGTTGGTGGAGGTCAGTCGGCTGGTGGAGCCTCACGCCCTGGTCGAGATCGAGGCCACGGCGGTGCTGCCGGCTCCGGAGGGGTGACGGAAGCGTCGCCCGTAAACCCCGCCGCGGACGGCCGAGCAGTATGGGCGCGTGCTCGCCTTAGGGGTCGAAGGGCTCGCTGTTCTCGAAGACCTGTCGTTCGGTGAGGCCGTACAGCGAAGGCGTCTCGACCCCCAGGATCCCCAGCATCGTATAGAGCTGCCCTCGATGGTGGATCTCGTGCTCCACCATGGCGCGGAGCCATTTCCAGGCGGGAATCGTGATGCCGCCGGGAGTCGGACAGCGACGCTCGAGATCTTCGGGCGTCAGGTTGGAAAAGACCGCTCGTGCCTCGGCGTGCATCCGATCCAGGAAGGCGGTGACGCCGTCCAGGCCCTCGGCGAGCTCCGGGCCGCACCCTGGGTACCGGCTCGGTCTACCCTGGACGTTTTCGGCCCACATGTAGCGCTCGGCGGCGCCGAGGTGCCGGACCAGGTCGCCAAGCGTGAACGATCCCTCGCGATGGGTCCATTCGACCCGGTCCTCCGGGATGCAGTCGATGACCCGGCGTGTTCGCTCTCGTACGCGGTCGAAGTAGCGAACAAAGCTCTCGGCGTCCCTGATCTCCATGTGGGTTCGACTCCTCGTTTCTTGAACCACACTCCGCTGGTCAGTGCCCTCAGATCGTCAAGCGGCCCCGGAGCACCGTCACGGACGCCCCGCCCACGCGCACCGTGGTCATGTCGTGGGGCGGTCCCACCACCTCCACGGTGGCACGGCCGGGCCGACCCATCCAGTGCCCCTGCTCGGCCACGAACGTGGGCGTAGCCATCAGGCCGTGGTGCCACAGGTACGCAGCCATGCCCCCCGTGGCCGAGCCGGTGAACGGGTCCTCCACGAGGTCGGGGGGCGTTCCGAAGTGACGGGCCGCCGTGTCGCCGTCTTCAGTGAAGCCCGCAAGGCAGAAGAGGTGAGGGCTGAAGAAGTCCCCGCTGTCCCGCAGCTGGGCGTACGCGACATGGTCGATACCGGCGTTGCGTAGAGCATCGAGACCACGCAAGGGGACCATGAGCTGCGGGGTGCCGGTGCTGACGGTCTGAATCGGAGCTCCGGGAAGAAGGTCACCCGTCTCGAGCCCGAAGACGGGCAGCACGCGATCCGGGGCATGCACGCGCAGGAAAGCGGGACGCTTCTGGCTCATCGTGGCTCGGTGAAGATCCTGGTCGCGCCATTCGAGGTCGACCTCGATGGGGCCCACCCGCAGCTCGAGGGTGAGTCGAGGCCGTCCCGGCTCGACGCGACCCGAGTCGACCAGCGCCCGGGCGGTGGCGATGGTCGGATGCCCTGCAAGGGGGATCTCCTCTGCCGGCGTGAAGTAGCGCACGCCGAAGTCGGCGACCTCGGAGCGGGTCACGAACGCCGTCTCCGAGAGATTCATCTCGCGGGCCACGCCCAGCATCACCTGGGCATCGAGCCCGTCCGCGTCCAGGACGACGGCGCAGGGATTCCCGGCCAGCGGCTGGTCGGCGAAGGCGTCCACCTGCAGCAGCTCGAACTCTCGCATCGGTCTCACCTGGATGGTCATGGTCTGACCCGCCACGGCGCGGGCGCCGAGGAACCTTACCCGGGAGCGGTCGGGTTGTGACGTCCGCCGCCCGGTTGTGAGCGAGGGCGCGGGTCCCTACGATCGGCTATCGCCCCGCCAGCACCCGTGAGAGGAACACCCTGGAGACTCCATGACCATCGCACCTCAGTCGTTCCTGTACGAGCACGACCGGGAGACCAGCGTGGCCACCATCACCCTCCACAGGCCGGACCGGCTGAACGCCCTGACGTTCCAGGTCTATGCGGAGCTCAGGGACACGTTCCTGGCGCTTCACCGCGAGCCGGGAGTCCGGGCCGTGGTGATCACGGGGAGCGGCCGGGCCTTCTGCTCGGGCGGCGACGTGGAGGACATCATCGGCGCCTTGTTCGCGCGCGACTACGAAGGCCTGCTGGATTTCACCCGGATGACCTGTGATCTGATCCTGGCCATGCGGGCGTGCGGTCGGCCCATCGTCGCGGCCCTGAACGGGACGGTGGCGGGCGCGGGTGCCGTGATCGCCACGGCCGCCGATCTGCGGGTGGCCGGCGAGAAAGCCAAGATCGCCTACCTGTTCACCAAGGTCGGCCTCTCCGGCGCCGACATGGGCGCCTCGTGGCTGTTACCGCGCATCGTCGGATTGGCCAAAGCCACCGAGCTGCTCATGACGGGGGACTTCATCTCGGCCGAAGAGGCCCATCGCATCGGCCTCTACAACCGCGTCGTAGCACAGGACGAAGTCCTGACCGAGGCCATGACGCTGGCCGAGTCCTTGGCGCGGGGTCCGTCGTTCGCCCTCGAGATCACGAAGGACGCGTTGAACCGCGAGGCCAGCACCGATCTGGTCAGCGCCCTCGAGGCCGAGGCCCAAGCCCAGGCCGTCTGCATGCAGAACCCCAATTTCCGGGAAGCCTACGAGGCCTTCGTGGCCAAGCGGGAAGCCAACTTCGTCTGACGTGACTCGGACCATTGACCGCCCGGCGGCCCTGCGCCTAGGGTGTGGTCGTCCGATTCGTCCAGGCTGCCCAGCCACCACTCCATCCGTGAGATGACGGCTTGACCCTCCGCTTTCGATTCGTCGCCGCCGCGCTGGCCGTCATCGCCGCGTTGACGACCGCATGGATGGTGTATGAGGCGGGCCGAGCGCGAGATATCACCTTTGCCGCTGGACCCCACGGCGGAGAGGGGTTCGCGGTGTCCCAGGCCATCGCGGACGTGGTGGAGCAGCACTCGAAGAACCTGACGGTGACGGTGCTCGAAACGGTCGGGACCGCGCAGAACATCCGCCTCATGGAGGAAGGGAGCGTAGACCTCGCGGCCGTGGTGTCCAGCATCCCCGCACCACCCTCCGCTCGGCTCGTGGCCGCGCTGTATCCGGACGCATTCCAGCTCGTGGCCCGGGACGAGGCCGGGATCACCGGCGTCGCCGATCTGCGCGGCAAGAAGATCGCGATTCCACCGCGCGGTAGCGGGCAGCACGAGAACTTCTGGTTGCTGGTCAACCACTACGGCCTGTCCGAGTCGGATTTCGAGGCGCTGCCCATGACCCAGGAGTCGGCGAACTGGGCCATGCTCAGCGCGGCCGTCGACGCGGTGTTTCGGGTAGGGGCACCCGCCAACGAGTCCGTGCGTGAGCTCATCGAGACGAGCCCCAGTCGCATCGTGCCCATCGATCAGGCGCCGGCCATCGGGCTCAGGCACCCCGCGGTGGAACACGGCACGCTGCCCAAAGGCGCGTATCGGGGGACTCCGGCTCTGCCTGAGGCCGACCTCGAAACAGCGGTGGTGCGGCTGCTGCTGGTGGCAGACGAATCACTCGATCCGGAGATCGTGGCAAACCTCACGACGATCTTGTTCGAGCGCCGTCGTGACCTGATGTCGAGGACCCACCTTGCGGGCTTCATCCAGGCCCCGGACCAGGTGGCGGGCACGTTCATCCCGGTTCACCCGGGTGCCCAGCGCTACTATTCCCGGGACGACCCGTCCTTCTTCCAGGAGAACGCCGAGCCCCTCGCGCTCTTCATCACCATGCTTCTTCTCGTGGGCTCGGGCGTGTTGCAGCTCGTTTCGTACCGGAAAAAGCGGCGCATCGACCAATACAACAACAACGTGCTGGTCCTCTACGGGAAAGCTCGCGAGGAGGGCGACACCGCCTCGCTCGAGCGGATGCGGGACCGGCTGATGGACATCCTGGGCGACGTGGTGGACGATGCCGAGGAGGGGCGGGTCACCGAGGAGGGCTTCAACTTCTTTTCGGTGACCTGGAGCGCGGTGAGCGAGGCGATCCGGGACCGGCTGACGGCCGCTCGGGAGACGCCGGCTGCCAGCGCTCCGTCGAGCGCGCGAGGGGCCGGCGGCTGGGGAATGGACGAGCCGATGCAACGGCCGGAGTCGGGCGACGATGCCTAGGCGGCTGCCCCGCGGATGGCGCCGGGTGTGGTGGGCCAGCGGCGTCGCGGCGATCACGATGATCGTCGCCGGTTGGACGATCATGGCGTCGGTGCGTCGGGATCTGACGCAGGAGGCGGAGCGCGAGCTGTTCCTCTTCATGTCGCTCAGGTCGGGCTCGCTCGAGGCGACGCTCGAGCAGCTACGCTCGGAGATGGCGCTGTGGAGCGACACCGGGCGCCTCAAGGAGTCGCTCGGACAGTACACAGCCGCTTGGGATCGGCTCGGTGCGGACGCCGGCGAGCGGCTCTACCGTCTGTACGTGGAGGACAATCCGTTCCCGGACGATCAGCGCCATCTGCTGAACGACGCCGGCGACGGCTCGGCGTACACCTCTCTGCACGCGGCGCGGCAGCCCGGCGTCGACGAGTTCCTGGAGATCCACCGCTACTACGACGTCTTCATGACGGACGAGCGGGGCAACGTCGTCTACAGCTACTTCAAGGAACCCGACTTCGCGACGAACCTGATCGACGGTCCCTGGTCCGGAACCGGCCTGGCCGCCGTGTATCGCCAGGCCGCGCAGGCGTCGAGCAGGGGCCACGTCGCCATCGAAGACTTCGAGCGGTACGAGCCCAGTGGCGGAGCTCCGGCGCTCTTCGCGGGCAGTCCCGTATACGATGATGATGGCACCCTGCTGGGGGTTCTCGCGGCCCAGACCAGCGCCGACGAGATGAACGAGATCATGATGTTCACCGAAGGCATGGGCCAGACCGGGGAGACGTACGCGGTGGGAGAGGACCTGCTCATGCGCAGCGACTCTCGTTTCAGCGCCGAATCGGACGTCCTGAACCTCACGGCGGACACCGAGTCGGTGCGGCGTGCGCTGGCCGGCCAGAGCGGCGTCATGCACACGCACGACTACCGAGGCGAGGAGGTCATCGCCGCGTACGGGCTCCTGGAATTCGAGGGCCTGCGCTGGGCCATCATCGCCGAGAAGGACCGGGCCGAGATCCTGGCGCCGGCTTGGCGTCTTCGCCGCACGCTCTTCGTCACCGGCGCGGTGGTGGTGCTGCTCGTAGGTCTGGCGACCGTGCCGGGGCGCGACCGCCCCGTTTGGCTGCAGGCCCCGGATTTCGCGGAAGGGAACGTCCAGGGCGCGACGGACAGGGCCTGAGCGCCCGCGCTACATGCCGCCCAGCATCGAGGTGGCCTCGTCGATCGCGGCGGCTACCTCGCGGAGCGTCTCCGCGGCGATCTCCACGTGCTCCGTCGCCTCGTGCCAGTCTCGCTGCTCGAGGGCCTCCCGCACGCCAGGGAGCGTCTTGACTCCGTAGCCCGTGTAGAATCCCGGCGCGTAGATGTGATGCCGGAACCACGGTCGCCGCGGGAGCCCTGCCTCCCGGGTCATGCGCCGCTCCGTGCTCATCAGCACCTCGTTGATGCGGCCGAGATTCTGGCCCGCCGGCCCGCCGCGGGCCATCGCGTCGAGCAGCGCGTGGTCGTACGCGCCGGCGCTCTCCTCCAGCTGGGCGACGGCGTTGCGGAGCGGTGCGAAGTTCAGGTGCGGCACCGCGTCCTGCTCGGTGGGCGGTACGTAGGTCTGCTTCGGGTCCGCTGAAAGCGCGTAGGCGTTCATGGCGACCAGCTCGTTCCGCCGCTCCGTTTCCTGACGCAGGTCGTCAGCCAGCTGCACGACCTCATCGAGGTACATGGCCACGTTGTCGGCGAAGTTGCCGAACTGGTACGGGAGCACGTCCGCGTTCGCGAAGCGCAGCGTCACACGGCCGGCGGTCTTGGCCAGGGCAACGCCGTACTGGAAGTCCGGGTCGCCGAAGCGCGTGTAATGGTCGAACGAGTCGAACTGGGAGTGGTAGGATCCGCCGCCGCTTTCGCCGCCGAAGCCCAGGTTCAGCGACGCGATGCCCAGATGTTGGAGGAACGGCGTGTAGTCGGATCCGGAGCCCAGCGGCGAGATCCTGAGGTCCTCCCGCGTGAGCGCCTCGTCATCGCCGCTCACGGCTCGTTGTGCCTGGGCCCGCTCCCACACGGTGACGTCGGTCTGAGGATCGGGGACGTCGCGGGCGACCTGGTTGATGAACTTCTCCAGCGTGTGGGAGCCGCCCGCGCCGAGGAAGCCTCGGCCGCTGCCGTCCGTGTTGGTGTAGAGGGCGAGCTTCCGTCGTAGCTCGTCGGCGTGATGCTCGGCCCATTCGGTGGAGCCCAGCAGGCCCGGCTCCTCCGCGTCCCAGGACCCGTAGAGGATGGTTCGCCGGGGGCGCCACCCGTCCCGGGCCAGCTCACTGATGGCCCGCGCCTCTTCCATCATGGCCACGTGTCCGCTGATGGGGTCCGCCGCTCCCATGGCCCAGCCGTCACGGTGGTTGCCTCGCATGACCCACTGGTCCGGGAAGTCGGCGCCCTCCATCCGGGCGATCACGTCGTACGCCGGCTTCAGATCCCAATCGAACTCCAGGTGGACGCGAACCTGGGCCGGGCCGGGGCCCACGTGGTAGGTGATCGGCAGAGCACCTCGCCAGGACTCGGGCGCCACGGGCCCTCCCAACGCCTCCAGGAGCGGCTGCGCGTCCGCGTAGGAGATGGGCAGCACGGGGATCTTCATGACCGTGGGCGATTCTTCGACCGTCAGGCGGTCGGCGTCGGCGGTGGCCCCCACGCCGGGGGTGAGGGGGTCGCCGGGGTATTGGGGCATGTCGGACACGGAGCCCCGCTGGACCCCGTGCTCCATGCGGTAGGGACCCTCGGGGTAGACGTCGCCCTGGTAGTATCCGTCGTCCCTGGGGTCGGAGTAGAGGATCGTGGCGATGGCGCCGTGCTCGTGGGCGACCTTCGGCTTGATGCCGCGCCACGACCCGCCGTACCGGGCGATGACGACCTTGCCCTCCACGTCGATGCCCCTCCGCTCGAGCTCCTCGTAATCGGCGGGGATGCCGTAGTTCACGTAGACGAGCTCTCCCGTTACGTCGCCGTCGGCCGAGTAGGCGTTGTAGGTCGGGAGTCGGTCCTCCTCGATGCCCGACGTGGCATCCTCCTCAAGCGTCGGCTCTCGGAGCTGAGCCCGGTATCGCTCTGGCGCCACCATCTCCACCTCACGGACCCGCGGAGTGGGGAACAGGACCTGGTACTCGACGATCTCGGCCTCGTAGCCCCAGGACCGGAACTGATCCCGGGTCCACTCCGCGTTGTCCCGGTTGTGCGGGGCGCCGACGTAGAAGGGCTTCTCCGTCATGCGCCGCATCCAGTCCCGCAGGTTCTCCGGCCGGAGCTGGGCGTCGAATCGAGCCTCGAGCTCCCGTTGAGCGTCAGCGCCCTCGGTTGTGAAGCCCAGCATCCCACTCTCGGAAGACTGGGCGGGTACGAGGGCGAGCCCCACGGCCGCCAGGCCCACGGTGACAAGGGATCGCGTCCAGAAACGCGTCATGATCGCTCTCCTCGAAGGATCGTGTTCAAGGGTTGAAGTCGTGCTGAAGTCCGGAAAAGGCTGAGTCGCCGGTGCGCCTGAGGCGGGCGGCCGACTGGTCCCGACGGTGGTCCGCCGTGGGGCATGACGAAACCGCTCCGTCCGATGGCGCTGCGGCGACCGGTGACGAGCTGCCCTACATGCGCTGGAACAGCTCCTTCACGCGATCGAGGGACACCTCATCCCTCCAATGGGGGCCAATGGCGTGGTCCCACATGTGGCCGAGAGCCAGTGCCACTTCGGCCATGCGGGTGATCTGATCGTCTGTCCACTCCTCGGCGAGGCCGGAAGGAATGTCGATGTCGTGCCGGTCCACCATGGTCCTGAACTCCTGGACCGCCGGGCCGTAGAACTCGTCCAGCTGGCCGAACGCCACGCAGTTGGCCAGGCCGTGCCTCATCTTCAGAACGTAGGAGAGGCCGTAGGACAGGGCGTGACAAACGCCCACCTCCGAATAGGTCAGACTGAGCCCCCCGAAAAGGGACGCCACCATGAGCTTCTCGTCGTTCTCCGGGGTCTGACCCGAGCCCTCGTTCAGGTAGACTTCGCGACAGAGGTCGAGGGCCTGGTCGCCGTAGGCGCGGCTGAACGTGTTGTAGTAGCGTCCGCTCGCGGATTCACAGCAGTGGATGTAGCAGTCCATGCCGGTGTAGAACCAGTGGTTCCGGGGGACCGTGGTAGGCAGCTCCGGATCCATCACAACCTGATCGAAGGGCGTCCACTCGCACTTGAGTCCCAGCTTCTTCTCCGGTCCACTCAGCACCGCGGTCATGGAGCACTCGGCTCCCGTGCCCGAGATGGTTGGGACGCCGCAGTGCCACACGCCCGGCCGCTTGATCAGGTTCAGGCCCTGGTAGAGTTGCGACGAGCCCTCGTTCTTGAACATCAGGGCCAGCGCCTTGGCCAGGTCCATGACGCTACCGCCGCCAATCCCCACCACGCCTCCAGGCACGCCCTGCGAAGACAGAATGTCGTCGCGGAGCCCGTCCACCTGGTCCGTCGTGGGCTCCTCGTGGCTCGCGTCGATGAAGTGGACGATGTCCCCATCTTCCGCCGGGATTCGCCCGGCGAGCTCTCGTTCCTGGAAGAAGTCGTCCACCAGGAAGACGATGGAGCCCTTCTCGACCTGCCTCTGGGGGCGCAAGATGCTGCCGAGCTGGTCGAAGCTTCCTCGCCCGTAGACGGTCTTCCCTACGTTCTTGAAGTTGCGGTGCATCGTGAGTGGGATGGGTTCTTCCTTCCGACCCGCGCCGAAGTCGGCGTGGGCGTCCGTTCGGTCGAGTGTGAGAGTCGTCGTCCGCTGGAGGCTAGTCTAGGCACGTCGGGGCCCGCGAGCCACCGACGGGCGGGTTTCAGCGCTGCCGAAGGCACCGTCCGGGGGGCGGTCCAGACGGCCTGGGCCTCTATCCCATCACGTCCTCGAGGGCGGTAGCCGCGTGGTCCGCGACCTGTCGGACCTCTTCCTCGGTCCAGGTGCAGCGGATGCCCAGTGAGATCAGCCGGCCAATGGTCTCCTGAGCACCGGGAAGATCGAGATCGTGGTAGTTCTGCGGGGCACCCAGGTGGTGGATCGCCAGGGGTGCCGCAGCCTTCAGGTCCTTGATGTGATCCCACTGGTTGATGAAGTGGTACATGTTCGTGAACCAGTAGTTGACCCCGGGCACGCCAGCCTCGGTGAGCTGCCGGGCCGCCCGGCCTGCGGTCGCGGTGTCCGGCAACAGCAGGTTGAGGAACGTACCGGAATCCCCCTCGGGGTCGGGCATGCGACGAAAGGCAACGCCGGGAACCTGGGCGAGCCGGTCCCGCAGAGCGGCCTTGTTGGCGCGGTTTCGCTCCAGGATCCAGCCGAGCTTGCGCATCTGCGCCAGGCCGATGGCCGCGTTCAGCTCGCTGATGCGGTAGTTGAAGCCCAGGATCGGGTGTTGCTCCATGCCCCGGTTGTCGCCGATATGGTCGTGTCCGTGGTCGGAGTAGCTGTCGGCTAGAGCATAGGCCTCGTCGCTGTCGGTGATGAACAGCCCCCCCTCGCCGCAGGTCGTGATCTTGAAGAAGTCGAACGAGAACGCGCCCGCCGCCCCGAACCGTCCGACGGACGTTCCTCCGTGAAAGGCGCCCAGCGCCTGGCCGGCATCCTCCACCAGCACCAGGTCGTGCTCGCGGCAGACCTCGAGGATTCCATCCATGTCCGCGGCGGCGCCGCACATGTGCACGAGGAGCACCGCCCTGGTCTGGGGGGTGATCGCATTCCGAATCCCTTCGGCGCTGAGGCAAAGGGTGTCGTCGATGTCTCCGAAGACCGGAAGCCCGCCGGCGAGGAGCACGGCTTCGATCGTGGCCAGGTAGGTGAACGGTGGCACGATCACCTCGTGGCCGTGTCCGACCTTGGCCGCGGCCAGCGCGCAGGCGACAGCGGTGGATCCGCTCGAAACGGCGTGGGCGTGACGCGCGCCGGTGAACTGGCGCACCTCGTCCTCCAGCTCCCTGGCCTTCCACATCCCCCGCCGGAGCTCTTCGTGACCGTACCGGAAGAGGGCGCCCGTCTCGAGGACGTCGCCGGCTTCTTTCCTTTCCTCCGGGCCGAACACCTCGGTACCGGGCATGTGGGGCTCTCTTTCAGGTTGTGGCTCCGCGTCGCGACCTACCCCTTCACCGGGCCAAAGGAACGGCCGAGGGAGGTTTCCGAAAGATCACGGACCTGGCGCAGGCGGGAGGGAAGTGGGACGGGCCCTCTCGAGCCAGCGCCCTCTCGTCCCCGAAGGGCGCCCCAACGACGACCGAAGTCCGTGGTGAACGGGCGGAGACGCTCCAGGGCCAGGGCAAGGCGCCGTGGCTGGCCTCGTGGGCCTCGGGTGAGCACCTTGAGCCCATGGCACGAAAGCTCGATCTGTCCACCTGGGAACGGCGCGGTCACTTCCGGCTGTTCAGGGACTACGACGACCCCTTCTTCAGCCTCACTGCCGAGGTCGATGTAACGAGGCTCCACACCGCGTCGAAGGCGGACGGAGGGCCCTCCTACTTCCTGGCGACGCTCTACGCGTCGACCCGCGCGGCGAACGAGTTGGAGGCGCTGCGCCTGAGGATCCGAGACGGCGAGGTCGTGGTGCACGACGTGGTCCATCCCGGATCGACGGTACTACGGCCGGACGACACCTTCACCTTCGCGTACTTCGAGTACACGGGCGACTATCACAGCTTCGAAGCTCGCGCGTCGACGGTACTGCGGCGGGCGCGCCGCTCCGAGGACCTCCTGGACCCGAGAGACGACCGGGACGATCTGATCCACTACTCCGTGATCCCCTGGGTGTCCTTTACGAGCTTCAAGCACGCTCGGCGCCTGCGGGGGGAAGATTCCGTACCGAAGATCGTGTTCGGCCGTCACTTCGCACGAGAGACGAAGCGGTACATGCCCGTGGCCATCGACGTACACCACGCCCTCGCCGACGGACTGCACGTCGGTCGTTGGTTCGAGGCCTTCCAGGCGCTCCTCGACGACCCGCTCACTTTCAGCGGCGAGGACACCTCAGGCTCCTGAAGGCGCCCGGGGGTGCAGCGGGGCAGTGGGGGGCTTCAGCCCGGCCAGAGCCACCCGAACGTGCCGGCGGTCAACAGCGCGTAGACCAGGCCGTCGAACATCGACTTGAAGATCGAGCTCCACTTCCGCGCGTACCAGATCGCGATCTGCGCCAGGGCAAGGGAGTAGCAACAAAACGCCGTCGTGCCGACGAAGCGAAAGACGTCCAGGTAGTCCGCTCCGGGACCCACGGCGCGGCTCCCCACGTAGGCGGCGATGTAGGAGACGACCAGGGAGTAGAGGAACCACTGCGTCAGGCTCCTGCCCATGTTCCAGGGGCCGTTCGGCAGCACCGTCATCCAGACGACTGGCCCTTCGTTCTGCTTGGCGATGAACTCGGGCGAGCTCATCTCCTTGGTGTCCGCGGGGCACGGCACCATGTAGTCGCCCGGGGGAATCGAGAACTCCCTCAGCGCGGCGCGGACGCCGTCTTCGTCGGGGACTCTGGCGAAATCGCTCTTGTGGTAGCTCAGCATCATGTGGATTACCGAGCTGGCCACGAAGACGATGACCGCCGAGAGCAGGATGGGAAGCCAAAGGGACATCAGGGGGACCATCTGCCACCTCCTCGCTCGAGTTTCGGGAGCACGGGGCGCGGGCACGGAAGGTGGGCGAGTGCCTGCGCTGGATGCAAGCCGACCCGCACGTTTGCGGGGTCGTCCACCCCGGTCTACTCTCCCGCCATGGACGCGACTCCCCTCACCCGCTCCGCCCCGGATCCGACGCCCATCGAGGCTTTTCTCGAGGCGCGGCATCTCGCGACCGCGTCGCGCCTCGGTGACCTGATGGAGGAGTTGGGCGGGCTCCCCGCGACGCCCGACGACGGCGCTGCCCGGACGCAGGCCCGCGAGATCCTGGGTCTGTTGGGACGCGACGGCTGGTACGCGCCCATCGAAGCCCAGGACTTCCGGTCCTGTTGCCTGGTCCGTGAGGCCCTCGGTGCCGCCTCACCCTTGGCCGACGCCGTCTACGCGCTCCAGGCGCTGGGATCGATCCCGCTTATCCTGGGAGGCGACACGGCGCACCGGGACCGGTGGGTGGGGCCCGCCATGAAGGGCGAAGCCATGGCCGCGTTCGCCATGACCGAGCCGGAGGCCGGGTCCGACGTGGCCTCCTTGTCGACGACGGCGGTGCGGGACGGCGGTGACTACGTCCTCAATGGTCGGAAGACGTTCATCTCCAACGCGGGCATCGCCGACTTCTACTCGGTGTTTGCCACCATGGACCCGGAGCTGGGTACGCGCGGGATTACGTGTTTCGTGATTCCAGCCGACACGCCCGGGCTCGAGTTCGCCGGCGCGCAGGTCATGAGCGCGCCGCACCCTCTGGGTGAGCTCTCGCTGACGGACTGCCGGGTGCCCGCCGCCAACGTGGTGGGCGCGGAGGGCAAGGGGTTCAAGGTGGGAATGGCCACCCTGGACCGGCTGCGGCCCACCGTGGGCGCCGCCGCGTGCGGCATGGCATCCCGCGCCCTCGAGGAGGCGCTGGCACACGCCATGAAACGCCAGCAGTTCGGAAAGCCCCTCGCGGGCTTTCAGATCATCCAGGAGAAGCTCGGGAGAATGTACACGGACCTGGTCGCGAGCCGGCTGCTCGTGTATCAGGCGGCGTGGCGGAAGGACACGGGGGCCGATCGGATCACCCTGGAGGCTGCGGTCGCCAAGGCCTTCTCCACGGAGTCGGCCCAGCAGATCGTGGACCAGGCTGTCCAGATCGTGGGCGGTCGTGGGGTGCTGGCCGATCATCCGGTCGACCGACTCTACCGTAGCGTTCGGGCACTGCGGGTCTACGAGGGCACGACCGAGATCCAGCGCATGATCACGGCGCGCGCCCTGATCGCCGACCGCCGCCCCACCGGGACGGACTGAGAACCGAGATTCGCGTGAGCCGAAGAGGGCGCGCCACGGAGGAGCCTTGAAGATCACCTGCATCGGCGGAGGGCCCGCGGGGCTCTACTTCGCCATCCTGATGAAGAAGGCGGATCCGTCGCACGAGGTGCTCGTCGTCGAGCGTAACCGCCCTGATGACACGTTCGGCTTCGGCGTGGTCTTCTCGGACGCGACCATGGAAGACCTGGGGGCCGCCGACCCCGATACCTTCGAGGAGATCACGCGGCACTTCTACCACTGGGACGACATCGACATCCACTATCACGGCCAGGTGCTGCGCTCGACGGGGCACGGGTTCGCCGGGATGTCCCGGGCAGGCCTGCTACGCATTCTCCAGGAAAGGGCACGGGAGCTCGGGGCCGAGCTTCTGTTCGAGACCGAGGTCACGAGCCTGGAGGCCTTCGCGGACTCGGATCTGATCCTGGGGGCAGACGGCATCAACAGCTTTGTCCGCGCCAGCAACGAAGAGCACTTCGGGCCATCGGTCGACCTCCGGCCGAATCGCTTCGTGTGGCTGGGCACGACCCAGAGCTTTCCCGCGTTCACGTTCGACTTCCAACGTAACGAGCATGGGCTCTGGCGGCTGCACGCGTACCAGTACCAGGACCCGGCGGTCATGGAGATGCCGTCAGGGGAAGCGTGCATCTCCACATTCATCGTGGAGACCACCGACGAGGCCTTCGCCGCGTCGGGCCTGGCCGAGGACGACGAGGCGGCGACGCTGGACTACTGCAGCCGGATCTTCGCGGAGCGTCTCGACGGTCATTGCTTGGTCGCCAACCGTTCCATCTGGCGGCGTTTCCCCACCATCACCTGTGAGCGCTGGGCGCTGGGCAACAAGATCCTGGTGGGCGACGCCGTCCACACCGCCCACTTCTCCATCGGATCGGGCACGCGCCTGGCCATGGAGGACACCATCGCGCTCCGAGAGGCCCTCACGGAGAACCCGGCTGACGTGCCTGCGGCCCTGGCGTCCTACGAGGCCGGGCGGAAGCCGGCGGTGGAGAGCCTCCAGCGGGCCGCTCAGGTCAGTCTCCAGTGGTTCGAGGACATGGAGCGCTACATGGACATGGAGCCGGAACAGTTCGGCTTCAACCTCCTGACGCGGAGCCTCCGCATCACGCACTCGAACCTGGCGCTGCGGGACCCCGCCATGATCGAGGAGGTGGACCGGTGGTTCGCCGGCGAGGCGGCGGCCCAGAGCGGCGTCGAGGTCGGCTACGATCCGCTGCCGCCACCCATGTTCACGCCCTTCCGGGTGCGGGACATGGTGGTGCCCAATCGGGTCGTCGTCTCACCCATGTGCCAATACACGGCCGTGGACGGCGTTCCCAACGACTGGCACATGGTGCATCTGGGCAGCCGGGCCGTGGGTGGGGCCGGTCTCATATGGACCGAGATGACGGACGTGAGCGAGGAGGCCCGTATCTCGCCGGGATGTACGGGGATGTACAGGCCCGAGCACGTCAGCGCGTGGCGCCGGATCGTGGATTTCGTGCACGCCAACAGCCACGCCAAGATCGGCATGCAGCTCGGGCACGCAGGCAGAAAGGGGTCGACGAAGACACTCTGGGAAGGCGACAACGAGCCCCTCGACGCGGGCAACTGGCCCATCGTATCGGCTTCACCGATCCCGTACTTCCCCCACAGCCAGGTCCCCCGGGGGATGGACCGGAGAGACATGGACAAGGTGCGCGACGAGTTCGTGAGAGCGGCCGGCATGGCCGACGAGGCCGGGTTCGACATCATCGAGATCCACTTCGCCCACGGCTACCTCCTGGCCAGCTTCATCTCGCCCCTCACCAACGCGCGGGATGACGAGTACGGCGGGGAGCTGACCAACCGGATGCGCTATCCCCTCGAGGTCTTCGACGCCGTCCGGGCCGTCTGGCCCGACCACAAGCCCATGTCGGTCAGGATCAGCGCGGTGGACTGGGCGCCCGGCGGGATGGAACCGGCCGACTCGGTGGAAGTGGCCCGCATGCTGAAGGCCCACGGCTGCGATCTGGTCGACGTGTCGTCGGGCCAGACCGTGGCCTACCAGCAGCCTCGGTACGGCCGTCAGTACCAGACCCCTTTCGCCGACCGCATCCGCCACGAGGTGGGGATCGGCACCATGGCCGTGGGCAACATCTCGTCGTTCATGGACGTGAACTCGATCCTGGCGGCGGGTCGAGCGGATCTGTGCCTCCTGGCTCGGGCCCACCTCTTCGAGCCCTATTGGACGCGTCACGCTGCCGCCGCTCAGGGCTACCCCCTGCGGTGGCCCGACCAGTACGCCACCCTCAATCGGTACAATCCCCGCTTCGAGTGGGGGTACTGAGGGTCGACCCGCTTCGAGTGGGGGGGTACTGAGAGGGAGAGCGCTCCAGGCGACGGAGAACGCGCCCGTGGCGGCGCGCTCCCTCCATGGCCTACCCGATGTCGACGGCGGGACCGGACACCGGCTGGGTTACCGCCACCAGCTCCACTGGCGCCGCCTTGCCCCGGAGCGCCACCGACCCCACGGAGTCTGAGAGCAGCGCCTCGGGCAGCTGAAGCTGTTCCATCAACGTGCGCGAAACCAAGAACCTCCGATCCAGTCGGTTGCACTCTCCCTGGATCCTCGCCGCCGTGTTGAGGACGTCTCCGCTGAACACGATCCCCTTCTTCAGGTCGCCGATCTCCGCAGCGATGACCTCGCCCGCATGGGCGCCGGCCTTGAACTCGGGCACGAGGCCATAGCGGTGGACGTACTTCAGGGCGTTCGCCTGCACGGCCCTGTCGATGTCGAAGAAGACACGGAGACAATGGGCGTTCTGAAGGCCAAGGGGCAGCTTCCAGGTGAGCACCACTTCGTCGCCCACGTACTCGTAGATCTCGCCGCGCGCGTCCAGAACCGGCCCGGACACATCCCGGAAGAAGTCGTTCAGGAGGCCGTAATAGTCCTCCTGCGACAGACGCTCGCCGAGCTCCGTCGAACCCTTGAGGTCAACGAACATGAATACGCGAGACTCGACGCGGGGCCGATGGTATCGACCCGTGAGGTATCCCCAGAGCACGCCGGGGCCGAGCAGACGATCGAGCTGCAGGAAGAAGATGATGACCAGGTAGAGGACGAACGCGACCCCGACCATGAGGAACATGTCGGGCAGATCCGCCACGAAGTCCGCGACACGGAGGCCCCTGATCGCACCGCTGACGAACCCCACGCCCAGGAAGACGAAAGACAGGACGCCGACGTACGTGACGGTCTTGACCAACAGCGATGCGGTAAAGGGCAGAGCTCGGGTCTTCTCGGCAAACGACGTCTGCTCGAGAATGATCAACGGCAGACCGATGAGGACGCCGAGGATGAAGGCCGGTGGCGTGACGCCACCCGTCGTCACGAAGTCCCACGTGAGGGAGACCGCGAAGAACACCGCCGTGATGAAGGCAGCGCTCCTGAGCCGCCTTGCCGTCCTGGGCTTCACGTAGTCCTGTCTCCCACCCCGGCACCGAGGCCGTTGGATTCGTGTCGCCCCTTCAACTCAGGAGCTCGACCGCCGCGTCGAAGTCGATGGGCGCTTTCGCCACGGCGCGCACGTCTGCCTCGTACAGGAGCGTGTAGAGGAGCGCGTCGCCCGTTCGCGAGTTGTCTTTGGCGAAGACGTCCAGGACGTCGGTCAGCACGTTGTAGGCCCCCCGGGTCCGGCTCCCGCTCAGATCACTGTAGCTCCGGGCCGCGCGGCCCTCGAGATCGACCAGCTCACCCCTGAAGTCCACGTACTTCAGTCCCGCGATGACCTGGCAGCCCGCAGACCAGTTGCTGGTTCCCGCGCCGCTCCAGTGGATGTTGATGGACGGGTTGGGCTCGGCCGAATGGAAGCTGCTCTCCGTGAGCACGTCGTCGCGTGTGCGGACCACCAGAGGACCGCTGCCCCGTGGCTTGAACGCCCGGTAGACCCGCGTCTTGCCAGGACTGGCTTCCGTGCCCCCCACCTTGTGCCACCCGAAGCGGTACTCGTGCTGGCCCCGAAGCAGGAATGCCTGATCCGGCCGCTTGGCCATGTTGGGGCTCGGGTCCGTCGACCCCCGAAAGACGAACCTCATGCCGTTCACCAATAGCACGAAGATGTCGTCGTTGGACCTGACCCTCTTGCCCGGAGCCAGGGTGGCCAGCTCGTTCTCTCCCCGGCGGATGCCCACCAGATGGAGATCGGGTTCGTCGTAGGTCCAATCGGACACCGCCCGGCTGGAGCTTCTCGCGGCCCCCTGGTCCAGGAGCTCGATGCCCCTGGGCCGGTGCGTCGTGAAGTGCCTCCGGAAGCCACGGAGCGCCTCCATGGCTTGCTTGTACTCCTCGCTCGGCTGGCTCCAGGCGGGACGCTGACCGTTGGCGACCCAACGGTCGATGTGCGCCTGCGTGTTGTCACCCGCCTTTCCGTCCACGGCGCCGATCTCGGCGCGGCCCTCGACGGCTCGCACGTACTCCTGAAAAAGGCGCACCGCGGCGCGGGTACGGTAGCCATAGATGCCGTCGATCTCGCCGCGTGGGTAGAATCCGATCTCCCGCAGCTTCTCCTGAAGGTCGTGAATCGCTGCGCTGCCCACCGACTTCAAGGCGAACCATTGGCCGTCCTTTTCGGCCCTGAACCCCTTGGTGGGCAAGCGCCAATCATGAAAGCGGGAGAGGTAGGTCGCGGCGTCGCTGATGGAGCCGGAGTCGTGGTGGCCGAGGCGAAGTAGCATGGTGCACCCCCCATGAAGGTCCGAGGATCCGGGCGCCCCGGCCGCGAACGACCGGGGCGCCGGCTGGGGAAAGGGGCCGATTGGGGGGGGCGGCCCCGCGTCGTCAGTTGAACAGGTACCTGAGCCCCAGCTGGATCCGCCAGCGCGAGAACTCGCTCAGGTCGTCGACCCAGGTCTCCGAGGGGCCCGTGAAGTTGAACACGGGCTCGCCGTCGTCGTCGACCCGGGTGAGCAGCAGGGGCGAGAGGGCGGCTGCGCTCGGCACCTGCCGAACGCCCCAGCTCGAGTTGAGCAGGTTCAGGAAGTTGAGGAAGTCCACGCTCAGCTGGAGCGTGTGGGCGTTGGCGCCCTGGGTGAACACGAAATCCTGGAGGATCCGAAGGTCCAGGGTCTGATACCATTGCCCCAGCAACCCCATGCGCTCCGCGATCTCACCCCGGTGCTTGCTCAGATACTTGTCCTGCTCGATGAACGCGTTGAGCTGCTGCCACTGCTGAGCTGGAGAGACCGTGGAACCGTCCGGAAGCTCTCGCGGATCCAGGTTGATCTCACCCTCGTTCCGAGGAATGTAGATCAGGTCGTTGCCTCCCGTGCCGTCGCCGTTCACGTCTCCGGCGTAGAGGAACGAGAACCGGTTGCCGCCACCGGCCGTGAACACGCCGCCCTCGGCCGCTTCGAAAAACAGGCCGAAGGTGGTTCGCAGCTTGTCGCTCCAGTCCACCGGGTAGGAGCCGGCCGCGGTGATGCGGTGGCGCTGACCGAACTCCGAGTAGCTGAGCCCGGGCAGGTTGGGGTTGCCCTGGACGGGCTGGTTCTGCCAGAGCACGCTGGCGATCTCGGTGGACTTCAGGTTGTTGCGCGCTTCGTTGTAGGCATAGGAGAGCATGCCTCCCAGGCCCGAGTCCCACTGCTTCCGGAGCTGGGCCGTGACGTTCAGATTCCAGCCCTCGCTCGAGTTGTCGATCACGTAGATCCCTGCGCCGCCGTCCGGGTTCAGCTCGTTGTTTCCGAAGCCTCCGTAGTACGGGCGTCCGTCGGACAGGAACCGCTCGGGCGGCACCAGGTCCGAGTTGCGCATGAAGATGGCGTTGACGTCCTTCCCGTAGATGACCTCCAGCGTGCCGATCACGTCTCCCGGAAGCACCTGGTCGACCGCCAGGTCCGTGGTCCACACCTGCGGGAACTTGAAGTCGGGGTCCATGGCGTTCAGGTCGAACGACTGCTGAAGGACCGACTCCTTACGCGTGGGCACGGGGTCGGCCTCCGGGAACAGGTTGGGGTTCGCGCCCGGGTTGGAGATCACGTTCCCGTACCACACGAAGGGGATCCGGCCCGTGAACATGCCCGACCCGCCCCGGATCTGGGTCCGCCGGTCGCCGGTCACGTCCCAGTTGAAGCCCACGCGGGGCGAGAACAGGGGCGTGGCACTCGGCAGGCTGCTCTGATCCACGACCTCCGGCGCCCCGAACTGGTCCAGAGCCGTCAAGCCCCGGGAGAACGGGTTGTCGACCGGGTCCGTCGTGTAGACCGGCACGTCCATGCGGAGGCCGTAGGTGAGGCGGAAGTCCGACGAGACCTGGAACTCGTCCTGAGCGTAGAGCGAGAACTGCATCACGTCGATGAGCTCGCCCTTGAACGGTCCGGAGCCCACGTAGCCGGGGAAGTCGATCGGTCCGCCTTCCCGATCCGGGTCGGTGGCCGCCATGAACTCGTCGATGCTCGAGAACGTCGAGCCTACCCCTTCGATGGCGCCCGGCAAGAAGAAGACGCCGTGGCGGAAGATGTTGAAGGAGTTGAAGAAGTTCCACAGCTCGAAGTTCCCGCCGAACGTGAGGCTGTGGCGTCCGCGGAACAGCGTGAAGTTGTTGGTCAGCTGGACGATGTCCGTGTCCAGGATGTTGTGGATCGAGAAGGGCTCGTGGCCGGCGGTCGTGTAGGTGACGCCGTCTTCACCGATCTCGATCGTGGGGAAGTCGACGCTGAAGGGCGTGCGCTCGTCGCGCATGCTGTTCCAGCTGGCGAAGAAGCGGTTCGACCAGGACGAGCCTCGCGTGTTGAGCTCGAAGGCCAGCGAATTGATCTGGTTGTTGATCGTGTAGCCCGAGTTGCGGAACGGGAGGCTGGTCGAGTTGGGCCCGCGCCCGCTGTTGTTGAAGCTGAGCACGAAGGGGTGGGGCGGCAGGTCGCGCTCGGCGTCCAGGTAGTTCCAGCGGAACGTCAGGTTGTTGTTGTCGTTGACGTTCCAGTCGAGCTTGAAGATCGCTTTGTTGTTGTCGGTCTGGTGGACGAAGTCCTGGTACGGCCCGGTGTCGTAGCCGTACACGTCCCTCAGCCGCTGGCTGATCATGTCCATGATGGGCGCTTGTACGCGGGATTCGCCGAAGCCGGGCGCCCCCCCGCTGCTGGCCACGAAGTTGGACCCCGGGTCGTCGCGCCGCTCCACCTCGGCGTTGGCGAAGAAGAAGAGCTTGTCCCGGACCAGCGGACCGCTGAACGACACGCCGGTCTGGTTGAACTTCAGGCTCGGGTTCGCGACGACCGTGTTGCCGCTGACCTGGTTCCCCAACAGGTCCTCATTGCGCACGTACGAGTAGAGCGACCCCCGCCACTGGTTCGTGCCGCTCTTGGTGACGGTGTTCACATTGGCGCCGGTGAATCCACCCTCGCGGATGTCGAACGGCGCGAGCGACACCTCGACCTGTTCGACGGCGTCGAACGGGATCGGCTCGGCGAACGTCTGACCGCCGGGGGCCGGGTCGTCGAGGCCGAACGAGTTGTTGAAGTACGATCCGTCCACCGAGATGTTGTTGAAAAGCCAGTTCCGGCCCGCGAAGGCGTAGTTGCCGTCGTTTCTCGGATCGACCCGGATCAGGTCACGGGTGCTGCGCTTGATCGACGGGAGCGCCAGGACCATGTCGGGCTCCAGGACCGTGGCCGCGCCGGTGCGGTCCGGATTCATGACCGGGTCCGCCTCGGTCGTGACCGTGATCCCCTGGACCTGTACCGCCTGGACCGGCAGCGCGAATTCCAGGTTGGCTGCTTGGCCCAGCTGCAGGAACACGCCCGTCTCCGACTGAGTCTCGTACCCGATCATCTGGACCGTCACGGTGTACGGTCCGCCGACGCGCATGTTGGGGATGTCGAAGACGCCACCGGTCCGCACGACTACCGAGTACCGGGTGCCGCTCGGATCGTGCGTGGCCAGGACCTGGGCCCCGACGAGCGGCTGGCCGTTCTGATCGGCCACCATGCCCGTGATGCTGGATGTGGTGACCCCCTGTGCGCGGAGGCCCGTGGCGCAGAAGAGGAGAGCGCAGGCGGCGACCAGCGGCCTGCGCAAGGGAAACGAGAAGGTCAGACGGGGAAACGGAAGCACGACGATCCTCCGGCGGAAGAGCGGACAGACCCAAACCGCGGTCCGTTCGCGACTGTGGTTCTTGGCGCGGTACCACGTCCCCTCGTTGGACGACCGGGAAGGGACGGGGCTCCCGGTCCATCTGTCGGGCCCACGTTAGACCCGAGGGGGAGGCCTCGCAACCACGGTCGAGCGGCTTCCGGTCTGGCGGGAGGGGGTCCCGAGTCCGAGCTTCCAGGGCGACACCGGCTGAATCTGGGACACATGACAGAAACTCCACGGAGAAGCGCCGTGAACAAACCTCTCACCTACGCCAGCTACCTGGCGGTGGATGAGCTGCTCGAGCTCCAGAGGCCCCGTTCGGGGGAGCACGACGAGCCCCTGTTCATCATCATCCACCAGGTCTATGAGCTGTGGTTCAAGGAGATCCTGCACGAGTTGGATTACTGCGCGGGGCTTCTTCGCGGAGGGGACGGGGCCAAGGCCATGCACACCCTCGGGCGCGTGCGGACGGTGATGAAGGTGCTCGTGGCCCAGCTCGACATCCTGGAGACCATGACGCCCCTCGAATTCCTGTCCTTCAGGGAGCGTCTCGAGGCAGCCAGCGGATTCCAATCCGCGCAGTTCCGGGAGCTCGAGTTCGTGCTCGGTGTGAAGCGCCGCGGGGCGGTCGTTCACTTTCCCGAGGAGACCCGAGGCCGCCGGCAGCTCGAGCGCAGGTTCGGGGAGCCCACGCTGTGGGATGCCTTCCTGGCGTACTTGAGCCACTCCGGCTACGCCGTACCGTCATCGATGCTGGAGCGGGACGTTACCGAGCCGGTCCAGCCGTCCGCGGCCGTGCAGGAGATCCTCATCGAGGCCTATCGCAGCGACCCGGCGACGGCGGCCCTGTGCGAACGGCTCGTAGACCTGGACGAGGGCCTGCAGGAGTGGCGGTACCGCCACGTGAAGATGGTCGAGCGGACCATCGGGACCCGCAAGGGAACCGGAGGAAGCGCAGGGACCGCATACTTGACCACCACGCTTTCGCAGCCGGTCTTCCCGGACCTGTGGGCCATTCGGAGCGACTTCTGACTACGACCACGCCGTCCAAAGGGTCCTCTGCGGCCGCGGCGCCAGAGCTCACGGCGCTGCAGGCTTCGCCCAACGCCCTCGCGGCGCACTACTCCCGCTTTCGGGTGGGAGAACGGCTGCTGCTCACGGGCCACTCCCACCAAGCGTGGCCGGACGTGGGGTTCGAGGCACAGAAGCAGGCGTGGCTGGACGCCGCCGAGCACGTCGATGCCAAGTGGGATCTGGCGTTCGAGCGGGCCGAGCGGGTTCGGGCGGGCTATCGGCGGCTGCTGGGAGACCCCCACGGTCAAATCGCGCTGGGCAACAACACCCACGAGCTCGTGCTCCGTTTCCTCTCGGCGCTGCCGCTGCGGCGCCGGCCTCGGGTGATCACCACCGACGGCGAGTTCCACACGATCCGGCGTCAGCTCGACCGTCTCGCGGAAGAGGGTCTGGACGTCGTGAAGGTCTCGGCCGACCCGGTCGAGGCCATCGCCGACCGTCTGGTCGACGCCGTGGACGATCGCGCGGCCGCGGTGCTCGTCTCGTCGGTGCTGTTCAGGAACGCCCGGATCGTCCCAGGGCTGGACCGCGTGGCCCAGCGCTGCGCGCGCGTGGGCGCGGAGCTGCTCGTGGACACCTACCATGAGGTGAACGTCATCCCCATGGCCCTCGAGAGCGCGGGTCTGGGAGCCGCCTTCGTCGTCGGCGGCGGGTACAAGTACTGCCAGCTAGGCGAAGGCAACTGCTTCCTCCGCATCCCTGCGGGCTGTCGTTTGCGCCCGGCGATCACGGGATGGTTCGCCGAATTCAGCGCGCTGGCCGATCCGTCGTCTCAGGGGGTCGCGTACGGCGAAGGCGCCGACCGGTTCGCCGGCTCCACCTACGATCCCGTGAGCCACTACCGGGCTGACGCCGTTTTTCGGTTCTTTCAGGATCAGCGCCTGAATCCAGCCTTGCTGCGCGTCGTGAGCCAGCATCAGGTCGGCCTCCTGGCCAAGGCTGTCGACGATCTCGACGCCGATCCGGCGGTGCTGACCAGAAACAGGTCCGCGCCGCTGGAGCGCATCGGCGGCTTCCTGGCGCTCCGGTCACCGCACGCGGGAGAGCTGTCGGCCCTCCTGAAGGCCAGAGGCGTCTCGACGGATTTCCGTGATGACGTGCTCCGCCTGGGTCCGGCACCCTACCTTTCCGATCGGCAGCTGCTGGACGCCGTCGGGCACCTGGGGGCAGCACTGGGAGAGCTGAATCGGTGATCGTCGCCAACCGCTGGCCTGGGAACGGATTCGGCCCGCCAGGGAAAGCCCGCAGCCTCTCGGGCCAGCTCGCCGGCCTGGGCCGGACTCTTGGACGCGGGCTGCTCATCTGCGCCGCTGTGGCCGTCCCCGCACCCACCTCGGCGCAAGACGAGACGAACGTCATCGCTCCGAACCCGTCCGGGGCGCCGCCGGCCGCCCCCCCGGGAGCCCTCGAGGTCTACCTGATGACGATGGGGCAGGGCGAAGCCATCTGGGAGCACTTCGGACACAATGCCCTGGTGATCCAGGATCCGGAGACCGGAACGAGCGTCGCCTGGAACTGGGGCCTCTTCGACTTCAGGCAGTCCGACTTCGTGGCCCGCTTCCTCCGGGGCGAGATGATGTACTGGATGGACGGCTTCGATGCCTCAGCCACGGTGCGGGCCTACGAGCGCCAGGACCGCTCGGTCTGGCTCGACCGGCTGGCGCTCACGCAAGAGCAGGCTCGGGAGCTGAAACGCTTCGTCGAGTGGAACGCCGAACCGGACAACCGCTTCTACCGGTACGACTACTTCGTCGACAACTGCTCGACGCGCGTGCGAGATGCGCTGGACCAGGTGCTGGGTGGGGCGCTCGAGGGCCAGTTCGGCGACACCTCGGCCGGCTTCGGCTACCGGCACGAGACGGGGCGGCTGACCGGTCGAGCCACTTTCGACTACCTGGGCATCGACCTGTTGCTCGGCCCAAGGGGAGACACAGACCGAACGCAGTGGGAGCAGATGTTCACGCCCCTCTATCTCCGGGACCGCCTGCTCGAGGCCACCGTGCTCGACGCCCAGGGAAGCCCGGTCCCGCTGATCATCGAGAGCGTGCAGCTCTTCGCTGGGTCGCGCCCCGCCCCCGCCCAGACGCCGCCGCGCATCTTGCCTGTCTTCCTGCTGCTCGGGCTCGTGATCGCCGCCGCGTTCGCCGGCCTGGGAGCCCTGGCCTCGCGCTCCGGCGTCCTCGGCCGGCTCCCACTGGCGCTGCTGGCAGGCGTCTGGTCCCTCCTGGCCGGCGTGGGAGGCCTGATCCTCCTTCTCGTCTACGGAACCGCGCACGTCTGGATGTACGGTAACGAGAACATCCTGCAGCTGAGCCCCGTGTCTCTCGTGTTGGCCGTCGGGGCTCCGCTCGCCGTCCTTCGTACATCGCCGCCGCGGCTCACTCGCACGGTAGCCTGGATCGTGGCGGCGATCGCGGGGTTGGGGCTGGTGGCCCAGGTCGCGCCGGGCATCGACCAGAGGAACGGCGCGTTCATCGCGCTGGCCTTACCCGCCCACATCGGGCTGGCGTGGGCGCTGACGCGATTGGCGGAGCGCAGGGCCACGCGCTCAATAGCGGACGGAAGCGAGACGGCCTGACGCGCTGACGGTGCGAGCCGACGGCGTGAGCTCGCCCGGTCAGGGTACGGCAGGCGTGGACCTCCGAAGGGGAAGAGCGGACATGGAGCTGGAACGACAGGAAGAGGGCATCGCGACGCTGGGCGGAGGCTGCTTCTGGTGCCTGGAGGCCGTCTTCGAGCAGCTGAAAGGGGTGGAGTCGGTGGAGTCGGGCTATGCCGGAGGTCACTTGCCGAACCCCACGTACGAGGAGGTCTGCTCCGGTTCCACTGGACACGCCGAGGTGGTACAGGTCCGCTTCGACCCTGCGGTTCTCCCCTATGGCGACCTTCTCGGCGTGTTCTTCGCCACCCACGACCCCACCACGCTCAACCGCCAGGGCGCAGACGTGGGCACCCAGTATCGCTCGGTGATCCTCACCCACTCGGACCGCCAGCGCGCCGTGGCCGAAGCCCTGATCCAGGATCTGGAGACCGAAGCGGTCTTCGACCACCCCATCGTCACCGAGATCGCGCCGCTGGAGGTGTTCTACCCGGCGGAGGCCTACCATCGGGAGTACTACCGGAACAACCCCGATCAGGGCTACTGCCGTGCGGTGATCAGCCCGAAGGTGGCCAAGTTCAGACGGCAGTACGCCGATCGACTGAAGGGGGGCTGAGGGACCGTCGGGTCAGCCCGGCCGGTCGACCTGGTTACCCCTCGGCAGCGCACCCACGGTGGCGCAGGACGTCCAGCTACTCCGTGGCCGGACGCATTCCGAAGGGCAGACGGTTCACGACCACGTGTCCGTTGCTCATCACCATCAACGCGTCCTGCAGGGCACGGACGTCCTCAATGGGATTGCGGTCGATGACGAGCAGGTCCGCCTCCAGCCCCGGCTGGATGGAGCCGGTGCGGTCGGCCACGCCCAGCAGCTCCGCCGCCAGGCTCGTGGCGCCTCGGAACGCATCCCAGGTGGATACGCCCTGGTCCACCAGGAAGCCCACCTCCCGGCTGATGCGCGCAAAGCTCTCGGGCCCGTAAGACGTGTCGGCCCCGGTCACGATGGGGATCCCCAGCTCATTGGCCCGCCGCACCGCCTCCCGACGGCGCGGGGCCATGTGGAGGCCCCGGAGAAACAGTCGTGGGTCCGCGTAGTCGCCGGACTGCCCGAACGACGAGATGGAGCTGAGGGTGGGCACGAGGAAGGTGCCGCGCTCCCTCATGAGCTGCAGGGTTTCCTCGGACGCGTAGGTGCCGTGCTCGATGCTCTTCACACCGGCGAGGACGGCGGCACGGATGCCCTCGTCGCCGTGGGCGTGGGCGTGGATCGAGACGCCGGCGAGAGCCGCCTCTTCCACGATGATCCGTAGCTGCTCCTCGCTGTAGACCTGCTCCCGGGGATCCGTCTCGGGCAAGCCGGCTCGCTCCGTGCCCCGCGTCTTCATCCAGTCGACGCCGTGCTTGACGTTGGTCCGGACCAGGAGACGCAGCTCCTCGGGCGTCCGAACGCCGCCCGCGAGGGGATACAGGTCTGCGTCGGCCAGCACCGCGTCCCCGATGTCCGGCGTGACGTACACGCCGGTCGCCAGGATGTCGGGACCAGGAAGGGTGCCGTTGCGGACGAGGTCACGAATGGCCACGTCGGCGTATCCGCCTACCCCGGCGGTGCGGATCAGCGTGACGCCCGACTCCAGGGCTCGCTGCACGCCGTCCAACGTGTTGACGTGGCTGTGTGCGTCGGTGAGGCCCGGCACGATCCACAACCCGGAGAGGTCGTAGGACCGTGCGCCAGCCGGGACGGCGGACCGGCCCGCCTCGACCCGCTCGATCCTGCCGTCCACCACGACCACGGTCGCGTCCATGATGGGCTCCGGGTCGATGCCGTTCAGCACGTTGGCGCCCAGGAGGTAGATCGGACCGGCCGCGTTCTGCTGCGCCGAGGCGGCACCCGCGAGGAGCAGGAAGGCGCAGGCGGCGACCATCGGGACACGGGCCTTTCGTCGGATCATCAGGGGCTTCCTTCCTCTTGTGTCACCGGCTCTGCGCCGGCGTTCATGACGTAGCGATCGTACCAGTCCAGGTACCGCTCCAGGCGGTCCTTCTGATACGACGGCGTCCGGATGCCGTGGCTCTGTCCCGGGTAGACCACCAGGAGCGTTTCAACCCCCCTGCGCTTGAGGGCCTGATAGAGCTGCTCGGAGTTGAGAATCGGGACGTTCCAGTCCTTCTCACCCCCCATGATCAGCGTGGGAGTCGTTACGTGCTGGACCTCGTTGAACGGCGAGATCCGCTCCCACGCCTCGCGATTCTCCCAGGGCAGACCCAGCTCCGCCTCCCACTCCCGCTGATAGTGGTCGTGGCCGTAGTTGGCCGCGTAGAGCACCTCGCTCGCCCCCGTGACGGCCCCTCGGAACCGATCGGTCTGCGTAATGACGTAGTTCGTCAGAATGCCGCCGTACGACCATCCCCCGACGCCCAACCGGTCCGGATCCGCGTACCCATGCTCCACCGCCCAATCCACCCCGGCCATCACGTCCTGGAAGTCCTTGTTGCCCCAGTCCGCCCACAGCTGCGCCGAGAAGTCCTGGCCGTATCCCGAAGAGCCACGGGGATTGGTGATCACCACGGCGTAGCCCTTCGCCGCGAAGAGGTGCTGATCGAAGTAGAACCGGTGCCGGTACTGAGACACCGGACCACCGTGAATGCGGAGCAGTGTGGGGTACCGATGACCCTCCTGGTACCCGGGCGGCAGGAAGAGAAAGCCCTCGACCTCTGTGCCGTCGGCGCTCTCGAAGGTGAAGCCTTGCACCGACCCGAAGCGGAGCTCCGACAGCCACGCGTCGTTGACGGCGGAGAGCTCGCGGAGATCCGATGCCCCTTCCTCCGCTGCGAAGACTTCATCGGGCCGTAGCAGATCGCCCATCAAGAGCACGCGCCGGCCGTCCGGCCCCAGGTCGAATGCCCGCACGCTGACCGGGCCCTGCACCTCCCGCTGGACGGCTCCGTCCGCGACCGCCACCCGAACCAGGTGGTCCTCGGCGCTGTCCTCGAGCCTGGCGTAGACGTGAGTGCCGTCGGGCGAGAAACGGGGCGCGCTCACGTTCCGGTCCAGATCGAGCGTGAGGACTCGGGTCTGGGCGCCCTCGACCGACGTGACGGCCAGATGCTCGGTGGCGTACCAGATGAGCTCCGGCTCGGTCACGCTCGTGTGGGCGATCCATCGCCCGTCGGGGCTCCACGCGGGAGAACCGTCGGGTCCGGGGCTGGTCGTGACCTGCCGGAGCTCGCTGGACACGTCCCGGTCTGCGGCTACCAGCCAGATGTCGTCGTTGTCGTTGGCGTCGGGTTCGTCGGTGCGATTGCTGACGAAGGCGACCCAGCGACCGTCCGGGCTCCACGTCGGGTCACTGTCGTCGAAATCGCCGTCCGTCAGCTGGGTCAGCTCTTCGTCCTCCAGGTCGAGCACGTACACGTGCGTGCGTCGCCGGTCCAGGTAGCCCCGACCATCGCGCTTGAACTGGAGTCGGTCGATCACCCACGGGGGCTCGGTTTCGCCCTCGTGCTCCTCCTCGGCGTCCCGGACCGTGAGGGCCAGGCGCGAGCCATCGGGCGACCAGGCGTACGCGCTCACACCCCGTGGCACGTCGGTGAGAGGCCGGGCCTCGCCGCCACGCCGGTCCAGCGCCCAGACCTGCCGCTCCGCGTCGTCCTCATCGTCGTCATCGCTACCGTCGCCGCGGCTCGACAGGAAGGACAGGTAGCGACCGTCGGGGCTCCATCGAGGCGCGCTGGCCGACGAGCCCTCTCGGGTCATGGGCCGGGCCGTGCCACCCTCGAACGGGATCATCCAGACGCGCGTCACGGACCGCTCGTCCTCGAGGCTCGTGGATCTGACGGTGAACGCGACCCAGTCACCGTCGGGCGAGATGCGGGGGTCGCTCACGACCTGCAGGGCGAACAGGTCGTCCACTTCCAGCGTCCGCCCGCTACCCTCCTGGGCGGCGACGGCGACGGCAAAGGCTGCGAGCCCGGCGATGGAGACGAGGAGCGCCCTCGGAGGTCGGGCCCACGATGCCAGGAAGGCCATCCGCTCCGGGTGGCGCCCGTTCGTGCAGGCCATCCGGACCGGGCGAGTCCGAGCGCCCGCTGGTGGACGAGCCGCCTCCGTCATGCGCCTGGCCTCACGTAGTCGACGATGTTCTCCCATTCGGATGCGTCGGAACGGGCAACGACGGCGACCACGTCGTCGGTGGAGCTCGTGTTGAAGACTTCGTGTGGCACGCCGGGCTCGATGAAGATGAAATCACCCGCCGTGTTCTCGACGACCTGCTTCAGACCGTCACCGTACTCGTGCCGGACGTCACCCTGCAGGATATAGAGCATGACCTCGAAGTCCACGTGGATGTGGGCCCGGGCAACGCCACCTGGAGGGATCGTGGCGACGTTCATGGACAGCTCCCGGGCGCCCACGTTCTTCCCGGACATGCCCGTCTTGTAGCGGATGCCGTTCCAGCCCCGCCACGTGCCGCTTCCCCTGATGACCTTGATGCCGTCGTCGCCTTCGACGGCGCCTGTCAGCTCCTGCTGCTCGTTCACGTCGCCTCCGCCGTGCATACGGTGCTATGGGTCGATGGTTGGCGTCATGCGCTCGGATCGGACCGTAATACGCCACCCGGTTTCCGCGCCATACGGGCCCCCTCGACCGGTCCGCGTCATGTGAGCGAGCGAATCGCGCTGGCGCGCGTGCCGGGCCCGGCACGAGCGCCCAAGCTGGAGCGACACGGACGAGGCGGCAAAAGGGCACTGGCGTCACTTCCAGTCTCTGACTCGCCCTGGCGATTCGGATCTTCCCCAGATGCAGGAGGCCCGGGTGTCAGGCTACCACCTCCCGAGCCCACGTCGCCGTCTCCTTCGCCAGCTCGTCCAGCACTTCCTCGTCGGTCCGCCCGGAACGCTTCAGCACGTGAAACCCGTGGTCCGCGCCCGCGACGACGTGCAGGGTGGCCCGCGGCCGCAGCGGCTCCACGACTTCGGTGATGAGCTCCAGCCGGGCCAACGTGTCCCGGGGGCCCTGCAGGAACAGCATCGGTTGCGTGACGTCGGCGAGGTGCGCGGCACGTTCCGTCCCGGGCTTGCCCGGGGCGTGCAGGGGGAAGCCGAAAAAGACCAGGCCCCCGACCGCACCGATGTCGCCGGTCGCAGCGACCTGCGAAGTCATCCTGCCGCCCATGGACTTTCCGCCGGCCAGGAGCGGGAGTCCGCCGGCCTCGCCAGCGGCGGTGGCCACCGCCGATTGCACGGTCTTCAGGAGCTTCGGGGCATGGTCCGGCCTCTTCCTTCCCTGCTCCATGTACGGGAAGTTGTACCGGAACACGGAGAGGCCCTCCTGCACCAGTCGATCCGTCAGCGCTTCCATGAACCGGTGCCGCATGCCCGCACCGGCGCCGTGGGCCAGAACCAACATGGCCCAGGGCTCGGGTGGGCCGTCGATGAGCGCCGTCACCTCGCCGGACGATTCCGTGGCCAGGAACCGCAGCTGTCGCCTGCTACCAGCGCCCGTCGTCATGTGGCCCACCTTCGTCCGCAACTTTTTGGCACCTTGACTCGTCTATATTGATTAGCATAGCGTGGAATCCCGACGATTCAGAGGATTGAGTCGACCGTGTCTGTGACTGCTTGGCTGATCGCCCTGACGCTCGTATTTCTGACCGGGTTCGGCACGGGCCTGTGGTTCCGACGCCGGGTGGACGCCCGCAAGGGGCGCTACCGCGTGCGTGAGGAGCCCAACTCCCATTACGCCGCCCCCGGCGTACGGAAGATCGAGCGACACGAACGGTGGGAATCCATTCTCCAGAGGAACATCCACGAGGTCAACCGCTCCGAGGTGGAACGGCTTCTGGAGAAGGTGCGCGCCCTGGGCTCCGAAAAGCTGACTCCGAGCGAGAAGGCCTTCCTGGACCGCATGGCCGCGTCCTGACGGCGAGGCGTCAGTGAGCGGGCCGGAGTCGCTCGGCCCCACGACCCGCTTCACCGACCGAGTGGCGTCGTACGTCCGTTCGCGCCCCTCGTATCCACCCGACCTGTTCCGCTTTCTCCACGACGATCTCGGGCTCCGGCCGCACCATACCGTCGTCGACGTGGGCTCCGGCACCGGGATCCTGACGCGACAGCTTCTGGCGCTGGGGAATCGGGTGCTGGCCGTGGAGCCCAACGAAGCAATGCGTCAGGCGGCGGAGGCGTCGCTCGGGGGCCATGACCGGTTCGTGAGCGTGAACGGCAGCGCCGAAGAGACGGGCCTCGCTGCCGCCGCGGCCGATTTCGTGGTGGCCGGACAGGCATTCCATTGGTTCGACCCCGCTGCCGCCTCGAGGGAGCTCGGTCGAGTCCTGTCTCCGGGTGGTTGGTCGGTCGTCGTCTGGAATCACCGAAGGCTCACCGGCTCGCCGTTCCTCCAGGCGTACGAGGCCTTCCTGGTCGAGTGGGGCACCGACTACGCGACGGTGGCCGGCAAGCACGCCGACGCCGCCGCGCTCGGTTCGTTCTTTCGGGGTGGCGAGTACAGAGAGCGGGCGTTTCCGAATACCCAGACCCTGGACGAGCAGGGCCTCCTCGACCGGTTCTTCTCCAGCTCGTACCTGCCCGGGCCTCGGCACGCGGATCGGGGGAAGATGGTCACCGCCGCTCGACAGCTCTTCCGTCGGCACCAGCGGGGTGGGAGCGTCCGGATCGAGTACGATACGCTCACCTACTGGGGGAGGCTTTGAGCGGCACCGGAGCGAGCCAGTCCGGCGGGTCGACCGGCGGCGACGGTCAGGCCGCCCGGAGCGGGCACGCTGTCGGCTTGAACGACGGACTTCTGGGTCGCTACCGCGGTCTCGGGTTGGGCACGCGCATCCTGATCTGGATGGTCGTGGGAATCGTGGCCGGCCTCGTGTTCGGCGAGCGTGCCACCGCCGTCCAACCCCTCGGCGACCTCTTCATCCGGCTGCTGATCATGGCGGCCATTCCGCTCGTCTTCTTCAACCTTCTGGCGGGACTCACGGCGCTGACCGACCTCACGTCGCTAGGGCGGTTGGCCACCAAGACAGTGGCCTACTATCTGCTTACGACGACGCTGGCGCTCGTCCTGGGCCTGTCGGTCATGCACCTGCTGCAGCCCGGCCGGGGCATGCAGCTCAGCCAGCCCGTAGACGCATCGTTCGGCGAGGTTCCCCGGGTCACGCAGATCATCCTGGACCTGGTCCCCGAGAACGTCTTCCGGGCGTTCGCTGACGGGAGCGTGGCGCAGATCGTGGTGTTCAGCGTCCTCCTGGGGGTGGCCACGCTCTTGCTACCCGAGGCACGCCGGCAGCCGTTGCAGAGGGCGTTCGACCTGGCGGCCGAGCTGCTGCGGAAGCTGGTGGACTTGATCATGAGGGTGGGCCCGCTGGGGATCGGTGCCCTGGCCGCCGCCACCGTGGGGCAGTATGGCTCCGAGGTGTTCGGGCCACTCGCCCTCTTCATTGTGGGCGTCTGGAGCGCCCAGGCCCTGATGGTGCTGCTGTACATGACGCTCCTGGCGACCTACGCGCGACGTTCCCCGGCCCGATTCCTGCGGCGAACCGGCACGCTGTGGGCGACCACCGCCGCGACCTGCAGCTCCCTGGCCAGCCTGTCCGTGGCCCTCGAGGTGGCCGAAGAGAAGCTGCACCTGCCGAGAACCGTGTACGCGTTCACCCTTCCCCTGGGTGCCCAGGTCAACAAGGACGGAACCAGCATCATGCTGGCGGGGGTGCTGCTGTTCACCGCGCAGGCTGCTGGCGTCGATTTCACGGTGGCACAACAGGTGACCATCGTGTTGGTCGGGCTGCTGCTGTCCGAGGGATCCGGCGGAATTCCCGGCGGCGGCTTGGTGATCGCCTTGATCTTCGTGCAGGCGTTCAGCCTGCCCCTGGAGATCGCGGCCCTGGTGGGTGGGATCTACCGGCTCGTGGACATGGGGATCACGACCACCAACGTCATGGGAGACATGGTCGGCACGACCCTGATCTCGAAGAGCGAAGGCCTCCTGGAAGAGTCGTGGTGAAGGCGACGGGCGGGGGTGATCGTGGTCGCCACGGCTCGGGCGTCAGGAGAGGTGACGCAACGTCGAGAGGGCGACACCCCGGGCCGGAGCGCAGTCGCACGGGCCCGACGTGGTTCGAGCTCTCCCGTGAGCAGGTGGGGGCACGCCCGTGAGCGCGATGACGATAGACACGGCGCGGGCCCTCTTCCCTGGGGCCGCCAACGTCACCTACATGGACACCTCGGTGAAGGGCCTGGTCTCGACCGTGGTCCGAGACGCCGTCATGGCCCACGTCGACGGACGCGTCCGGGACGGGGGGGACAAGGCGGCCATGTTCGCGACGGTGGAGCGGGCGAGGGAGCGGTTCGCTCGGCTCGTGGGCGCGGCCCCCGACGAGGTGGCGCTGACGAAAAACACGTCCGGAGGGCTCAACGCCATCGCCAACGCGCTGCCGTGGGCCCCAGGCGACAACGTCGTGATTTGCGCGGCTCTGGAGCACCCCAACAACGTCTATCCCTGGCTGAACCTGCGGGATCGCCGGGGCATCGAGGTACGGATGGTCGAGCCGGTCCGGGGCGCGGTGCCCGCCGGGTCCATGGCCGAGGCGGTGGATGAGCGCACGCGGTTGGTGACTGTCCCTACCGTCTCGTTCTCCCCGGGCCTGATTACGGACCTGGCACCCATCTCGGCAGCGTGCACCCGGGTCGGCGCCTTCTTTCTGGTCGACGCCGCGCAGTCTGTCGGGGTGATCCACACGGACGTGGACGCCATGGGCGTGGACGGATTGGCCACCGCGACGCAGAAGGCCATCGGCTCGTTCTACGGCACGGGATTCCTCTACTGCCGCCGCGAGTGGGCCGATCGGCTCAGGCCTCTTTATCTGGCCCGGTACGGGGTGGCCGTCGGCGACGACGCCCACGAGACGGCGCTGGACACCGAGGAGGTGGTGCTCCAGCCAGGGGCTCGCCGCTTCGACCTGGGCAACTACAACTACCTCGGGGCCGTGGCGGCGGATGCCGCCCTGGGTCTCCTGCTCGATGTGGGAACCGTCGCCGTCGAGGCCCACGCCCGTGGCCTGGCCCGCACTCTGTCCGAGGGAATGGCTGACCTGGGGCTGCCGCTGGCGGGGGGCATGGGGTCGGACCTGGGGCACATCGTGGCGGTGGGCGAACGGGGCGGTCGACACGACAGCACGGATGACCCACGGCTGAACGCGCTGTACGGGCACCTGACCGCGAACGGCGTCCGACTCTCCATCAGGCGGGGCGTGCTGCGCTTCTCCACCCACATGTACAACAACGAGGACGACATCGAGCGCGTGTTGTCGTTGTCGCGTGACTGGCTGGAGTAGGGCCGAGCCGTGCCGGTGATCGATGCGGACGCCCAGGTGTGCACCGTGATCGTGACGGTGGACGCCGAGGCCGGGGTTCTGGCCGAAATGGAAGCCCACGCGAGGGAGGGGCTGTCCCGTTTCGCCGAGTTCGAAGGGTTCCTGGGGGGCGCCACGCACCGCAGCGCCGACGGCACCCGGCTGGTCCAATACCTCCGCTGGCAGACCGAGGCGCACCACCTGGCCTGCATGAACGACAGCCGCTGGGACGATCTGCCGTCGAGCCGGCGGTTCATGGAGCTGGTGCAGTCGGGTCGGGCCAGCGTGGACGTGCGGGTCTACGAAGTCGTGGCCGCCCGGGAGGCCCCGGGGGCGGACGGATAGGGCGGGGATGCTGCCAGGCTGCTCACCGACGTGCTGTCAGGCGATTCTCTGCTCTCCGCCCCCGACTGGGCGTCAGCCCTGTATCAAGCGCCGGTAGGTGGCCAGGTGTCCGAGGGCCGCGTCCTCCCGGCCCTCGCGCTCGCACAGGCGTGCCATGTTGTAGTGCGCCGATGCCAGGGCCGGATCGGCCTCGAGCGCCTGCTCGTAGGCTCGAGCGGCCGCCGCTGGGCGGCCCAGGTCTTCCAGCGCCACACCGAGGTTGAAGGCGGCCAGGGCGTGGTCGGGCTCGGCGTCGAGCGCGGTGCGGTAGCACGCTTCGGCTGCCTCGACGTTGCCCGCCTCGTGGAGCAGCCGGCCCAGATTGGTCCGGGCGTCGGCGTGATCCGGCTCGATGGCCAGGGCGCTCTCATAGGCCTCGAGCGCCTCCGCGGGCGCGCTGGCCTCGAGGTCGATGCCCATGTTGTACCACTCGTCGGCGGCGTCGGACGGTGACCCTCCCTCGAGCGCGCCGGACGCCGGCTCGGACGCGGCCGTCCCGATCGCCGAGACACGGACGCTCTGGGACTCCGGTGCTTCGACCGGGTCCTGCACCGGAAAGTCCAGCTCCACCTGCCCCGACTCCGGTTCCCAGACGCCCGCGGCGTCCCGAACCACGACTCGGTCGCCCGCCGCTTCGATTCGGACCTGCGACAGGGAGTCGCCGTGCTCGAGGTCATGCTGCAGCCTTCGGAGGGCCCGACGTATTCTCCGGGGGGAGACGCCGGCGGCGTTCAGCTCCTTGGTCGTTCGCAAGAGGACGACGTCACGGAACGTGAAGCGGAACTCCCCGCCCGGGCCGCGCTCGGGATCGAGCAGCCCCTCCCGGACCAGGGACCGGACCTGTCCACCGGGAATCCCCAGGACCTCGGCGATCTGGCGGGTCGTGTATCCTCTGTCTTCTCGGGTCGCGATCAAGAGGGGATGAGTCTCAGCCTGAAGCGGCTTTCTTTTTGGTGGATTTCTTGGCGGCGGGCTTCTTCCCGGCCCGGCTCGCCGGCTTCTTCTGACCCTCCGCGGCCTCTCCCCCTTCGAGGCTGGCCTTGAGGGCGGCCATGAGGTCGATGATCTGGGTCTGGGGCGGCTCCTCGGCAACGACGGTGATCTCTTCGCCGTCGACCTTGGATTGGATCAGCTCGAGCATCCGTTCGCGGACTTCGTCCGTGTAGGCCTCGGGGTGAAACTCATCGGTGGAGGCCTGGTCGATGAGCTGGCGGGCGAGCTCGAGCTCCGCGTCGCTCACCTCCCCGTCCTCTAGATCCACCTCGGCGAAGTCACGCACTTCGTCCGCGTAGTGAAGCTGCTCCATGAGCAGCCCGTCTTCCTGGGGACGGATCATGACCAGGTACTGCTTGCCCCGTGTGGCGTACTTGGCGATGGCCACGCGCCCCGTTTCCCGCAGTGCGGCAGACAACAACCGGTACGCCCGGGCACCGCCGCGGTCGGGCCCGAGGTAATAGGCCTTGGAGAAGAAGATGCGGTCGACCTGATCGGCGGGGACGAACTCGACGATCTCGATGGCGTCGGTCTTCGCCTGTTCGATCGCTTTCAGCTCGTCCGGTGTAAAGGTCACGTACTGGTTCTTCGCGAACTCGTAGCCCTTGATCATCTGGTCACGAGTGACGAGGTCCCCGGACTCGGCGTCGACATACTGCTGCTTGAGACGGTTGCCCGTCTTCTCATTCAGCATGTTGAAGGAGATCTTACGCTTGGTCTCGGACGCGGAAAACAGCTTGACCGGCAGGGAGACCAGGCCGAAGGAGATCGTCGATGCAGCGATGGGTCGAGCAGCCATGTCGCAAACATATGTTCAGGTGTGACGTCGTTTCAAGAAAGATGCACTCCCGGCGCCGTCGTCGGAAGTCGCTTGGCATCGCCGTAGGAGCGTTCGCCGCCGCCCTCGCGGTCCCGTGCCAGCCAGCCTCGGCCCAGACGCTGGACCAGGTCTTCCGGGTGATGCAGGAGGGCGGGGCGTGGCTATCGCTCGATATCGTAGGCGGTCGAGGCAGCTACACGGGCGCCCGGATGCCCACCATGGGCTTTCGCTTCGAAGGATGGTTTCAGGTGGCCGACGTGAACCGGGGCGAGTGGGACATCCGCGTCGTGGACCTGGCGGGGGCCGGGACCGCCGTGGTGGACGTCACGACCCGTGCCGGTCAGCAGGTTCCGGTCAGCTATGACGCCGGCGCTACCGTGCAGGTCCAGGTGGACGTGACCTGGAGCGAGCCCGCGGACACCGTCCTGTGGGTATGGGTGGGCTTACCCGACGAGGGCTCCCCCGGTGGGGAGCGCGACGGGCCGCGCTAGGGCCTCATCGGTGCAGGATGCGGTCGGCCAGGTCCTCCAGCTGGGCCTTGGTGCAGCCCTCGAACTTCCCGGCGCACACTTCGTCGAATCCATCGCAGAGCCGGGCGCACGCCGGTCCGCCGAGGACGTGGTCCGCGTGGGTGAACAGAACGCCGTCCTCCTTCCGAATGTGACCTCGGATCAGGTAGACGTAGTTGCGCGCGGCGTCGCGGAAGGCGGCGTCGGCATCGACGTCGCCGTCACGTATCCCCGGAAGCGCATCCTGCATTCTGCCGACCAGCGCCCGGCCGATCCGGTGCTCCTCCAGCATCACCGCGATGGGGCCTTGCTCCCGGGGCATCCCGGTCGCCTCCAGCTCGGGGAAGAGCAGCCCCTCTTCTTGACCGTGATGGCACGCGTCCACGAAGAGCCGGAAGAATGATACACAACCCTCGATGACCTCCAGATCGAGAGTCGGGGACTCCAGCAGCTCCTCCAGCGCCGCCACCACCTTGAGGATGAGCTGATGTTCGTCGCGCAGGCCTTTGGTGACCTGGTCGGTAGTCACGCAGGTACCTCCGAGGGCAGGGGTGAGTCCGAGTCGGGATCGGGAGGGGCCGCAGCGGAGGCGAGCCCGTACAGGGGCTCGAATCGAGCCGTGAAGTGACGCAGCGCGGGGGCCTGGCGGACGAAACGGAAGCCGCCGATGTCCTCACGGCGGCGCCAGACGCTGACGATGACCTCCACCAGGTAGTCGACGTGGCTCTGTGTGTACACCCGCCGGGGCAGGGCCAACCGAACCAGCTCCATCGCTGCGGGGATCTCCTCGCCGGACTCCGGATCCTGGTGTCCGAACATGACCGTGCCCACCTCGACGCCACGGACGCCCCCTTCCAGGTACAGCTCGGCCACCAGCGACTGTCCCGGGAGCTCGAGGGGCGGAACATGGGGCAGGAATGCCGCCGCGTCGATGTACACGGCGTGACCGCCCGGCGGCTGGACGATGGGCACGCCCTCCCGGGCAATGTGGTCGCCGAGGTACCGCACCGTGGCCAGACGGTACCGGAGGTAGCTCTCGTCCAGCACCTCCTCGAGCCCCACGGCCACGGCCTCGAGGTCGCGGCCGGCCAGGCCGCCGTAGGTGGGGAAACCCTCCGTCAAGATCAGCAGGTCGCGCTCGCGCTGGGCCAGCGTCGCGTCGTTGGTCGCCAGGAAGCCACCGATGTTCGCCAGTCCGTCCTTCTTCGCCGACATCGTGCAGCCGTCGGCCAGGGAGAACATCTCCCGGGCGATCTCACGTACGCTGCGGTCTCCGTAGCCCTCCTCCCGCAGCTTGATCAGGTAGGCGTTCTCCGCGAAGCGGCAGGCGTCCAGGTAGAAGGGGATGCCGTGACGGTGGCAGATGTCGGACACCGTCCGGATGTTGGCCATGGAGACCGGTTGCCCGCCGCCGGTGTTGTTGGTCACGGTCAGCATGCAGAGGGGGATCCGCTCCGCGCCCACGTCATCGATGAGGGCCTCGAGCCGCTCCGTGTCCATGTTGCCCTTGAAGGGCCGCGCCTCCGACGGGATCAGACCCTCGGGGACCGGTAGGTCCAGGGCTTCCGCCCCCGTGGCTTCGATGTTGGCGCGGGTCGTGTCGAAGTGGGTGTTGTTCGGCACCACGTGGCCGGGCCGACACACGGTGGAGAAGAGGATACGCTCGGCCGCCCTCCCCTGATGTGTGGGAATCACCTGTTCGAAGCCGAAGATTCCTTGCACCGCTGCCTTGAACCGGTAGTACGATGGGCTGCCCGCGTACGCTTCGTCTCCCTGCATCACCGCGCTCCACTGGCGCGCGCTCATGGCCGACGTGCCGCTGTCCGTCAGGAGATCGATGATCACGTCCTCGGCTCGGAGCAGGAAGACGTTGTATCCCGCGGTGCGCAGGAGCTCCAGTCGCTCTGCGGCGGTGGTGAAGCGGATGGGCTCGACGGACTTGATCCGGAACGGCTCGATGATCATCTCGCGCATGTCAGGTCTTCCTCGTTCGGAAGGATCGTCCGAGCCACAGGCCGGCGACCCCGAGAGCACCGGCGCGCACCACGGAAGTCGTGAGCGTGGGAAGCTCCAGCTCTCCGACGACGGTCGGGGCGCTCAGCCAGTAGTACAGGACGAACGAGGCGGCAGCCGTCAGGGCAACGGCACTCTCGGAGCGGATTCTCCACGCCGTGACGATCAGCGCTGCCGTCGCATAGCTCGAGGCCATCCAGGCCGCCACGTGCACGTAGACGAAGAGCGACTGCGGGCCCGGCTCGGGACTGAAGGTGAAGTACCCTACGATCAGCCCAGGGAAGGCCAGGGAGAACACGCCGAATGGCGTGAGGATCCACCTCGTCGACTTCCGTGCACGGCCCAGCGTCTGCGCGACGGACTTGGTGGGCGCCAGGTCGAGGCATCCGCCGCGCGTGCACGAATTGCACGTGGAGCACCGAGGATTCCCGGGCTCGATCCAGGGCCGCTGCCCATAGAGACGCTCCACTGGAAGAACGGGGCAAATCGCATTGCAGAAGCCGGCCTTGGTGTCGAACAGGAAGCCCAGGGCCAAGGCGGATGCCGCGAGCACCAGCAGGAGCGCCAAAAGCGCGGAGCCGCTGGCGTTCAGCAAGAGATGCCGTGCCGGGACGAGTACGAAAAGCAACAGGATTCCGCCTGCGCCCGCCCAGCGTGCATGGGACGCCGTCAGGACCCGCCGGCCCCGGCGACGGCCCGTCGACACGTTGAGCGTCGCCAGGGGGCAAACGCCGCGCCACAGATTCGGGCTCACCACGAGCACCAGTGGCACCACGGGGATGAACCCGTACCAGAAGATCCTCAGGGCGACCTCGGGCGCCACCGCGAGGGCCACCATGAGCCCCGCCAGGCCTGCCAGTGCCAGCCCCTGTGTCACAGCCCACCACCGGGGGACGAGAGTCGCCTCCGTCGCCACCGTCAAGGCATCACCACCGCGCGGATCGCTTCGCCGGCTCGGAGCGTGTCGAACGCGTCTCCGATCTCGTCGAGGGGGAAGCGGTGTGTGACGAGGGGCGAGAGGCTGATCCTACCCTGCCGGACGAGCTCGATTACGCGTGGGTAGTCCACGGGGCGACATCCCAGCGACCCCACGACCTCGAGCTCCCGGAACATCACGCGGCCGGAGTTCAGGGCCATCTTTTCGGGGCTGTATCCCACGAGCACCAGCCGCCCGCCCGTGCGCAGACAGGACAGTGCCGTGGACTGGGTGTCGGGGTGTCCCACGACCTCGAAGGCGATGTGTGCGCCACCGCCGGTGAGGCTCCGGACCTCGCGGTCCACCCGCTCCGTCGTGGCGGCATTCACCGTGGCCATCGCACCGAGCCGGCTCGCCCACTCGAGCTTCTGATCGGACAGGTCCACGGCCACGACTTGACCTCCCAGCGCAGCCGCCACCTGGACCACGTTGAGCCCCACACCCCCGCATCCCACCACAACCACGCCGTCACCCGGCTTGACCCTGCCTCGGTTCACGACCGCGTGGTACGGTGTCGTGATGGCGTCGGCGATGATGGAGCCTTCCACCACGGGGATCTCGTCCGGGAGGTGGAAGGCGTCCCGGGCCGGTGCCGTCAGGTACTCGGCGTAACCGCCGTCGGTGTGGTTTCCCAGCATGCGACCGTTCTCGCACAGGTTCTCACGGCCGATCCTGCAGAGCTCGCAGCGTCCGCATGAGAGAACCGCCGCCAGGAGTACGCGGTCACCGACCTGGAACCCCTCGACATGGGTACCCACCTCCGAGACGGTGCCCGCGACCTCGTGGCCGAGCACCAGCGGGGGCGGCTTGAACGTGGGGGTTCCGTGATCGACGTAGTGGAGGTCGGTATGACACACCCCGCACCCCGCCACCCGCACCAGCAGCTCCGCTGGGCCCGGCGTGGGGGTCGGGACCTCCTCGACCGAGAGGGGTCGGTCGGCCCCGTGGAAGACGGCTGCCTTCACGTCGCGCTCCTCGTATAGATGACCTTGAAGAAGGTGAGGGCCAACGCGCATCCCGCGCACGCTTCTGCCAACTCGTCGTCGGTCACGGCGTCCAGCAGCACCTCGTTTCCCAGGGACTCGTACAGGTCCGCCATCTCCTTGAGCCGGGGAGGCGCGCCCACGAAGCGACGCGTCCACCCCTGGGCGGCGAGCTCGGCGTCGCGGCGTACTCGTCGAATCCCGGTGGCGATGGCGCTGGCCACGTCGCCCCGGGCCGCAGGATCGATGTGCTCGGCCATGACCACGGCTCAGGGAGAGAGCGCGGCCTGAGCGGGCGTCGTCAGCTTCTTCAGGCGACGTCCGGCCAGGATCGCTGCGCCGATCGCGGCGGTGCACTGAACCAGGTGCTCGGGCGGCACGTTCACGGACTGGCCCAGCTGCTCGCGCATGACCCGCACCATGGTGGGGAACCTCATGATGCCGCCCACCAGGGTGAACTCCGGCTCCATCCGAACCCGCTTCATGAGCCGCACCGACCGTTCGATGAGCGATGTCATGGCACCGTACATGATGTCGGCCGGTTGGGCGCCGTTGCTCACGTGGTTGATCACTTCGGACTCGGCGAACACGGCGCACACCCCCGAAATGGGCACGGGCTCCCGGGCGTACTCCACCATCGGTCCGATCTCCTGGATGCTGTAGCCCAGGTACCGGGCGGTCTTCTCCAGGAACGCTCCCGTGCCGGCGGCGCATTTGTCGTTGAGACGGAAGGACTGGACCTTGCCGGTCTCGTCGAGCCGCATCGCCTTCATGGTCTGCCCGCCGATGTCCAGGACGGTGCGTGTCCCGGGGAAGAAGTATCGCGTTCCCCACGCCTGGGCGGTGAGGTCGGTGACCTGAACGTCCCGCGCGCCGACCTGGTTGCGGCCGTATCCCGTGGTGGCCAGGTAGGTCACCTCGTCGCGGCGCGCACCGGCTTCGTCCAGGGCCTGCTTCAGGGCCGCCTCGGCCGCCTGCTCGAGCTTGAACCCCGTGTTGCGGATACTCGTCGCGATCAGGTGGCCGCTCGCGCCCATCAGGGCCGCCTTCGTATACGTGGACCCGACATCGATGCCCGCCGTCACCCTCATGCCGACACCTCCTCTCGAGCCGCCATGGGCTCGCGGCCCTTGTGGATTCTCTCGAGGGCGAAGAGGGCGGCGCCCAGGGCGCCCATGTAGTGTGACTCCTCGCTCACGTTCATCTCCGTCCCCAGGATCTGGTTCATGACCGCCACCATGGCCTCGTTCCGCGTGACGCCTCCGGTGAAGGTGATGTCTCCCTGGATCCCGACCCGGCGCAGGAGCGCGAAAGACCTGGACGCGATGGACTCGTGCACGCCAAGCAGGATGTCTTCGATGCGCTTGCCTCGGGCCAGCCACGAGAGCACCTCGGACTCTGCGAACACCGTGCACGTGGTGCTGATCTTGACCGGCCGCTGGCCCTTCAACGCCGTGGGACCGAGGTCGGCGAGCTCCATCTCGAGCGCCGCGGCCGCGGACTGGAGAAACCGTCCGGTGCCTGCGGCGCACTTGTCGTTCATGCAGAAGTCCAGAACGTCGCCGCCCTTCTGAATGCGGATGGCCTTCGTGTCCTGGCCGCCCATGTCCAGCACGGTCTCGGTGTCGGGGAACATGGCCGCCGCGCCCCGGGCATGGCATACGATCTCGGTGATCTGCGCGTCGCCGAACTCGACCCGGTAGCGTCCGTACCCGGTCCCGATCACGAAGCCCACCTCGTCCTCGGTGAGCCCCTGGTCGGCGAGCGCCGTGGCAAACGCGTGCTCAGCCGCGGCGACGACGTTGGCTCCCGTGGGTAGCAGGGACCGTCCCACGATAGCGCCGTGCTCGTCCACGACGATGGCCTTGGTCTGCGTCGAGCCCACGTCCACACCCGCTGCGTACGACATGTCAGCCTCCTCCTCGCTCGGTCGCTGCCGCCGGCGCGCCTGGGGCACTGGAATCGGGCGCGCCGTGGGTTTGCTCGACACCCGACAGCCGGAGCTTCCTGGACTGTAGGCCCTCGAAGAACGCGTCGATCCGGTTCTTGAGCTGCGCCTCGGAGACGACTCGCTTGTCCATCATGTCCGACTCGATGTAGAGGCACAGCACGTCCCGGTTCTCGAGCACGACCCGGCGGCTGTCGGCCAGGCCGGTGGACACCGTTCGGCAGCTCTTGACCGGATGGTAGACCACACCGTCGGCGCCGAAGGTGTCGATCGCCTCGATGATGGCGTCATCCTGGAAGAGCATGGAATCGACGGCCTTCCGGACGCCGAGGACCACACCCTCCGAGAGACTCTCGATGGGCCGAGACAGGTCGTACTCGAAGTCGATGTTGAGCCCGCCCGAGGCGAACCACATGTAGGTGGAGCTCACGAAGACCCCGCCCCACTCGGAGAACAGCTGGTAGAAGCGGCGGAAGATGGGGTAACAGGGCACGCCCACGAAGATCAGCCGATGCTCCTCGCCGTGATCGATGAGAGGGCTGATGCCCGCGCGCCGCTTCGCCTCCATCTCCTCGACGAGGTCCTTGAAGTACCGCGCTCCCTCGGGCGTGCCCCGGAGGGCGTTTGCGACACCGAGGTAGATGGTACCCTCGAGCATGGAGTCGAACACCGCCGGAGTGCCGCGGTTGAGCTCGAGGACCCGACGCCAGCTTCGCCCCATCTCGTTCGTATGCCGCAGGACTTCCCGGCAGCGATCGATATCGAAGGGCGTGCCGGTCAAATCCTCGAGGACCGCGATCAGCTCCCGGATCTGATGCTCCACGTACTTGCGGTCACGCTCGAAACCCTGGGCCGACGCGACGCCGGCCGCGCCGACACCGCGGGTCCCGGGAACGTCTACCGTCACGATGGGCACGTCGTACATCCGCTCCCAGATCTCGGCCCATTTGAGGTAGGTGTTGCAGGCGTTGGTCAGAACGGCCACCGAGGGAGGCGGGATGCGACCCATGGGATGCTCGCCCCGGCGAAGCTGAAGGGCGTAGTCCGCCTTCACGTATCCGCACACGTCCGGCGAGAATCCATGGTCCTCGGCGAGACTCAGATAGTCGTCCGAGACCTTTCTCACAGCCGTCTGGAGGGAGTTGATCTCGGGAAAGACGATGCGCAGGTCGAAGCTCCGCAGGACCTCTACCAGGCTTCCCATGACGAAGACGTACGCTGCGGGATGGCCTTCTTCGGCCGATGCCGTGAGCCGCGCGAACCACTCGCGAAACAGCCGGGCGCCGTCCCGGGTGCCCCGGCCCATGAGCTCCTGATCCGTCACCGTCGATGTCATGTCCCACTCCGTTTCGGTGTCCCAGGGCCGACCGGCGGACGCGCCGTCCGCACTGGGCGGAGCGCGACGTTTCCGCTGGCTGGCCTCAAGCGAACAACAGGTTCTCGACGAACGTCTCCAACTGGATCTGGAGATGGTCGTATGACGTCATCTTCTCCTCGAACTCGGTGACGAAATACGGGATGCCGGCTTCGTCCAGCGCCTGCCCGTATGCCACCTGCTCGTCGAGGCCCGGTTCGCACATCTTCGCCGCGGCCACGATGGCCGCCTCGGCCCGTGCTTCGCGGATGCGCTCGAGCAGCATCTTCTCCTTGGGCTTCCGGAGATCGTGCTGCACGGGGCTGTACGAGGAGTGGTTCAGGTACGCGTCGGCCAGGCTCATGAGAGGCCGCCCCTCCAGGGCGACGTCGTCGAGGATCCACCGCAGTCCGATCAGCAGGTCGTCGTCCACGACGTAGCAGAACTGGGCGATGGACCTGAGCAGATCGAGGGGGGGCTGCTCGCAGAAGCCACCCTCGAACACCACCCGCATGCGGTCCTGGGCACGGGCCTCGCGGGAGCGGATGCGGGGAAGCAGGGTCGAGAGCAGCCCGTTGTGCTCCTCTCGCGGCAGCATCCCGGCCAACGCCACCAGGACGTACGCTTCGTCCACGGGCAGCAGCCACGGCGAATCCCGTTTGATGGCGTAGAGCTCCCGCAGCAGGCGACGGTTCTGGTTGAACACGGCGATGGAGCGCCGCAGATCCGCCGGGGTGACCCTCTTGCCGACCAGCTCCTCGAGATCGCGGAGGACGCGGGCGTACTCCTCCTCCAGGTACGTGCTGGAGAAGGCCGAGTTGGGGTTCTGCGGCAGATAGAGGATCTGCGCCGGCTGCGGCAGGTTGCGCGACCAGATCCCGGCCAGGTTCCGCGCGGCGTCGCAGATCGGGTGCGTCACGAACATGTCGACCTGGAGGCGGTCGCTCAGCGCCAGCTCGAGCGTGCTGCGCAGGATCGAGCACAGATAGGAGCCGAAGTGCGAGTCCGCCTCCCTCCGCTCCACCTGCGCGCCCCGCAGCTTGACCGGCAGCATTCCGGCGGCGTGGGCCAGCTCCTCGGGGAAGTAGACCTGGAAGTGACCCAGCACCTTGCCGCCGGCGTCGCGCCATCGCTGCACCGACGGAAAGTCCGGATCCTCCACGACGTCCCGGAGGTCCGCGAGGACCCGGGGAAGCTCCTGATCCAGGTCGACGTCGAGGAGACGGGTCTCGGGGTTCGGCGGAAGGCCCGTTTCCGAGCTGGCCATGGCGTCAGGCTCCTTTCCAGACAGGCGCGCGCTTCTCCAGGAACGCGGCCAGCCCTTCGTGGGCGTCCTCGAGGCGCATCAAGTCGTGCCGGTAGAGCGACTCGGCCCGCTTGAGCGCGCGGGTGGCGGGCTTCTCCAGACCGTCACGGACCGCCCGCTTGGCGAGCCGCAGGACCGGTCCGCTGAGATCGGCGAGGGAGGCGGCATACTGATCCACCTCGGCGTCGAACTCATCGGGTGGCAGAACCCGGGTCACGAGGCCCAGCTCCCTGGCCTCCTCCGCGAGGATCGTCCGACCCGAGAGGATCAGGTCGAGAGCCGCTTGCGGACCCACGATTCGGGGCAGGTAGGCGGCGGCAACGGGCGGGAAGACGCCGAGCCGTACCTCCGGCTGCCCGATCTTGGCGCCGGCGCGGGCCAGCACGACGTCGCAGGCCAGGAGGAGCTCACACCCGCCCCCGAGGGCCGCGCCATTCACGGCCGCCAGCACCGGCGCTCCGCAGCGCAGGAGCTCCTGGAAGACCTCGTGCAGCGCGTCGAGCATCGCGTCGACCCGGTCGGCCGTGTGGTCGGCCACGTCGACGCCGGCGCAGAACGCGCGGCCCTCTCCGGTCAGGACCAGCACGCGAACGTCAGGATCGCGGCTGAGCGCGGAGACGGCCCGCCTCATCTCCTCCAGCATCGGCAGGTCCAGCACGTTCAGCGGAGGCCGGTCGAGGGAGAGCCGCGCGACGCCCCCCTCGTTGCGGACGCGCAGGAACGAAGGCTCGTTCATCCCCGGGCCTCCGCGGTCTCGGCATCGCCGGCTGCACCGTTCCCGACCTCCAGGGCGCTACCGCAGACGCCACAGAAGCGGAAGCTCTCGGGGATGCCCTCGGCTCCGCACGCGGGGCAGTCCCGGCTGGGCGGACCCCAGACGAACTCGCTGGAGCCACCCTCGGCCGCCCGGGACCGGACGTCCATGTACCGAGGCCGACGCTTCTGCACGAACGCCCGCATGCCCTCCCACGGCTCGAGGGCCGTGTAGTGGAGCGCGAGCCAGTCCCGGGCGTGGCCGATCGTCTGGTGCCAGGCGAGGTCCTTCCAGAAGTTGACCTGCTGCTTCGTGTAGCGGGTGCACTCGGGGAACTGGCTGAGGAGCTTCTCCACCAGGTCGGCCACCGACCGGTCCAGCATGTCGAGGCTGATGGCGTACCCGTCCTCCCCGGCCTGCGCCTTGCGGATCTGCTCGTCCGTTGCACCCTCGATGAACTCGCCTTCGAGCGTGACCGAAGGGACCACCCGGTTCACCAGCCCCCAGTCCAGCGCCTGATGAGCGCCGATGCGTCCGTTGAAGAGGAGCATCTCCCGCGCCCGCCGGTCGCCGATGAGGATGGGCAGCCACTGGGTGGCGCCCCCCGCCGCGACGCTGCCGACTCTGGTGCCGACCTGTCCGATGAAGGCGTGCTCGGCCATGACCGCCAGATCGCACGCCATCTGGGACTCGTTTCCCCCACCCACGGCCATGCCGTTCAGCCGGGCGATCACGGGCTTCCCCGTGTTCACGATGCTCTCGATGTAGGCCCGGAAGAGGCCCATGTATTTCCAGTAGTCCCGGGGCTTCGTGGTGTACAGCGCTTCGTATTCCTTGACATCGCCGCCCGTGCAGAACGCACGGTCACCGGCGCCCGTGAACACGACGACGCCGATCTGGTCGTCGAACGCGGCGTCGCGGAAGGCCGCCGCGAGCTCTTCCAACGCCGACGTGGAGTAGGCGTTGTAGTTGAAGGGCCGATTGATCGTGACCGTGGCCACCCAGTCCTTCTTCTCGTAGATGATCTCGTCGAAGTCGAACGAGTCGGGGGTCCTGACAGGGAATGGTTCCATGATTACCTCGTGAGGCGACGTTGGGCGGTCCGGGATCCACGGCCGGTTGCCACCTTGGAAGCGGGGACGCCCGCGGGGGCGGGTGTGCCAGCCCTGGCCAGCACCGATTCCACGTACCCGTCCGCGGGTTCGGTCAGCAGATCGTGGTAGCTGTGAAACAGCGCCGCGGCGCATTCGCCGGCCCACTCGGGCGGCAAGAGCGACCGCGGCAGGTAGGGGTCGATGAGGGGGAACTCCCTGAACTCGTGGGAGAGTTGGAAGCGGCGGACGTAAGAGTCACGGGGCGAGGCCGGGTCCGGCCCGGTGGCCTCCCGCAGCCCTTGGAAGGCGGGCACGTGGCGAGCGATGAAGGCCTCGTACCGTCTGTTCAGGGACTCCAGGTCCCAGCACCGGGCAACGAGGCGATCCGGCTCGGTGAAACCCGCCCCCTCGGCGTGGAAACACTCCAGGTGCTCCTCGATGCCCAGGTCCGCGGCGATGTCCCGCACCTGGTCCTCCACCTCGTGCGGAGAGATCCACAGACCGTTGCCGAGCGCACCGAACCCGAGCCAGCCGAGCCGGTCCCGCAGCCGGTCCCGCAGCTCCCGCCGGTCTTCCGGAATCGAATAGGCCAGGAGGAGCCAGCGGCCGTCCCAGGGCTCGTCCCACGACGGATGGTAGATGCGCTCCCTGCCTTCTTCGAGGAGCGCACGGCCACGGCGCGAAAGCTGGTAGAAGCTGCGCCGTCCGGCGCGAACCGTGTCGAACCAGCCCTTCCGAGACATGCGCGAGAGCGTGGTGCGGACGGCTCCCTCGGACGCGCCCAGGGGCTCGAGCAGGTCGATGAGGCTGCCTGCCCATACGGGCTCGGCTCGCGGAAGGAGGTACTCCCCGAAGAGGGTGAAGACCAGGCTTTGGGGCCGCTGACGGTTCATGCGAGAATCGACCCTCACTCGGGCTCCCTGGCGCCCGTCGCCGGGATCCGATATCTGTCACTAAGTTTACGATCGTATCAATAGTGTAAGATAACGTGACGCGCAAGAACGAAAGGGGAGGCCGGACCGTGGAGTCCCTCTACTTCGAGGACTTTCGCGTGGGCACCGAGCTCGAGACGTCGTCGAGGGTGGTCGACGAGGCGTCCGTACTCGCCTTCGCGGACGTTTCGGGCGATCGGAACCCGCTGCATCTCGACGCGGAATACGCTCGCGGCAGCGCCTTCGGAGAGCGAGTGGCCCACGGGGTCCTGGGGCTGGCCGTCGCCACCGGACTCCTCAACCAGTCCCGTCTCACGAGGGGCACGCTGGTGGCGCTGGTGGGACTGAGTTGGGACTTCGTCGCACCCATCCGTCTGGGCACCGCCGTGAGCGTCCGCATCCGCGTCGACGCGACCCGGCCTACGTCGCGGCTGGATCGCGGACTCGTGGAGCTGGGGGCGTCGCTCGTGGACGCGGGAGGAGCCGAGCTTCAGCGGGGCTCGTTCAAGATGCTGGTAAAGCGCCGGCCGGCGGCTCCCCACCCTCCAGGCGCGGGGGTGGCTCCACCAGCTCCGTGAGACGATCCAGCAGCGTGGTGAGGCTACGCCGGCGCTTGTTGGCCGTGCTCCCGAACGCCAGGTGGGCTGCCCAGAACGACCCGGCAAAGACCGCGACCGGAAACACGGTGGCGAAGAGGGCAGAGCCCATGGCGCCGAGCCCGACGCCGAGCCCGACGCCGAGGCCCAGGCCCCCACCTACGCCGCCCAGCAGCCCGCCGTATATGGCGCCGGCCAGCTGCTGCATCCGCTCCTCGATGCGGATGAGCGTCTCGCCGTCCCGATTCGAAACGGTAACCTGGAGGAAGCGCTGGCGATTCGGGTCGGAGAGCACCCAGGAAAGGGTGCGCCCGATGACGCTGGGGTGCCCCTGACCATCGGCGGCCCGGGAAATCTCGTGGATCACGTCGTCCCAGCGATCCTCGGGTACCTCGCCGGGGACCCTGCGCTGGAGCTCCACCATGACGGGACCGCCCAGGAGTCGCTCGATGCCCTCGGGGGTGGGACCCCTGGTCTCGAGCTCCGCGGCCGCGTCACGCAGGAACCTGGGATCGATGCCGGCTTCGATGGCGATCTCTTCCAGCTCTTCGAGCGTCAAGCCGCTGCCCTCGGTGGGCTCGGGCGCCCCCTGCGAGAGCTCCGTGGCCCGTTTGAGGATCAGGCCGACTTCCTTTTCGCCGTAACGGCGCCGCGGTCGGTCGGGATCGGACATGAAGCGGAATGTACCGATCCCGGGGAGCGCGGCTCAAGCGGCCGTGCCTTGGCAAGTCGCCCTGCAAGGCTTCCCTTACCGTCATGCCCGACCGCCTCGAAGCCTACCGGGCCAAGCGCTCGGCTTCAGCCACCCCAGAGCCCTTTGGGGCACGAGATTCGGCTCCCGCATCCGGCGGGGGGCTTCAGTTCGTCGTCCAGATGCACGCGGCGCGGCGCCTGCATTACGACTTCCGCCTGGAATGGGACGGGGTCCTCCTGTCGTGGGCGGTACCCAGGGGGCCGTCTCCCAATCCCCAGGACAAGAGGCTGGCAGTCCATACCGAGGACCATCCCCTGGACTACGCCGACTTCGAAGGCTTCATCCCCGAGGGCAGCTACGGCGCTGGCGCGGTCATCGTCTGGGACCGGGGCGTCTGGATCCCGCTGGAGGATCCGGATGCCGGCATGGAGAAGGGCAAGCTCCTCTTCGAGCTCCGGGGCTACAAGCTTCGCGGCGTCTGGACCCTCGTGAAGACCAAGGAGGACTGGCTCCTGATCAAGGAGCGCGATGGCTTCGCCAGCGAGCAGGGCACCGAGGACTATCCCCCCGACTCCATCTATTCGGGTCTATCGGTCGAGGAGATGAAGGGCGGGGTCGACCGGGTCGGCGAGACGGTGGCGGATCTCGCGGATCTGGGGGCGCCACGGGAGCGGGTCGACGGGAAAGAGGCCAAGGCGATGCTCGCCACGCCTCGGGAGCGTGCCTTCACCCGGGAAGGTTGGATCTTCGAGATCAAGTACGACGGCTACCGCCTCATCGTGGAGAAGGACGGGCCGGAAGTGTGGCTCTGGTCCCGGGCCGGGAACGACCTGACCGATACGTTCCCCGAGGTGGCGCGAGCCGTATCGCTCCTGCCTGTTCCCCATCTGGTATTGGACGGCGAGGTGGTCGTCCACGACCTCGAGGGTCTGCCCAGCTTCTCCCGGCTGCAGCGCAGGGGTCGCTTGACCCGCCGCGGCGACGTGGTCCGGGCTGCGGTGGCGCTCCCCGCGACCCTCTACCTCTTCGATCTGCTCGGCTTCCAGGACTTCGACGTGCGGCCCCTCCCCCTGTTGGAGCGCAAGCGACTGCTTCGAAGCGTGCTCCCGTCCACCGGGCCGCTTCGCTTCTCCGATCATATCGCGGAGCGGGGCGACGCCATGTTCGAGCAGGTCCAGCAGATGCGCCTCGAGGGCATCGTGGCCAAGAAGGCGGACGCCCGATACCGGGGCGTCCGATCCAAGGACTGGCTGAAGATCCGGGCGGACCATACCTCGGATTTCGTCATCGTGGGCTTCACCGAGCCGACGGGCTCCCGGAAGGGCCTGGGGGCGCTGCACGTGGGTCAGTACGCGGGCGACGACCTGCTCTACGTGGGACGGGTCGGCAGCGGGTTCACCGGCGCGCAGTTGGACGATCTGCGGCAAGAGCTCGAGGCCCTCCAGGTGGACGACGCGCCCGTGGCGGGGCCGGCGCCGTCCGGTGGGGGGCATCACTGGGTCAGCCCCGAGCTCGTGGCCGAGGTGCGCTTCAAGGAGTTCACCGACGACGGTCTGCTCCGCCAGCCGGTGTTCCTACGCCTGCGAGACGACAAGCCTCCCACCGACTGCCGACTCGATGACCCCAAGCGGGAGCTGCCCGAGCCCGAAGCCGTGTCGGGCGAAGAGGAGCGGGCGGTTCCCTTTACCAACCTGGACAAGGTCTTCTGGCCCGACGAGGGCTACACCAAGGGTGATCTGATCGAGTATTACCGGACGGCGTGGGAGTGGATGGAGCCGTACCTGGACGACCGATGCGTGGTGCTGACCCGGTATCCCGATGGCATCGACGGCAAGTCCTTCTACCAGAAGGATGCGCCGGGATGGGCGCCCGAGTGGCTCCGGACCGTCACGGTCTGGAGCGAGTCGTCGGAGCGCGAGCTGTCGTACTTCGTGGTGGAGAATCAGGAGTCGCTGCTGTACCTCGCGAATCTGGCGACGATCCCCCTCCACATCTGGTCGAGTCGCGTAGCGACGCTCGGCAAGCCCGACTGGTGCGTGATCGACCTCGACCCGAAGGACGCCCCTTTCTCGGACGTGGTGAAGGTGGCCGTCTTCCTGAAGGAGCTGTGTGAAGAGCTGGAGCTACCCACCTGCGTCAAGACGACGGGCTCCACGGGGCTTCACATCCTCATTCCGCTGGGGCGGCAGTGCACGTACGAGCAGTCACGCACGCTGGGACACCTGTTGGCCCACGTAGCCGTAGCCGAGATGCCCGAGATCGCCACGATCACGAGGACGATCAGTCAGCGGGAAGGGAAGGTCTACATCGACTTCCTGCAGAACCGTCACGGCCAGCTCATCGTCGCGCCCTTCAGCGTTCGCCCGGTACCCGAGGCGGCCGTCTCGACACCGCTGCTCTGGGACGAGGTGAACGGGCGGCTGAAAGTACGCGGGCACACGATCGCGTCCGTGCCGAAACGCATGAAGAAGCTCGGCTACGACCCCATGCTGGCGGTGCTCGAGATCCGGCCCGACCTCATGGGTGCCCTGGCCCGTCTGTCGGAGAAGCTGGGGTAGATCTGCGGGTCGGGGAGGCGCCGCGTCCCCGGGAGGCCAGGTCAGAGGGTGCGAGGTTGCTGATCGCCCGGGCGAAGCGCCATTCGCCGTCGGTGCCCTGCCGGTAGATGGCCATGCCGTAGCCGTGGACGCTCACCGGCGGGCCACCGCGGCGGGGGTACATGGTGAAGGTCTGATGACCCCACTCGTACGCCACCGGACCGTCCACGAGCGTCTCGGACACCGTGACGTCCTGCCGGATACGGAAGCGGCTCAGCAAGGTGGCGTAGAGCTCGCGGAGAGGCTCCTGGCCCACGACGGGCGGCGAGTTGGCCGGTAGGAAGACGACGTCTTCGGTGACCATGGAGACCAACTCGTCCAGGGCGCCTCGGCCCAGGGCGTCCAGCCATGTCCGACGCACCCGGTCGATCTGCGCCACCACGCCGTCCGCATCGTCCGTGCCCATCCGCGTCCTCCCCTCCGCATGTCCCACGGCTGCGACGCTCTTCATTCCTTACGAGCTGGGCGTGAGCGGAGTTCCCCAGGACTCATGCGTCCGGACCGGGCGCCTCCTTCGCGAGGGCCTGCCACCCCCGGGCGTAGACGTCGGCGCGCACGGGCAAGTAGCCGGGATACTCGGCCCTCGCCGCACGGACCACGTTTCGCTCCACGTCGACCACGGCCAGGGGCTCGTCCGTCTCCAGCAGCACCGAGCCGTCGGGTCCGACGACCAGGGAGGGTCCGCCCGTAGCGAGGCCCGCAGACCCTCCGGGGCGGTTCGCGGACGCGACGTAGGCGCAGCTCGTCACCGCGTCAGCCCGGAGCACGAGACGCCAACGCTCGTAGGTGTCGTTGGGCGTGGCGCGAGGCGCCAGGATCAGCTCTGCCCCCTGTGCCGCGAGAAGCTGGCAGCCCTCCGGACGGTTGACGTCGGAGCAGAGCTGGATGCCGACGGGCATGCCCAGGTCCGTCACCACGCCCGGCGGCTGGTCGCCGGCCTCGTAGTGGTAGGTCTCCCAGAAGCCCTCCTCTTCGGGCAGGTGGAGCTTCCGATAGCGCGTCAGCACCCGACCATGAGGCCCGAACAGGACCGCCGTGTTGTGGCGGGAGCCGCTGAGCGGATCCCGCACGATGGCGCCGCCCAGCAGGGCGACGCCAGCGGCGGCGGCGGCGGCCGACTGGAGCGCCTGCCGCCGCCCGTCCGGTGGCTCGTCGTCGTCGTCGGACACCTGCTTGGTGGCCGGAACCCAACGGTCCAGGGGGAGCTCGGGCAGGACAGCGAGCGTGGCGCCCAGGTCCCGGGCTTGTCTCAACCGCTCGGTCAGTCGTCGGCCCCCCGGATCGTCATGGAAGACCTCCGTGATGATGGCCAACGTGAGGCGTTCGACTGTCACAGTCCCTCCGACGGAAAGGCGGACTGGCCAGCCGGCCGATGACGTGCGCCACCACCATGGGCGCGCGCCGTGGGTTCGGTCGGCGATCTCGCGACCGGGCACGATCCGGGCCAGCGAGGACTCCCAAGAGTGGGTGCCCGGGCGGACCGATGCCACCCCCTGAGCTCAGAACTCCCACCGGATTCCCAACGAAGGAAGGACGGGAAGCTGCTCTTCGCCCGGAACCTTACGCGTGACCAGCTCGTCGCCGACGAGGCGCACGTCATAGCCGTACGATCGGAGATTCGCCCGGTTGTACAGGTTGAATACGTCCAGAAACACGCTCAGCAGCCCACGGCCAACCTCGAAGCTCCGGCTGACTCTGAGGTCCAACCGGTGGTACGCTGGGAGCCGATCGCCGTTCAGGGCGCCCCAGGAGCTCACGGCCCGAATGACGGGCTCCCCCGTGTCGGGGTTGGTGCCGAGCGTGTCCGCCGCGAACTCCCGGGGCGTGATGGGCCAGCCGGTGTGGTATTGCCAGCCAACGCTGAACCGCCAACCCGACTCGGTGCCGTAGGACACCATGGACTGGAATGCGTGGGGCTGGTCGAAGAAGCGCGGCGTCCAGACCCCCTCGACGAGCCCTTCCGTGGCGGACAGCGCATAGCTGGCCGACCAGGACAGGCGTCCGGCGTTCTGGGCCACCATCAGCTCGAGGCCGCGAGCGCGGGCCTCGGTCGGTTCGATACGGACCCGGTCCTCCTCGGCCTCCGGAAACGGGAGGATCTCCCTGCTCAGGTTGAAGTAGCGCCGGCGGGGATTCTCGATGGCCCGGACGTAACCCTCGACCCGGATGTTCATCCCACGGCCGAAGGAGCGCTCGACGCCTACGGCGACCTGGTTGGCCCACTCCGAGCGGGTGAATTCGCTCTCGCCGTCCCCCACCGACAGCTCGTGCAGCCCGTGAGATTGGTAGTAGCGTCCGATGCTGGCCCTGAGCTGGGTGGCGCCGCCCAGGTCCATAGCCGCGTGGATACGGGGGGCCAGGTCGTCGTCGCCCGTGTGGGTCTGCCGGTCATACCGGAGACCCAGCTCCGTCGTCAACCGTCCCCAGGTCCGAAACCGCGCCGCCGTGTACAGCCCCAGCTCGTTGCCGTCCGGGGTGGTCGCCACCACCGTGCTGTCGGTGGGGCCCGGGTCGCCGCCGGGCGAGGACGGACGTGGCCGGCTCCAGCTCAGGTAGTCGTAGTCGGCCGTTCCCAGCTTGCCGTCGAAGCCCACTTTGAGCAGCGCGTTGTCCGAGAGCTCGTAGCTCCAGTCCTGCTTGAGCCCGAACACGTCGAATACGCGGGAATCGTCGGCGAAGTGGGCCTCGAGACCCGGGCTGAACTCCGGATCGTTCTCGAATCCGCCCCGGTTGCGCGTCACCCTGCCGAAGGAGGCCACCGTGTGGGCGCGGAGGAGGGGCGTGAGCTCCGCCTGCCAGCCCAGCCATCCATAGGTGCTCCTCCACTTCGAGTCGACGAAGTCGCCGTCCTCCTCGAAGGTCAGATCGTCGCTCGCGTAGAGAAAGTGAGCCGAAACGGTGTGGTTTCGGTGAACCCGGTAGCGCGTCTTCGCCAGGGCGTCCCAGTACGTGGGTGAAAAGCCGCCGTCGCTGTCGGTCAACGCCAGGGCGATGTCCAAATAGCCGCGGCGGGCGGAGACCAGCCAGCTGCCGTCCCCGCTGTCGAACGTCCCTCGGCTCATGAAGCTGAGGTTCATGATGCTCAGGCCCACGGCCGTACGGGTCTGCTGCACCGGCGGGTCGAGGGTCTGCATGTTGAACACGCCCGCGGTCTTGTCACCGTACTCCACGGGAAACCCGCCCGTGATCATGTCGATCCCGCCCACCGACTGAACGTCGACGATACCGAGCACCCCGTCGAAGTCCTTCAGGTGGTACGGCTCGTAGAGCTCGGCGCCGTCCACGGTCACCAGCATCTCCTGATCGCTCCCGCCCCGGACGTTCAGCCTGGTGGAGAGGTCTTCGGCGGCGACGCCCGGCACGCGCTGGAGACTACGGAACACGTCCTCGCCAAGCTGTGGGATCGTCTCCAGATCCTCGCGAGTGAGAGTCTGACGAGTGGCCGGAGCCGCCGTCCCCATGATGCCGAATCGCCCGGGGGTGACCACGATCTCCGAGATCTCCAACGGCGTGGCCTCGACGGTCACCCGAAGGAAGGGCGTGCCGTCGGGGGAGGCCACGAAAGGCATCTCGCGCACCCGGTACCCCAGGGCGTTCACCCGTAACGTGTACTCACCCGCCGGAAGGTCCCGGACCACGAAGGTGCCGTCGGCCCACGTGGCCACGTCGCCTGGCACTCCCAGAACCCGAACCTGGGCATTGGGTACAGGAGCGCCCGACGCACCGTCCGCCACCGCTCCGCGAAGCTGGGTGACGGCTACGCTCTGCGCCGCGCCGCCCTCCTGGCCTTGGCCCGCTGCCGGGACGACGATGCCTGCTGCCACGCACAGCGCGACCGTTCTCCACACGTGCACCAGGGCGTCCCTGGGCCCTGTCACCCACCTTCGCCGAACCCTGTGCCGGCTGGATTCCGTGCTCCAATTCCACCCTCTTCGCCTGCCTCCCGTCCCCGTCATCTCGCACCGTCCGGTTCGAACGCCCTCCACTCGGGTGGCCCGGCCTCGCCACCTCCCACTCCGATCGGCCCGAGCGTGGTCAGGAAGACCACGCACCGCAGCCGTGAGTGCAACGCACGGCCGTCGTTCCTTCTGACGATCGCCCTTGACGCCCACGCCAGCGGCTCCTTATATAAGTCATGACTTATGGAAAGGCCCTGGAGGCGCTTTCGGATCCGACGCGTCGCGCCATCTTCGAGCAGCTACGCAGCGGTCCCCGATCCGTAGGTGAGCTCGCCGCCGGAAGGGTGGTCAGCCAGCCGGCCGTCTCGCAGCACCTGAGGGTGTTACTCGAGGCCAGGCTGGTGAGGGTGCGGCGGGACGGGCGACGGCGGATCTACTCGGTGAGCGTAGAGGGCCTGGAATCGCTCCGGGCCTACGTCGACTCGTTCTGGTCCGACGTGCTCCAGGCGTTTGCAGCCCAGGAGGAAAGCGCATGAGCGGGATGGAGACGGGCGTGTTGGACCCGGTGCGAAAGACGATCCGGGTGGGGTGGGACGTCGATGCCACGTTCCGACGGTTTGCGGAGGGCATGAGCGAGTGGTGGCCGCTCGCTACCCACAGCGTCGGTGGCGAGCGGGCGGTGAGCGTAGTCCTCGAGGGACGCGTGGGCGGAAGGGTCTACGAGACCCAGCGCGACGGATCCTCCAGCGATTGGGGACGGGTCACGGTCTGGGAGCCGCCGCGACGTCTCTCGTTCACGTGGCACCCGGGCCGGGAAGCCGACGGCGCGCAGCTCGTCGAGGTCACCTTCACGGCCGAGGAGGGTGGGACGCGGCTGGCGCTGGTGCACAGCGGGTGGGAGCGGTTGGGGGCGCGAGGCGCATCCATCCGGGAGGGGTACGAAGAAGGGTGGGAAATGGTCCTGACCCGTTTCGCCGGGTAGACCGCTCGCGGACGGAGGGCGGGCAGCGCCCATCCTCCGTCCGCCGGCATCGGGTCCTGCCGTCTCACCCGGAGATCCGCGCCAGCTGCGTGTTGGCGGCGCCACCCCGGCCGAGGCAGGGGCTCTACTCCGCTCGCAGCGCCTCGGTGGGATCGATGTGCGACGCCCGCCGGGCGGGGAGGTAGCTGGCCAGGAGGGCCACGCCCGCCAGCACCAGGGGCACGAGTCCGAAGGTGACCGGGTCGGTGGCCGAGACGCCGAAGAGCAGCGTGGCCATCACCCGGGTCAGGGCGAACGCGCCGATCATCCCCAGCCCCACTCCCAGCACCGTCACCCGCAGACCCTGGCGCACGACCATGCCCTGGACGTCTCCCGAACGAGCGCCCAGCGCCATACGCACGCCGATCTCGCGAGTGCGTTGGCTCACCACGTAGGCGATGACGCCGTAGATCCCGACCGCCCCGAGCAACAGCGCGACGCCCGCCGCGATGCCCAGGAGCGTCATCGTGAAGGCGGTATCGGCCATGGAGGCCGAGACCACTTCCTTCATCGTGCGCGTATCGGTGAGGGGTACCCGGGGATCGATGCCCGTCACGACGCGCCGCACGCTCGGGGCGAGGGCCGCCGGGTCGCCCTCCGTTCGGGCCACGACGATCATGCGCGCCAGCTCTTCTCGGCTCACGCCCTCCACGACCATGGGGAGGTAGGCCACCGGACGGATGTCCTCCTTCAGGCCGAAGTTCCGGACGTCGCCCACCACGCCAACGATCTCCTGCCACGGCTCGTGATCGTTGAAGCGGACTCGCTCGCCCAATGCCGACCCGTCAAGGAACGTGGTGGCGAAGCTCTCGCTCACCCACAGAACGGGGCGGCCTCCCTCGTGGTCGGCCCGCTCCACCGAGCGCCCTGAGATCAGGGGAATGCCCATCGTCTCGAAGTAGCCCGGCGCCACCCAATCGTACATGGCTACCGGTGGCAAGTCGCTGTCGTCCCTGGGCCGGGATTCGATGTCGAACGAGCTGCCGTTGGTGTTCTCGGGCAGAACCGGGAGGGACGTGGCCGCTCCCGCGCTGGTCACACCGGGGAGGGCTGCCACGCCCTCGACGACCTGCTGGTAGAAGGCGGCCCGGGTGGCGTTGTCCCGGGCGTCGCCGGTGCTGAGGGCCACCGTAAGCACCCCCTCGGGCTCGATGCCGGGGTCGACAGCCCGGAGCTGCGCGAAGCTCCGGAGCATGAGGCCGGAGCCCATGAGGAGCACCAGGGCGAGCGCAAGCTGCACGGTCACGAGCGCGTTGCGGGTCCGGTGTCGCTCGCGTCCCACCGTGGTCCCCCGGCTTCCGTCCCGGAGCACCCGAGCGAAGGAGCCGCTCAGGTACCGGAGGATGGGCAGGGCCCCGAATGCGAGGCCGGCCAGGAGCGAGAGCGCGGCGCCGAAGACGATGACCGTTCCGTCAAGCCGCACCTCGTGAAGTCGGGGCAGCTCGGCCGGGCCGCTGGCCACGAGAGCGCTCACGCCCAGCGCCGCGAGACCCATGCCCAGAACGCCCCCGGCCAGACCCAGCAGCAAGCTCTCCGAGAGGTACCCACCGGCCAGCCGCACCCGTCCCGCGCCCAACGCGGCCCGTACCGCCAACTCCTTGTGTCGGGCTTCGGCCCGAACCAGGAACAGGTTGGCCACGTTGGCGCACGCGATGAGGAGGAGGAAGCCGACCGTACCCAGCACGATCCAGAGGGCGCTGCGGACGTCTCCCACGATCCGGTCCTGGTATCGCTCGACCGAAGCGTTCCATCCGGCCTGCTCGAGGAACGCCGCGTCGATATCGGGGAAGAGCTCGGGGATGCGTGCCTGCAGATCCGTCAGCTCCTGTCTGGCCGCCTCGACGCCGATGCCGGGCTCCAGCCGGGCCAGGGCGTTCAAGCCGAACTCGCCGAACCGTCCGTCAGGGTCGACGTAGGTCGGAACGAGCGCGATGGGCTCCGGGGTGGGGAACGCGAACCCTTCGGGCATCACGCCGATGACCTCCACGGTCTGCCCGTCCATCTCGATGGAGCGTCCCAGGATTGCGGGGTCGGCGCCGAACCGGCTGGTCCACGCCGGCCAGGTGAGGATGGCCACCGGGTGGGCGCCCTCGGCCGCGTCCTCGTGAGTGAACGGACGCCCCAGAGCAGGGCGGACGCGCAGCACGTCCAGCAGCTCCGGTGACGCGGCGGTCACCCGAACTCGATCCGCCCGGTCTCCCACCAGGAGGTTGCGCGACTCGGTCCCGAATACCGCGAAGCCCGAGAAGCTACGGCTCTGCGTCCGGTACAGCCGCACGGTCCCGGGCGAGTTGGTCAGCTCAGGGAGGTCCAGACCTGGCGCATGGTGTCTCACGCTCACCAGGGCTTCCGAGTCCGGATAGGGTAGTGGCCGGAGCAGCACGGCATTCACCACGGTGAAGATGGCCACCGCGGCGCCGATTCCCAGGGCCAGCGTGAACGTGGCCACACCCGTAAATCCCGGCCGTCGGGCCAAAGCCCGGGTGGCCAGCCGCAGCTCTTTCCACCAGGTCCGCATCATCTCCGCTCCTCCACCGCCCCCGGTGGGGCGTAGCTCGTTGAGACGGAGCCGCCTGCGACGGCTCCACCAATGATCCCAGTGCTCGGCGGGGATTCGGATCCAAAGGTCCAGGAGTCCCCACACCGCCACCCCCCTCGCCGCCCACCTCCCCCGCTTCGCTTCCGCCTCGGCGTGGATGCGAGCGAAGTCCGCGACGGCCTCGTGCACGTAACGGTCCCGGTATTCACGGGGAAGCAGGGCCGCCGTCCGCGTGTAGAGCCGGACCGGCCAGGGCTCTCCGCTGCCGGGGCGCTTTGGGACGCTCACGCGTTTTCCAGGGCCCGGGTCGCCCGGGCCGCATCCACCAGCGCCTGCAGCCGCTCGGTCTCCGCGCGCAGGACGTCCCTGCCCGCCGGGGTCAGCCGATAGTACCGCCGTCTGGCGTCATCGTCGGGGTCGTCGGCCTCCGCCAACTCCTCGATGAATCCCTCGTCACTGAGCCGTCGGATGGTCCCGTACAGGGTGGCGGGCCAGAGGCGCACGGTACCCCGGGTGCGCGCCTCCACGCTCGACCGGATGCCGTAGCCGTGCTGGGCTCCGTCCGCCAAAGCCAGCAGGATGTGGAACCACTGGGGCTTCAGCGGCAGCCGGACGTCATGCGGCGAGCTCGACGCTTGCACCATCTCGAGGTCTCCGGTTCTTCGGCGTGGGGCCCGCAGCGCGGGCATGGGCGCCGTTCACTACGGATCCATATCGATATGGTTTCATATCGAATTGGCGCTAGACCCGGAAGAAAGGCGGGCCGGGCACGCGGACCCGAGGTGGGGATGTCTGGGACAGCGAGTGGGGGAGCCCCCCCGGCGCTCGACGCTCGGGGCGGGCCATCATCTCAGGGGCCGGCGGTCATCCGGGGGGCTGGGCGGTCACCCCGGGAGCACGGCGAACGTCCTGGAAGAACCGAGGCTATCCCAGGAGCAGGTGGTCGGCGTGGGCGGTGGCCGGGACGAACGGGACCCAGTTCGGGGCCGCCAGTCCCGCCTCACTGTTGCCGGCTTCGGCGGTGAGGGTGAGGAAGGACCGATGAAGGGCCAGGGTCGGGAGGCGGAATCGTCCTCGGGGCGTGAGCTGTTCCGCGTCCTTCACCGCAACGTAGGTCCGACGGCGGTTGGGGCCATCTGCCGTGGGGTGCGAGAGCCCGCGCAGCACGTGTCCGTCGATCGTGCGGAACAGGTGCTTCCGCAGCGGCCCGGCGCGCTGCCGGAAGTTGTCCAGGCCAGACGGGTTGTACATCCGCAGATCGAAAGCGACGCGGACGGTGCTGGGATCCATGAAGATGGGGCACGCTTTGCGCCCGGCTTGCACGCCCTTGAGGAAGGTCGGGATCGTCTCGTGAGCCCGGGGCAGCAACACCGGGATCATCCCGGGCGGCGAATCGAGTCCGGGTTGGCCCAGCGAGGCGGAGGGTGCGGACAGGTAGGCCGCCAGCGACTCACGGCCGAGCTCGATGCCGGGGAACTCGTGGCGTCTGAAGCGGACGGCCCCGAAGATCAGGCCCGGATGGCCGATGAGGCGGAAGCCGATGAGCTCCCAGAAAAAGTCCGTCTCGTCCCGGGCCAGGAACACCTGCCCCGGATCCTGGACCATGGCCAGGCCCTGCTGGAGGCGATCCAGATGTTCGCGGGCGTGCCGGACGTGGTTGTCCAGCGCGTCGTCCGGCGCCTTCAAGATCGGGGCGCCGTTCGGAAGCGAGGTGTTCCGAAGGGGCTTCGCCTGGAGCTCCGCCGGCAGAGCGGGCGGGACATCCGTCACGACGTAGGGCGTTTCCGACGCACTCAAGGGTCCACTGCCTGTGTCTGAGCCTTGGGGGGACCGCCACACGGTATACGACGCAGGCGAGCAAGGCCCGTGCCCGGGAGCCAAACGGATCGGACGAAGGCGCTCATGGGTATGTCGTAAAACAGCTTACGCGGACAGTGCGGACCGCGCGAGGGGTCTGGAGACGGCAGCGGCGAGGGGCCTCGATCGGAAAAAAGTGTTCACCCCGCCGCCTCGCTGCCGGTGGCCCGCCCGAGGAGCGCGGCGCCATCGGCAGTGGTCCCGCTAGCCCGGATAGGCCTCCAACAGGGCCAGCACCTCGTCCACGTCGGCCTCGGTGTGGTCAGCGTTGATCTGCGTCCGGATCTCCTCGTCGCCTCGAGGCACCACGGGGTACGCCAGTCCCGTCACCAGCACCCCGTTGTCATAGAGGTACTGGACCAGGTCACGGGTCCGGGTCGTGTCGCGGATCATCAGGGGGACCACCGGGTGCTCCCCTGGGATGGTCTCGATGCCGATCCGGCCGAGGCCGTCCTCGAATCGCCTGGTGAGGTTCCGGAGCCGCGCCAGAAGCGCTCGTCCCTCTTCGCTGTCCACGATTTCTACAGAGCGCAATGCCGCTCGTGCCTCACCCGGGGTGATGGGGTTCGAGTAGATGTACATCATCGAGCTCTCGCGGAGGAACCGCACCACGGAGGCGCTCGAGACGACGTAGCCTCCGTTGACGCCGAAGGCCTTGCCGAGCGTGCCGACGAGAATGTCGGCAAGGGGGGCGTCCGTGTACTCCTCCACTCCTCGGCCCGTGGCGCCGAAGGCGCCGACGCCGTGGGAGTCGTCCACTATCAGCACCACGTTCTCGGGAAAGTCGCCGTCGTGCCTGGCGCAAATCTCCATGATGTCGTCGAGCGGTGCGTGGTCGCCTCGCATGGAGAAGATCCCGTCCGTGACGACCAGAACCCGTTGGGCCTGGCCTTTCGCGTCCTCGAGCTGACGATCCAGCGCAGTCATGTCGAGGTGCGGATAGACGGCCTTGCCGGCGGGCCGGGCCAGCCGCATGGCGTTGATGATGCAGTTGTGGTTAAGCTCGTCGCTCACGAGCAACGTCTGGCCGGTGACCAGGGGCACGATGGTGCTCACCACCGTGGCATACGCCGAGGAGAAGACCATGGCCGCCTCGCGGCGGTGGAAATCGGCGAGCTTGGCTTCCAGCTCCAGGTGGGCGGAGTAGGTGCCGCTGATGAAGCGAACGGCGCCGGGGCCCGCACCGAACGCCAAGGCCCCCTCCTCCTCCGCGGCGATGACGTCGGGTCGCAGACCCAGACCGAGGTAGGAGTTGGAGTTCATGCGGATGAACTCGCGGTCGCCCTCCCCCTGGAGCAGAAAGCGAGGACCGCGGTCCCCGGCCGCTCGCCGGACTTCGGTCACCACGGCCTCGGCGCCCTTCGCCGTTCCGGCCTCCTCGAGACCGGCGACGTGGGTGTCGAGGGCTTCTTGCAAGCGATCCATGGGCATTGGAGCTCTCCTTGTGTCTTCGACGGCTGCCTACGACGGCCCCCTCGGGCGGACGGTCGGAATCGTGGGCGTGCGGAACCTGGCTCGGGTCGGGCCCGCTGGTCAGGCCTCCCGACGCGCGGTGAGGTGCTCGATCATGTCAGCGGTCATCGCCTCCAGGCCGTACTCGGGCTGCCAGTCCCACTCCTCGCGGGCGGGCGTGTCGTCGATGCGTCGGGGCCAAGACTGGGCGATCGCTTCGCGCACCGGGTCCACGTCGTACTCGATCTGGAAGTCCGGGATGTGGCGGCGAATCTCGGCCGCCAGGCTCTCGGGCGTCAGCTGCATGGCGGTGACGTTGAACGCGTTGCGGTGCCTCAGGCGGCCGGCATCGGCCTCCATGACCTCGATGGCCGCCCTGATGGCGTCGGGCATGTACATCATGTCCAGCTGCGTGTCAGGAGCGAGGAAGCATGTGTAGCGTCCCTCGGCCACGGCGTGGACGAAGATATCGACCGCATAGTCGGTGGTCCCGCCACCCGGCTGGACGGCGTACGAGATCAGGCCGGGATAGCGGACGCCCCGGGTGTCCACACCGTAGTGCAGGTGGTAGTAGTCACAGAGGAGCTCGCCGGCCACCTTGGTCACGCCGTACATGGTGGTGGGCCGCTGGATGGTGTCCTGGGGCGCCGGATCCGGGGGGGTGCCCGGACCGAACGCGCCGATGGACGATGGATGAAATACCGCGCAGCCGTGAGTCCGAGCGACTTCCAGCACGTTGACCAACCCTCCCATGTTGATCCGATACGCCAGCAGGGGGTCCTTCTCCCCCACGGCGGACAGGATCGCGGCGAGATGGTAGATCGTGTCGGCCCGGAATCGCATGACGGCCGCTGCCACGCTGTCCTGCTTGGTTGCGTCCAGCACCTGGAAGGGGCCGTCGGCCGCGGGTCCGTCCGACAGGGCTCTGATATCCGTGGCGAGCACCGCTGCCGCGCCGTATCGCTGCCGGAGCGCAGGAACGAGCTCGGAGCCGATCTGGCCTCCGGCTCCGGTGACGAGGATGCGCCGCATGGGGTCTCCGAAGATGGGGTCCCGGGGCCAAGCGCTCGCCCCGGATTCGAGGGCGGGGCAATATAGAGAGGCGCCTCAGCGGCGTCGACCGGCACACAGTCACGGAAGGAGCGAAACCACCGCATGACCGACCAAGCCCAGCACGACCGGCGCATCGACTACGTGGAGTTCGGCGCCGGGGACCTGGCGGCGACTCGAGCGTTCTACGAACGGGTGTTCGGCTGGAAGTTCACCATGTGGGGAGACGCGTACATGAGCTTCGAGGACGGACGCCTGGCCGGAGGATTCCGTCAGGCGGACGCGGTCGACCGGGGCGGTCCGCTCGTGGTGATCTACGCCACCGATCTGGAGGGCACCGAGGCCGACGTGACAGCCGCCGGGGGCACCGTCACGGTGGACATCTTCGATTTCCCTGGCGGGCGTCGGTTCCACTTCACGGATCCTGCCGGGAACGAGCTGGCCGTCTGGTCGGAACAGTAGGCTGGGCTCGGGCCCGGACGGCCCGGCCCGGCGTCTGGCGAGCCCACCCCTTACCGGGAGCCCGGAGAGCCTAGCCCGCCCAGACCTCGGTGTCGGGCAGGAACGCCGCCCACGCGAACCAGAAGTGGTTCCCATGTGCGACCTCGCTGAGGCTGGATCCCGCGAGGTCGCCGGCCACGGCTTGGCCCGACATGTTCCAGAGACTCCCGGTCTGCCGGTCGCGGAATCGACCGTCCCCAGCGGGCTCGAAGGTCAGCGCTTGCCCGTCCAGCCGGGCGTCGAAGACCGCGCTGGAACCCACGTCGCGGCCGGACTCGATCCGGCCGTCATCGACGGCGCTCGCGGTGCCGGGCGCCCAGAACACCGCCACGTCGCGCCCGCCCAGCTCCAGCATTGCCACCCGGTGGTCCTCCAGCTCGGAGAAGGGCACGGCCCAGGCCCGATCGCCCTCCCGCAAGGCCACGATCCGCTCCATCATGGGGAGCCTGCCGTCCCTCCTGCCCTTGAAGTACGCCGGGAAGGGGCCATCGGTATCGTATCCCGCGTACGGATTCCGCCCGTAGGGGCGGTCGAAGCCCGTTTCCCGGGAGAGGACCCGCGCATCGGGCGCCTGCGCCTTCACGTCTCGCCAGCTGAGGAGCGGTGACGGCACGAACGTCAGCTCCTTCCCTGCGTGCTCGCCGATGATTCCCTCGCCCGTAGCCTGTTGCCACCAGGTCTCGGTCTGGCGGTCGTACATGATCAGGTCCGAGTGCCGCAGCCGGCCCGTGGTGCCGAAGTCCAGCAGTCGGTCCTCGAAGCGCCGGTCGAATGCCAGCGTCGTGTTGCAGAGCGGGCAGTAGGTGACGGAGACCGGCACGTCGCCCACCACGTCGTTGACGATCTCGTGGAAGATCAGGATCTGCAGCGGGTAGGCCTTCACTTCGTTCCCCAGACGAACCACGGCCACTGGCTCGCGGTCGCCGATCCAGTCGTCGGCCTCCCCGACCGAGACGAAGCGGGGAAGGTCGATGGCGGGAATGCCGTCCTTCGGCGGGCCGCCCGAGACCACCTCGTCCATGTCGACGGTCTTCTTGTCGAAGTCGGTGCGCCAGATCTCCTGACCGCCCACGCTCGGAGGCGATCCACAGGCCAGCGTGCAGACCAGGATCACGAGGAGAGGGGACCGGCTGCTCGAGGGACGCATGATACGACTCCGTGACTCCGTGGACGGGGATTGCACCGTCCGAACCCGTGACCGGAGCAGGGGAGTTCCGAGCCGGCGTCAGCTTCGGCTGTCCCTCACCGCCTGGCGCCAGTCCTTGCTCTCCAGGAGTTGTCCGAGGCGGGAAAGCACGCTGGCGGCGGTTTCGATGTCCCGACGCCCGACCTTGAGGTCGAGTGCCCGCCAGATCCGGGCCTGGCGTCGATCCAGCTCGTCGACCAGCATGCGCCCCTGACCCGTGAGGTGGACGATGTGGGACCTCTTGTGGGCGGGGTTGTTCTCCGACACGACCAGACCTCGGGCGGCGAAGACGTTCACGACGGTTTGGATGTGCTGCCGCGAGACGTTCCGGGCCCGGGCGATCTCGGGAACCGTCGCGGGGCCCTTCTCCGCGATCCAGCCGAGGATGGCCCGCTGACCGACGGTAATGTCCAGGTCTTCGTGAATCTCCTCGGAGGCGGCCCGCAGTCGCTGGACCAGGGACCGAGACTCGTCGATCAGCGCTTCCAGCGCGCGCACCTTCTTGGGCTTCATCCGACCCTCCGGACCTGTTGTGACAATCGAAAGTCCAATATGACAGCTTAACTGTCGTTGCGAAACGTCGGTGATTCCACAGAAAGCGTCTCCCCGGTCTGACCGTCCAAGAGCGGTGCCGAGACTCAGGACACCACCATTCGCTCCAAGTCCTCGGGCGATCGGGGTAGGTCTCCCGTCAACAGCCGGGCGCCGTCGCGCGTGACCAGGACCATGTCCTCCACGAAGACCGCGATCCCTTCTTCGTGGTTGTAGTACCAGGGCTCCACGGTGAAGATCATGCCCGGCTGAAGCGGCTCGTCGAGAAGGGCCGGATCGCCGACGCTCAGGCCCAGGTGGTGGCCGTAGAACGACCCGGTCTGCATGTGTCGCCGTTCAGCTTCCGGGATCACCCTCTGCGCCATCTCTCTCAGCTCGACGAGCGTGACGCCGGGGCGGACGCCCGCGATGATGGAGTCGGCGACCTCGGTGACCATCTCGAGGATCTCCCGCTGCCGGGTCGAGAACGAGCCGCCAGCGGGGAACGTCCTGCCGACGTCGCTCACGTAGTAGTCCACCTCGCACCCGACGTCGAAGATCACGAGGTCTCCGTCGTCCACCGAACGATTCCTCCGGTCGTAGTGGGCCGCCAGCACCCGCCAGGGCCAAAGGGAGTTGGGGCCGGACTTCACGATCGATGAAAAGGCCAGGCGCTGGGATCCGCCTCGCTTGCAGGCGGCCTCGAACTCCCCCTCCAGCGTGCGCTCATCGACACCCGGGCGAACGGCGGTGGCGGCGTGACGGATGGCCTGCGCGGTCGCTTCGGCCGCCCGGCTCAGCGTCGCGATCTCGGCTGGGCTCTTGACCATTCGAAGCCGGGCGACCGCCTCCCAGGCGTTGATCAGCACCAGGGGCCGCTGCCGCTGCGCCAAGGCGAGTACGGCGGTCGCGGAGGCGTCCAGCTCTCCCACCAGGCCGGGTGACGGCGCTTCGAGCTCCCCTGGCCCCCCTGCGTCGATCCACACGGTGACGCGGTCCGCGGACCATCGGTCCAACTCGCGCTCCAGCTCCTCCACGGGCCTGAGGTCCGTGAGTCCACTCCGTGCCCCCAGCGCCGGATCGTCTCCTAGACGCCGACCGGGAAAGTCGTTGCGTCGTTGCGGGTTCTCGAAGCGTGGATCCCGGTCGGGAAGAAACACGCTGACCTGGTCGCGATCCGCGTCGAGTACCAGCACCGACCCCGGCAGCTCCAGGCCGGTGAAGTAGTTGAAGTCGTCGGCCTGGCGGAACGTGGCGCCATGCGTGACGCCGCTACCCGAGGGCACGAGCACCACACCACCACCCCGGGCGCGAATCCGCTCCAGGAGCCGGTCCCGTCGCGTCGCGTACTCCTCCCGAGTGAACTGGAGATCGGTCCAGTCGAAGTAGGCCTCCTCCGGCGGGGGCCACTCCTGAGCGGAGAGCGCGGGTGGGAGCATCAGCGGCGCCACCGGCAGAAGCAGCCAGGCCGCTGGCGGAACCCGCGGCCAGGCGGTCGACCGGACCAGCAGCCGGGCGGCCGAAAGGAGCAACAGCCGGACGGTCGCATTCGGCAAGGCCGGAGATTCCAGGTAGTGTGGCCACATGATCGCGTCTCGCTCGTTGGGTTGAATCCCGCTCGAATGGGCCGTTGGCGAGAGTCCAAGACCAATCTATGTTCGTCGGCCCCGGTCGCGACTCCCGAGCTCCCCGCCCCGGCAGGGTCATCGACGCGCTCGTCATCTACACCCACGATGGAGGGGAGATGGACTTCACCCAGATCCAGAACATGCTCGTGCCGCTGGCCACTGCCTGGGGACTCAAGGTCATCCTGGCCGTGGTCTTGCTGGTGGTGGGACGTGGGGTCGCACGGTTCGTCAAGAGGCTGCTCGCCAAGGGGATGGAGCGGAGCCAGCTGGACGCGACGCTCGTGCCCTTCCTCGCGAGTCTCGGCTACTACCTGGTCATGGCCGTGGTGATCATCGCCGTCCTCGGCGTGGTGGGTATCCAGACCGCCTCGCTGGTGGCGGTGCTCGGTGCGGCGGGTCTGGCTGTGGGCCTCGCGCTCCAGGGCACGCTGTCGAACGTGGCGGCCGGCGTGATGCTGCTGGTCTTCCGGCCGTTCCGGGTGGGAGACCTGATCGAGGCCGCAGGGGCCACGGGTTCGGTGGAGGCCATCGGGCTGTTCACGACTACGGTCAACACGCTGGACAACGTTCAGATCACCATCCCCAACTCGAGTGTCTGGGGTGGGATGGTGAAGAACTACACGGCCAACGACACCCGCCGAAACGACATGGTCATGGGCATCTCGTACGACGACGACATAGGCGTTGCGCTCGCGACGATCAACGGAATCCTCGGCGGCGACGACCGAGTGCTCGCGGAACCGGCGCCCCAGGTGGCGGTGGCCGAGCTCGCGGACTCGTCGGTGAACATCGTAGTGCGGCCCTGGTGCAAGAAGGAGGACTATTGGGACCTGCGCTTCGATCTTCAGAGGGCCTTCAAGGAGGGTCTCGAGGCGGCCGGGTGTTCCATCCCCTACCCGCAGCGCGACGTGCACCTCTTCCAGGCCGGTGGCGGCTCGTCGGAGTCGGTGGGCAGGGTCGTCGAAGAGCTGTCTCGGCTTCCCCCTTGCCCAGCGACCGAATGCGGCGCGGGCGGCCGTTCGGCGCGGGCCGGACGCCGCACGAGAACAACGAGGTGGCGAACCGCGTATTGTAGGATGCGGCGCGAGTACGCCGCCGTTATACCTGTGACCCGTGCCAGGACTTTCAGTGACTGAAGCCGCATTGACCGAGGTTCGGACCCGACCGGAGTCCGAAGACCATCGCCGAGTCCGAACCGCCCTGAGGGGACTCGACGGTAGGGCCACGCTCGGCGACGTGGTGGAGGCCACCGGTCTGCACAGCGCCGAGGTCGAGGCGACGCTGAAGGACCTCCTGGCCGACTACCAGGGCCACCTGGAGGTGGGCGAGCACGGGGACCTGGTCTACCGGTTCGACGCCTCCATGATCCGCCGGGACCACCGGTCGGTCTGGGCCCGCGTGCGTGACCGGGCCAAGGCATGGCTGACCCAGGCGTTCAAGGTCTGGATCATGCTCATGCTCGTGGTCTACTTCGTGCTGTTCGTCGTTCTCGTGATCGCCGCGTTCGTGGCGATCATGTCCCGGGGCGGCGACAACCGCCGCTTCCCCGGCGGACGGGGACACGGGCGGGGATTCCGCATCCCCCTCTTGTGGTACTTCTGGGGCCCCGGCTGGGGGCGGAGGCGCCACTACTACGGCGCTCGCTGGGCGAAGAAGACCGGGGCGAAGGTTCCATTCCATCGCAAGGTGTTCGCGTTCGTCTTCGGTCCCGACACTCCCCAGCTCACGCAGCCCGAGCGGGACCGGAGTCTGGTTCGCCTCATCCGCGCCCGCCGCGGCGTGCTCACGGCCACCGAGTTGGTGCAGCACACGGGCGCGACGCTCCCCGAGGCCGAAGACGAAATGGGGCGCCTGATGGGAGCCTACGACGGTGACGTGCGGGTCTCCGAGGAGGGGGAGGTGCTGTACACGTTCCCCGACCTCATGGTCAGCGCTCGCGGGCCGGTCCAGGCCCGCGAGCCGGATCCGGCCTGGCGCAGGCTCGAGCGCCCGGGGGAGCTCACGGGAAACGAGAAGAAAGACGACACGATCATCGCCGGCCTCAACGGCTTCAACCTGCTGATGGCGGCCGTGGCGCCGGGCTTCATCTTTCCCGCGCTCCAGATCGGAGGGGTCGCGGCGTGGGTCGGCCTCGTGGCCGTGCCCCTCGTCTTCAGCGCCATCTTCTTCGGGATCCCGCTGGTCCGGCGCATCGGCTTGAAGCGGGAGAACCGCCGGCGGATGCGCCGCAACGTTCGCAAGCTGCTGGAGGGGAGCGTCTTCGAGGGCGCGCTCCTGGACCGATCGGTGGATCCCGAGGAGGCCTACCGAACGGTGGCCAAGGGACTCGGCAGCGACCCGAGCGCCGAAGCGGTGCAGGAGCAGCTGAACGCTCTGGCGGCCGAGTTCGAAGCAGACGTCGTTGCGGGCGCCGACGGGCGCTTGCGTTTTCGGTTCCCCTCGATCCGTCGGGCCTTCCTCGCCGCGGCCAAGGCGCGCAAGCAGCTCGCGCTGGGCAGCCGGTCCGTCGGTGATATCGTATACTCGAGCGCGGATGACGAGGCGCAGGCCGGCGCCCGGGAGCTGGCCGACTTCGACCGGGAGCTTGCCGGGTACGTGGCCGCTCCGAGCCGGGTGGACTACTTCGACGAGCTGGACCTCGTGGCGTTCGACGAAGAGCTGGCGCGGCCGGCCCAGCCCAGGAGGAGAATCCGATGAAGCGAGCGCTGTATGGTCTTGCCCTCTCCGCTCTCGGCGCGGCCGTGTGGACGGGCGGCCCCGCCCGTGGTCAGGAGCTTCCCGCAGACGGCGAGAGCGCGACGGAGCGGGTGGACACGTCACCGCGCCACGGCGAGTGGGTCACCTACGACGCGGGCAGTAGCGACGAGGTCGAGGCATGGGTGGTCTATCCGGAGCGTAGCGACGCCGCGCCGGTGGTCGTGGTCATTCACGAGAACCGGGGCATGAACGACTGGGTCCGAGGGGTTGCCGACCAACTCGCGGCAGAGGGGTTCATCGCCGTGGCGCCCGATCTCTTGAGCGGCAAGGGTCCGAGCGGTGGGGGGACCGCGAGCTTCGAGGGTGACGGCGCCCGAACCGCTATCCGGGCGTTGGAGCGGGCCGAGGTCAACCGCCGGCTGGAGGCGGCTGCCCGATACGGCACGTCTCTCCCCGCTGCCACCGATCGCGTGGGCGTGGTGGGCTTCTGCTGGGGCGGCTCCGGCAGCTTCCGCTTCGCGTCCGCGTGGAACGGGCTGGACGCGGCCGTAGTCTACTACGGCAGCTCGCCGCCGGCCGACGCTCTGGCGCGCATCACGGCTCCGGTGCTCGGTCTGTACGGTGGTGACGACGCGCGGGTCAACGCGACCATCCCCGACGCCCAGGCAGAGATGGAACGGCTCGGCCACCCCTACGAGGTCGACATCTACGAGGGTGCCGGACACGGCTTCCTGCGGCAGCAGTCGGGGCGGGACGGCGCCAACATGGAGGCCACTCGGGCCGCGTGGCCGCGCACCGTGGCGTTCCTGCGGGAGGCCCTGGAGGGGTGAAGGCCCTGCTGAGCGCGTCGCTCCTGCTGGCTGTCGCCGCGGCGCCGGGCAGCGCCCAGAGCGCGGCTGTCGAGGAGGAGCTGGACGCGCTTCGGTCGGCGTTCTCCGCGGCTCTCGTCGCGAGTGATGGCGAGACCGTGGCCTCCATGTATACCGACGACGGCGTCCTGCTACCGCCGGGTCGCGAGATCCGAGGCAAGGATCGGATCGGCCGGTACTTCACGACCGGCCGAGACTACGTCCAGGTGGCTCACAGCATGATTCCCGACGAGGTCCACGTGGACGGAAACACCGCCTACGAGATCGGGAGATGGTCCAGCACGACGCGGCGAGAGGGCCAGGGCGAGGTCACGGCTTCGGACCGCTACCTGTTGGTGTGGCGGCGAGGGGCCGACGGGCGGTGGCGGATCGTGTACGACATGTGGCACCGGTAGGCGAGTCAGGCCGGCGCGCGGTCCCGCGGATCCTCGTCGGGAAAGGGGAACCGTGGAGCGACCTCGAGCGTGGGGGGGCGCCGGTGGCCCGTAGGGAAGCAGCTACCTCAGACTGAACATCTTCGTGTACTTGATGATCAGCTGGCGCTCCTGCGGCCCCCGCTCGATCCCCGTCCGGTCGAGGGAGCCAAGGTGCTCGGTGTCGTTGTAGACCACGTAGAGCCCAGTGCCCGCCGTGTTCAGCCAGCCGAGGCGGATGTTGCTGCCGAAGTTCTCGGTCTCGTTGTTGTACTGGAGCGACGCCTGCAAGAAGATCCGCGGCGTGAACGAGTACGAGCCTTTCAGGGCCAGCAGCGACGAGATGAAGTCGCCCTCCGCGAGCCTTACGTCGAAGTACGCTACACGGAACGACGCAGTGAACTTGTCGCGGAAGCGGTAGTTGAAGGTGGTGTTCGTGCCCGTCCGGGTTCCGGAGTAGAAGCCCCCGATGTCGATCCGTCCCTCAGCGGAGAACGGCGCGCTCAGGTCGGTGTTGAAGGCGAAGCCCCAGTCGAAGTTGTTGTAGCTCCCCGCCGGGATGATGATCCCCTCGCGGATCTCGAAGGGCTCCTGCAGTCCCTCTCCGGTGAAGTTGACCGCGGGCAGCTGGAAGAACGCGCCGTTGGAAAACTCGAAGTGGTTGTCGATGTGAACGACCCGGGTCTCGCTGAAGCCCGTGAGGTCGAAGTACTCGCGCCACGAGACGTGCGGTCGCAGCTCCCGGAACCAGGGGACCTCGGGGAACCGGAACTTCCTCAGGATGCGCGCGTTGATGTACCGGTATTCCCGACGGCTCAGGAAGCCCACCTCGGGGTTGAACTCCGCCCCGACCTCGCGGTATTGGGCCGCCACGTTCCAGTCCCGGGTTTCGAACGTCCCGCCGAGGTGGTAAGCGTACTCGCCGCTGCTCACGTCCGGGGTCGTGGTGCCGGACAGGTACCCGTCGAACGTCAAGGCCTGACCCACGCCCAGGCGGCCATCCGCGCCGTAGGTCAGGTTGTAGTCGTTCGTGTCGTCCGTGTTCAAGCGGTGCACGAAGATTCCGCCGATCCGCGTCCGGTTCTCGAATTCCTGGAACAGGCGCACCACCCCGAAGTTGTTCTTGGGCTCCACCCGGACCTCTTCGCCCAGATCCTCGTCGAGCAGATCGAGGTGGTTGGCCTGGATATTCAAGAATCCGACCTGCATCCCGGCGACCTTGCCCGTAAGCCGAGCACCGGCCTGGATCGGCACCTCGTTGCCTTCGTAGAGGCCGATGCGGCGGCTGAAGAAGAGCTCGGTCTCCTGGGGGGTTCCGACCGAGAAGGAGCCCGCATTCTCGAGGAAGAATGGCCGCTTTTCGGGAAAGAACAGCGGGAAGCGCGTCAGGTTGACCTGCTGGTCGTCCACCTCGACCTGAGCGAAGTCCGTATTCACCGTCAGATCGAGGGTGAGGCTCTGCGTGAGGCCGATCTTGGCGTCGCCGCCTACGGCGGGGCTGAAGTCGGCCGAGCTCTGCAGCGCGTAGTCCCGGTACGCATCGCCCAGCACGTACGGCGTGATCGTGAAGACCTTCTGGCTCGGCGCCACGAACTGCGACAGCGTCCCCGCCATGGAGACACGGTAGAGGTTGAATTGCCGCGGAATCGGCGCCCAGAACGCCTCTTCGTTGTGGCGTCGGATGTTGCGGGAGAAATTGACGCCCCACATCTGCTCGCCGCCCCTGGGGTACCGGAGCGTCGAGAAGGGGATGCGGAACTCGGCGTACCACCCGTCGGCGTCGACGGAGGTGGCCACCTCCCAGCTCCCGTCCCAGTTCAGGTTGAAGCCGCCGCCTGAGCCGGCCTGCTGCCGCTGGCCCCTCCGCGGTGAGGCGCTGCCCTGGCCTTCCTTGGTGACCTGGCCGTCGTACTCGATGCCCGCCGGCGTCGTGGCGAATACGAAGCCGTTCTGCCGGTCGAGGTACGTATCGAGGATGATCTGGAAGGCGTCCGTGTTGGTGAGCGCGGCGTCCCTGCGCGTCTCACCCACGACGATGGCCGAGGTATCGGAGTCGAACAGCCACGCACCGATGTAGATCGCCTCGGCGTCGTAGACGATACGTACCTCGGTCGCCTCCGAGACGGGCCGACCCTCCACGGGCTCCCGCTGCACGAAGTCTCCCAGCACCCGCGCCTGGGCCCAGGCCTGGTCGTCCATCCGACCGTCGATCACAGGGGACGTGTCGACCGGAGAGGCTGCGGCCTCGCGGCTGCGAGGAGCTACGTTTTCGACCCGGTCACCCTCCCCGTTCTGGAGGGGCTCCTGGGCGGCGAGCAAGGCCGGAATGAAGAAAGCGACGAGGCTCGCCGCCGAGATTTGGCTGCGCATGGCTTCTCGGTGTCGTGGTCCAACAGTCTAGACACGCCGCCCGGCTCCAGTGCTGACACTCGAGACAAGGCGCGCCATGTGCTCAGCGGTCCAGCGTGTGATGACGGACCCGAAAGATGGCCCACCGGGGGGAGAATCGGAATAGGCGTGGGCCCGTGCTCGCCCCCCGTCCCGGCGCGCGGCGCTTCCGTCCCGTGGCGGGAGGTCAGGGGCTCACGGTCGATAGATGGCCGTGCGGACGCGAGCGAAAGCCTCAGGAGTGGAGAGGAGGCCCGTCCGGAAACGCGAAGTCCAGAAAGCGGCGCAGAATCGCTTCGGTGCCCGGCGTCTCCGGCGTAACCCGTTCCAGCTCCTCGACCGAGGACACACCCGCCAGGGGCATGTACTCGGGATACTGGGCGAGACGAGCCACCAGCCCGGCCTTGTCCAGCTCGGGGTGGAACTGGGTGCAGTAGATGGGCCGGTCGGGGAAGCAGAAGGCCTCGTTCTCGACCCTGGAGCTGGACGCCAGTAGTACCGCACCGTCCGGCAGCCTGGTGACGATGTCCTCGTGGCCGATCTGGACCTGGAAGCGCTTGCCCAATGGACCGAAGACCGGATCCCGCTCGCCTTCCGGGGTCAGCTCCAGCCAGGCCGTTCCGACCTCGGCCCGGCTGTGATCGGTGACGACCTCCCCGCCCAACGCCCGGGCCATGGCCTGAAACCCCCAGCACGACGCGAAGGTGGGCTTCTTGAGGTCGTACAGCTCCCTCATGGCCTCGAGCGCGTCCGGCAACCAGTCCCCCCCCCGCGCCACCGAGTGATCGCCGCTTCCCCCGAGGAGCACCACGTCCACCTCGTCCAGCTGCTCGACGGTGGGGACACCGGAAAGAAGGTCGAAGACCTCGATGCAGTTGCCTTCACAACGGAACGACCGCGCGAAGCACCCGATCTCGTGATCGCTCATTGGGTCGTCCGGTTCCCGCACCTGCAGCAGCAGGTACCGCAGACGCCGGCTCACGCCCCGAGCTCGCTGCCCGGCTCTTCGACGCTGGAGTAGGTCTTTCGTCGCAGCCACGTTCTCGGTGGATCGGTGTACGAGCCAGGTGCTGAGAAGGGTTGGCTGACCGATGGTCGTCGGCCATAGTGCATTGCCCGAACACGAGCCCCCGTAGGCAACGGCGGCGTTCCGAGCGGGTAAGCCAACGCTATCACGAAGAACTTCGGCCCACAACTCCCCGACCCAGGACGACGACTCTTTGCTACCACGCATCCCGTGTCTGCTCATCTCCGCCGCCCTCGTTGCGGCGCCCAGGGCTGCCTGCGCCCAGGGCGGGGGCGAGATCGTGGCCGGGGCGGCCGCGGGGGGGCTGTTGGTCGGCGTGCCCCTCACCCTGGCGTACTCCACGGCCCGGGCCCATCAGGGCGCGTACGCGTGGAACACCCGCGAGGCGTTCCTTCGTCCGGCCGGTCTGGTGGCCGGCGCGGTGGGCGTCGGCGGCGGGATCTGGGCCGGCGCCAGCGACCGTCACCGCGTCGGTGACCTGGTCCTGGGGGCGGTCGTGGGGGGCGGTGTCGGGGCGTTGGTCGGGAGGGGTGTGGCCCAGCTCACCGCCACCACGCCCGAAGGGCGCTGGGCCGGGCTCGTCATCGGCTGGGGCGTGGGGGCGTTGGTGGGGAGCGTCACATATACGTTGGTCCGAGGGGCCGATCGTGCTCCCGGCCCGGAGACGGCCCCGGCGCTGTCGGTGTCGCTGCCTCGAGGGCTACCGGGGGTCGGCTGGTGACGCGGACACGGATCGTACTCCCGGCCCTGCTCCTGGCTGCGGCGGCTCACCAGGGGTGCACGGGCCGTGTGGATCGTTTCAGCCCCGATGCCGAGCCGACAGGGATGGCGGAGCCCGCCCCCGAGGATGTCGATGCCGTGCTCTTCCTCGTGGGGGACGCCGGAATGGCCGAGGAGGGACGCACGCCGACCATTCGCCGCCTCGCTCAGGACGTGGAGGCATGGGCGGGCGCCCTGCCCGACTCCGCCGTCATGGCCGTCTTCCTGGGAGACAATGTCTACGAGGTCGGGATCAGGGACCCTCAAGACCCGGGATACGCACAGGACACGCTGCGGCTGAACACCCAGGTCCGCGCGGTGGCCGGCCCCATGGCCCGGGAGCGGCACGTGCGCGGCGTCTTCCTCCCCGGGAACCACGATTGGGGCAACCTGAAGGGTGAGGCGGGACTGGCGCGGGCCGGCAACATGGCGGAGCACCTCGCCGGCTGGAAGACCAGCGGGGCCGCCGACGTGGCGTTCCTGCCCCAGGGGGGAGACCCTGGGCCGGCCAGCCTGGATCTCGGGGACCACGCACGGCTCCTCGCGTTGGACGGCCACTGGTGGCTCCAGGGCGAGGATTCGGTGGCGAAGGCGGCGGTCATGAGGCGGATCGCCGATGCCATGGCCGGGGCCGGAGCGCGTCATGTCGTCATCGCGTCGCACCTGCCGTTGCTCACGGGCGGGCCCCACGGAGGCACCATCCAGTTCTTCCCGACCTTCGGCCTGCGCTTCCTGGCTCACAAGAGCGGCATGCTGATCCAGGACGTGACGGCCAAGCCGTACCAGGAGCTCATTGCCGCCTTTCGCGAGGTCTTCGACCGGGTGGGCCCGCCGCTGGCGATGGCGGGCGGGCACGACCACTCCCTCCAGGTGCTGGAAGACACGTTGCCCGGCGGGCGGACGTGGACGCAGCTCTTGAGCGGGGCGGGGAGCAAGCTTACGGACCTGCGGCCGGTTCCTGGCATGAAGTGGGGCCGGCGGGCGCCGGGCTACATGCACATCACGTTCATCAAGGACGGAACGGCGCTCCTCCACGTGACGGCGGGCGCGGCGGCCTACAAGAGTTGCGACGGCGACGGAGACCTACGGCTGCAGTGCATGGCCGAGGGCGCCGACTCGATGCATGTGGCGTACACGACCCGGCTGCGCTGAAGGCCAGGGCCGTGCGCTGGGCTCGGCTTCTGCGGAGGCCGCGGCTCCGTTCGCTGAGCACCCCTTCGCGGAGTCAATCCGGCGCAGCGTCGCTTCCGCGTCCCGGAGGACCGAGTCCGTGACGGATCGTGTCCTCCGATGCCGAGGCCGGGACCGTGGTCTCCCCGCCCTCCTCAGCCGCCGCTGCGCCGCTCCAGGGCGATCATTCCGGAGACGGGCACGTCGAAGGCGTGGACGCCTGCGATAAGGTTCGTCGTCCCCTCGCTCGTCGTCCGGCCCATGACGTCGGTGACGACGTAGCGATACGGACCCATGTCGGAGGGCGCCTCGAGCACCACCCTGGACAGGTGCGTGGCGTTGATCACGTCGAGCCGGTCGAGCGCTGCGGCCGTGCTGGGCGTGGCGATCATAGGCTCATACAGGGCGATGATCTGCTTGCCGCCGGCCGAGGCCCGGACCATGGGGTAGTTCGACAGCGGGCTCACCGGCTCCAGCCGACCATGCAGCAGCACGTCGCGATTCCGGTTCCAGTACTCCGTATAGTACCGGATCATGGCCAGATGCTCCTCCGGAACGCCGGCAAGTCTCACCGACATCTGCGGCACGGAGAAGAGGATGTTCAGCATCTGGCGGGCCGCGTCCTCCACCGCCTCCTCGTAGTGCCACATGAGCATGTCGGAGTGGACCGCTGTGGATCCGCTGAGCAGTCTCAGGTCCAGGGTGCGCACCCGGTTCAGGACAGCGCCGTTCGGCGCGTCACCCGCCCGAAACATGTTTCCGTATTTGCGCATGAGCGGTCCGATGTACGGTTGCCTGAACTCGATCATGACATCGGGGTTCACCGCCTGCAGCTCGCGCATGATGTCCGTCATCAGCCGATCCGTGGCCTCGTTTACGGACGCGAGATCCCGGCCCCCGTCCACTTCGAGCACGGTGGAGTCGTTGGCGACGAAGCGGCCGAGGAAGTCGAGCTTGAAGCCATCGACGCCCCAGTCCCGGATGGCGCTCCGGTACGTCTCGATGATGTGCTCGCGCACGTCCGGGTAGCGAGGGTCGAGCTCGTAGGCGCCCTGGCCGTCCCAGTAGCGCAGGTACTTGCCCCGGAAGCGCTCGTACACCTGTGACTGCTCCCCCACCAGGGGCACCGAGTACCAGAGCAGCAGCTTCATGCCGAGATCGTGGACGTCGTCGACGAAGCCCTTCATGTCCGGGATGCGTTCGGGCTCCCAATCTCCCGTGAAGGCGTATCCACGCTGGCTGTCCAGCGTTTGCCACCCGTCGTCGATGATGATCGCTTCGTAGCCGAGCCCTCTGGCGATCTCTACCTCGCCCAGCAAAGCCTCGACGTCCAGGCTCTGGTGATAGCTGTACCAGGTGGAGTACATCGGCAGCAGCGCCGTCGCCGGGACCGAGGCGGGCGCGTAACCGGGTTGCTCGGCCCACCAGGCGGCCACGTCACCCAACGCCGCGTGATACGGGAGCGACCGTCGGTCGAAGCGCACCTCGATCTCGGCCGAGGTCACGGCGCGATGGCGCTCCTGGAACAGGTCGATGCGGGCGTGCACGCGTCCGTTCTCTTCCCGGAGGCCGGCGCCCAGGGTCACCGCGTTCAGCGCGTCCGACACCGCGAAGGTGAGGCGGTTGTCGTCGTTGGCGCCGTAGATCGCGAGCACCGGCGCGTTCCGGGCGAGCATCGAGGTGACCGTGGTCATGTACCAGTCGGGGCCCAGGTCCTTGTCGAACCCACTCGAAGTGGTCCAGAGCCCGAACACGTCGTGGGACGGGAACGACCACCGAAGAGAGAGGGCGGGAGGCGTCTCGTCGGCGGGGCTCTCGAGGCGGAGCGTGGCGATCTCGAGACCCGGCTCCACCGTTCGGGTCGCGACGGACACGTCGAACGGGCCGGCGTCTCCCAGGACGGACACGTCGAGGCCGGCCAGGCGAAAGCTCGTAGCAGCCTCTTGGCCAACGGCGGACGAGGCGAGCCCCGTCAGCGGCAGCAGGACGGCAAGGGACCTCGCGGACCGTCGCGCCCACGTGAACATGCGGGCACCCGCCCCGGCCGAGGTCGTCCCTCGCCCCCGTCTCACAGCTCCCCGCTGCGACTCGCCGCCACCGCGTAGGCGCACGCCCGGGCCGTCATGGCCATGTAGGTGAGCGAGGGGTTCTGGCACGCCGACGAGGCCATGGCGGCCCCGTCCACCACGAACAGGTTCTTCACGTCGTGAGCCTGGTTGAACCGATTGAGGACCGACGTCGCGGGATCGTGGCCCATGCGCGCGGTGCCCATCTCGTGGATCGTGAGCCCCGGTGGCGTGTCGTGGTCGTGAGCCTCGACGTCCCGGCCACCTGCAGCATCCAACATCTCGGCGGCGGTCAATGCCATGTCGCGCTTCATGGCGCGCTCGTTCTCGCCCCACTCGCAGTGAATACGAAGGACGGGGATACCCCAGGCATCGACGGTGTCGCGATCCAGCTCCACGTAGTTCTCGTGTCGGGGCAAGCACTCTCCGAAGGCCTCCACTTCCATCTGCCATGGTCCCACCTCGCCGAGCCGTTCCTTCAGGGTCCGACCGAAGCCGGGTTCGTCCATCGCCCTGTCCCAGCCCCGTTCCGTGCCCCACCCCTGAAAACCGTAGCCACGGACGAAATCGGGGTGGGCCGAGGTCACGTTACGGAAGCGGGCCACGTAGATGCCGTTGGGGCGCCGGCCCGGCTCCCGGTGGCGCGGCAGGTCCGGGAACGTGGCCGTCGCCCCGACCCCCATCGTGTGATCCATGAGGTAGTGGCCCAGCACACCACTCGTGTTGGCCAGGCCATGGGGGAAGTCGGTCGAGGTGGAGTTCAGCAGTAGCCGGGTGGACTCCAACGCCGACGCCGCCAGGAAGATCACGCGTCCTTCGAACTCCACGTCATCGAGGCTTTCGCGATCGATGATCCTCACTCCCCTGACTCGGCCTCGGCGACGGTCCCAAACCACGCTGTGCACCACCGAGTTGGGGCGCAGCGTCATGCGGCCCGTAGCGGCGGCCACGGGAAGCGTGGCGTTGAGGCTGCTGAAGTAGGACCGCGTGACACAGCCCCGGTGACAGGGTCCACAGTAGTGACAGGCGGCCCGCTCGCCGAGCGGCTCGGTGAGGACCGCGGCCCGGCCGATGGTCCACCGTCGCCGTCCGTCGAACGCGGCGTTCACGGTGTCGCCCACCGCTCGCTCCACGCAGCTCATTCGCATGGGAGCTTGGAAGACACCGTCGGGCAGCTGCGGTAGCCGTTCCGTCCGCCCGCTCACGCCGATGAAGCGGTCGACGTGATCGTACCATGTGGCCAGGTCTCGGTAGCGGATGGGCCAGTCCACGCCGATCCCCTGGCGGGCGTTGGCCTCGAAGTCGAGGTCGCTCCAACGGTACACCTGGCGGGCCCACATGATGGATCGGCCGCCCACCTGGCGACCGCGAATCCACAGGAAGGGCTTGCCGTCTCCTTGGATGTAAGGGTTTTCCAGGTCGCTGACGAAGAACTTGGCGGCTACCTCGTCGCAGGCGTAGCACTCGGCCTGGATTGGCTGCTCGGCCGCCTGGCGGCGTCGGTCTCGCAGGCCTCGGTAGGGCAGCTCCCACGGAGCCGTGTGCTCGGCGTAGTCCCGTTCGGGCACGATCGGCGGACCCGCCTCGAGCACCAACGTGTCGAGGCCGGCCTCCGTGAGCTCTTTGGCGGCCCAGCCGCCGGTCATGCCTGAACCGACGACGATCGCGTCGTAGACCTTCCTTCGCTTGGTTGCCATCACGGCATCACTCTATGACCGAGGCGGCGCGATCTCAAACCGGGGGAATCGGTCCGGTGAAGGGCTCCTGACGGACCCGTTGAGACCCGCGCAGCGCGCGGTCGGGGGCAGACGTGTCGGGCGGACACCCGAGGCAGGCGTGTGGCACGCTCCGCGGGGGAGGTCCGAGGGGGACAGGTGCTTTCGGTTCCGAGGGGCAACCTGTACCGTTACGCAAGCGACCCCTGACCCCGGGCAATCATGGACAGAAAGACGTTTCTGAAGGTCACCGCGGGTGCGGCCCTCGGCGGCACCGCGTACCTGGCGGCGTGTCGGGACGAGCCGGGAGGTCTGGACGCGCCACCCGGGCAGCGCACCCTCCCTCCCGCCGCCATTGGTCTCCAGCTGTACACGGTCCGGCACGCTCTCGTGAGAGACATGAACGGGACTCTCGGGGCGGTCGCGGACGCGGGGTACGAGGAGGTCGAGTTCGCGGGATATTACGATCACCCCCCCGAAGAGGTCCGGGACCTGGTTCAGGCCCACGGCCTGGACCCGGTCTCGGCCCACGTTCCCATCGAGGCCTTTCGGCAGGACCTGAGCGGAGTCCTGGCGGCCGCCACGACGGTCGGTCACCGATACCTGATCCTTCCCTGGCTCGCCGAGGAGGAACGGGCTTCGTTGGACGGATATCGGGCGTTGGCCCAGGAGATGAACCAGCTCGGCCTCGCCTGCCAGGAGGCGGGGCTCCGCTTTGGCTATCACAACCACGAGTTCGAGTTCGCGACCGTGGAAGGCGGGCGGCCCTTCGACGTCCTGCTGAACGAGACCGATCCAGCTCTGGTCACTTTCGAGCTCGACCTCTTCTGGATCATCGACGGCGGCGGCAACGTCCAGAGCTACTTCGAGGCGCACCCGGGCCGGTTCGCGCTCTGTCACGTGAAGGGCAGGGAAGCCGGCACGGGCCGGATGGTGGACGTGGGCGACGGAGACATTCCCTGGGAGGGGATCTTCGCCCAGAGCAGGACCGCGGGCTTCGAGCACTTCCTGGTCGAGCACGATCTGCCGGACGAGGCGATGCGGACGATCCGCCGCAGTCGTAGCTACCTGGAGAGCCTGCAGTTCTGACGGAGCGCGCCTGGGGGTGCCGACCGACCGGGGAATCCGCCGGCCGACGACGGCCGTGGAGGGTGACGGGCACCTCGGGTTCCGAAAGGACAGCGGTAGCGATCGGTGACGGCTGAGCGGCGACTGACGGTTCTGTTCGGGCTCCTGGCCATGGTTGTCCCGGCCGGCTGCTCGGCTGCCCAGGTGCTTGACCACCCGGCCGTTCCCCTCAGCGCGGCCGGACGCGCCGAGCAACCCGAGCACCCGGCCGCGCCGGACGTGACCCTGCCGGAGTACCGGGCCATCCAGGGGCGGCTCGCTCAGGGCTGGAATACCTGGGACAGCCGGAGCGTGCTGCGGCTGGTGCACCTGCCCGATGGCCTGGCCGTCAACCTGGGCTTCAAGCAGCACTGGTGGTTGGACGAGGGGCATCTGACGGAGGCGCTCATCGGTCGCCAGGGTGAGAACGCAGAGCGGGTGACGCCCGGGCCGAGAAGCTACGATGGCCGCTATGCCGAGCTCGAGATCGCGTGGCGCGAGTTGAGGGCGCGGGTACGCTGGGCAGCCGAGGGCCGGGACGTCGTGGTCCTCGTGGAACCGCTGGACGAGCCCTCCATGCCGGTGAAGCTGGTGCTGGAGCCGATGCTGCTGTGGAATCGGCCCGGTACCCTCGGGCGCGCAGGCGACGGTGCCCTCGTCGCCACCGTACCCTCTGGGCAGATCCGACTGTACGCGACGGAGCCTGGCGTGGACGACCCGTATGTCCGGGCGGGCTCGCCCCACGAAGTGATCGTGCTGGAGCGTCCGGTGGGCATCTCGACCGGGCGCCCCCGCTCCGTGGACGAGATCGAGGGCGTGATCGAAGGGGCACGGCGTGCCCTCGCGGCCGAGGCCGCCGAGTTCGGGCGGCTGGCAGAGGCGTTCCTCGCTGTGCAGGCCGGCATCGCCTGGAACACCATCTACGAGCCGAAGCGCGGTCGTGTCACATCCACCGTGGGTCGTCTCTGGAACGAAGAGTACGGCGGATCGTCGTTCTTCGGATGGGACAACTTCTTCCTGGCGTACATGGCCGGCCTGTCCGACCGGGACCTGGCGCTCGCCAACGTGATCGAGCACCTGCAGGGGCTGACACCGGAGGGCTTCATTCCCAACGACAATCGGGGCAACGGCTCCAAGTCCTGGGACCGGTCGCAGCCTCCCGTAGGGAGCGTGATGGTCCGGGAGATCTACAAGCGCTATCCCGAACGTTGGTTCGGCGACGCGGTCTTCGACGCCCTTCTGGCGTGGAACCGGTGGTGGCCGACGAAGCGGCTGAACGAGGGCCTTCTGTCATACGGATCCCATGAGGCGAAGAATCCGTTTCACGAACCCGCCGTCCGCACGGAGAGAACGGCCGGATACGAGACGGGGATGGACGACTCGCCTATGTACGACGGTGTGCCCTTCAACCCCGGGAAGAACACCCTCGAGATCCAGGACGTAGGGCTCAACAGCCTGTACGTGGCCGACTGTCTGGCGCTGGCGGATCTCGCCGAGTCCCTGGGTCGGGAGGCCGAGCGCCTGGAGCTGGTGGAGCGTGCCGAGCGGTTCGGCGAGAGCCTGGAGCGGCTGTGGGACGAGGAATCCGGCTACTACCTGAACTACCGGACCGACCTGCGCGAGCCTTCGAACCGCCGATCGCCCACCCTCTTCTATCCCTTGCTCACCGGTGTGCCGACCCGCGAGCGGGGCGAGCGCATGGTCCGGGAGCATCTCCTGAACCCCGCGGAGTTCTGGGGAGCCTGGGTCCTTCCTTCGATTTCCAGGGACGATCCCGACTTCGAGCGGCAGCGCTACTGGAAAGGTGCGATCTGGCCTCCGCTGAACTTCCTGACCTACCTGGCGCTCCGGCGGAGCGGCTTTCACGAAGCGGCTGCGGAGCTGTCGAGGAAATCGCTGGCGATGTTCCTGTCCGAGTGGTGGCAGAAGGGCTACGTGAGCGAAAACTACTCGTCGATCACCGGCACCGGAGACGACGAGCGCCTGTCGTCCGACAACTTCCACTCCTGGGGCGCGCTGTTCGGCATCATGGCGTTCATCGAGGCGGGCTTCCTGCCCGCGCCCGAGGCGGGTCTTTGATCCTGCAGCCGCCTGGGCCCGGCCCGACGGTGGTTGTGCTCGCGGCCGGCGCATCGCGCCGCTACGGTGGGCTCAAGCAGCTGGAGCCCCTGGGACCGGCGGGCGAGCCTCTGCTGGACTACGCCCTGTGGGACGCGGCTCGGGCCGGGTTCTCGCGAGCGCTCCTGGTGGTCCGGCGCGAGCTGGAGGCGGCGTTCAGCGAGCACTTCCGCGGCCGTCCGCCCGCCCTGCCCGTGACGTACGCGTACCAGGAGGCGTCGGAGCCGGCCGGGCCAGAGGAATCGCCCCGGCGGACCAAGCCGTTGGGCACGGCCCACGCCGTGCTGTCGGCGCGGGGCCTGGTTGCGGGTCCTTTCGCCGTCGTCAACGCGGACGACTTTTACGGTGCGGCCGCCTACCGGGTGGCCGCCGCGTTCCTGACCGGAGTGGACGCCGGTGCACGTCACTTCGCGATCGTGGGCTATCGGCTGGACCGGACCCTGTCGCCGTTCGGCGGCGTGTCCCGGGCGGTCTGCGAGGCCGACTCGACAGGGAAGCTGACGGCCGTCACCGAGGTCCTGGACGTCCGCCGCACGGACTCGAGCATCGCTGGCGTAGACCCGGCGGGCCGGCAGGTGGAGCTCGCCGGCGACGAGACGGTGTCCATGAACTTCTGGGCGTTCACGCCACCCGTCTTCGACACCTTGGAGGCCGCGCTCCAGGGGTTCCTGGCTCTCGGCCAGGACGATGCAGAGGCCGAGCTCCACCTCCCCACCGTCATCGGTGACGAAGTCGCGCGAGGGGACGCCCGCGTCGAGGTGTTGCAAGCGGGGTCCGAAACGTTCGGGGTCACCCACCCAGCCGACCGGCCGGCCGTGGAGGCGGCGCTGAGGGCGCGCGTGGAGCGGGGCGATTATCCTCTCGGTCTGACCGGCCCTACGCCGACGGCCACGCGAGCCACCCCCCAACCGTGAGCGAGCACCGATGCAGCTGACCTCCTTGGACTGGTGGGTCGTCGCCCTCTACGGTGCGATCGCCCTGGGCACCGGGCTCTACTTCGCCCGTCGGGCCGGACGGGGAACCACCGAGTACTTCCTGGCGGGCCGCTCGCTGCCCTGGTGGCTCCTGGGCACGTCCATGGTGGCCACGACGTTTTCCACGGACACGCCGAATCTCGTGGCCGATTTGGTTCGGTCGGGCGGGGTGAGCCAGAACTGGGTCTGGTGGGCATTCCTGATCACGGGCATGTGCACCGTTTTTTTCTACGCTCGGCTCTGGCGGCGGTCCGGGGCGCTGACGGACATGGGGTTCTACGAGCTCCGGTACTCCGGCCGGCCCGCGGCGTTTCTACGGGGATTCCGGGCCGTGTACCTGGGTGTGTTCTTCAACGTCATGATCATGGCGTCGGTGACGTTGGCCGCCATCAAGATCGGCGGCGTGCTGCTGGGCGTCGACAAATACACGGTGGTGCTGGTGGCCGGCACCATCACCGCGCTCTACTCGGCCACGTCGGGGCTTTGGGGCGTGGTGGTCACCGACCTGCTGCTCTTCGTCATCTCCATGGTGGGCTCGATCGCGGCTGCCTGGTTCGCCCTGAAGCTGCCCCAGGTGGGCGGCCTCGGCGGCATGGTCTCCAACCCGGCCGTCCGGGACAACCTGGCGCTGCTGCCCGACTTCTCGGATTGGAGCACCGCCGCGGCCGTCTTCGTGGTGCCCATCGCCGTGCAGTGGTGGAGCACCTGGTATCCCGGCGCCGAGCCCGGGGGCGGCGGGTACGTGGCCCAGCGCATGCTTTCGGCCCGGGAGGAGAAGGACTCCCTGAAGGCGACGCTCCTGTTCAACGTGGCCCACTACGCCCTGCGTCCATGGCCGTGGATCATCGTAGGCCTGTGCTCACTGATCGTGTATCCCACGTTGGACTCCATCCAGGCCGCGTTCCCCGGGCTCGATCCGTCCATCATCCGCAACGACCTGGCCTACCCGGCCATGCTGGTGTTCCTACCGAGTGGCCTGCTGGGCCTGGTGGTGGCGTCGCTGGCGGCGGCCTACATGTCCACGATCAGCACGCACCTGAACTGGGGCGCGTCGTACGTGGTGGACGACGTGTACCGGCGTTTCGTGGCCGCGGACCGGGACGAGCACCACTACGTGCAAATCGCCCGGTTGACGACGGTCCTGTTGATCGTGCTGTCATCGCTCGTGGCGCTGTGGTTGGAGAACGCCTTCCAGGCGTTCCAGATCCTGCTCCAGATCGGAGCGGGGACGGGACTGGTGTTCCTGCTCCGGTGGTACTGGTGGCGCATCAACGCATGGTCCGAGATCTCGGCCATGGTCGTGTCGTTCCTGGTGGCCCTGTACTTCACGTTCGGTCATACGGCGCTGGGCTTCGAGCCCATGGCGGCCACCACGTCGCTGGTGGTGGGCGTGGCCATTACGACCGTGGGTTGGATGGCCGTGACGTTTTTCACCCCGCCCACGGACCGGTCCACGCTCCAGTCGTTCTACGACCTGATCCATCCGCTGGGGAACGGGTGGGAAAAGGCGGTGACGACGCGTCCGCACGACGGCAGCGAGAGCCTCACGGCGGCGTTCCTCGCCTGGTTCCTGGGGTGTGTGGCCGTCTACGGTGCGCTCTTCGGAACCGGCTACGTGCTCTACGGAAGCTGGACGATCGCGGCCACGAGCCTGGTGGTGTGTGCGGCTGCGGTGGTGGGCCTGTTCAAGACGCTACCGCGGGTGGGGCTTGGCCGTTGAACCGGCCCCGCCGCGCCGCCCCACTGTGTCGGCCGGGGCCGCTGATCTGGGGTGGCCGCCGCCGCTGGTCGGTCCGTTCTGGCCTCCGACCCCCGCCGCCGGGGTGTGGCGCCCGAGCGGGCCGCCGTCGGAGCGGGTCCTGGCGCGGCTGCCGTAGCCACGGTCGCGCCCGTCTGGCTAGAGCTCCCGCACCACGAGATTGCGCCACCTCACCTTGATGCCGCCGCCGTCGTGGATCTGGAGGGCGATCACCCCGTCGGCCGCACCGATCTGGCCGTCGGTAAGGTCGACCATCTCCACGCCGTTGAGCCAGGTGGTGACGCGGTCCCCCACCACGCGAATGCGCATCCGGTTCCACTCCCCCATGCGCAGGACGGAGTCGGCCTCGGCATCGGGCTGGACGAGCCAGCCTCTACCGTACGACTCGTAGATCCCGCCGCTGTGGAGGCCCGGGGGTGCCACCTCGGCCTGCCAGCCCGAGATCCGCGTGCCGTCAAGGCTGGACCGGAAGAAGACGCCGCTGTTGCCGTCGGCCTCCTGCTTGAACTCGAGGGTCAGGTCGAAATCCCGGAAGGTCTGCTCGGTGGCGAGGTAGCCGTATTGGGCGTCCGGGCCGCTCTCGCACACGAGGTCCCCATTCTCGACGTACCACAGCTCGGTGCCGTGGACGGTCCAGCCGGTCAGATCCTGCCCGTTGAACAGGGAGATCGTCTCCTGGCCCTGGGCCCCGCCGGGCAGGACCGAAGCCACGATCGCGGCCGTGCCGATCATGGCCATGCGTCCGGGGGTGGCCAAGCGTCCCAGCCGTCCTGGAGCGGGCAGGCGCTCCGTCACGGCGAGCCGCGTCGCGACGGCCCGCCGGCTCACAGCTCCCGGCCGTCTCGCGGCGGCCGGCCGTTTCCGAGCATCCAGCCGTCTGGCACGAGCCGCCCGTCTCGCAGCTGCCACCCGTCTCACAGCGGCCGGACCTTGATGTTGCGGTACCAAACCATCCGGCCGTGGTCCTGCAGTCCGATGGGGCCGGACGCCGCCCGCCCGTAGCCGGGATACGGCGCGAACTTGCTGGCCGCGACCAGGGCTTCCCATTCGGGTGAACGGAGCTCGTACGTCACCGTCTGCTGTCCGTTCAGCCAATGCTCTACGCGGTCGCCATCGACGACGATCCGCGCCTCGTTCCACTGTCCCACCGGTCTCATCGCCCTCACCGCCGAGGCGTGCAGGTCGTAGTTGTCGCCCGTGAGGTGCTTCTCCATGCTCATGCCGAGGTCGTCCATGGCCAGGTACGCCGCGTCGTCCAGCACCTGGAACTCAGGCGCGTGGTGCCAGATCTCGTGCCCCTCGACCTCCTGGACGAGATAGAACACGCCGCTGTTCGCGACCGGCGACAGCTTGAAGTCGAAGCGCAGGTCGAAGCTCGCAAAGACCTCCGTCGTGACGACGTCACCGCCAATGGGCACGTCGGGGTCCTGCGCGGTAGCTCCCACGACCAGGGCACCGTCGATTACGGCCCAGCCGGTGTCCGGGAAGGCGTCTCCGTTGTAGGCGCGCCACCCCTCGGTGGACACGCCGTCGAAGAGCAGCCGCCAGCCCTCGGCTCGCTCGGCGTCCGTGAGTGTGTTGACGGT
>JBDHLD010000011.1:0-79605 GCA_039586035.1 Gemmatimonadota bacterium | reverse complement strand
AAGGCGGGCCTCGATGCGGTCGCAGCCGTCCCGCTGATGGAGGCCCGCGCTTCCGCTCACATCGACGAGCACCAGCGAGACGGGCACAACGCCATCCGTGTGTCCACGCACGTGTTCAATTCTACCGAGGAGATCGACCGGCTGGTGGCGGCGCTGGCAACGGCTCGGGCCTGAGAGTCCTCAGCGCTCTCCGCTCTGCCACTCCGCAAGGAGACTGAGCCAATCGGCGGCTCGTCGTTCCTGATAGTCGAACTCTTCGCCAGGTAGGATCCGCTCCAAGCGTTGCCGGTACTCGTGGCGGGCCCAGGGAACGAAGGCCTCCATGGCCTCCTGCACGGCCGCTTCACTCGCTGGGACGCGAGCGGAGACGATCACGTGGACCACGCGTCCACCCTGGGTCACGAACATCGACCCCGGCTCATGGTGCACCTCGTCCACTCCCATGCGGCGAAGCGCCTCGCTCCGCTCCACCATCGCTGCCGCTCGGGCGGTGTCTCCGCTGACGTGCCAATCATCAAGGGTCCACACCGAACCGAGGGTGGTGCCCCAGGACAGCCTGCTTGTGACCTTCGCCGCCCCCACGATGGGGTCGTGGTCCGGCCCCTCGAAGGTGACGTCCTCGGCCAGGAAGGCCGCGGCCGCCGACCAGTCGTGATCGTTGTAGGCCTTCAGGAAGCCGTCGACCACCGGCGATGGAGTCGGTCCGGAGCAGGCCTGGAGGCTCAGCGCCACCGACAACAGGAAAGCCCATCCGGCTCTTTCCGTGGTCAGGATCGGCTCAGCCCCATCGCTGCGCGGAGGGCGTCCACCACGGGTCCGGGCTCGCGATTTCGAGTGCACGTTGTCTCGGGAAGGAGCTCGTTCAGACGAGACAGCAGAAGACCGATGAGATGTACGGGGCGAACGAAGCATCGGAAAGCCGGCACCCGCCAAGGCCGCGTTCTCGGTCCACCTCAAGGGCCGGTCTCGGCGTCGGCGTCATGATCCTGTTGGGGAGGTCACCCGGCCGCGATCCACACGTCCACTTCCAATACCGGGGGCGGGACTCGAACCCGCACGGGATCACTCCCAGAGGTTTTTGAGACCTCCGCGTCTACCATTCCGCCACCCCGGCCTGGTGGACCAAGAATAGCCCCCCCGCGTCCCCAACCCAACCCGTTACGAAGTTCCCGATGTTGTGGCAAAATGTTGCGGACGGCGTTATCTGGCGCACAATCGCTTAACATGCTGTCGCACAAATACTTAACTGCTATTCAGGACCGATGCCTGTTGCGGATACGTCACGACCGTCGACATAGGGTCAGGCCTGAAGTCGTTATACATCAATAGTTTCCGAGTCTTGTGGAAACGTTTGTTCCAGGCATGTGTCTTGCACACACCACTCGCTGCTCGCTTGACGCAACAGACTCCCCGGCGTTGCCCACTCCGGGGTGCCCAGAAACCCCACACCACGGAGGCATTGGAATGACCTTCCAACGTCTTGGCGCCCTTTTGGGTGTCGCAGCCCTTTCCGTCGCGGTGATCGCGTGCGGCGAGGACACCACCACTTCGCCCCAGATGGACGTGACGCCTGCGTTCGGTAACGGGAACGGAGCCCCGACCGGTGCCCACTTCAACCTGAACCTCATCGGCGTTCCGAAGAACAAGACCGCGGACATGACCGGGGATAACGGCCGTCGTATCTTCGTGCCGCTCCACGGCAACACGAAGATCCTCCTTTACGAAGGCGACTTCGCCGTCGGCGATGCCAATGGCACCGATGGTACGGCTTCGTTCTACCTGCCCGACCCCGGCCTAACCTGCTACGATCCGGACGGGCCGACAGACGACGACTTCTCAGATGACCTGTGCTACACGAGCGCCTACTCGGTCTACGCCCGGGCGCTCGGTCCGGGTGGCAGCGCCACGCTGCAAACCTGCGCTGACGAGGATGGGGACCTCGGCACGACCGACGACACGTACTGCTCGACGGAGAGCAAGACGTTCACGCCGGGCGACAAGAAGTTCCACGACGTGTCCAAGTACCTGCTGACGCTCTACCTGAGCTTCACGGTCGACGCTGACAACCTCGCCCTCGCCAATTGCCTCGTGAACGGCAACGTCGAGGAAGGCGATGAGGTCAACGTTCGCATCGGCCTGTTCGACGACTGTCTGCAGCAGTACTTCTGGGACTACACCAACAACGGCCTGAAGCTGCTCCAGCTCCGCTTCTACGAGCAGCCCTCGGAGGTCTTCCCCTACGAGCCGACTGACTGACTCAGCCAGTCTCCGGCCGCAGGCCACGACCCCCCCGATCGGGATCCCGATCGGGGGGGTTTCGTTTGCGGTCTTGCGGGCTTCGCGAATCTGCACTGCCCGAGGACGCGCTCGACTCGGTCCACAACTCGAGGACCGTCGGCTGATTGAACCGGTGGACACTTCCTCAGGCCAGATGGCTGCCTGCCCGCCTGTCCCTTAGCGAGCCTTCTTGGTATTCTTGACCCGACATCGGAAGCCGTCGGGATCCACTCGGTCGAGGCGCTCACGTGCGCGATCCGAGCTCGATTGCCCGAGGCGAGGGACGAGCCTCTCTCGCCCCTCAGCGTCTCGCGTCCCTCTGCCAGGAAGCACCCGTGGCCGCACAGCTCATAGACCCCTTCGGCGCCCTGACCACCGTGGACCTCCCGGAAGGGTCCACGTCCTTCTACCGCCTAGGCAAGCTCCAGGAGGACGGCGTCGCCGACCTGGACCGCCTGCCCTTCTCCGTCCGGATCCTCCTGGAGAACGCGCTCCGCCACGCCGGCAAGGGCTACGTGGACGAGAGTCACGTGAGGGCCGTGGCCGACTGGAGCCCGACCAACTCGGGCGCGGACGTGCCGTTCATGCCCACGCGGGTGGTGCTTCAGGACTTCACGGGTGTGCCGGCCGTGGTCGACCTGGCCGCCATGCGGACCGGGATCAAGGACCTGGGCGGCGATCCCCAACGCATCAACCCTGTGGTGCCGGCCGACCTCGTCATCGACCACTCGGTTCAGGTGGACTACTTCGGCACCGCTTACGCGTTCGAGAAGAACGTGGAAAAGGAGATGGAGCGGAACCGGGAGCGATACGCCTTCCTCCGGTGGGCTCAGGAGGCGTTCGAGAACTTCCGGGTGGTGCCCCCCGGCACCGGCATCGTCCACCAGGTCAACCTCGAGTACCTCGCCAGCGTCGTGCACCGTCGCGACGAAGGCGGAACCTGGCTGGCCTACCCGGACACGCTGGTCGGCACCGACTCCCACACCACAATGATCAACGGTCTGGGTGTGGTGGGTTGGGGGGTGGGCGGCATCGAAGCCGAGGCGGTGCTCCTTGGCCAGCCCTACTACATGCTGCTGCCCGAGGTGGTGGGCGTGAAGTTCACCGGCCAGCTGCCCGAGGGTGCCACGGCCACGGACCTGGTGCTCCGGGTCACCGAGATGCTCCGGGCCTACGGGGTGGTGGGCCGCTTCGTGGAGTACTACGGGGCCGGCCTTTCGAGCCTTTCACTCCCCGACAAGGCGACGCTGGCCAACATGTCGCCCGAGTACGGCGCCACCATCGGCTTCTTCCCCGTGGACGACGGCGCTCTGGCCTACTTGCGGGGCTCGGGCCGCGACGACGCCGTCGTGGACCGTGTCGAGCGGATCTGCAAGGAGCAGGGGCTCTTCCGCACGGATGACACCCCCGACCCCGAGTACACGTCGGCCCTCGAGCTGGACCTGTCCACCATCGAGCCCAGCGTGGCCGGTCCGAAGCGGCCACAGGATCGCATCTCCCTCGCGACCCTGAAGCCACAGTTCGGTCAGGACCTCCCCGCCCTGGTCCCCGTGGGGTTCGAGCTGCCGTCGGCCGAGGAAGACGGCGAACTCCCCCGTGAGGACCGGACGGCCGAGAGCTGGGCGGGCGAGGGAGGCCACGAGGAGGGAGGCACCGCGGTCGCGTCGAGACCGCATCGCCGCACAGTCCCCATCGACTTCCACGGGCAGGACGTCACGCTGGGCGACGGCAGCATCGTGGTGGCCGCCATCACGAGCTGCACCAACACGTCGAATCCGTCGGTCATGGTGGGCGCCGGTCTGGTGGCCAAGAAGGCCGTCGAGCTGGGCCTCAACGTGGCACCGTGGGTCAAGACCAGCATGGCGCCGGGCTCCAAGGTGGTCACGGACTACCTCGAGGCTTCGGGTCTGCTCACGTACCTGGAGGCGTTGCGGTTCCAGGTCGTGGGCTACGGCTGTACGACCTGCATCGGTAACAGCGGGCCACTGCCCGCACCCATCCAAGAGGCCGTCCAGGACCATGGGCTCGTCGTCGCGTCGATCCTGTCGGGCAACCGGAACTTCGAGGCGCGCATCCACCCGCTGGTCCGGGCCAACTACTTGGCCTCGCCCATGCTGGTCGTGGCATTCGCCCTGGCCGGGCGCATCGACATCGACCTCTACAACGAGCCACTGGGCCAGGACGCGAACGGCGAGCCCGTCTTCCTGGCAGACCTCTGGCCAAGCCCCGACGAGATCCGCGACACCGTCACCCGGTCATTGAAGCCGGAGATGTACCGAGAGCGGTACGGCGAGGTCTTCGACGGTGACGAGCACTGGCAGGCGCTGCCGCTGCCCGAAGACAGCAGCCTCTACGACTGGGATCCGGACTCCACCTACATCCAGAACCCGCCCTTCTTCCAGGGCATGGGACTCGACGTCACCGAGCCCGGAGACATTGGCGGGGCCCGCGTGCTGGCGCTGTTGGGGCAGACCGTCACCACGGACCACATCTCTCCGGCTGGAGCCATCCCCAAGGCCGAGCCGGCGGGTCGCTACCTGCAAGAGCGGGGCGTGGGCCCGGTCCAGTTCAACACCTTCGGGTCGCGCAGGGGCAATCACGAGGTGATGATGCGGGGCACGTTCGGCAACATCCGCATCCGGAACCTGTTGCTCGACGCCAGGGAGGGCGGGTACACCGAGCATCTCCCCAGCGGCGAGGTCATGCCCATCTACGATGCCGCCATGCGCTACGTCGACGAGGGCACGCCGCTGGTGGTGATCGCCGGCAAGGAGTACGGCACGGGCAGCTCCAGGGACTGGGCCGCCAAGGGCACGCTGCTCCTGGGGGTCCGGGCGGTCATCGCAGAAAGCTACGAGCGCATCCACCGAAGCAACCTGGTGGGCATGGGCGTGCTTCCGCTCCAGTTCATGGCCGGAGAGGGCAAGGATGCGCTGGGCCTCACGGGACGCGAGACCTTCGAGATCACCGGGATCGCCGACGGCCTCGAGCCACGCTGCACCGTAGACGTCGCGGCCCGCCGCGACGACGGCCACGAGGTGCGGTTCAAGGCCGAAGCCCGCCTGGACTCCGACGTGGACGTGGAGTACTACCGCAACGGCGGCATCCTGCACACGGTGCTCCGCAAGATGGCCCGGGGCGAGATGTAGACCTCCTCCGCCTTCTGGGGAGGTCCGCCGCCCGCCTGCGTTGCCGGTCCTGGGGCAGGCGCGACGGCTCCGCGGTACCGGGCCGTGCGACCGCCCCGCAGGACCCTGGGGCAGGCGCGACGGCTCCGCAGGACCGTGCCGTGTGACCGCCCCACAGGACCGGGCCGTGCGACCGCGCCACCCGGACCCTGGCCGCCCGACCCTCCGGCGATTCGGCTGGTACGGTGCCCGTCGTCTCAGGCCACCGGCACCTAACGCGTACGCGCCCCCGGCGGTCCCCATGAGGTGGCATGGCGCCCGAGCGGGAGGCTTCGTCCGCCCCGAAATCGGAACCCAGGGGAACCTCCCGCACGTGCCGCGGCTAAGAACCTACGGGAATCAGACGGACGTCAGAACCGAGGTCGTTGTGAAGAGAGAGGTACTCCTGGGCGTTGTCGCGCTGGTCCTCGTGACCGCGCCGATCGACGCCCAGCTCACCGGGGTCGTAACCGACGAGGACGGCGAGCCGCTTCAAGGCGTGTCGGTGGAAGCGTGGAACGACGGCGGAAAGATCGCGGTCCGCCTCACCGACGCCATCGGCATGTTCTCCTTCCCCGACACCATCCGTGGAGAGACCAGCATTCTCTGGGCGGCGCGCCTCGGCTTCCGGCCGCTCCGCGTTTCGGTGGAATCCGGCATCGACCACTACGAGATCCGGATGGAAGAGGAGCCCGTCTCCGTGCAGGGGCTGGTCGTGGAGGCCCCCAGGGAGCTGTGCACCGGTCGCGAGGACGCGGGCGCCCGTTTCCTCTGGGAGCGCATGCGTAGCCGCTACCACCCCTCCCTCGACACCCTCGGTGTCGCCACCTACATGGCGTGGGCCGAGAACGTCGTGTCCATCGACGACATCGGCCCGCTCGACCTGCCCAACATGGCGATCGAGCAGCGGGGCTCCTCCCCCCAGCTCCGGTTCTCGTGGCGACGTCGCGTCGAGAAGCGGGGCTACGCGTTCCGGACCCGTCGGGTCGAATCCAGCCGGTCCTTCGACTCCTGGGTCTACGCCCCGATCCACGCGGACTTCGCGCCCCATTTGATCGATCCGGTTTTCGGCAAGCTGCACGACTTCCAGTTCGCCGAGGAGCCTGGAGACGACGGCTGGGACGTCGTGTTCTGTCCCAAGGACGACGACGAGCCCATGATCCGGGGGACGCTCACCATCGCGGCCGACACCACGCTGGCGGGGGCGGAGTGGGCGTTCGAGACGCCCGAGCCGGTGGAGAACGCCGGCGGACAGGCCGTCTTCTTCCCCGTGACCGGGGATCCCGACGACACCTTCCTCCTTCCGTCCGAGGCGCTCTTCTGGCGGCAGGTGACGCTGGACCGGTACTACCAGCGCTATCAGCGGTACGAGGGGTGGCACATCGCCCAGGGCGACTCTGTGCCCACGCTTCCGACCCGGCGCCCGGAGGATCGGGACGTCTGGGATGACGGCGGAGTCCTCGACCGGCTCCGGTGACGGGGCCGGCTCCCCCGGACATCGGCGCATCGCGGCAGGCGAGCTTTTCACGTGGCGACCTCCGGACGGTCCGCACCGGGTGGGCGAATGAACACCGTCCGGTTCGGGGTTGCCACGTCCGGGACCGCCCACCCCCGCGGCTTCCTGAGCCGATCCCTCTAGGGCTCTCTCGACTCGGCCAACGGACCAGGTCGCTCCGAGATGGGGGGCCCCAACACCTCGCGGAAGATGACCGCCCGCTTGAGGTCGTCCTTGGACATGTGATGCAAGGCCACCAACGCCTCCTCGGCGGCGCCGTGCCCCCCCTGCTCCGCCGCCGTGCCGATCGCCCCGGTCTCGATGGGCGACGCCGCGGCGACGGGGAACGCTTCCCGACGCCCAAGCGACCCCCGTCCCGGGGTCGGCCCGCGGGCTGGCGTGGGCTGTCGCGAAGTCGGGCTGTAGGCCGGTAGCCCGTCACTGGGTTCGGTGTCTCGCCAGGATCTTCGGGAGGCCGGCTTCTGAGGCAGAGGTCGGGCCGCCCGCGAACGCTGGGTCGCCGGCTGTGAGCTGGGGGCGCGGTAGTCCTCGGCGCCGGCAGTCGTTAGAGGCACGTCCCCTGGCTCCGGGCGCTCTGGCTCCGTCGGGCCTGTCCCGGCAGCACTGTCCGGTGCGTCGTCGGTCACCGGAGGCACCCGATCCGGCCTCCGCTCCCCCCGCGCCAGGGCGGCCAGCTCCTCCCACAGATCTGCGGGCAGGAGGCCCTCCGAGCTCCGCGGCGTTTCGGCCCGCTCCCGCGCTCCCCCAGGCGGCGGTGATGTTTCTGCCGAGTCCCAGGGGGCTTCGCGCTCGCGCGCCGGTTCCCGGGCCACCTCCGCCTCCTCCACGGGACCTCGGCCAGGGGGGCCGCGCCGTTTCTTCTTCCCCCGTAGCACCCCGTCGAGCGCAGGCAGCGCGATGAAGATGAAGGCGAAGAAGAGGAGTTGCAGCAGCTCCTCGCTCATGGCGCTTCGGCCCGCGTCGGCTGGACGTCCCTGACGCGGGCTCGCTCCGGCGACTTCGCGTCGACGGAAGCGGAGAGAGTCACTCGGCCGAATCTCATGCCATGGGCTCCTCGGCGCCGCCGTCGCCGCCGGCGATGGCGTTCCTCATGGACGTGTCGGACTCCACGTTCTTGTACCGCATGTAGTCCATGACGCCCAGGTTCCCGAGCTTGAATGCCTCGGCCAGCGCCAGGGGCACCTCGGCCTGGGCCGACACGAGCTTGGCCCGCTCCTCCTGGACCTGGGCCTTCATCTCCTGCTCCCGGGCCACGGCCATGGCGCGGCGCTCCTCCGCCCGGGCTTGCGCCACGCGCTTGTCGGCCTCGGCCTGATCGGTCTGGAGCTCGGCGCCGATGTTCTTGCCCACGTCCACGTCGGCGATGTCGATCGACAGGATCTCGAACGCCGTTCCGGAGTCGAGGCCCTTCTGGAGGACGGTCTTGGAGATGGCGTCGGGGTTCTCGAGCACCGCCTTGTGGGAGTCGGCCGATCCGATGGTCGACACGATGCCCTCACCCACGCGTGCCAGGATGGTCTCCTCGCCCGCTCCGCCCACGAGCCGGTTGATGTTGGCACGCACCGTGACTCTCGCCACCGCGATCAGCTGGATGCCGTCCTTGGCCATGGCCGCGACCCTGGGCGTCTGGACCACCTTGGGGTTGACCGACACCTGGACGGCCTCGAAGACGTCTCGGCCGGCCAGGTCGATGGCCGCCGCCTGGTTGAACGACAGCTCGATGTTGGCTTTGTCCGCGCTGATGAGGGCCCGGACCACCCGGTCCACCTGACCACCGGCCAGGTAGTGGGCCTCGAGGTCCGAGATATTGAGGTCCAGCCCCGCCTTGGTGGCCCAGATCAAGGGGCGCACGACGGCTGGCGGGTGGACTTTCCGAAGACGCATGCCCACCAGGTACGGGATGCTCAGCCGCACGCCGGCACTGATCGCCTCGATCCACAGGCGGACCGGCACTGCCCAGAGGAGGACCATGAGGAGGGCGAAGCCCCCCAGGATCGCGAAGAACGTGGTGCCGAAAATCAGCTCGTCAGACATGGAGTTCCCTCGGCTCGCGTGCCCAACGACCCCGTCCTCGAGGCGGGGGCACGTCGTGAATGGTCAGTCCCAGGCGCGCCGTGAGCGTCAGATCGCTCTCACCACGTGCCGGTATCCCTCCGAGCTCATGATCCGGATGGGCGTTCCCTCTTCGATCCACTCGGACTCGGAGACTACGTCCACGCGCTCCTCCCCGAACAGGCCGACGCCGGACGGGCGCAGGTCCGTGACCGCCACGCCCTCCTGGTCCAGGAGATCGGGGCGCAGGTCCGCGGAGGTGTAGCCTTGGTCTTTCTTGGTGCTGGTGAGCAGGAAGATGCCCCGGCGAGCGAGCGGCCCGCTGTGAGGGAGACGCCGGAGGAGGGTCCACGCCGTCACGATCACCGCCATCATCGACGCCGAGATGACCAACCCCGCCCGTCCGAAGTCCGCCATGGTGGGCAGTCCACCCAGCAGGCTCATGAACAGCCCGGCCAGCACCCCCAGCACGCCCACGATCCCGAACAGGCCGAAGCCGGGCACGACGAAGATCTCCACTGCCAGCAGCACCAGGCCGACGCCGAAGATGATCAGCGATTCGAGCCCGGCCAGCCCGACGATCAAATGGGAGCCGAAGAACAACGAGAGCGCGAGGAGACCCGCCGCACCGCCCACACCGAAGCCCGGCGTCTTGATCTCGGCGAGCAGGCCCAGGAAACCGAGGGTGAGCAGGAAGGGCGACACCACTGGATGCGACAAGAAGCGCACCACCCGTTCGGCCCAGTTCACCTGCATGGGCGTGACCTGGGCGCCTTCATGCCCCAGTGCCACCAGCAACCCGTCCAGATCCTCTACCTCCACCGCATACGCCAGCCCAACGGCTTCCTCGGTGGTGAGGCTCAACAGCTTGCCTTCGTCCACGACCCCGGAGATCTCGATATCTTCGTCCACCATGGCTTCGGCCACGGTGGGGTCGAGCCCCCGGGCTTCGGCCAGCGCCCGCATCTCGCTCCGCATGGCGGAGACGATCTTCTCGGGCGCCTTGGTTCCCGTGCCGTCCACCGGCGTCGCGGCGCCGATGACGCTGCCGGGCCGCATGTAGATGCGGTCGGCGGCCAGCGATATCAGCGCACCCGCCGAAAAAGCCCGGCGATTCACGAACGCGTAGACGGGCACGTCGGCGTCTTCGATGGCGTCCGCGATGCGCTCGGCGGCGTCCACGCGCCCACCGGGAGTGTCCAGGTCCAGGATCACGGCGTCTGCGCCCCGGTCGGCGGCCTCGCGGAGGCTGCGCTCCACGAACGGTGCCAGACCCAGCTCGATCACGCCCGTGATCGGTACGCTGACGACCTCGGGGCGGGTCTGATTCGATACCAGCTGATGAGCGGCGGTCGGAACGAGCACGCCGGCCATGATCAGGGTCGGTACCAGGCTTCTCTTTGACATGGGTGTTGCTGCCTCTCCTGCCGTGGCCCAATCACACGATCCCCGAAACGAAGATCCCGACTCTGGGCGGGGCAACGGACGTCCAGCCCTCCCGGACGTCGAGACAGCCTACTGCAGCTCGACCCCCAACAGCTGGCACGCATAGTACGCCCTGCGGATGGCCCGGAGATAGTCTCCTCCGTCCATCGCCTCGCCGGCGCTGATCAGGAGATGCCGGCTGCGCTCCAGGTCCAACTCGGTATACGGAGCGTCCGCGCCATTCCTTCCAAGCGCCTCCTCCGCTTCCCGCACCAGAGTTTCCGCGACCTCGGCAGGCGCCAGCTCGCGAAGACGATCCGAGGCTTGCAGCGTGAGCAGCGTGGCGCGCTCGAGGTCGCCGACCTCGAGGGATTGCTCGGCTTCCTGCGCGAGGACCTCGCCCTCGATCAGGCCGTCGACGATGAAGGCAGGGAGCTCCGTGGGATCCAGCTCCACCGCGGCGTCCAACACGCCATCCACGGACACGAGCAGATCTCGGATACCATCGGGCCCGAGGGCCTCCGTCAGCACGGGCCCGGCCTTGCGGTACGCGTCCATGCGGAGCTGCCGTCCTCGATCGGCCCCGTCGGTCCACGACTCGGTCCAGATGCGCTCGGCTTCGGCCATGCCCGGCGCGTCTCCCGTCCGGTGCGCCAGGTCCCCCATCGTGGGCAGATCCTCGGCCGCGCGCAGGGCACCGTGGGTTTCGGCAGCCACGAGCACCGCCATGGGGTCCCCGTCGTCGTCGCGGCACGCGGAAAGACAGGTGGCGCAGACGGCCAAGATGCCCAGAACAGCAGCGGGCCGGCGGTGGAAAGCGGTCGGTTTCATAGGCCTGAATAGCACTCCTGATAGTAGCCGTGCTACACCTGTGGAGCAAACAATGTGCCCGCGGAAAACCGAGCTACGGCCTTTGCTTGACCCCCCTCTCGCCCCTGGGTAGCTTCGTTCGTTCGAACGCTCGTCCGAATGCCCTGGACGCCCCCTGATTCCGGAGACACCCGTCCGTTGCAGGAACGGAGAACCTTCGACGAGAAGCTGCAGAGGATTCTGAAGCAGGCCTCCGCAATCTTCGCAGAAAAGGGCTACCACAAGGCCAGCATTCGGGACATTTCTGCCGCCACGGGGATCAGCCTTTCCGGCCTGTACTACTACTTCCGCAGCAAGGAAGAGCTGCTGTTCCTGATTCAGAGCCACTGTTTCGAGACCATCCTGGCACAGCTCAGAGCAGACCTCCAGGGCGTGGCCGACCCGGCCGAGCGTCTCCGCATCCTGATCCGCAACCACCTGGCGTTCTTCGCCGGCAATATGCGAGAGATGAAGGTGCTTTCCCACGAAGGGGAGACCCTGGACGGCGATTTCGGCGCACGGGTGCTCGAGCAGAAGAGGGAGTACGCCGACGTCGTGCAGGACGTGCTGGCAGGGCTCGCGCCGGAGCGAGGCGCTGTCGACCTCCGCGTCGCGACCTTTTCCCTGTTCGGCATGATGAACTGGATCTACACGTGGTACCGGCCGGACCGGGACGTCAGCGTGGACTGCCTGACCCGGGAGATGATCCATATCTTCCTGCGTGGGTTCCCGACCGCGATGCCCCAGGGGCCCGTATCCACCGTCCCGACGAAGGGACTGTCCGACACCTCCATCTGGAGGGAGCCGGGCGAATGACCCCCGGGGCCTTCAGCACGCTGGCCCGATACCGGGAGTCGGGACGCGGTCGGCCAGACCCGGATCGCGCGGTCCGCAGACGCTTCGGGTGGTGCGTGAAACCCACGGGGGTACAAACAGGATCGAACTGAGACCAGACAGACTTTCGGCTTCTTTCAGAGACCTTTCCAATCCATCCAGAAGAGGAATCGCTCATGTCCGATAAGGTGCTCGTTCACTACGACGCCCAAGACGGGGTGGCGCTGCTCACGCTCGACGATCCGCCCGCGAACACGTACACCCACGAGATGATGCGGCAGTTGGACGACGCCATCGTACGGGCGCGGTTCGACGACGACGTGACCGTGATCGTCATCACCGGCAAGGGAGAGAAGTTCTTCAGCGCCGGTGCGAACATCCAGATGTTGTCCGAGGTGACATCGGGCTTCAAGTACTGCTTCTGCCTCCACGCCAACGAGACGCTGAACCGTCTCGAGCAGACGCCGAAGCTGACCATCGCGGCGCTCAACGGTCACACCGTGGGCGGGGGCCTCGAGATCGCCATGGCGGCGGACATCCGCGTGGCGCGGGCCGGATCGTCGAAGGTGGGACTGCCGGAGGTGAACCTTGGCGTGCTCCCCGGCACCGGTGGGACCCAGCGGCTGAGCCGGATCGTCGGCAAGTCGAAGGCCATCGAGCTGATGGTCACGGGCGAGACGTTCGGCTTCGACCGGGCGATGGAGCTGGGGATCGTGAACAAGGTCATCGACGCCGACAGCCACGAGGCGTTCATGGGTGCGGTCATGGAGTACGCCCGCCAGTTCACCCCGCCCAACAAGGCGTCCAAGGCGGTGGGCCTTATCAAGCGCTCGGTGCAGACGGGCTGGGAGCTGCCCTTCGAGACGTCGCTTGCCCTGGAGCGGGAGCTGCAGCAGCAGCTCTTCCAGAGCGACGACGCCCGTGAGGGGCTCAACGCCTACATCGAGAAGCGGAAGCCCGAGTTCACGGGAAGCTAGTGCCGGCGTACCGGAGGATCTCGGCCGGTCCAGCGGATTGGGCGATGCCATGAGCACGGCGGTCATCGTCGACGCCGTTCGGACACCCATCGGGCGGCACGGTGGTGCCCTGGCGACGGTGCGGCCCGACGACCTGGCGGCCGTGGTCATCCAGAGACTTCTGGAGCGCACGGGCTTGGACCCGGCGTCGGTCGACGACGTCCTGTTCGGATGCATCAACCAGGCAGGCGAGGACAACCGGAACGTGGCCCGCATGGCCCTGCTCCGGGCCGGCCTTCCGGTGGAGGTGCCCGGCCAGACGTTGAATCGCCTGTGCGGTTCGGGGCTCCAGGCGGTGGCGTCGGCGCATCAAGCCATACGGGCCGAAGAGGGCGAGGTGTTCGTGGCCGGCGGCGTGGAGTCCATGAGCCGGGCACCCTTCGTCATGCTGAAGCCCGAGCGGGCCTACACCCGGGGCGTACCGGCCGTGGCCGACACCGTCCTGGGGTGGCGGTTCGTCAATCCGGAGCTGCCCCCGGAGTGGACCATCTCCCTGGGGGCCACCGCCGAGGTGGTTGCGCGGGAGTTCGGCATCACCCGCCAGGAGCAGGACGCCTTCGCCCTGGAGAGCCAGCGACGGACGGCGGCCGCCTTGGAGGCCGGTCGATTCGCCGATGAAATCGTGCCGGTCACCGTACCCCGCCGGAGGGGAGACCCGGTCGTGGTGGACACGGACGAGCATCCCCGACCGGACAGCACGCCGGAAGCGTTGGCACGGCTCCGGCCGGCCTTCGACACCGACGGGACGGTGACCGCCGGTAACGCGTCGGGCATCAACGACGGGGCGGCGGCGCTCCTGGTGGTGTCCGAGCAGCGAGCCCGCGACCTGGGCCTCACGCCCATGGTTCGCATCGTGGCCACCGCCGTGGTGGGAGTCGAGCCCCACCGCATGGGGATCGGGCCCGTGCCGGCGACCCGGAAGGTCCTGGACCGGGCGGGCTGGACGGTGGCGGACCTGGACCTGGTGGAGCTCAACGAGGCGTTCGCCGCCCAGGCGCTCCCGTGCATGCGCGAGCTCGACCTGGACCCCGCGATCGTGAACGTGAACGGCGGGGCCATTGCCCTGGGCCACCCGGTAGGCTGCTCCGGGGCGCGTATCCTCACGACCCTCGTCCACGAGATGAAGCGCCGACCCGAAGCCCAAAGGGGCCTGGCCACCATGTGCGTCGGCGTCGGCCAGGGCATCGCCGTCCTGGTCGAGAAGGTGGCGCCGTGAGGGCCGGGGCGCTGCCCGTGACAGTCGGGATGGAAACGGAGACGACCATCGACCCGAGGAGGTGCGCGTGAGCATCGGGATCGACACGGTGGCGGTCATCGGCGCCGGCACCATGGGCCATGGCATCGCCCAGGTGGCAGCCGCTCATGGCTGTGTCACGCGCCTATTCGACGTGGACGCCGATGCCCTCGCCCGAGCCATGGCGCGGGTCCTGGCCAACCTGGACAAGGGCGTCTCCCTGGGGAAGGTCTCCGACGAGCAGCGAGAGGCCACCCTGGCCCATCTCACGGCCACCGACCAGCTCGCCGACGCGGTGCGGGGCGCCGACCTGGTGATCGAGGCCGTGCCCGAGGTCCCCGAGCTGAAGGCGCGCATCTTCACTCAGGTCCAGGAGGCTGGAACCGGCAAGGCCATCCTGGCCACCAACACCTCTTCGTTGAGCATCGGCGATCTGGCCCGGGACGTGGCGAGGCCGGAGCGCTTCATCGGACTCCACTTCTTCAACCCGGTCCACATCATGAAGCTGGTGGAGGTGGTGTGGGGCCCCAGGACGGCCGACGACACCCGGGCGGCCGCGGTGGCATTCGTCCGGCGCATCGGCAAGGAGCCCGTCGTGGTCAAGGACTCGCCCGGCTTCGCCTCGTCACGACTGGGCGTGGTCCTGGGCCTCGAGGCCATGCGAATGGTGGAGGAGGGTGTGGCGGCACCGGAGGACATCGACACCGCCATGGAGCTCGGCTACCGGCACCCCATGGGTCCACTGCGTCTCACCGACCTGGTGGGGCTGGATATCCGGCTGGGTATCGCGGAGTACCTGCACGGAAAGCTGGGCTCCGAGGCCTTTCGTCCCCCCGACATCCTTCGGCGCATGGTCGCCGAGGGCAAGCTGGGCAAGAAGAGCGGGCACGGATTCTACGACTGGAGCGAATGACGCCGATGAGCTTCGAGACCATCCTCCTCGAGACCGACGGACCCATCGCCAAGATCACGCTCAACCGGCCCGAGAAGCTCAACGCGCTCAATGCCATGGTTCGTCGGGAAGTCATGGAAGCGGTGGACGCGTTGGCCAGCGACGACCAGGTGAAGGTCGCGGTCCTGCACGGCGCCGGTGAAAAGGCGTTCGTGGCGGGCGCGGACGTCTCGGAGTTCGCCGCGCGATCCGCGTCCGAGCAGCGGAAGGTGTACGAGAAGCGCCGCGTGTACGACGCGGTTGCCGCCTTTCCGAAGCCCATCATCGCGGCCGTCCACGGCTACTGCCTGGGTGGCGGCTCCGAGCTGGCGCTGGCCTGCGACCTTCGCGTGGCCGATCGGACCGCTCGCTTCGGCCAGGCTGAAATCCGGCTGGGGCTCATCCCCGGTGCCGGTGGCACACAGCGGTTGGCGCGGCTGGTGGGGCCCGGTCAGGCGCTTCGAATCGCCTTGTCCGGCGACTTCGTGGACGCGGAAGAGGCTCATCGGATCGGGCTGGTGGAGTTTCTGGTGGACGAGGGTCAGCACCTCGAGAAGGCCATGGACGTGGCCCGCCGCATGGCCCGGTGGAGCCCCCTGGCCCTCCGGCTGGTCAAGCAGTCGGTGCAAGCCGCCATGGAGACGCCGCTGTCGGCCGGGCTCGCCCTGGAGAGGGAGCTCTTCCTGGCGGCGTTCGCCAGTGACGACGGCCGAGAGGGCGTGAGCGCGTTCATCGAGAAGCGGGACCCCGACTTCAGGGGAAGCTGAGGAACCGAACGGGGCTGCGCCCGACCACGCCGCCTGCTAAGGTACGGACACTCGATTCCGCTCTCAGGACAGGCCTGCCATGGACGTCCACGACCTCTTTCCGGACGCGCCCCGCCCGGACGCGAGCCGACGCATCCGCGCCGCCGCCTCCAAGATTCGGCAGCTGAGGAGCCAGGTGGGTCACGACGGGCTCACACCATCGGCCGCGCGAACCCTGCTCGAGGAGCTGACGGCCGCTCTGGATGCCTGCGCCTCGGCCCTGGAGGAACGCGCCGACCCATGAGAGCCTTCGCCGGAGCCTTCTTCCTTCTCTTCGCCCTGGCCGTCACGTGGCCGGGGTACATGCCGTTCAACCGGATCTCCCCCAGCGTGCTGGGCCTACCGCTGTCCTTCGCCTGGCCTGCCATCTGGGTGGTGCTGGGCTGCGTCGTCCTCTACCTCCTCGACCGGTCGGAGACTCGGGCCGAGGACCGTGAGGAGGACGGCTGATGGAGCAGTGGCAGGTCATCGTCGCGGTCTTCGCGGTCTACCTGGCCGTCACCCTGGGCATCGGCTTGGCAGCCGGCCGGCGGGCCTCGAACAGCGTCACCGGGTACGTGGCCGGCGACCGGGAGTTCGGCCTGCTGGTCATGTACTTCGTGACGGGGGCCAGCGTCTTCAGCGCCTTCGCCTTTCTTGGAGGGCCCGGGTGGGCGTACTCGCGCGGGGCGGCGGGCTTCTACATCCTGTCCTACGGCGTGTTGGGGATGGCGCCGTGGTACTTCATGGGGCCCAAGACGGCGCGGCTCGGCCGCCGCTTCGGGTACGTGACCCAAGCCCAGCTTCTCGTTGGGCGCTTCCCGTCCCGCTTTCTGTCCGTGCTCGTGGCAACGCTGACGGTGCTGGCGTTCATCCCGTACGTCACCCTCCAGATGCGGGGCGCGGGCATCGTCATCGAGGCAGTCACGGACGGGCGCATCTCCTTGGCCGTGGGCGCCGCGCTGGCCTACGGCGTCGTCATCATCTACGTGCTGAGCGCCGGAGTGGCGGCGGTGGGATGGACGAACACGTTCCAGGGCATCTTCATGCTGGCCATCGCCTGGACGCTGGGGATATACCTGCCGTTCAAGCTGTACGGCGGCGTGGGCGCCATGTTCGAGCAGATCGCCGAGGCGCGCCCGGAGCTGCTCACGGCGCCCGGCCTGACGGCCTCAGGAGATCCGTGGAGCTGGGGCGGCTACTCATCGGCGATCCTGGTCAGCGCCGTGGGGCTCCAGATGTGGCCCCACCTGTTCATGAAGGCCTTCACCGCGAAGGACGACAAGACGCTCAGACGCACGGTGGTTCTGTTCCCCACCTTCCAGCTCTTCCTCATCCCGGTGTTCCTGATCGGCTTCGCGGGCGTGCTCTTCCCAGGCACACCGCCCGAGCCCGACTTCATCCTGCCGTTCCTGATCCTGCGAACCGATCTGCCGGCCCTGGTGGTGGGACTGTTCTGTGCCGGCGCGCTGTCCGCGTCCATGTCCACCGGGGACGCTCTGCTACACGCGTCGGCCTCGGTGGCGGTGGAGGACGGCATCCGCCCGTTTGCCACGGGCCTGAACGATCACCAGCAGCGACTCCTGATGCGAGGCCTGGTGCTGGTGGTGGGGGCCATCGCATATACGTTCGCGGTCACCCGAGCGGAGTCGTTGGTGGTCCTCTTGCTCACCGCGTACGGCATCATCGCCCAGTTGGCTCCGCCCATCGTGGCGGCGCTCTACTGGCGGCGGGCCACGACGTCCGGCGCCATTGCCGGCCTGCTGGCCGGCTCTGCGACCGCCCTGTTCTTCTACTTCAATGCGTCGCTGCGGCCGCTGGACCTCCACGAGGGCGTGTTGGGCCTTCTCGTGCACGTTCCGGTGCTCGTGCTCGTGAGCCTGCTGACACCGGCGCAGTCGGACGTCCACGCGGGAGCATTCGTGAGCGGAGGGACCCAACCGGCGAAGCCGGAGGGCGTCGAGTCAGCCCCTCATGCCTGACGAGGGCGACCCCCGGCAGACGCTGGACGAGCTGCGAACCGAGATCCAGGTGCTCGACGAGGCGCTGATCCGCATCATCGGGGAGCGTCGCGACCTCGTGCTCCGAATCGGGCGAGCCAAGGAGGCGTTGGGCCTGCCGGTGCTCGACCCGGCCCGGGAGGCCCGGGTGGCGCGGCGAGTGGCGGAGCTGTCCAGACAGCTCGGGGTCGACGAGGAGCTGGCCCGCGACGTGATCTGGCGTATCATGGCGTCGGCACGGGACGCCCAGAGGGGGTAAGGGGGACCCGGCCCGCCGACCCCGGCCTCAATCGTCTGCCAGGTGCCTCGAGTCGCCGCCGTTGAGCGCCGCCACCACCGTCTGAGACTGACCGCTGGGCACCCGCAGCTCGTGGGAGCCGCCCGGAGGGGTGACGCCACGGATGAGGTGGGGGTTGAGGTCTCGAAGCAGCGACACCGCAACACCCAGCTCCTTGGCCACGTTGCCCAGGCGCGTGTTGCCCGGGACCCACACCCGGTCGTAGGCGTACGGCAGGTCCCGCTCGGCCGCGAAGCCCAGGTCGTCCGCACGCTTGGCCAGCAGCGTTGCAGCGATCAGGCGGGGTACGTAATGCCGCGTTTCCCACGGAAGGTGCTCGATGATCTCCCAGTAGAGCTCCTCGTCACCCGTACGCGCTTCGGCATGGTCGCGGAGGACCCGAGCCACCCGGTTGGGCCCGGCGTTGTACGCCGCCGCCGCCAGGTACCACGATCCGAACCGCGCGTGAAGGGTCTCCAGGTAGTCGAGGGCAGCGTCCGTGGCCCGCACGGGGTCCCGGCGCTCGTCCACGTACTCATCGATTCTCAGACCGTACTGCCGTGCCGTGGGACCCATGAACTGCCAAACCCCCGTGGCCTCCACCTTCGATCGGGCCATGGGTCTGAAGCCGGACTCGATCATGGCCAGATAGAGCAGATCCTCCGGCATGCCCCGGGCTCGGAGCTTCCCCTGGATCATGTCGCCGTAGAGACCCTGCCGCACGAGGAACTGCTCGAAAGTCGGCCGCTGGTCCCCTACGAACCGTCGCATCCAGTATGTCACCCGGTCGTTCACCTCGACCGGAAGGCGCGCGTCGGATGCGATCTCGTCCAGCGGGACCGGGGTCTCTACGTCACTCGCCACCGGGCTGCAGGCGCTGGCTGCGACCAGCAGGGCCGGCAGCGTGAGCAGGCGCAGCGTGAAGGGTCCCCGGGCAGGCGCCTGCCGTTGTGGCAGGACCCGATGAGGACCAGTGCGGGAGCTACCCCGACGGGGTATGCCATCTATCTCGAACAACATGGTTCAACCTCCATCTATACTCGTCCCGAGCGTTTGTACTTCGTTCGGGAGCCCTTCTGGTGGGACGAGTCGCGCGTCCTTTCTTTCGACGCGCGGCGAGAGTCCTAGCGAGATCCGTGCCGACCTGGCTGAAAGCACTGTCAGCGTTGACGATACTCGCGATGCGCCGTCCCTCGGCGCCGCGGACCCGTTCAAAATGTTACAGCCGAAGTCTCAGCAAAGGTCCATCCGCCGGGCTGGTGCGGCGAAACGGACCGAGATCCCCGTCAATCCTCGGGGTAAACCGAGATCATCTTTCGATGGCGGCGGGTTTCGAACTTCACCGTGCCGTCGACGAGGGCGAACAGGGTGTCATCCCTTCCGCGGCCGACGTTTCGGCCCGCGTGGAACTTCGTCCCCCGCTGGCGCACCAGGATCCCTCCCGCGCGCACCTGCTCACCGCCGTACCGTTTGACGCCCAGATACTTGGGGTTGCTGTCGCGGCCGTTGCGGCTGGAGCCGACACCCTTCTTGTGAGCCATTGTGCGTTCCCTGTTCTGCGGTCAGTTCGCCGGATCCGCGATCCTCAGAGCGTGATCTGGCTGACCTTGATCTCCGTGTATCCCTGCCGGTGTCCCTGCTTCTTCCGGTAGCCCTTGCGGCGCTTGCGCTTGAAGACGATGACCTTCTTGTCCCTGCCGTGGCCGAGGACTTCTGCGGTCACCTGGGCACCCTCCACGACGGGCGCGCCCACGGACACGGCCTCGTCCTCGCCGCCGGCCAGGAGCACGTGATCGAAGGTCACGGTCTCTCCGGGCTCCACGTCCAGGGTCGGAATGCGCAGGCGAACACCCGGCTCCGCCCTGAACTGCTTTCCACCGGTCTGGAAAACTGCGTACATGGTCATGTCCTACGGAAGAACGGGTTCGGGCATGGACGCCCGAATCGTAGATGCCAGAGCAATAAAAGATAGATAAGAGCGAGGAGGGGATCAATACGGCGTGTGCGGAGGCGGCCGCCGACCCGGTGGGGCCGCGGGCCAGGTCCGGAGCACCGTCGTCGGGCGGGTCCCGTCAGGGACCTGGGGCGGTTCCGTCGGCCCGCCGAGCCCGCTCCACCAGATCGTCGAACCCGGCCTGCTCTCGCAACGACTCGAAGTCAGCGTGGGTCTCCAGCGTCTCGGGCGTTATGCCACCTCCATTCACCGCGCACGCCAGCGCGTCCATCGCGTCGGCAGTACGGTCGGAGCGAGCGTACACGCGGGCGAAGCCCACGCAAACCGAGGGGTGCTTCGGCTTCACGGCATCGGCGACCTCGAGAAAGGCCTGGGCCCGGCTCAGCTCGCCGTCGGCCAGATACTGCCTGGGCTCGTAGAAGGCGGCGACCACGAAGACGTACTCCAGGAGGCGCTGGGCGGCCCGGGCCTCCTCGCCCCGGCCCTGGGCGCGGGTTCGGAGTGCGGGAATGTCGAGCGTGCGAACTACCTCACCGGCGTCGAGCGCGCCGCCTCCGCGGGCCCCTTCGACGAACTCCCAGAACAAGACCCGGGCGGCGGCGTCCTCCTCGCCCAGTCGCTCTTCCAGGTCCAAGGCAGCCTTGACCGTGGCGTTCTGGGCGAGCTCGGCGGCGCGCTCGGCTGCCTCCCCTCCCTCGGCGAGCTCGGCGAAGTCGGCCGCAACCCCCAGGTACACTCGGAGCGCTTCCCTGGGGGCACCGGCCGCCCCGAGCATCGTTGCGTCCTCGAGGTGACGAGAGGCGACCGCGGCCATCCAGCCCTCGTCCAGCTCCAGGTACCCGGACCTCATGGCCTGGACCTGGAACCACTCCAGCGCTCGCTCGAAGACCCTGGCGGGGGGCCACTCGTGGCCACCGTCGAAATACTCGACCCGGTGTGGAAAGTCGAGCTCGTCGAGGCGAGCGTCCAATCCCCGCAGCTCTTCGTAGTTGAAGTCCAACACACCGGCGGTACCGAAGAAGGCGAAGGGCCTGCCGTGCTCACGGACCGCCAGGGGCAATACCAGAGTAGGCTCGTGACCCGCACCCACCCCGACCACTCCGGCCACGTAATCCCCGAGCCGGAAGGCGTAGTCCCACGCGACTCGGGCCGTGCCCGACAGGCCGACCAGATACAGCCGTCGCGCGTCCAGGGCCAGAGCCCCTTGGGCATCGCTCAACATCGCGTCGAAGGCGACGTCGTTCATCTCCACGCCCGCGTCCGAGGCCGTGTTGTACGAGCTCATGACCACGTACCCGAATCGCTTCGCTGCCTCCCGAGCCGCTGTCATGGGTACGAGAGCCCTACCCCGAGGATCCATCAGCACGAGAAGCGGCCAGGCACGGTCGCTGGAGTACCCGGGCGGCAGATAGAGTGCGTACGACTGGGTGGGGTCGGCCTGACTCTGGATCGAGTCGTGGAGCTCCCCGAGTTGCGGCGAGGCGATCTGAGCGGAGTCGCTACCAGCGGACTCCTGGGTCTGCCCGGAGACTGGAGCGAAGAGTAGAAGGGCGACCAGCGCGGCTGCCGTCTTCAGAGCCTGGGCGCCCGACCGTCCGGCGGCCGGCGCCTGCTGAACCGGCGTCGGTCGTCCCGTCTTGGCCCCGCGGCTACTGCCGAGGTCGTGGCGCGGGCGAGCCGCTTCCTCAGCCCCGGCGGGGGCTCCCAGTAGCGGCCGCCCGCCTCTCGCGTATAGAATTAGTATGTTCAAGTTGCAATCAGTTGCTGAGGGCGCACATATGCTCGGTTCGGCCGCGGCACGGGTCATCATGCTCGTCGCCGTACTCGGCGCAAGCGGTCCCGCCCCCGTTCGAGCGAAGAACCCGACGCCCGCCCTTCTTCAGGGTGGGGTCATCGAGGGTCTCGTCTACGATAGCACGGCTTCCCAGCCGCTCGCCGGCGCGCGTGTGTTCCTGTGGAACACCAGCATGTTCGCCACCACCGACGATGCCGGCCACTTCGCCATCGAGGACGTACCTCCGGGCGACTATTCCCTGGTCTTCTTCCATCCGCGTCTCACTACCCTCGGTGTCTCGTCCGGTCGAACACCCATCACCGTCGACGGGGATGACCGGGTCTCCGTGGCTCTGTCCACGCCGTCCATGATCACGATCATGAACCTCCTGTGCGAGCTCGAGGACCCCGGGCAGCAGGCCGGCCGGGCCATCGGCTACGTCGGCGACGCCTCCACCGGCGTCCCGCTACCCGGCGCCCAGGTGCTGCTCACCTGGATGGAGGAAGCGTCCGACGGCAGGGAGCACCTGGGCACCGCCCAAGCCCGAACCGACGCAGACGGCTGGTACAGCATCTGTACGCTACCGGCGGGTCTGGATGTCCAGGGAACGGCATATTTCTTCGGTCAGCAGACGAACAGCCGAAGCTTCCAGCCGCCGGACGGACTCCCGACCCGCGTGGATTTCACGCTTGGCGCCGTGCAGCTCGGCTCGGTCACCGGTCTCCTACGCGATGCCGACGGCCATCGGCCGATACCCGACGCGGAGGTGACGCTGACGGGTGTCGACATGAGGGTCGTCACCGACAGCCGGGGCCAGTTCCGCCTCAAGGACGTGCCGCCGGGCAGCTACCAGCTGGAGACAACCCACCTTGCGTACGCCGACCGATCGGACCTGCTGGAGGTGGGTGCGGGTCAGGATCTCCAGGTGGAGCTGGAGCTCGCCACGGAGCCCATCGAGCTGGAGCCCATGGTGGTCACCGTCGAGTCAGGCGAGGAACTCCAGGCTCTGGCGGTCGGCGGCCGGTTGATCTCTCGGGCGCAGATCGACGAAGTACGCGCCAGATCCCAGGACATCGGCGACATGCTGCGCCAGACCAATACGCCGGGGATGGTGGTGTCTCGGGGCGGGCCTACGGTCTGCGTGGGTTTCAGGCGTGGACAGGTCACGATGCAGCGGCGGGAGTGCACTCCGGCGCAGGTCTACATCAACGACGTCCCCACGTCGGATCCCACCGTGGCCATGAACCTGAACCCCGAGGTGATCGACCGGGTGATCCTGGTGCCACCCGTGGAGGCCGGCGTCCTCTACAGCACGGGATCGGCTGCCGGCGTCATCCTGATCTACACCCGGGCGCGCTGAAGACGCCGACCTGTCCGGGAGACTCGTCAAACGTCCCCGGGGAGCCTGCAGGCGAACATCTACGCGCGCTCACCCCGGGAGGAAGACTCCATCCTGCCGACTCCTTCTCGTGAGTCGGCGGACGGCGCCGACTCGGGAGCGACCCGCGTGGCGGCGCTGCCGGCGCCCCGGCCTACCGCCCGAAGATGGGAAGAGGAATCCCGATACGTCCGGTAGTGCTCCCCCCGTCATTCCCGGGATTCCCCTGATCTCCGCCGGTTCCGCTGTTCCCGATCGCGATGATCAGCGCAGCCAGCGTGCCGGCACCCACGACCACCAGCGCCACCGTCTTCCCGGTGCTGGGCCTCGCGGCCTCGAACAGTTGGATGTTGGTCTCGGGTACCCGGACCAGCTCGCCCTGGGTCGCCTGGCCGATGCCGCTCCTGGTCTGGAGGGACTTGGAGAAGAGCACCGCCTCGTTGGCGCTGGTCCACTCCAGCAGCTCGCCCTCGACCTGGACCACGTCGCGAACCGTCACGGACGACAGGCTCACGTCCTGCGGCTCGGCGAGCTGCACGCGGGCTTCCGTGCCTGCCGGCACGGTGCGCGCTGGCGACGGCTGGTAGGAATAACAGCCGAGGTTTACGGTCACCAAGGCGCAGGCGAGGATCTTGGATAATTTGCTGAACATGGGCGAGATAACCTCGGAGCTACAGGAGGTCGAAGTCGTCGACGACGACACCGCTCTGGAACATGTAGAGGAAACGGACGGGCTCACCATCCGCCGGATGGGTGCTCTGGACTCGCAGATCCTGATCCAGCCATCCGTTGAGCTGGATGGTCTCGGGCACGGCCGACCGGTCCAGCACCACGAACACCAACTGCTGGGTTACCCCTGTAGGGAAGGTCTCGTCGATAGGAAGCGTGGCCGTGACCGTGTCGGACGACGCCATATCGAGCGTGAACCGTCCGTCCTGGCTGATGAAGATCGTGAAGTCGTTGGAGGCCACGTAGGTCACCTGTCCCGGCTCCTGGCTCTCTGGGACCGTGAGCGCCAGGCGCACGAACTGGGCGCCGTCGCTGTCCAGCCCGAAGACGCTGTCTCCGCAGCCGCCAAGGGTCAGAGGAAGCAAGACCGCCATTGCGGCCGCACCCACACGCCCCGGTGTCGTCATTCTTGTCCCGCTCATGCTGATCGTCACTCCATTCTAACGACTGAAGCGGCGCCGGTGTGACATGGCGCCCCGCGCCACGATACGCCCCCTTCGCCGCTCCCTTACAGCTGCCAACGGAAAACCCCCGGGGAATTACCCCGGGGGCTCCGTTTGTGTTCGCGTGCGCCCTCTAGAGGGCTGCCGCTCCTGTCAGACCGCGGTCAGCAGCTTCCAGGATCGACGATGCACGTGTTGGACTGCCGCTCGCCGATGGAGATCGGGAAGATCGTCCCCGGCACGTTCACCGCCTTCGACTGGCCGAGCCAGAGGTCGGACTCGATGCCGAACCGGTAGTGATCGTTCAGCAACCGGCCGGTCAGCATGAGCTGATCGAACCGGTGGTGGAGCAGCAGGTTGAGGTCGCTGTCGCTGGACGAGCTGCCTGGGAATGTGATGGTCTGACCGGCGTAGTCCGACAGACCGTCCAGTCCGCGAAGACCGTTGATGGCCGACGTGAAGCCGTCCGAGTCGCCAGCCGCGAGCCTCGCCTCGGCGATGATCAGGACCATCTCCCGAACGCTCGTGATCTCGAGCGGCGCATACCGGGCGCCGTCGGGACCACCGGCCTCGTGGCGGGTCATCATGAAGTCCGCCCCGGGTGACGGGATGTTGTCGATGGGATCCGTGATCTTCGTCGACCCACGCTTCTTGTCGTCGGCCGTCGGCACGATGTACCGATCCCCGAAGCGGTGCTCCAGACGCTCGTTCACCTGCCAGCCCAGGTCGTTGTCGACCGTGGCGGACGAGTAGTTGAAGGCCCAGCGCGTGTCGATGGGCGCTGTGAGGGAGCCGCCCACCGCGGCGATGGCCGCAGTCGCGTCGGCGACGCACCCGCCGCACTCGGCGTCGGTGACGAGCGGCGCAGACGGAACCGAGCCCGGCGGGTTCAGCTTGGCCCAAACAGCCTTGCCGTGCTTCGCGCGAGCCTGCTGCGCGAGCGCCCAGGTCGCCAGGTCGCCCTCACCCTCGGCGCTGAGGATGCTTTGGGCCTGGCCCAGGTAGTTGACCGCCTGGTCGTAGACCTGGTCCATGTTGGACTCGCCCACGGGCGGCGACGACTCGGCCCGGTCGCTGAAAGTGTAGTCTTCCAGCCAGTCGGCGATGTAGGTGTAGATGATGCCAGCCCAGAGGTACGCGCGGCCCAGGTCACCCCGGTCCAGGATCCTGCCGTCGCCGTCCTGTGCTGTCAGCTGCTTGATGGCCTCATCCGCCATCCAACGACCCTCGGAGATCCAATCCCACGCATCATCCGTGAACTCGTTGGACGGGTTGTCCAGGTTGCCCTGGTCCAGATCGAACCACGCATCGCGGGATCCGATCCACTTGAGCTCGTCCGAAGCGGTGGCCGCGGCGACGACGTACTCGCCGATGCCTCTGGCTACCGTGGACAGGGCTCCGTTCGACAGGGCGCCGCCCGCTTCGGGCTGCTCCACGTCTTCCTGGACCAGGTTGTTGGGGTTTTCTACGTCCAGAAGGCTGTCACACCCGGCCAGCGTCCCGGCCGTGGCAATCGCCACGACCGGAAACAGCCAGGCACGCGCCCTTCTGCCGATCCGATTCTCTGCCTTGTTCGTCATGGCTGAGTCTCCGCTTAGTGGGCCGGGCACGTTAGAAGTTGAGTCGGGCCTGGAGTCCCCAGCGCCGCGGCAGCGGCTGCGAGAACGCCTCGATCCCGATTCCGAAGTTCTGGTCACGCAGGTCGTCGCCGGCCGCGCCGCGGCTGTAGAGACCCGCTTCCGGATCCACGCCGTCGTAGCCCGTCCACAGAGCGATGTTCCGCCCGGTAAGCGTGAGCGACATACCGTCGAAGCCCCAGAAGAGCGCGCTGCGAGGCAGCGAGTACGTGAGGCTGAGCTCCCTCCACCGGGCCCAGTCGGCCTTCTTGATCGTGTTCAGGCCGGACTGCGGGAAGAGGGCGGCGAGCTCGTAGACCCAGGTCTCCAGGGACTGGAGGCGGGTCTCGGGCGAGCTTGCCGGGTTCATCATGTTGGCTTCGGCCGTGGCCGACACGGGCAGGTTCCGACCGATACCGGCGTTGGACTGACGGAAGGCGCCCGTCAGGTTGTTGATGAAGTAGTTCCCGGCCCTGTATTCGAACATGCTCGTGAGCCGGAAGTTCTCCAGGAAGCCGATATTGAAGCCGAACGATCCCTGCCAGTCTGGCGTCGGCTTGCCGAGAGAGTGGTCGAGGAAGTTCCCGTCGCCGTCTTCGTCCACCAGCATCAGGCCGCCGGTGTTGTTCTGGAAGACGATGTTGCTGAACGGAACCGGATCCTGGAGGATCTCGAGCAACTCGGCCCGCGTGTCGGGCTGGCCGTCCTCGTTCAGGTCCACCGGCAGCTGATCGCCGGTGGTCGGGAAGAGAATAGCACCCAGGTGCTCACCCGGTGCCAGGCCCTCGTCGAGGAAGTTCCGGTAACGGGTGTAGCTGCCGCCCACCTTGATCGGCGGGGCGCCACCCATGTCCGTGATCTCCTCGGAGATGTACGCGGCGTTGGCGAAGACGTCGAGGTTGAAGTTCTGACCTTCCACCGCGATCCAGTTGACCAGGAGCTCGAGTCCATTGGCCTTCATCTCGCCGATGTTGTCCAGCTGGCTGTTCCGGAAGCCGCCCGAGAGTGGGAACTGCTTCGCCACGAGGGCGTCCTTCACGGTCCGGTCCCAGTACGTCCCTTCGAACGACAGGATGTCGTTGAAGAAACCGAACTCGGCACCGAACTCCCACTCCGTGGAGATCTCGGGCCGCAGGTTGTCGTTCCCGAGGTTGTCAGGCGCGACGCCAGGGCCGATCTCGGAGCTCAGCGACTCGTACGTGGTGAACTTGTCGAACGCGCCTGGCTGCAGGCCAGACTGCCCGATGGCCGCGCGGACCCGGAACGTGGACAGGGTCTGACCTGTCCAGCTCGGACGCGAGCTGGGCACGATCGAGATCGATGCCTTGGGGTAGAACTGGCCGGCCTCGGTCTCCCCGAAGGCGCTGTTGTAGTCCTGGCGCCCGCCGACCGTGGCGAAGATCCAGTCCTGCCAGCCCACCTGCCACTGTCCGAAGAAGCCGGCGTTCACGACCTGCTGGAAGCGCTCGCTGGCCAGCGGAAGGGCCGTGGCCGTAACGACTTCGAGACCGGGACCCGGGAAGACCTGACCCGAACCCCACTCTTCCTGACGCTCTTCGATGAAGCCCTGTCCACCCACCGTCAAGGCGGATGTCCAGTCGGCGCCGATGGTCGTGTTCCAGTTGACCTTACCGTCGATCGTCAGCTGACGGGCGTTCCGGTCGGAGACGGCACGGAAGCCATCGACCGTGGTCGTGGTGAAGTTGTCGATGTTGTATCCGAACGGCGAGAAGTTGGTCGCCACGGAGTTGACGAAGTCCACGCCGAAGGTCAGCGCGGCGTTCCACTGATCGCTGAAGTTGTAGTCCAGGCCGAGGCTGCCCGTGAAGTGCTGGGCGTCCTGCTTGACCTCCTGCTGGATCGCTTCCTGCGGCGTCATGAACGCGACCTGACCCGTGGGGTTACCCGCACCGGTGCAGCGCAGGTACCCAGCGATGCTGGACTGGTCGCAGTTGCCGCGGTCCGGGCGGGCGAACATCAAGAGCGCGTTGACGCCGAAGATGTTGTTGCCGTTCTGGATCGTGGAGTGGTCCACCTGGGAGTAATTGACGGCCGTGCGGACGCGGAGCTTGTCGGTCGGGAACACGTTGATGGTCGCAGATCCCTGGACCTTCCGGTTCGTGTCCTCGGCGCAGCCCACCTCGCAGCGGTCCGTACCGCCGAACGGGCCGTCCTCGTATTGGATGCGGCCGCTCAGGAAGTAGGTCACCGCCGACGTTCCGCCGTTCACGGAAAGCGAGTGGGTCGTGAACTGCCCGGTCTCGAAGGCCCAATCCTCGAACATCGGCACGGCGAGGGGCTCGTAGAGCTGGAGTCCCGGCGCGTCGTAGAGCTGCTGCATGTTGCTCAGCTGCTCCTGCGTCGACGCGAAGCCGGTGTTGGGCTGGATCTTGCCGCCAGGATAGTTCACGAGGCCGTACTCACCCGTGTAGTTCCAGCTCGGCTCACCGGTCCGCCCGGACTTCGTGAAGATCTGGATCACGCCGTTGGACGCCTCGGACCCGTACAGCGTCGCCGCCGCCGCGCCCTTGAGGATCTCGACGCGTTCGATGGCGTCGGGGTTGATGTCGTCCAGACGGGAAGGCTCACCAGCGGTTCCCGCGTCCACGCCCTGACCGAAGCCACCGGCCCGGTCCACGCGGACGCCGTCCACGTAGATGATGGGCTCGTTGGACTGCGAGAGGCTGGCGGAGCCGCGGATCCGGAACTGGGCGCCTTCACCGGTCAGACCGGAGCTGGGCAGACCCACGAGGCCGGGCTCGCGGCCGGTGAGGATCTCGGACAGCGTCGTCACCGGCTGCTGCTCCAGATCCTCGGCGTTGATGCTGGCGATGGTGTTGCCGAGCTTACGGATCTCCGTAGCCTGGCCGGCTCCGGTGACCACCACCTCATCGAGGGCAATGGCCGTCTGAGCCAGTGAGATGTCGGCGACGACCGACTCGTCCGCGGTCACCGTCACGGTGACCTCGGAGGCGCGGTAACCGACGAGCTCGGCCCGGACGGTCACCTGACCGACCGGGACGTTCAGGAGCAGGTACCTTCCGGCGGCGTTCGTCAGCGTGCCGATTCCGGTCCCCGGGACAAACACCTGCGTGCTTTCGAGCGTGCGCAGGCCTCCGGATTCCGTCACCGTGCCGACGATGGTTCCGGTCTGAGCCGAAGCCGTCGAAGGGGCCCACCCCAGGGCAAACGCGAAAACCCCCGCAAACGCGAGGCGCGCGAGCCCTTTGGGGAAGGGAGCGTACGATGGACGTCTCATTTCTCTGGCCTCCAAACAAGGTCGGAGAGAAACGGTTCCACTGCGGACACGTTCCACAGCGGACGCCACACGCGAGAGTGTTCTCCCGGACACTACGCGTGCAGCTGGGAAATTGTGCTTTTATGTGGGGGATCGAACGATAGACGGGTCAGCCCACACCTCCTTGGAGCGTCGCGGCCCCTGCAAGATCTGACGTATTCCTGACTTGGTAATTCTCTTACTTACGGCGAGGGAAGATGCATGTCAAGGAGGGGTGCATGCAAGTCGTGAGGTGCCGATGGAGTTGCGTAGGTGTCCTTCGGCTCGGTCAGAAGCGCACGCGAGGGAGTCGGGCGGGAGGGTGCCTACTGACTGCTGTAGCGACCGGTTACGTCTGTCTCGGCCGGACCGGATAGCAGGCGGAACTCGTCCTGGCGCATGAGTGGATCGTCGCGGATGTCGAGAGAGAGCTTGGTCCACTTGCGCATGCGCCGGAGGAAGTCCGCCTCCTCCTCCAGGATGTATAGCGCCACTTCGGGGTGGATGCGGATCACCAGCTGCTTCTCGTTCTTGGAGGCGGCAGCTCTGCGGAGGGCTCGCTCGATCCGACGCACGACCGTCGGTGGCGTGTCCACGCGTCCGGTACCGCCGCAGCACGTGCACTGCTCGGTGAGGGAGTGGGCCAGGGAGGGCCGCACCCGCTGACGCGTCATCTCCACGAGCCCCAGGTCGGAGACCTGAAAGGCGCGAGTTCTGGCCCGGTCCCGTCCCAGGTGAGTGCGGAGCTCGTGCAGGACCCGGTCCCGATTCTGCTGGGACTCCATGTCGATGAAGTCGCAGACGATGATGCCGCCGACGTCTCGGAGGCGAAGCTGTCGAGCGACTTCTCGGGCAGCGTCCAGGTTGGTCTTCAAGATCGTCTTCTCGGGATCCTTGTTCTTCCCCTTGCCCGTGAAGCGGCCCGTGTTGACGTCGATGGACACCAGCGCCTCGGTCGGCTCGATGACGATGGTGCCTCCCGACGGCAGCTCGACCCTACGCTCGAAGAGACCACGGATCTCCTCTCCGATGTTGTGCTTGTCGAAGAGGGGCTCGGAGCCTTCGTAGTACTTGACCCGGTCCATGAGGTCCGGATCCACCGACTGTACGTACTGGCTGACTTCGTTGAAGATGGCCTTGGAGTCGATGATCAGCGCGTCAAACTTGTCGCTGAACAGGTCCCGGATGACGCCGGAGATGAGCTTGGCCTCGCGGTGGACCACCGAGGGTGCCTTCATCGACCGGGAGCGGTTCTGGATCTTCTTCCAGTTGGCGTGGAGGCGCTGGAACTCCTTGGCCAGGGTGGCCTCGGTCACCTCTTCCCCGACCGTTCGGACGATGATCCCGCCGCTGTCCTTGGGGAGGATGGACCGCGCTAGCTGGCGCAGCCGACCACGCTCGGAGCGGTCGTCGATCTTGCGGCTCACGCCCACGTGCGACGAGAACGGCATGTAGACCAGAAAGCGACCGGGCAGGGAAATCTCCGCCGTGAGGCGTGGGCCCTTCGTGCTGATGGGCTCCTTGGTCGCCTGAACCAGGATCTGCTGGCCCTTCTGGACCCTGTCCTGGATGGGCGGATACTTGCGGCTGCGGCGGCCGTTGCCGCCGTCTTCTTCGTCGTCGTCCTCGGTGCGCTCGAGATCCGAGGCGTGCAGGAACCCCGCCTTCTCGGTGCCGATATCGACGAAGGCCGCCTGGATGCCGGGCAAGACGGCTTCCACGCGACCCAGAAAGATGTCGCCCACGAGCCGGCCCTGGTCGGGCCGGTCGAACATGAGCTCCGCTAGTTCTCCGTTTTCGACCAGCGCCACCCACGACTCGTGCGTCGTGGCGCTGATCAGAATCTGCCTTTTCAAGACGCTGGTCCCCTTCTCGGGGGGTGCGCGACCCGGTCCCCTGTCCCGACGGCACCGTGCCGGCCTTTCACGCTCGTGGGCGTCTGACCGGCAGCGGCCGACCGCTTCCCGAGCGACCCCGTCTCCCCTCCGGGCCTGGCAGGCGCCGGGGCGGAGGTCGGCTGTCACTTGGGCGGCAGGGGGCTTCAGGCCCCTGGTTTCTTACACACCTAAATCGGGGCGATGGAGTCGGCCGGCCCGCCTCCGGGCTTCGACCGCCTCCAACGCGCTTACCTATACGCCGTAGTCGCCCGTTCGATCCCGCGAGCGGGCGTCCGACCGGATGTGGTTGCTTCACGGCCAGCGGAGGGGCGGCTCAGACGCCCTGCAACGCCTCCTTCACCATGTGCCGCCCGATGACCATGCGCTGGATCTCGTTGGTGCCCTCGCCGATCTCGCAGACCTTGGCGTCCCGAAACATGCGCTCCACGGGGTAGTCGGACGTGTAGCCGGCCCCGCCGAGCACCTGAATGGCCGTCGCCGTGGCCTTCATGGACAGCTCGGAGCAAAAGAGCTTGGCCATGGCCGCCTCTTTGCCGTAGGGGCGCCCCTGGTCCCGGAGCCATGCCGCGTGATACGTCAGGTGGCGCCCGGCCTCGATCTCGGTGGCCAGGTCGGCAAGGGGGAACTGGACGCTCTGGAACTCCCAGATCTTCTTGCCGAACTGCTCCCGCTCGTTCACGTAGCGCAGTGCCACGTCCACCGCGCCTTCGGCGAGCCCGAGAGAAAGGGCGGCGATGCCGATCCGACCGGCGTCCAGGGTCTTCATGAAGTTGATGAAGCCCTGTCCCTCCTCACCCAGACGGCTGCTCTCGGGCACCACGACGTCTTCCAGGAGCAGCTCCCGCGTATCCGACGCCCGCCAGCCCATCTTGTCTTCCTTCTTGCCGGCCTTGACGCCCGGGACGAAGGGCAGGTCGTCGAGGTGTCCGAACCCCACCTCGGTCGCCCGCTCCAGGTCGACGGTGGGCTTGCACACGATGAAGCTGCTGATGCCCTTGGAGCCTACCTGGGGATCGGTGACGGCGGTGACCGTGAATATCTCCCCCACCCCGGCGTGGGTGATGAAGATCTTGGCGCCGTTCAGGCGGTAGCAGCCGTTCTCGCGGATCGCCCTCGTACGGCTGCCGCCGGCGTCGGAGCCGGCGTCGGGCTCGGTGAGCCCGAATCCGCCCAGCACCTTTCCGGATGCCAGGGGCGGAATGAACCGCTCCCTTTGCTCCTCGGTTCCGAAGTCCAGGATGGGTCCGGATCCGAGGGTGGTGTGTGCCGAGACCGTGATCGCGTGGCTGGCGTCGTATTTGGCCAGCTCTTCCACGACCAGGATGTAGCTGAGGTAGTCGAGGCCCATGCCCCCCAGCTCCCGAGGGACGGGCACGCCCAGCAACCCCATCTCGCCCATGGCCTTGACGGTCTCCCACGGAAACTCGGACCGCTCGTCGAGCTCGGTGGCCACGGGCACGATCGACTCCAACGCGAACTCGCGGACGCGGTGCCGGAGAGCGACATGGTCCTTCGAAAGATATCTGTCCATGGATTCTTCGTCGTGGTGGCAGGGCCGATGCTCATCGGCGGGGCTCGCAGCGATCGCAGCGGCCACAACGGACCGGTGCGTCCCGCTCTCCGAAATACTCCAGGATTGTCCGCCGCCGACAACGGCGCGTGGTAGCGTAGCGGCTGACGGCCTCCACCTTGGCCAGGGCGGCACGTCGCAGGCGGCGCGCCCGTCCCAGATCGGGTGGGTCGGCCCCGGGCACCGGAGCCCAGCATAAAGACCCGGGAGAAGACGGGGGAGTTCCTTTCTCGCCTTCCCGACCGGGGGCCGGGCCCGTGCCGCCGTTCGTGGGAGTGGCCCGTGCTTCGCCGGGGGCGCTCGTGACGACCCCCTGGCTGGCGAGAGCGGCGAGAGCGGCCTCCACCGCCTCGAGCGTGAGTCCCTTGCGGAGCGCAGGCGTGAGAATCCGGGCAGACACCGGACGCCGATCACTCCGCCATGCCCGATCCAGCGCCCGCCACACGCGTTTCAGAAGCCGGGGCGGGGGCCGGCTCCGATCCACGAACGCCCGGTGGAGCCGCCCGTCGTGCGGTCCATGGAGGGCCAGACAGATCGCCTGACCGCCGTCGCGACCGGCACGACCGGCTTCCTGGTAATACCCTTCCAGCGAGCCCGACAGCTGGTAGTGGAGAACAGTTCGTACGTCGGCTTTGTCGACGCCCATGCCGAAGGCGTTGGTCGCCACGACGATCCTGATTGTGCCGGCCATGAAGCCGCTCTGGACCCGGTGCCGCTCGTCAGGGTTCAGCCCTGCGTGGTACGCCGCTGCCGGAAGTCCCTGCCCGGCCAGGTAGCGTCGGACCGCCTCGACCGTGCGCCGGGTGCCCCCGTACACGATGGCGGGCTCGGAGCCGTTGGCGAGGTGGCTCCAGATGGACAACACCTTCTGGCGGTGGCCCGCCGCCCCGATCACCGCCCAGGACAGGTTGGGCCGGTCGAACGAACCGACCACCCGGACGGGCCGCCGGAGGCGAAGCACCCGCGTGATGTCGTCCCGCACCGGCGGTGTAGCGGTGGCCGTCAGCGCCAGGACCGGGCAGCCCAGTGAGCGGCACACGGCACCGAAGCGCCGGTAGGACGGCCGAAAGTCGTGACCCCATTCGCTGATGCAGTGGGCCTCGTCGACGGCCACCAGGCTCACCGGCATCTCCCTCAGGACCGTCAGGAACGAGAGTACCTCGAACCGTTCGGGCGCCACGAGGATCAAATCGAGCTGGCCACGGCGGCATTCACTCAGGAGGTCGCGCAGCTGCTTTCGTGGCAGGGTGGACGTGAGAGCGGCCGCCCGGAGGCCCACCTGCCGCGCCCGGCCCACCTGGTCGTCCATGAGCGAAATCAGCGGGCTCACGACCACCGTGACGCCGCCCTGCAGCAAGGCCGGCACCTGGTAGCATACCGTCTTGCCGCCGCCCGTGGGGAGGATACCCAGCCCGTCCCGGCCCCCCAGCACCGCGCACACCAGATCGGCCTGACCGGGTCTGAAGTCGGGGTAGCCGAACCGCTCGCGGAGAACGCTCCGGGCTGCTTCCAAGGCGCGGCCTGCGGCTCGGTCCTGCGCGGGGATCTGGTCTCGGTTGCCCACGCCTCAATCGAGGGCAGCGGCGCGGGCAGCGGAATGTCAGGAAGGGTCGTCGTCCTCGGGTCGCGCGTCGTCGTCGGGTCGCGCGTCGTCCTCGGGCTCCGGATCGGACGCCGGGAAGAACCGTAACAGGAATCCCGCCACGAGCACCGCGATGGCCGCCCAGACCAGGGCCTTGATGTCCAGGAAGATGCCCGCGAGGCCCAGCGTGGCACCGATGGCGAACAGCCGGACCTTCCAGGTCAGGTACGGGTCGGCGCCTCGGTGGCCGCGGTCGGCGCGGAAGACCATGACGCCGTCTCAGTCCCGCTTGCGCTGCAGGAAGCGACGCACGCCCTCGCGGCAGGCTTCGGTGAGGCGCGCGATGGCGTTCACCTCGGCTCCCCGAGCGACGGCGTCCTCGAAGCCCACGCCGTCGAGGCCGTAGAGGAGCCGCTTGGACAGTTGTACCGAGGACGCGGGCCGAGCCGCCAAACCGGCGGCGTAGGAAGCGGCCTCGTCCTCGAAGCGCCCGGCCGGGAAGACGCGGTTGACCAGGCCCAGCTCTTGGGCCTCCCCCGCCGGGATGCGGTCGCCGCGCGTAGCCAGCTCGAACGCCCGGGACTCACCGACCTTGCGCCGGAGAATGGCCATGACCATGGCGGGGACGAAGCCCAGGTGGACCTCCGGGTAGCCCAGCTCCGCGTCGTCGGACGCCAACACCAGATCGCACGCCGTGGCCAGCCCCGCCCCACCCGCCAGCGCGCGGCCGTGCACCGCCGCGACGATGGGCTTGGGGTGCCGGCGCATGGCCACGAAAAGGTCGCCCAGGACCGAGGCGTCCGCGAGGCTGGCCTCGGGCCCCATCTCCGCAATCCGCTCCAGCTCGGCCAGATCGGCCCCGGAGCAGAAGTCGCTTCCCGCGCCGCGCAACATCACGACGCGGACGTCGTGGTCGCCCGCCGCTCGTTCCAGCGCGTCGGCCAGCGCTACCACCAGCTCCCCGTTCAGCGCGTTCCGCTTCTCGGGTCGGTTCATGACCAGAGTCGCGACGCCCAGGTCCACCGAGTACAGGAGGATTTCGCTCACGCCGCACCCCCGTCTGGCAGCCGACCCTTCCCCGCTACCGCATCGGCGACGTCGCGCGGCACCTCGATCTCCATGCGAAGGAGGGCAGTGCTGAAAACCTTGCCCTGCGCGTCGGTCATGAGTGACACGGTCCCGCCGCCGTCCAGCGCCCCGTGTAGCAGGAAGTTGAGCGCAGCCAGGTTGGGGAGCTCGAAGCGCTCCACCTCGCCCTGGACCATGTCGCCGAAGTGGGCCTTCACCCGCTCGGGGGTCAGCGCGTCCCGGAGCAGCGCGTAGTGGTCGGGATCGTACGCGATGACCCCCACGTTGGCGGTGTCGCCCTTGTCACCCGATCGGGCGTGGGCCAGGTGGACGAGCTGGATACGGGTCACGAGATCGTCCTCCCGGCTGTTCGGTCGTTCCGCGTCGCGTACGAGGGCCGGGCTCGGGCGACTCGCTCCCCGCGGCGAACGCCTCGACCTGCTTCGGTCCGGCGCCCCGCGCCGCGAATGCCTCGACCGACTCCAGTCCTCCCCCTCATACGTCGAACACCTCGACGCGCAGGTGGGGCTCCACCACGGTGCGGTCGATGAGGGCCGGCCAGTAGGCCATGATCTCCTGCACGCGAGGCCTCCCGCCCGCGAAGCCCGTCACCGAGGGTGGGCCCGTCAGCACCAGCGGCGCGATCTCCCGGGTGAAGCGCTCCACCGACGCCCGGTCCGAGCCACGCACGCCGATGCGGAGCTGCACCTCGGGCAGGTCCGGCGGCGGCTCGCCCACTAGAGGGCCGTGGGTAGAGTCCCACCCCACGAGCTCGGTCCGGACGGTGTCGAATACCAGGCCCAGCCGATCCATGCGCTCACGGAGGATCTGGTCGGCCCGCCGGGCCTTGGCGGCGGCGTCGGGCCAGGCATAGACGAGCGTGCCCACGGCCTTCCAGCCGCTGGAGTAGGCGATCGACACCTTCAGGAACGGCGTGGGCCCCCTGCCCTTCACCCCGTGGACGCGCACTCGGTCGGGCCCCTCCTCCGCCAGGTGGATCGTGGTGAAGTCGGCCACTACGTCCGGAGTGATGTAGGTCGATGGATCGCCCATCTCGTAGACGATCTGCTCGGTGACGGTGGCTCGGGACACCCGGCCGCCCGTGCCTCCGTGCTTGGTGACCACGAACTCGCCCGACGGGGCGGCCTCGATGATGGGGAAGCCCACGTCGGCCATGTCCGGAATGTCCCACCAGTCGATCAGGCAGTTCCCGCCGGAGCACTGGGCTCCACACTCGTTGATGTGGCCCGCCACGACCCCAGCCGCCAGCCGGTCGTAGTCGTCGGGGCTCCACCCGAAGGCGTGCATCATGGGACCGTAGGTGAGGGCCGTGTCGGTCGACCGCCCGGTGACCACCACGCGGGCGTCCTGCCGGAGGGCCTCGACGATGGGGGCGGCGCCGATGTAGACGTTGGCGCTCTGGACGCGGTCGCGCACGGTGGCCAGCGGCTCCCCGCTCTCCATGTTGTCCAGGGTATGGCCCGCCGTCAGCAGGTCGTCCAGGCGATCCATGAGGTCGTCGCCCGTGACCATGGCCACCCGTGCCTTCCCGCCGACGCCCGCCTCCCGGCCCGCTTCGACCAAGGCCTCGGCGCACCCCCGGGGGTTCACGCCCCCGGCGTTCGTCACCACGCGGACATCTCGCTCCACGCAGGCCGGAAAAATGCGCTTCATCAGCGGCACGAAATCGCGGGCGTAGCCGGCGGACGGATCCCGGGCCCGCTGCTTCTGCATGATGGACATGGTCACCTCGGCCAGGTAGTCCATCATCAGGTAGTCGATGGGGCCCCGCTCCACCTGGCGGACCGGCGCCTCCAGGTCGTCGCCCCAGAAGCCCTGGCCGCTGGCGATGCGGATCGTGTTCTGTGGGGAATCGCTCACGAGCTTCTCTCGATCGCTGCCTGGTTCACGGATGCCGATCCCCTCTCGAGGGACTGCGCGCTCCGGAGCCCCTCGGTACGAGGCGTCCCGCTCCGCGGGGCCCACGGTAGCCCGTGCCCCACCGCCGCCGACGTCCCACCGGCTCTCATTCCTGAGCCCGGGGCAGGTGGAAAGCACCGATGTGGGGGCCCGGGTTGTGGAGCGACGCTCGGAGCAGCAGCCCCAGCGCGTCCCTGAGCTCCTCCGGGAGCACGATCTCGTCAACGAACCCGCGGGCCGCCGCGAAGCGAGCGTCCAGCTGGCGGTCGTATTCGGCGCGCACCTCGTCCATGCGGGTGGTGAGGTCTTCGTCCGGCACCTTGCCCTCGGCCTTGAGCTTGTCGATCTGACCGCTGAACAACGCCATGACGGCGCTCGCGCCCTCCATCACGCCCATTCGTCCCGTGGGCAGGCTCAGGATGAAGTCGGGATCGAAGCCCTGTCCGGCCATGGCGTAGTAGCCGGCGCCAGACGCGTGGTTCAGTGTGAGCACCAGCTTGGGCACCAGCGCGGTGGCCATGGCCTCCACGAAGCGGGCGCCCGCCCGGATGATCCCCGAGTGCTCGGCCTCGGGCCCCACCATGAAGCCCGACACGTCCTGCACGAACAGGAGCGGCGTCTTGTGGCGGTTCATCGTCTCGATGAAGTAGGCCACCTTCTCGGCGCTCTCCGTGTAGACGATGCCTCCGAACCGAGGCCGTTCTCCCGGCGTCTGGATCATGCCGCGCGCGTTGGCGATGACGCCCACGGGGATTCCCTGGATGAAACCAGTCCCACAGATCATCTCCCTGGCGTACTCGGGCTGGAACTCGTCCAGACCCTCTCCGTCGAGGACCGCCGCCAGGACGTGGTGCGTGTCGTACGGCTGACGGTGATCGGGAGGGAGCAGCTCGTACAGATCCTCCACCGGCCGGGTGGTGGGTGTCCACTCGCTTTCGTGCCGCATCGCCGCGGCCTCGCGCGGGAGCTCCCGGACGAGCTGACGCAGCTTGAACAGACACGCGTCGTCGTTCTCCACCAGGTAGTGGGCAACACCGCTCACGGATGTGTGGACGCGCCCGCCCCCCAGCTCCTCCGAGCCGACGGTCTGTCCCGTCGCGCCCTTCACGAGGTTGGGACCGCCGAGCCCCATGAAGCTGGTGCCTTCGACCATCAGGATCACGTCGGACAGCGCCGGCAGATAGGCGCCGCCCGCGATGCACGGCCCCATGACCGCAGCCAATTGGGGCACGTGCAGGTAGCGCCGCATGACCGAGTTGTAGTAGAAGATCCGGGCAGCGCCGTACTGACCCGGGAAGACGCCCCCCTGGTAGGGCAGGTTCACGCCGGCCGAGTCCACGAGGTAGACGATGGGGATCCGGCAGCGCATGGCGATCTCCTGCGCCCGCAGGATCTTCTTGATCGTCTCCGGCCACCAGGAGCCCGCCTTGACCGTGGCGTCGTTGGCCACGACGACGATCTCGCGCCCCTCTACGCGACCGACCCCCGTGACGACGCCTGCGCCCGGCGCCTGCCCGTCGTAGAGGTCGTGGGCCACCATGAGACCGACTTCTACCCACGGGGCTCCAGGATCCAGGAGCCTCTCGACCCGTTCCCGAGCCGTCAGCTTGCCCTGGTCGTGCTGCCGCTGGATGCGCTTGGGCCCGCCGCCCAGTCGGAGCCGCTCCCGAAGCTCGTGAAGCTCCGACGCCAGGACAGCCAGGCGCGTATCGCGCTGCTCCACCGTCTGGCCCGCCGTTCCCTCGGTGGTCGTCTCGGTCATGGCGCCCCGGTCCTCAAAGGACCTGCTCTTGAGCAGCGAACCACTCCCTGATGTACGCTACCGCTTCCCCGGTCGACGTGCCCGGCCCGAACAGCTTGCCGACGCCCTGTGCTGCCAGCGCTTCCATGTCCTCCTCGGGGATGATTCCTCCACCAGTGAGGAGCATGTGATCGGCCCCCGCTTCGTCCAGCAGCTGCTTGACCCGGGGGAACAGCGTCATGTGGGCGCCCGAAAGGATGGACAGCGCCACCACGTCCACGTCTTCCTGGACGGCGGCGTTCACGACCATCTCGGGAGTCTGGTGCAATCCTGTATAGATCACCTCGAAGCCGGCATCCCGGAACGAGCTGGCGATCACCTTGGCCCCGCGATCGTGTCCGTCGAGACCGGGCTTGGCCACCAACACGCGGATCTTCCGTTCGCCCTCGATCATGTTCGTCGGATCCTCCGTGAGACAGGTATCTGGTCCCGAAAAGCCTTGAAAGATAGGGAAATGGGGGACGCCTGGCATCGCCCTCGGCTCAGCGCCCGTTCTCCGGTCCTCCGCTCCAAGAGGCGAGGTACTCGGGCAGCTGCCCCACGCGGGCGATACGGTCCACGTCGAACATCGAGCGGTCCCACGGATCCACCAGGACGGCCTCCATTCCCGCGGCGCGAGCCCCGAGGACGTCCACGTGATATAGATCGCCCGCGTAGAGCGACTCTGCCGGCTCCACGCCGAGCCGACCGAGCGCGTTCTGGAAGATCCGCGGATCGGGCTTCTCCCAGGCCACCGTGCCCGAGTCGATGACGAACTCGAAGTGAGGACGGAGCCCGACGGTCTCCAGCAGGCCTTCGACCGTCCCGTCTGCGTTCGAGATGACGGCGAGCCTGTAGCCGTCGTCCCGAAGGCGCTGGAGGGCCGCTCGCGTATCGCCCTGGACGCAGGTCCAAAGGTGCGTCGCCAGGTGGGCCGCCTTCGTCTCGCGGGCGACCCGCCGCATCTTCCACCAGGGCACGCCCGACTCCTTGAAGATGCGCTTGAAGTAGCGCTTCCAGGCCTCCGGCTCCATGCCGTTGGAGCCACCGTTCATGCTGTCCACGAGCTGCGCCCGGGCCCGCAGCTCAGCGGCCGCGAACCGCTCTGCGCTCACCTGCACGCCGACGGCCCCGAATACGGCGCGCAGACGCTGCCCATCCAGGAAAACCAGGGTGTTGCCGGCATCCAGCAAGACGGCCTTGATTCGGGAGGACGGCACGGGCGCTCGACGTGATCGGACGTTCATCGGGAAGCCTTGGGCGGTTCCCTACCCCAAGTGCCCGGAGCTCGTTTCCTCGCTGGTCACGTTCAGTGACCTCGTGGGTTTTGGACCATACGTCCGCCTCGCAGACGCGAGACATGCGCCGGCGGCGGCTGCGCGGCGCGGGAATGGTGGTATGGGATCTCACTCGCGGGCTGAGGCGTCCCCTCCCGCGCCGCTATGGCCAGTCCAACAGAGGCGTCCAGGGGCTGTTCAGAGTGGATGCAGGGCTAGGCGGGCGACGAGGGCGCTCCGAGGCGTACTGAAAAGTACGTCGCAGGAGTCGCGAGGAGCCCAACGACGCCCTGCGCCGCTATGGGCAGCCCGCCACTAAAAGAAGACGGGTTCCTTGTAGGCGCCAAAAACTTCTTCCATCGCGTGGCGGATCTCGTACAACGTGCAGTAGGCGCGCGCGCAATCGAGGATCGGTGGCACCAGGTTCGACCCGTCGGCGGCCGCCTGTGTGAGGGCGGCGAGCGTGCGCTCCACCGCCTCGGCGTCGCGGGTCTCCCGGAGCTTCGCCATGCGAGCCCGCTGCCGCTCCTCCACCTCCGGTCCGATCTTGAGCGTATCGATCTCGACGTGCTCGTTGCCCTCAGTGAAGTGATTGACACCCACGATGGTCCGGGCGTCAGCCTCGATCTCCTCCTGCTGGCGCATGGCGGAGCCGGCGATCCGGCCCTGGAACCAGCCGGTTTCGATTCCCGGCACAACGCCGCCCAGCTCGTCGATTTCGGCGAACAGCTCGTAGGCCTCGGCCTCGAGCTGATCTGTGAGCGACTCCACGTAGTACGACCCCGCGAGCGGGTCGATGGTGTGGGCAACACCGCTCTCGTACGCCAGGACCTGCTGCGTCCGGAGCGCGATCCGCACGGCCTTCTCGGTGGGCAGGGCCAGCGTCTCGTCCATGGAGTTCGTGTGCAGGGACTGGGTGCCTCCCAGGACCGCGGCCATGGCCTGATAGGCCACCCGGACGATGTTGTTCTCGGGCTGCTGGGCGGTGAGGCTCACCCCCGCCGTCTGGGCATGCGTGCGCAGGCGCCACGAGTCAGGGTCCTTGGCCCCGTACTTCTCCCGCATCTGTCGGGCCCAGATCCGACGGGCCGCCCGGAACTTGGCGATCTCCTCGAAGAAGTCGTTGTGCACGTCGAAGAAGAACGAGAGCCTGGGCGCGAAGGAATCCACGTCCAGACCCCGGGCGATGCCCCGCTCTACGTACTCGAATCCGTTCTTGAGCGTGAACGCCAACTCCTGGCCCGCGGTGGCTCCTGCCTCACGAATGTGGTAGCCCGAGATGGAGATGGGGTTGTACTTGGGCGCGTGCTCGCTGCACCACGCGAACATGTCCACGATGGCGCGCAGCGCGGGCTCCGGCGGGAAGACCCAGGCGTGCTGCGCCTGGTATTCCTTGAGGATGTCGTTCTGCACCGTGCCGCGGAGCCTCTCGGCCGGAATCCCCTGCTTCTCGGCCGCGGCTACGTAGAAGCAGAAGAGAATGATGGCCGGCCCGTTGATGGTCATGGAGACCGAGACCTGATCGAGGGGAATTCCGTCGAACAGCGTCTCCATGTCCTGCAGCGAGCTGATCGCCACGCCGCAGACGCCAACCTCGCCCAGGGACCGGGGGTGGTCGCTGTCATAGCCCATGAGCGTGGGGAAGTCGAACGCGACCGAAAGCCCCGTCTGACCGTGGTCCAGGAGATAGTGGTACCGCTCGTTTGTCTCCTCGGCGGTGGCGAAGCCCGCGAACTGCCGCATGGTCCAGAGCCGCGTGCGGTACATCGTCGTGTACGGACCGCGCGTGAACGGATATTCGCCCGGGAAGCCGAGCGCCCGCTCGTATCGAACGGCGTCCGCCCGGTCGACCGGCGTGTACAGAGGCTTCACGTCCCGGCCCGAGAGCGTCGAGAAGGCGTCGTCCCGCTTCGGCGTCGCCTGCCACTCCTCTTCCCAATCGGCAAGACGCGCCTTCAGCCGATCGAGCTCCGCCTCCTTCCGAGCGATCTGCTCCGATAGCACGGCTCGCTCCTTCGCATCACGCTCGGTTATCGACATCTCGTCCCCTACAGGTCCGCAATCGGTGGAAAGTTTGCCTCTTCAAAGATCATGGGGGGTGGGCAGAGGGTCAACGAATGGCATCGTGGCCGGACTATTCGGGTAGCGCCGTATCCACCCGCCCCAGGTGCCTCTCGACGATCCGGCGCGCCACGGTGTACGGCGTCTCGACGCCGGTCGCCACCGCTTCCACGCCTTCGATCAGCACCTCCGACGTGTCGACGGAGCCCCACACGATCCGGGACAGCTCCCGCTCGACCACGTCCCGCACCCGCCCCGCGGCTCGTTCGCGGCGTCGGCGCTCCAGCTCTCGGCTGGACTTCAGGTAGGTCCGGTGTTCCTGGATGGCGGTGGCCAGCGCGTCCACACCCTCACCGGTCTGAGCCACCGTCTTGAGCACGGGGATCTTCCATTCTCCGGCCTCCGGTCGGTGACGCTCCCAGCGACGACCCGGCTTCCTCGCGCCAGGTTGCCCATCGGCTCGCGGTACCTGGCCCGGCTCCTCGACACCCCGCCCCTCCGCCCCTCTCGGCCCCACCCGCTTCAGATCCACGCCGTGGTGCGCGGGGATGTCCTTCAAGGCCTCCCCTGCCCTGAGGTGGATGGCCAGGCTGATCTCCTTGACCAGTCGGTCGGCGCCCGGCCGATCCGCCTTGTTGACCACGAAGATGTCGGCGATCTCCATGAGCCCCGCCTTCATGGCCTGAATCGCGTCACCGGACTCGGGGACCAGGACCACCACCACCGTGTCTGCGGCACCCGTGATTTCTAGCTCGGTCTGCCCCACGCCTACCGTCTCGACGAGCACCTGGGGGAAGCCGAAGGCGTCCATCAGGTCGATGACCTCGCGGGTCGTGGTCGCCAGGCCGCCGAGGGATCCTCGCGTAGCCATCGAGCGGATGAAGGTTCCGGGATCCGTGGCCAGCTCGTTCATGCGGATGCGATCGCCCAGGAGCGCGCCGCCCGAATAGGGCGAGGTCGGATCCACGGCCACGATCGCGACTTCCTCGTCTCGCTTCCGGTAGCGCGCGGCGAGGTCCGACACGAGGCTGGACTTCCCGGCGCCCGGCGGTCCGGTGAACCCGACGCGCCGGGCCTGGAGACCTCCGCCGAGGACGTCGTGGAGCAGCTCCTGGAATCCGGGGCGTTGGTTCTCTACCACGGTGATGGCCCGCGCGAGGGCCGGACGCTGACCCGCCTGGAAGCGCTCCACGAGCCGAGCCACGGCCGCACCGAGATCGCCGGTGGCCACCGCTACGCCTCCTCTGCCGCGGCACCACGGGCGTCGAACCCCTCGTTCGCCCAGATGCCGCCGCGCCGTTCCTTCGTCGAGGGCCGTCCGCCGGCCTGCACGGGCCCGTAGTCGCGCGGGCAGCTCACTAGAACCGGTCTCCCGGCCGGATGCCTCTCGCGTGTCTGAGCGGGTTCTCCAGCAGGTGCGTTGGCAGGAACAGGATCAACACGAACAGGAAGAGCGAGGTCACGAGTCCGCCGGCCAGGAGCCACCAGCTCCTGAGCGAGATGAACAGAACGGACGTGATCACCGCCGTTGCCGTCGCGAAGATGCTGAGGAGCAACCGGCGGGCCTGGAGGTGGATGTTCCGCTCCAGGTGACCCAGGTCACGGGGGTGGATCCGCACGCGGAGCTCCTCCCGCTCGGCGCGGTGCAGCAGGTCCCTCACGGAGCGGACCACGCTGTTGACCTCCGTGAGCACGTCTTTGGCAACCGCCGCGGGCTGCCGAGCGGTCGTCCGGAGGATCTCGCCCCGGTAGCTGCGGATGACACGGCGCACCAGGCCCAATCCGTCGAAGTCGGGGCGATACCGAAAGCCGATTCCTTCGAGCAGCGCGGTCGTGCGGAAGAAGTAGACCAGCTCCTGCGGAAGCATCAGGGGCCACGTGTAGAACGTGTCGAAGATCTCCTGGACGATTTCCTGAATCCGCTCCCTGCCGCCGCCGGTGACCCGCTCCAGGATGCGCAGGATCTCCGTGGCGGCTTCCCGGATCTCGCCCCGGGACACGTCGGGATTGATCATCCCCAGGTGGTACATCCCGTTGATCACGCCGTCCAGGTCCTCCCGCTCCACGGCCAGGGCGATGGCGAGGATGTCCTCCCGCGTCCAGCGCGGCACCTGGATGACCATCCCCCAGTCCAGCACCACGATCGTGCCGTCTTCCTGGACCAGGAGGTTGCCGGGATGGGGGTCGGCATGGAGGAAACCGTCCACCATCATCATGCGCAGGTAGAGGCCCGTGAGGGTCTCCATTACGTCCTCGAACCGCAGCCGGCCCGAGCGGAACTTGTCCTGGAGGCGGTCGATCTTGGTGCCGCGGCAGTACTCCATGACCAGCACGCGCCGGCGCGTGTACTCCGGGAACACGTACGGGGCCCGCACTCGACGGTCCGTGCGGAACTTCTCCTGGAAGTGGTGGATGTTGTCGGCCTCTTTCGTGAAGTCCATCTCCTCCCGGACCTTCACGCTGAACTCCCGCACCACGTTGGTGAGTCCCTGCACGTGGTGATTGCGGAAGAGGAGGTTCAGCCAGAACAGGACCCGGAAGGAGATGTCCAGGTCCAGGGCCACGACCTCTTCCACACCTGGGCGCAACACCTTCACGACGGCCTCCCGCCCCCCGACCATCGCTCGATGAACCTGGCCCAGGCTGGCCGCCGCGAGAGGCTCCGACTCGAACTCGTCGAACACCTCATCGATGGGCTTGTCATACTCGGACTCGACTACGGAACGGATGCGATCCACCGGATCGGGCGGCACCTGGTCCTGAAGGGTCCCGATGGCAGAGAGGTAGGGCTCCACCAAGAGGTCGGCGCGAGACGAGAAGAGTTGGGCCAGCTTGATGAACGTGGGCCCCAGTTGCGCGATGGTCCTGGTGAGCCGCTCGGCCCGCCGTTGGTGATGGGCCTCGGTGCGCCGAGCCGGCGGGCCGACAATGATCAAACGCTTTCGGTCCCTGAGGAACGCCCAGACGTAGGGAACGAGCCGCACGAGAACGGACGTGCTGCGGATGGTCCGCTTCATCGAGACCGCCGTCCCACGGGCTGCGTCCTCCTTCCATGCCCCTCCCGGTGACCCGGATGGCACCTCGATCGACCGGTCCGCCCGGGCCGAGTGGTCATAGGAGCAGCATGGAGGCGAGACCCAACAGCAGGAAGAACCCGAACATGTCCGTGAGGGTCGTGACGAAGACGGCCGACGCCACGGCCGGATCGATGCCGCTCCGGTTCAGCAGAGTGGGCACGAACGCACCCGTGAACCCGCCCATCAGCACGGTCCCCCACATGGCGACGAGCACCACCAGGCCCAGGACGGGATCGCCTCCTGGGACCAGGGCCGCGAGCAGGGCGACGGCGCCGCCGATGGCTGCCCCATTGACCAGCCCCACCTTGATCTCCTTGAGCACCGGAGACGCCCGCTCCGTCCGGCCGCCGCCCAGGGAGATACGGCGCACGGTCACCGCCAACGCCTGTGTGCCGGCGTTCCCGCCGGTTGCCGCGATGATGGGCATGACCGCAGCCAGTATCACCACGTTCTCGATCGTCTGGTCGAAGGCGTATACGACGGCGGCAGCCAGCGTCGCCGGGAGCAGGTTGATCAGCAGCCACGGCAGCCGCTCCCGAACGGCGTCGGTCCAACGCGCCCGGACCTCCTCGTCCTCGGAGCCACCGGCCAGCCGCAGGATGTCCTCGGTCTGCTCCGCCTCGATGACGTCGATGACGTCGTCGAACGTGATGCGCCCGAGCAGGGTGCCGAACTCGTTGACCACCGGCACGCTCACGAGGTTGTACCGCCCCAGCAAGCGGCCCACCTCCTCCTGATCCACTTCCGTGAGCACCGAGGCCACGACGGGCTGCACCATCTTGGCCACCGGCTTGTGGGGATCGGCCAGTATGAGGTCGTCGAGGGGCACGGTGCCCTGCAGCCGACCTCGGTCGTCGACGACGAACAGGGTGTAGAAGTCTTCTACCTCCCGCCCCTGCCTCCGCACTTCCGCGATCGCTTCGGCCGCCGTCATCCGCTCGGGAATCGAGACCAGGGCCGTGGTCATCAGGCCGCCGGCGGTCTCCTCGTCGTACTGGAGGAGACCCTCGATGTCCTCGGCCTCGTCTTCGGGCAGCTCCGCCAGGATCCGGTCCCGGGCCGCCGGCTCCAGATCGGCGATGAGGTCCGCCGCGTCGTCGTCGTCCAGCTCGTGGACCAGAGCGGCGCCTTCTACGGGACCGAGAGCAGCCAGCAGCTCGGCGGGCTGTTCCCCTTCCTCCATCTCGGTCAGAGTCTCGGAAGCCAGCTCGGAGGGGAGCGCCCGGATGAACGCCACCCGCGTGTCGCTGTCCTCGATGGACTCGACCAGGTCGGCGACGTCGCTGGGGTGCATCCCAGCGAGGATCTCCTGGAGCTTGTCGCTGTCGCCGGATTCGGCCAGCTGCCCGAGCTCGGCCAACAGACTCTCTTCTGGACTACCGGTGCCGCTCACGGACTTTCTCCGGTCCGTTGTTTCTTCCGGGGGCCCACCCGTGTCGCCCAGAAGCTCGGCCATGAGCCGCTCCTGGTGCTCGAACATGGGGCTCGTGCTTCTGCTCTCGCCCTCCGGATGGTCGTATCCCAACACGTGAAGCGTGCCGTGCAGGGCCAACCGCGCGAGCTCTTCCCGAGCCGGCACGCCCGCCTCCACCGCCTGCCGCTCGGCCTGCTCCACGCCCACGTAAACGTCGCCGAGCACAGGCTCGTCCTCGCCGTGTAGGGCGAAGGAGATGACGTCGGTGGTCCGGTCGTGCCCGAGGTAGTCGCGATTCATCTCCCGGATGGAGTCGTCATCCAGGAGCGTGACGGACACCTCGGCCTGGTCCACGCCCTCGGCGTCGAGAACGAGCCGTACCGCCGACTCCAGCAGGTCGGTATCGATCTCCGATCGGCCCCTGCAATTTACGTGGACGGTGAGCACGGGGGCTATCGGGCCTGTGCCGGGCTCAGGTGCCCAGGCCGGGGAGCTGGGGGGCTTCTTCCTCCCCCGCCTCGTCCGCGGGAGCCTCCGAGGCGGGGGCCTCGGTGGGGACGGGCGGCTCGGCGCCGTCCGGGCCCGGAGCCGCAGGGCCTTCTCGCCCGCCGGCTGCGGCTGCACCCGCAATGGCGGCATCGGCGCCGGCGGGCGATGGAGCCGCCGCCTCGGCGGCCGCTTCCCCTGTCGCCTCACCGGCAGAAGCGTCGGGCGATTCCGTCAGGTGGCGCGTCGTGGGGTAATCGATCCGGTGGTGGTACATGCCGCTCACGATCTTCACGAACTGATCCTCGAGGACCGCCACCTCCCGGAGCGTGAGATCCGCGTCGTCGAGCTGGCCGTCACGGATCTTCGAGTCCACGAGGTTGTGGACGAGCTCTCTCACTCTCTGCGGCGTGGCGTCCTGGAGGACTCTCGTGGCGGACTCCACGGAGTCGGCGAACATGCAGATTGCCGTCTCCCTCGACTGCGGGCGAGGACCCGGATACGTGAACGGGGCTGGTTCGACGTCAGCCTCTCCGGCTTCGTCCACCGCCTTCTGGTAGAAGTAGGTGATGCGCTGAGTGCCGTGGTGCTCGGAGATGAAGTCGGCGATGGCCTTCGGCACCTTGGCGTCCCGCGCCAGCCGCAGGCCCTCGGTGACGTGCTCCCGAACGACCTGCGCAGACGTCGACGGCTTGAGCTTGTCGTGGGGGTTCCGCCCCTCGGGCTGGTTCTCGATGAAGTACTGCGGCTTCAGGACTTTCCCCACGTCGTGATAGTACGCGCCCACTCTGCAGAGGAGTCCGTTGGCCCCGATCGCGGCGGCGCCGGCTTCGGCCAGGTTCGCCACCTGGATGGAGTGGCTATGGGTCCCCGGCGCCTCCATGGCCAGCCGCTTCAGCAGGGAGCGGTTCGGATCCGCCCACTCCAGAAGTGTCTGATCCGTCGTGATCCGGGTGATCCACTCGAACACCGGCAGGAAGCCCATGGCCAGGATCGCGGAGGCAGTGGCGTTGGCCACGCCCCAGAAGGTCCGGGTCAAGACCGTGCCGGCCGACGCGCTTTCGACCAGACCCAGTGCGAAGATCATGGCGGCATAGGCCGCTGCGATGATCGCCACGAAGACCCAGGTCTGCGCCCGACGACGCACTGCCCGTACGCTCAACGCGGCCGCGGAGCCTCCGGTGGCCGTGGTGAGCACGACCCCGTACTGGGCGAACCCGTCCAAGGTCCCGGTCAGCAGGGACAGAAACAGGACCAAGACGAGCGCCATGCGGCCGTCCCACAGCACCGCCACGGCCAGGGACACGAACGCGATGGGGAGCAGCTCGGGCGCGAACCGGTTCAGGTCGATCACCCAGGCCACGAGGAAGTATGCCGTGACGAGGGCAGCCAGGAGCAAGAGCCAGACGAACGTCGTGTAGACCTCGGGGCGGAAGAAGAACAGCAACATGCCGAACAGGCCCAGCAGCAGGACGGCCACGAGCGTGGAGCCGACGAACGGCAGGAAGGAGACGCCTTCCTCCACCAGCCCGAGGGTCTGGAGCTGACGCTCGTAGGCCGTGAGGCGCTCGATCTCCGGCGCGCGGATCTGCTGATTCGCCCGGACGATGGCCTCACCGGCGAGGATGCTCTCGCGGGTCGTGTCCACGGCCTGACGAGCCTGGTTCCGATCCACGTCGGTGGCCATGACGTTCAACGTGTAGTTGTACGCCTGCCAGCGGATCAAGATCAGCCGCAGCAGATCGGTGGCGTCGCTGGAGGGGTTGGGCCCCAGGCCCGCCTCGGCCTCGGCCTGGAACTCCTGCGGCGTCATCAACTGGTCCAGGCCGATCTGGCCCTGATCCTGGTCTCCGACGCGGACCGCCACCCGGTCCGTAGTGAGGCCGGACTCGCTCTCGATCACACCGCGCGGCAGGAGCTCCTGAGCCGCCCGCAGCGACGCGCGCCGGAGCTGAGCGCGGGTATCCGGCTCGACGAGCAGTTGGAGCTGGGCAGGCTGGAGTCGGATGCGAACGCGGCCCAGGTAGTCTTCGAGCGCGGCGGCTTCACCCTCGTCGACCGCCGAGTCCACGGCGGCGAAGAAGCGCTCCAGCCGCACCGCCATGGAATCCGCGGCGTCGGGACGGAAGTCGAAGGTGGGCGGCACCGACGCCGCTACGGCAGCACGCTCCCGGGCCAACTCCTCGGCGGACTTGGGAACGGCGAAGGGGAACTCGGCGATGAGGTCTTCCTCGACCACCGTGCCCAGCTCGTACCCCACCATGGTGATGCTCGTGACCGGAGGGAACAGGGCAGTCACGGTCACGGCCACGAGCACCAACAGCCCCACACGGGCGCCGTGGTGCACCACCCCGTCCGGCCAGACCCCGGTCGGCCTCTCCGAAAGGGTGTCGAGAACCGTCGGCCCTCGGCTCCGCCCGTTTCCCTTGCTCACCCGTCCGACTCCGAAAGGGATTCCTCGTCGGCCAGCGCATAGGCCCGGATGATGTCCTTCACCAGTCGATGCCGAATCACGTCCATGGCGTCAAGATACACTAGCGAGATGCCCTCGATGCCCGTCAGGATACGCTCGACCTCCAGCAGCCCCGAATCCTCCCGGCGCGGCAGGTCGACCTGGGTCTTGTCGCCCGTGATCACCACCTGCGAGTTCAGCCCCAGGCGGGTGAGGAACATCTTCATCTGCGCCGTCGTGGCGTTTTGGGCCTCGTCCAGGATCACGAAGGCGTCGGCGAGCGTGCGCCCCCGCATGTAGGCCAGGGGCGCGATCTCGATGGTGTGGGATTCGATGGCCCGCTGCACCCGATCGTGGGGCATCATGTCTTCGAGAGCGTCGTACAAGGGACGGAGGTAGGGATCGACCTTCTCCTGAAGGTCACCCGGAAGGAACCCGAGGTTCTCACCCGCCTCGACGGCCGGACGGGCCAGAACGATCCGGCGCACCCGCTTCTTGTAGAGCGCGTCCACCGCGCGGGCCACCGCCAGGTAGGTCTTACCCGTCCCGGCGGGACCGATCCCGATCACGATGTCGAACTCGGAGATGGCCTCGAGGTAGCGTCGCTGCCCGTCGGACTTGGGGCTGATGACCTTCCGGGACCCGGGGAGGGCGATGCGGAGCGCGTCGTCGGCTCGCACGTGCCCGACCTCGCCCAGGGTGGCCGCCTCTTCCGCGAACCGCGCGATGTCGTTGGTGTCGAACGGCGCCCGCAGACGAGCCAACTCGATGAGATGGTGCGTGACGGGCACCGCCCGCTCGACCGCGACCAGCTCTCCCGAGAGGATCAGATGGTCGCCGCGGAGCACGACCCGCACGCCGAACAGACGTGCGAGCTCCTGCATGTTGGCGTCATTCACGCCTGCCAGCAGAAGGTGGTCCGCCCCTTCGGCGTCGAGGCGGTGCTCGACCATGGTGCTGTCGCCGTTCGCCATTCGTATGCGTCCCTCTCGCTCGCCGACACGGGTTACGACCGCGCCAGCGTGCTCTAGTCGTCCGTCCCGGATTCCACGCGGATCCTGAGCTCGGCCAGGTCCTCCGATGACACCGGAACGGGAGCCCCTTCGAACAACGCGCGCGCCGCCGTCGTCTTCGGGAAGGCGATGACGTCCCGCAGGCTCTGGGCGCCGCTGAAGTCCTTCACGATTCGGTCCATGCCCAGGGCGATTCCTCCGTGAGGTGGCGCACCGGACCCCAACGCCTGGAGCAAGAACCCGAAGCGCCGGTCGATCTCGGCATCGTCCATACCCAACACCGCCAGTAGCCGGCGCTGGAGCCCGGGGTCGTGACAGCGCAGGCTCCCGGAACCCAGCTCGGTCCCGTTATACACCAGATCGTACGCATGGCCCCGCACAGAAAGGGGATCCGATCCGAGCCTGTGTGAGTCGTCCGCGTGGGGCAGCACGAAGGGATGATGGGTGGCGGTGAGTCGTCCCCCGCCGGGGACCGTCTCGAAGAGGGGGAAGTCCGTGACCCACAGCCATGCGTGCTCACGCTGCGCAGGGAGGTCCAGGGCCTGGATCGCCGCGCCTCGCGTGGCGGCGAGCGCCGGCGACGTCACGCCGTCGTCTCCGGCAGCCACCACCACCAGGTCTCCCTCGGCGGACTCGGTGGCTGCGTAGGCGTCGGGCGTCATGAACCGGCTCAGGGGACCGGTTCCTCCGTCGGCCGTTCGCTTGAACCAGAGGAGTCCCGGAGCACCGGCCGATTTGGCCTCGGCCTCCAGGGCTTCGATCTCACGCCGCGAAAGACCGGCCCCGCCGGGCAGGACCATGCCGCGAATCCGTCCACCTCCCTCCAGGGCGGAGCGAAGGATACCCGAATCCAACGCGCCGAGGGGACCGCTCCAATCGGCGATCTCGAGGGCGTAGCGCAAGTCTGGCCGGTCGCTGCCGTAGCGATTCAGCGCGTCAGCGTAGGAAAGACGCTGGAAGGGCGTGGGCGCCTCGATCTCCGCGACGGTGGCAAGCCGTTCCATGAGCCCTTCCATCCATCCGTAGATGTCGGCGGGCTCGATGAACGACGCCTCGAGGTCGATCTGGGTGAACTCGGGCTGTCGGTCCGCCCGCAGATCCTCGTCCCGGAAGCAGCGAGCAATCTGGAAATAGCGGTCGAATCCCGCCGCCATCAGGATCTGTTTATAGATCTGGGGGCTCTGGGGCAAAGCGTAGAACTCACCGGGGTGAACCCGGCTGGGCACCAGATAGTCCCGCGCGCCCTCCGGCGTGGGCTTGGTGAGGATCGGAGTCTCGATCTCGGTGAAGCCCTGCTCGCTCAGATAGTTCCGGGTCTCCAGGACCAGGCGGTGTCGCAACAGGAGCCGGGCCTGCAACTCGGGCCTCCGGAGGTCCAGCACTCGATGTCGGAGGCGCAGCTCCTCGGAAGGCAGCTCTTCGTCGGGCGCCCGGTAGACGGGGATCGCCGGCGTGACCGCGCCGTTCAGCAGCTCGACCCGCTCGGCCCTGAGCTCCACTTCACCCGTGGACATCTCGGGGTTCCGCGCATCTTCCGGTCTCAGCGCGAGCTCACCCTCGATGGCCACCACGTCCTCGCTCCCGAGCGTCCGCCCGGAGGCCAGCCCCTCAGCGGTCGTCCAATCTGGACCCAGGGAGACCTGCAGGAGGCCCGTGCGATCCCTGAGGTCCAGGAAGAGCAGCCCACCCAGGTCACGCCGCCGGTGCACCCACCCCACCACGCGCAGCGTCTCCCCCACGCGGGACGCGTCCAGGCGTCCCAATGAGCAAGACCGCTGCGAAGTCTGATCCTTGTTGACGTGCGTCATCGTATTGTCAGGGGAATCTACCGGGAAGGCTGCGTTCGGAGCCGGAGGACCAAGTCCCAAACCAACAGTATCGCGACGTAACCGATCACGATGCCAATCGCGTCGGCCACCAGGTCGTCGAGCGAAGCCACCCGGTTGGGTACGAAGCGCTGGTGAAGCTCGTCGACGACGCCGTACGCGATGCCCAGAGTAACGAGCATCCAATGCGGAACCGAGCTCTGGCTCATCCGCTTCGCCCAGCCCAGGGTCGCTCCGAGGACTCCGTAGAGCAGCAGATGAACGAGCTTGTCGTGGACGGCGAACCACACGCTCGGAGTGATGCCTCGAAACTCACTCAATAAGAAGAGGACCGTCGCCCAAGTCGCCGCCGGTCCCCATGCGATCAAAGCGCGGATCACATCTCGTTCGGTTCGGGCCGTCCGTCGCGGACTCCTCCGGATTCAGCCGGTGCCGCCCGCCGATCGTAGGTTTTCCGGCAGGCATGACGGCGGCTAACTTAACCCGCGCATTCTGGAGGTTCAAGCGATTGGAGGCAGCTGGGTCATGGTAGCGTCGGTGGCCTTTCACCCGTGGGCTCGGGCCAGGACTCCCCGGTGAGGGGTCGGCGGATACGGCGCGCTCGCACTCCGAGGTTCCCGCTGGTGGCGACGGTCGTCGTCGCAGCGCTGACGCCTGCCGCCGGTCGCGGCCAGGTCGTGTTCGACTGGCCCGTGCGATCCGACGTCCGGCCCGAGGCCCTCGTAACCGGTGCTCCCTCCCTTCTCTGGAATCCTGCCGGATTCGCCCCGTCCAGCCACGAGGAGCGGGAGGTGTGGATCGTTCACGTGGACGGTCCCGACGCGTCGGGCATCCAGGGCCTGGTCGGCTCGGTGATCTTCGACGTGCCCTGGGTGGGCCGCGTGGGCGCGGCGTATCAACACCTGGGCATCCCGGACATCGAGCGCACCGGCACCTCGCCCGAGCCCGAGCCCGGGTCCCTGACGGTCACAGAAGACCTGGCCGTGCTGAGCCTTGCCCAGAGCGTCACGTCGCGAGCCGGGGTCGGCGCCTCCGTCCGGCTCATGCGCGGCACCGTGGGCTCCGACCGACGGGACCGGGTCGCCCTCGACCTCGGCGTCCAGTCGCGCTTCGGCGGCGAGCTGCGGCCCGGTGTCGGCGTGGCGCTGCGCTCCGTGGGGACGCGGACGGACGCGGTCCTCGGAGCCCAGGCCAGCGTCCCGACGCCCTGGCCGGACCGCCTCGAGCTCACGGCCGGCTACGGCCTTCAGGGGGCCGTCTCCGACTTCAATCCGGAACATCGGCTGTCGGTCCGGGGAACATGGCTGGGGCGTTTCATCGCCGGTGCGGCAGCCCTTTCCCATGACGGCGGGCCGTGGACCTCACTCCTGGAGCTGAGGCTGGTCGTCGGGCGTTACGGGCTGGCGATCGTTCGGGAGGGGCTGACCAACGACTTCGGTGCAGCTCGCTTCTTCCAGGCGAGCATCGGCCTCGACTGAGGGGGCCGCGGCCGGTCTTGACCGACGGCACCTTCGTCCCTTACCGAATCGACTTCTGGTCGAACCGAACCCATGACCTTGCCGTGAGCGAAGATCCGCGAGACCTCCTCGAGCTGACGCCCGACGCCCTGGAGAAGGCACTGGACCGCCACTTCCGGGACCGAGGCCAGCCGGCCTACCGGGTCGACCAGGTCCGCCGTTGGGTCCATGGCGTCACCGCACGTTCGGTAGAGGAGATGACCAACCTCCCAGCGTCGGAGCGGGCCGCCCTGTCCCAGGCGTTCCACGTCGGCGAGCTCGCGGCCGCCACGGTGTCCTCGTCCGTCGACGGGACGGTGAAGCACCTCTGGCGCGCCGCCGACGGCGAGCTCGTGGAGTCGGTGCTGATCCCAACGGACAGCCGCCTGACGCTGTGCCTCTCGTCGCAGGCCGGCTGCGCCATGGGCTGCACCTTCTGCGCGACGGGTTGGAGCGGATTCCGCCGACAGCTCACGGCCGGCGAGATCGTGGCGCAGTACCGGGCGTCGGCTCGGTGGGCCGAGGAGCACGAGCTCGGCCGCATCTCCAACGTGGTGTTCATGGGCATGGGCGAGCCCTTGGCCAACCGCAAGGCCGTGCACCCAGCTCTCACCATCCTCAACCAGGGGTTCGGAGTCGGCGCCAGGCGAATCACCGTATCGACGGTGGGGCTCGTCCCGGGGATCCTGGAGCTGGCAGAGCGTCCCGAGCAGTTTCGCCTGGCCCTCTCGCTGCACGCCCCCGAATCAGAGCTTCGCGCCCGACTCATCCCCCTGGAGAAGCGCTACCCCCTTCCCACGCTCATGGAGGCGCTCCGGACCTTCCACGCCCGGGGGGGAAAGCGGATCACCTTCGAGTACACGATGATCCGGGACGTGAACGATGACCCCCGACTCGCCCCCAAGCTGGCCGAGATGGCGGCGGAGCTACACGCGTTCGTGAACCTGATCCCCTTCAACCCGATCCCCTATCAGGACTGGGTGGCCAGCGAGCCTCGCCGGATGCGCGAGTTCCTCGAGGTGCTCGAGCGCCGAGGCGTGTCGGCGGAGCTCCGGACGCCCCGCGGTCGCGACATCGACGCGGCGTGCGGCCAGCTGCGAGCGAACGCGCTGGTGCAGCTCGAGGGGTAAGGCGGGCGGGACGCGCGCCCAGCCCGACCGCAGGTAGGGCCAACTGCTGAAGACACCGGCCGCGCGCAGCGCGGGTTGGTCCGTCCCCAAGGGTGCGACCGCCCATCGCCCGTCGCGCCCACGACACCCGCCCGCCCTACCTCGCGACCCACAACGTGCTCTGTGGCCCGGCATCCTGACCCCCCCCGATCGCAGCCGACCCCGGCTAGCCGACCGTCGGTGGCGGTGCGGGCTGCGCTGCCCAGGGGAGGGCTCGGATCCGGCGTGAAGGCGCCGCGATCCGAGTGGAGCGCCCAGGACGAAGGAGCCACGATTACGGCTGCGCGCGCAACGGCCCTCTCCGGGGCAGCGCAGCCCGAACCGTCCACACCACCAGGTCGCCTAGGGGCGATTCCTGCGGAGCACGTTGCCCAACCACGCCACGGCGCGACGAGCACCCGCGGCCTTGTGCTCCTGGACGCCGCTGCCGTTGATGAGCGACGGCTCGATGAAGAGCCGGCCTCCTTTGCCCCTGATGTCCGCGTGCATGGGGACGTGCTCGCACACCGGCGACCCGTCATCGGCGACACCTCGGTAGCTACACCCTCTGAGCATGCCAACGTCGTAGATGCCCAGCCCGCCGAAAGCGCTGTCCACCTCGATCCGCCCACCGTCCGACGGGACGCGGATCATCCGGGCCTCCACGAATCGACGCACGGCGTCCTTCTCGCTCATGGAAGCCGGGCGGTTCTTCACGCGGGCCCAGCAATCGTCGGGACTCCACTCCGGGTGCCGGAGGGCCCAGACGTCGTAGTAGCGCTCGGATTGGTTGGCGAACAAGCCGGCCCAGTGGCGTGGACTCTCCCGGAGGAAGCTCGCCAGGTGAGCGGGGTCGAGCCTTTCGTTGACCCGGTCGAGGTCGAGCACCACGCAGAGGGGGAAGCGGTCGAAGTACCCCGACGCCTCACAGAGCCGGAGGTACTCGTTCCTCAGGTAGGCGAGCCGCTCGTTGCGGGACGGAAATCGGCGGCGGAGACGACCGTAGCTGCGCACCACTCCTCGGCCGGTCCGGTCGTCGAAATCGTGGAGGACGGCGGCCGTGGCGTCGTACGAATCGCTCTCGAGCAGGACGTACGCCCAGTCGCCAACGGCCCGACCCGCGGCCGACACGACCTCGAGCAGAGCGGGAAGGGAGTGAGCACAGTTGCGGGCCAGCCCGCAGAACACCGCCCCGGCCTCCGCAGCGACGGGGCGCCCAGAAGGCCAGGTGGGGTCCACGGGCTTCAACCGCGGGGCTGGGGGCGGACTCGCCGACCGCTCACCGGATCAAATCGCCGACGCGACCCCAGCGGACCTCTCTCAGCCACGGGAAGGGCCGGTAGGACCCCTTGTTGTAGCTGAAGTAGATGAAGACCGCTCGTCCTTCCAGGCGCCAGCGCTCGAGCAGACCCCAATAGCGTGAGTCCAGGCTCCGGTCGCGGTTGTCCCCCAACATGAAGTACCGGTCCTCGGGAATGACGATGGGCCCCCAGTTGTCACGCGTCGGCCGGTACGACTCCGGGTCCATGTCACCGACCAGGTGGTCCTTCTGCCATTCCATCCAGGGATGGCGGTCATCTCCGCCGTCTTCCACGTGCCGGACGTATGGCTCTTCCTGGGCGCCGCCGTTTCTGTAGAGGACCTTGTTGCGCATCTCCAGCGTGTCGCCAGGCATGCCGATGAGCCGCTTCACCAGCATCAGATCGTCCTCGTGCGGCGGATCGAAGACCAGGATCTCGCCTCGACCCGGCCGCGAGTAGCCGGGGATCCGCAGCTCCGTACCCGGAATGCGGCTGCCCATCGCCAGTCGGTTGACCATGAGGAAGTCCCCTACCAGCAGCGAATCCTCCATGGAGCCCGAGGTAATCACGAACGTCTGGATCAGGAACGTGCGCAGGATCAGGAAGAGCACCAGGGCTACGCCCAGGGACTTCAGCCACTCCAAGGCTCCCCCGGCCGACTCGGCCCGGGGTTGATCGCCCTCCCCCGCCACTTTCCGCGTCCGGGGTACGGAGCTCGCCTTCTTCGACTTCTTGGGTCTGGGCATCAGCCCTCGTTTCGGTTCGCTGGTTCCTCGGCTTCACGGTCGAACCAATGGCCCACGTCCCACCACGGACGGCCGTCCTCGGCCCCCGGATCCGCGGCCACGGGCGCCTCCCAGGTCGAGCCCAGGAGCACCGTTACGTCGAGGTAGAGGTTCGAATCGGGCTCGCTCACGACGCGGTGGGCGCCCAGGGCGTCCGCGACCGCCCTCGCCTTCCCGACGTCTCCTACCCTGTCGACCACGACCGTCGAGTCCTGGTCGAAGCGGTCGGCGTTCCCGAAGTACACCACGTCGAACCCCAGGTCCCTCAGCCGGTCCGTGGCGGCGCGAGCCATGCCTCCGCGTCCACCGGCGTTCCGCACTTCCACGCGGACCCGCCCCAACGAGTCCGGGGTCGCCACGAATCCCGCGCTACGCGAGGCGGTGAACCACTGGGCCACGCCGGAGCCCAGGAGGGCACCCACGGCCAGGATGACCAGAAACGTCGCTAGAGCTCCGAGGCGCTCGCCCATGCCTGCCCCGACGTCATCTTGTTCCAGAACTCCATCGTCTCCGGCCGCACCGGCCGATCTCGGTCCAGAAGGTGCCGAATGCGAGCAGCCAGGATCTCCCGCACTACTTCCTCGAGCTCTCCGGGCATCCTGGTTGCCAGCTCCGCGCGCCATTCGTTGTGAAAGCGACGCCCCGGCTCCAGGAAATCCGCTGCGAAGAGCGCCAGTCCCAGGTCGCCGAATCCCGCATGCCCGAGGGTGTGGTACGCGACCGCCTGGAGGAGCTCCTCGTCGTCCACCCCGTCCCGCCTCAGCAGCGCCGCCGCCGCGGGCCCGTGCAGGATCTTCCCCGGCAGCTCGGCCATCGCTTCGGGAACCAGGTGTCGCAGCTCCTCGTGCTCAGCGCCCCGCAGCGCGTCATGGAGATACCCAGTCGCCGTCCATCGGGCCACGTCCCGGCGTGACTCGCCCCGGACGACCGCCCACTCCCGCAGCAGCGACGCCACGCGCTCGATGTGAGCCCGCCGGGCCTCACCGGCCTGGGCCCAGACCGGCAGCTGACCCGCAGCCGCCTCCCGGACGACGGGGTGAAGGCTCTCCATCAAGCGAGCTCCGTATTGTCGATGAGGCGGGTCTCACCACAGAAGGCCGCAAGAGCGAGGACCGCCCCCGGCCCTACGGGATCGAGGGGCTCGAGGGTTTCCGGATCGACGATCTCAGCGTACTGGAGCGTCAGGAGGGGCGAGCGCGCGACGGCCTGACGAACAGCGCGGAGCAGGGCTCGCGCGTCCGTCTCTCCGGCTTTGAACATCCGCTTCGCTTCCTGGAGGGCGTCGTACAGCCGGGGCGCCTCCCCTCGCTGCTCGGCGTCCAGATAGCTGTTTCGGGAGCTCATTGCCAGTCCGTCGTCCTCTCGGGCGATGGGCCCCAACTCCACACGCACGGCCATGTCGAGGTCGTATGCCATGCGGCGAATGAGCACGCCCTGTTGGAAGTCCTTCCGACCGAAGACGGCCACGTCGGGCCTGAAGAGCCCGAATAGCTTGGCCACGACAGTGAGGACTCCGCCGAAGTGACCCGGCCGGGAGGCGCCGCACAGCCGTTCGCCCATGGCCCCCGGGTGCACCGTCACTTCTGGCGTGCCGTCGGGATACATCGACCGGGCGTCCGGCGTGAAGGCCAGATCGACGCCCCGGGCCCTGGCCAGCTCCAGGTCGCGGTCGAGGTCCCGAGGGTAGTCGGCCAAGTCCTCGTCGGGCCCGAATTGTGTCGGATTGACGAAGACGGACAGCGCTGCGGCGTCGGCGCGACGGCGGGCGAGGTCGACGAGGCTGAGGTGGCCCTCGTGAAGGGAGCCCATCGTGGGGACCAGAGCCAGCGTTCGGCCCTGCCGCCGGATGTCCGCCACCGCTCGGCGCAGCTCGGTAGGGGACTCGACTCGCCTCATGGCTCAACCGTGAAGGCGTGATCCGGCCCGGGGTAGGCGCCCGCACGCACCTCCTGCGCGTAGGCCGCAATGCCGTCGCGGGCTCGGTCGCCGAGCTCGGCGAACCGCTTGAGGAAGCGCGGCTGAAAGCCCGGGGTGAGCCCCAACGCGTCATGCGTGACCAGCACCTGGCCATCACAACCCGGCCCAGCGCCGATGCCGATGGTGGGGATCTCCAGCGAGCTCGTGACCTCACTGGCGAGCTCGGCCGGAATGAGCTCGAGGACCAGCGCGAAGCAGCCGGCCTCCTGGAGGGCCGCCGCCTGCTCCAGCAACCGCCGGGCCTCGAGGGGGCCCCGTCCCTGGACACGGTATCCCCCGATGGCGTGCACGGATTGGGGCGTGAGACCCAGGTGACCCACGACCGGGATGCCCGCCGCCACGAGGGAGGAGACGCTCCGACACGTCTCCGCCCCACCACCCTCCAGCTTCACCGCCTCCACGCCGGCTTCCTTCAACGCCCGACCCGCGTTCCTCAGGGCCTGCCGGGGCGATACCTGGTACGTCATGAACGGCAGGTCCATGACCACGAAGGTGCGGGGCGCCCCCCGGCGCACCGCCTTGGCGTGGTGGATCATCTCGTCCATCGTCACCGGCACCGTGGACTCGTAGCCGAGGACGACCTGACCCAGGGAGTCGCCCACGAGAATGAGGTCGACACCCGCTTCTTCCAGGAGGCGGGCGAAGAGCACGTCGTACGCGGTGAGCGCCACGATCTTCTCACCGTCGTGCTTCATTTCGCTGAAGCGGCGGACGTTGGCTCTCTTGCGGGGCGGATCGGCTGGCGTGGACACGGCGCTGAATATAATGAGGGGGTAGTGTTTCGGGAGCGGGTGCGCCGGAGGCGCGGCTCTCGCTAGCTTGCCGACATGTCCATCCGCTGGGATTCCGTTCTGGTGCGTGCGTTGGCGGCGGAGCTGGAGGAGCGGCTCGCTGGGGCGCGACTCCGCTCCGTCTACCTGGACCACGCCGCCCGGACATTGCTGCTCTACTTCCGCGAAGCCACGCTGGTCTTCCGCCTCCATCCGGAACGGGGCGACGTGAGCCTCCAGGAAGCTTGGGAGCCCGTAGCCGACGCCCGCCCGCTCCCGGCTCGACTGCGCTCCGTCGCGGCGTCCCCGGACGACCGTGTGTTGCGCTTCCGGCTCCGCCGCGTCCGGGGCCGGCCGGTGCGGCTCAGCGTCGTGGTGGAGCTCATGACCAATCAGTGGAACGCCCTGGTCGTCGAGGACGACAGCGGAGTCGTACGCCACGCCCTGTGGACTCGGTCGGCGGGAGACCGCTCCCTCCGCGTGGGGGCCCGGTACGTGCCTCCCGCTCCCTCGGAGCGTGAGGGCGCGCTGGAGCCCATCTCGCTCGTGCGGTGGCAGGAGATCCTCGGCACGGCGCCGGCCGGAAAGCTGAAGGGGACGTTGCTGCGCCACGTGGCCTATACCTCCCCCCTGAACGCTCCCTCCCTGCTGGAGCCATCCGGCGGGAACGCCGGCGACCCGGCCGCCCGGCTCGAGCGCGGATACGAGGCTTGGCGAGGGCTCCGCGATGGCGTGCACGAGCATGGCTGGTTGCTCCTCTGCCCCCACGGTCCTCAACCCTACCCCTGCGAGCTGCCCCACCTGGACGGCCACCGTTGCGAGACCCTGCTGGACGCCTTCCACGAAGCGACCGCTTCGATCGACGCGGGCCCCGGGGCCCAGGCGGCCGCCGTGCCCTCCGACCTCCTGGAAGCTCTGGCCACCGCAGCACGACGGGCCCGGAAGCGGGTGGCGGAGCTGGAGCGGCAGCGCGAGCGGGCGCGTGACGGAACCGCCGCCCGGCTGATCGGTGACCTGCTGCTGGCCCGTCTCCGTGAGATCCCGGCCGGAGCGTCGTCCGTAGCGCTCCGCGACTTCGGCGGAGAGCCGGTGACCGTCGAGCTCGATCCTGCCCTGACTGCGGCCGACAACGCCCAGGCCTACTACCGCGAGGCGTCCAGGGCCAAGCGCGCGGCGGAGCGCATCCCCACCCTCCTCGAGAAGGCCGACGCCGATCTCGAGCGGCTGGACAGGCTTCTGCTCAGGGCACGAAGCGGCGAGGCGACCGAGGCGGAGATCCTGTCGGCGGTTCCGGCACGGACCGCTCCGGACCGGCGCCAGGACACCGGCCCTACGCTTCCCTACCGCACGTACCGAAGCTCCGGAGGACTGGAGATCCGCGTCGGCCGGGGCGCCCGTTGGAATGACGATCTGACGTTCCACCACTCGACCCCGAACGACGTTTGGCTCCACGCTCGACACGCCGCGGGCGCCCACGTGATTCTCCGGTGGACGGCGCCGGAGAGTCCTCCTGCCCGGGACCTGGAGGAAGCGGCGGTCCTGGCGGCGCTGGCCTCCAGGGCCCGCACGTCGGGCACCGTCCCAGTGGACTGGACCCGCCGCAAGTACGTGCGAAAGCCCCGCAAAGCGCCTCGGGGAACGGTCGTCCTGGATCGGGTGAAGACGGTGTTCGTTACCCCGGACCCGGAGCTGGAGCGACGGCTCGCTGCCGAAGGCTCGGCGCCCTGACGAGCGGATCGAGCTCCAAAGGTCCGCGGCCCCCACGGCCGATCTCGCGTCGCCCTCTCCGTTGGATCCGGCACGCCGGGGAGGCGTCGCCGCATCGGTGCAGCGACCCAGGGGAGGACGAGCGGGCCTTCAGCCCTTCACCGCGGCGGCGTCACTCCGTCCATGCCGTCGCGCAGGGACTGACAGAATCTGACCGCGCCGTCTATTCCCCCGGCCTCCAGGGCCCGCACCAGGGCGCTCCCCACGACCACGCCATCCGCCACGGCTGCGACGCGTGACGCCTGCTCGGGTGTCGAGATCCCGAATCCCACGGCGATGGGCAGGGAGGCCACCCGGCGAATGGCCGTCACCTCCCGCGTCAGCTCGGACCGGAGGTCCTGCCGCGCCCCGGTCACGCCGGTGCGCGAGATGTAGTAGAGGAACCCGCGGGCGTCCTGCACGATGCGTCGGAGCCGGTCGCCGGACGTCGTAGGCGCGATCAGCCGGATCAGCGCCAGACCCGACGCATCGATTTGGGCCTCGAGGGCAGGGTCGGCGCCAACGGGTAGGTCGGTGAGGAGAAGGCCGTCGGCCCCCGCCTCCGCGGCCTCGGCCAGGAACGACTGCATCCCGTAGCGCATCACCGGGTTCAGGTAGGAGAAGACCACCACTGGCGTGTCGCGCCTCGCCCGGAACTCCCGGAGCAGGGAGAGCGCGCGGGCGAGGGTCATCCCGGCCGACAGCGCCGCGAAGGAAGCGGCCTGTATGGTCGGTCCGTCCGCCACCGGGTCACTGAATGGAATGCCCAGCTCGATGACGTCCGCCCCGGCATCGGCCAGGCCCAGAAGCAGTCGGGCGGTCGACGCCCCGTCCGGATAGCCGGCTGTGACGTACGGCACGAGGGCAGCCTGGCCGGCTTCGGTCCTGGAGGCGAAGGCCCGGGCCAAGCGGGCGTCGGGGGCGCTCATGGCAGGTGGGGGCTTGGAGTCAGACGAGGTAGTCCGCCACGCGTACGCCGTACTTGTTGGCGTCCGTGGTCTTGATGATGGCGCGCAAGGGGTCGCCGGTCACGGGATCCGACTCGGACAGGTCCAGCGTGCGGGGCTCGGCCAGGGGGACCCCCACCGCGTCGGAGATGACCTTCACTACGGGTTGATGCAGCATGTCCAGGTTCGGGTTGGACTGCACGACGACCGCGAGCTCGAGCGTGTCCAGAATCACCAGCGTCCCCACCGGATAGACCCCCGTGGCGTTGATCAGCGCCTTGACCAGGAGTGGATCCAGCCCTCTGCTCGGGTTGTCGCGCATCTCCTTGAGGACTTCGTCGGGGGGCCAGGGCTCGTACTGATAGCTGCGAACCGAGGTCGCCGCGTCGAAGGAATCGGCAACGGCTACGATCCTGGAGAAGAGGCTGGGCAGTCGCGCCCGCTTGTTCGCCGGGTAGCCGGACGCGTCCACCTTCATGTGATGCTCGTAGGCCGTGAGCATCTGACGGTACGGCACATCCGCGAAGCCGTGTAGCTTGAAGAGCAGGAGAAGGCCCTCGGTGGGGTGCTCCCTCATCTGCGCCCACTCCTCGTCATCGAGGGCCCCGGTCTTGTTGATGAGCGCGGGGTCCATCTTCATCTTCCCGACGTCGTGGAACAGGGCGCCCAGCCCGAGCTCGTAGAGCTGGAGGCGCGTCAGCCCCAGACGCTGTCCGATGACCACGCTGAAGATGCACACGTTGACCGAGTGGGTGAACGTGTACTCGTCGAAGTCGCGGAGGGTGGTCATGGCCACCAGCGATGGCTCGTTGGACAGGACCTGGTCCACGATGCCCTGAACGGCCCGCTTCACCTTGCGGACGTTCACGGCCCGGCCCATGCGGACGTCGGTGAGGACTCCGTTGGCGACCTTCACCGACTGCGTGTAGGTCCGCTTCGCGGCCGCGAGTGACTCCTCCGCCTCCAGGTCGGCCTCGAGGGTTTCCTTGGCCTTCTCCAGCACCACGTGGTGTGCGGGGCTTCCGTCCAACCGGGCGAGGAAGCCCTCGAAGGGCCTGTCGCTCTCGGCACTCCGCAGCAACATGGAAAGGAACGGCGCCCACTCCTCTCGCCGCATCCCCTCGAGAATCTGTACGGCGCCGATCTCGTGCTCGCCCAGCGCTCGGCTGAAGCTGCCGAAGGTGGAGTAGTTGGTGAGATCGAGCCGCAGGCGCGTCTCGTTCAAGAAGAAGAAGTCCCCTACGACCTTGAGCTCGACGCCTCCCTCGATCTCGACCAGCTCGGTGATGATGCCGTGGAGCTCGTCGAGGGCTTGCTGCACCGTCGCGTTCTCGACCGGGTAGAACTTCAACGCGCGCAACGCCGCATAGAATCCAGTCAGGACCTTTCGCCCGTATTCCTGGAGGAAGGCGGCGTCGCCACGCACGGGGGACCCGAGATCGCTCACCGTCTAGTCCTCTCCCCGCAGTGCCCGGTTCACGGCGCTGCGCACGACGGGATCGTCCTCCTTGGCGGCCAGGTCCAGCGCCTTCCTCGCAGCAGCGGTCCGGATCTTCCCGAGGGCCAGGGCCGCGCAGGCCCGCACGTCCGGTGACTCCCTACGGCCGAGGAAGCCCCGGCTGTTCAGCATCCGATCGAGCACGGAGACCCCGGCGGCGCCCGCCAGGATACCGTAGGCCTCGAAGAAGGCGATCTTCTCCGAGAGGTCGGCCTGGCGAACCTGCTTCGACGTGATCACCTGCTTCAGAGTCTTCTCGGCGGGCTTGTAACGAAGGTGTGCGAGGCCCCTGGCCGCAGACATGCGGATGTTCCGGTCCGAGTGCTGCAACGCGGCCTCCAGGGCCCCGGCGGCGGTAGAGGCCTTGAGGTTCACGGCCGCCTCGATCGCCGCCAATTGGACCCGCTCGTCCTCGTGGCTGAGGAGCGCGGACAGCTTGGTGCCGGCCTCGGTGAGCTGGATCCGGCCGGCGACACGCGTCGCCCCCGCCACCACGGCGGGCTCGTCGGAGCCGAGCAGCTCGAGGATCGCCCCGCGGTTCTGCTCTGCAATCCCGCGACACGCCTCCCGCAGCACGGGCCGAAGCTCCTTCTCCTCGGTTTCTTCCGCGGCCCGGATCAAGGGCTCCAGCGCACCGGCGCCCAGGTGGCGCAGGAAGTCGCTCAGCTCCCTCGGCGCGGGGCGGATCGAGCCGTCCTGAAGCGCCCGGATCAGCTCTTCAATGGAGTCGGCGCTGCTGATCTCTTCGACCATGGCCCCGGCCTGAGAACGGCGCGCGCCGTCGAAGCGCTGCTCGTCCCGGATCAGGATCCCAACTTCCTCGAGCACGGTGGCAGCGGCCGTGATCTCACCACGGCTGAGGAAGTTCGGCAGCAGCGTCCGCAGAATGGCCAGGATCTGCGTTTGCCGACCTGGATTCCGGGGCTCCTCGAGCCGGTCGAAGAGCGCCGCCAGCACGTCCCCTCGAAGGTCCCGGGCCATCTCCCTGTCCAGCTCCTTCCGGAGCTGCTCCATCTCCCGGGCGTCGAGAGAGTAGAGTGTCGGGTTCAGGTCCTCTGCGCTCACCTTCGGCTTGAGGGGCGCGGCCTGCTCGGCCCCCGCTACCTGCGCCGCCGCTTCGTCGGCCTCCGGGATGTCGTCGAGGGTCAGCTCTCCTGTAAGAACCAACCTCAGATCAGGCTTCGTATGTTCTTCCAGGAGAGGACCATCGAGCCCCTCAGCCAAGACGTCGACGTAGTGGTATTGAAAGCGCGTAAGGTCCGCCTCCCAGAGGATGGTCAGCAGGTCGTCGCTCTCGGGACGGAGATTGCGCGCTCGCTGGAGGACGCTCAGGAGCGGCTCGAGCTCGTCATCCTCGATGCCGGGGAGAAAGGTGATGTCCCGAATGCCGTCCTTGTAGAAGAGGAACGCCAGCGAGTCGGCGCGGCTGTCGGACCGGTAGACCTCTTCGCGCAGCCAGGTTATGCGGTCCTCCTCGACCTGGACCGGGAGCCGCTCGACCTCGCCCCAGAGTCCCTGGAAGGACTCGCGCAGGTTCCCGACGAAGCGCTTGTAAACCGGGTTGTTCTCATCGTAGAGCTGATACGCCCGTAGCGCCTTCGCCAGCGTCTGGAAGAGCTCGCGCACCTCGTCCAGGGGCAACGTCGACGGGTCGTCCCAATCGATGGCTCCCGCAGGGGCCGCGCCGGTCGCCTCGGTGGGGTTGCTCACGATCCCTCGGCCGTCGGTTCCCGCCCCTCGAGGCGGGCCACATGGGCGACGTCCTTGTCCCCGCGGCCGCTCAGGCAGATGACGATGGGCCCGCGGTCGGCGTAGGCCGACCGCTCGGCGAGCAGGTGAGCCAGGGCGTGGGCAGACTCCAGGGCCGGGATGATACCCTCGAGGCGTGAGAGGGTGTGGAATGCATCCAGGGCCTGCGAGTCCGTGACAGACACGTAGCGGGCGCGTCCAGTGTCCTTGAGATACGAGTGCTCGGGCCCCACGCCCGGGTAGTCGAGACCTGCCGAGATCGAGTGGGCGGGGGCCACCTGCCCATCGGCGTCCTGAAGAAGATAGCTCAAGGAACCATGCAGGACACCCGGGCGTCCGGCGGTGAGCGAGGCCGAGTGCCGTCCGGAGGCGATGCCCTCCCCCGCGGCTTCCACGCCCACCAGCTCGACGGACGCGTCGGCCGCGAAAGCGTGGAAGATGCCCAGCGCGTTGGAGCCGCCGCCGACACAGGCGACCACCGCATCCGGCAGCCGTCCCGCCGCGGCCAGGACCTGCTCCCGGGTCTCGGTCCCGATCACGGCCTGAAAATCCCGCACGATGTCGGGAAAGGGAGCGGGCCCGACCACCGAACCGATGATGTAGTGGGTATCCCCGACATTCGTGACCCAATCGCGCAGCGCTTCGTTGGTCGCGTCTTTGAGGGTTTGCGTCCCCGCGTCCACCCGCCGTACCTCTGCCCCGAGCAGCTCCATTCGGTAGACGTTGAGGGCCTGGCGCTCCACGTCCTCAGCGCCCATGTACACGACGCAGTCCAGGTCGAAGAGCGCGCACGCCGTGGCAGTGGCGACACCGTGCTGTCCCGCTCCGGTCTCGGCGATGACGCGTCTCTTGCCCATGCGCCGTGCCAACAGCGCCTGGCCCAGGGTGTTGTTGATCTTGTGGGCACCGGTGTGGTTCAGATCCTCTCGTTTGAGGTAGAGCTGGCGAACCCCCGCCGCGCGCTCGAGTCGACGGGCACGGTACAGCGGTGAGGGACGACCGACATAATGGGTGAGGAGCGCGCCGAGCTCCTCCTGGAACGCCGGGTCATCCTGGGCATCCCGGTACGCCGCACCGAGCTCCTCCAGGGCGGAGATCAGGGTCTCGGGCACGAACTGCCCCCCGAAGACCCCGAACCGACCGCCGGCCGACGTCGTCGACAACGTCATCGAGGATCCCCCTCCCGCCGCTCCGGACCTGTCATGGTTATCGGCATGCCCCCCGAATCTATTCAGGCTCGCGCACGGCCTGGACGAACGCCTGGATCCTGTCCGGATCCTTGCGACCTGGGGCACCCTCCACGCCGGAGCTGACGTCCACGACGTCCGGCCGGGCGATCCTCACCACCTCGGCCACGTTCTCGGGCGTCAACCCTCCAGCGGCGACGAGGCGTTGCCCTTCCCTCATGACAGCGCGCAGGTGGGCCAAGTCACCCCACCCCACCCGTACTCCCGTACCCCCGATCCGCTCGGGGTGCCAGCCGTCCACCAGGATCGCATCGACCGTGTCGTAGCGACGGACGGCCGTCCGCACGTGCTCCGGCGTGCGGGCCCTCACCGCCTTCCACACGGCCCAGGGGCCGGCGGCGGACACGGCCTCGACCGTCTCGGGTGCCTCGTCTCCGTGTAGCTGGACCACCGAGGCCCCGGCCCGACGGGCCCAATCCGCTACCGTGTCGGGCGGCTCGTCGGCGACGACCAGCACCAGCTCGGGGGCCAGACCCGCCGAAAAGGCCCGGGCGCGCTGGGGGTCCACGTTCCGGGGCGAGGCCGCGTACATGACCGCCCCGATGTAACGGGCGCCGGCCTGGGCCGCCACCTCGGCGTCCTCGCGGCAGGTGATCCCGCAGATCTTGACGTCCGTCATCGATGGCGGGCGGCGCGGGATCGGCCCGAAAGCTCGGCCGCCGCATCGCTCGGATCGGGCTGCCGGACGAGCCACTCTCCCACCAGCACCGCGTCCACGCCGGCGGCACCGAGGCGATCGACGTCGTCCGGTCCCCGGATCCCGCTCTCGGACACGAGCAATACGTCGTCCGGGACCCGGCCGAGCAGCGCCAACGTCACGTCCAGGCTGGTCCTGAAGGTGCTCAGGTCCCGGTTGTTGATGCCCACGATTCGGGCCTCGGCCGCGAGCGCCCTGTCCAGCTCCCGCGCATCGTGTACTTCGACGAGGGCCGCCATGCCGAGCTCTTTCGCCAGAGCCTGAAGGCTCGTCAGCCGGTCATCGTCGAGGATTCGAACGATGAGCAGGATGGCATCGGCTCCGGCCGCGCGAGCCTGCCACACCTGGAGCGGGTCGAGCACGAAGTCCTTGCGGAGCACAGGAAGCCCGACGGCGTGACGCGTATCGCGGAGGTCGGCCAGGCTGCCGGAGAAATACTGCTGGTCGGTGAGGACGCTTACGGCCGACGCGCCCCCGGACTCGTATCCGAGCGCCTGACGGACGGGGTCGAGCTCCGGCCGGATCGCCCCGGCACCCGGCGACCTCTTCTTCACCTCGGCAATGAGCGCGACCGAAGCGGGGCTCGCGAGCGCCCCGGCGAAGTCGCGGGCCGGCGGAGTCCTGCGAGCCTCGTCGACCAGTGCGTCTCGATGCGCCGCGAGCGCTGCCACCTCGGCCCGCTTGGTCCGTACGATCCGGTCCAGAACATGCTCCGGCGCCGCCCCTCGCTCGCTGGGACGGCTCACGCCCGCACACCCCCGCCGGTGCTCGACCGATCGCCGCCGGCAGCGCCACATCGCGACGCTTGCGTTTCGGGCAACGTTCGGGTATCGTTCATTCGGTACCTGTTCGGTTTCACAGGATGAGGAGCGACGACATGCCCCTGACCAAGCGTCAGAAAGAGATCCTCGACTACATCCAGACGTTCATCGAGGAGCGAGGGTACGCGCCCAGCTTCGAGGAGATCGCCGAGTCGTTCGGATACTCGTCCCTTGCTACGGTGCACGAGCATCTCAGCAATCTGGAGCGCAAGGGCTACATCCGGAAGTCTTACAACGAGAGTCGCTCCATCGAGGTCGTGCCCGACGAAACGGGCGGCCAAGCCGTCGAGCTTCCCCTCCTGGGAGCGGTGGCCGCGGGGCTCCCCATCGAGGCCATCGCGTCTTCGGAGACGCTGGCGGTCCCGCCCGACATGGTGCGCCCCGGGCACAAGAACTACGTGCTCCGCGTCGAGGGCAACTCGATGATCGACGAGCAGATCCGCGACGGCGACTACATCGTGGTCAATGCCAAGAACACGGCTGAAAACGGCGAGACGGTCATCGCTCTGGTCGGCGGCGAATCAGCCACCGTCAAGAAGCTCTACAGGGAGCGGGACAACCGCGTCCGGCTCCAGCCCGCCAACGCGACCATGGAGCCCCTCTTCGTGGACGCGAACGACCTCACCGTGCAGGGGGTCGTCGTGGGCGTGATCCGCAAGTACTGAGCAGCGGCTCTTTCCACCAGGCTGGTCCTGGGCAGCCCGCCGATCGCGGCGTGCGGCCATGGGCACCTACCCCCTCGGGTCAGGGAGGCGAAGATGAGGAAGACGTTCGCGGTCGGCAGACTCAACCGCGGCAGCGCGAGGATCGTCTTGTTGTCGTCCGGCACCGGCTCTCCGCCCCCCCCGGTGCGGGCTCTGGGCACCCTCCTGCGGGCCCGTTCCCGATCGGCCACGGCGTAGCCGCGGCGGCAGATCCCCCCTACTCCGCGGCCGTGGCCGCTTTGAGGGCTTCCAGCTTCTCGAGGGCGGCGCCTGAGTCCAGTGCCTCCGTGGCCAGCGTGACTCCTCCCTGTAGGGTCTCCGCTCTGCCCGCCACGTAGAGGGCCCCGCCCGCGTTCAGCAGGGTGGCGGCTCGAGCCGCACCCCGATCGGCGCCCGTCAGCACGCTGACGATGCGAAGGGCGTTCTCGTGCGGGTCGCCACCGACGAGCCCCTCTTCCGAGTGCGTCTTCAGCCCGAGGGCTTCGGGGGTTACGGTGAACTCTCGGATCTCGCCCTCGTCGAGCTCTGTCACGCGGGACCGCCCCAGGGGGCTGAGCTCGTCCATGCCGGCCTCGCCGTAGACGACCAGAGCCCGGCGGTGGCCCAGGTGCCGGAGCGCGTGTGCCACGAGCGTCAGCAGCGCGGGGTCCGCCACCCCCACCATCTGCCGCTGAGCTCCGGCCGGATTCGCCAGGGGTCCAAGCAGGTTCATGATGGTGGGAATGCCCAACTCCCGACGGACGGGGCCCACGTGACGCATGGCCGGGTGGTGCGCGGGTGCGTACAGGAACACGATACCGACAGCGCGGGCCACGCGTTCGATAGCGGTCCGCGGCAGCTCGATCGTGACGCCGAGCGCCTCGAGCACGTCGGCGCTCCCACTTCGTGACGTGAAGGAACGGTTACCGTGCTTGGCAATGCGCGCGCCGGCACCGGCAGCGACGAACGCGGCCGCCGTCGAGATGTTGAACGTCGTCAGCGTCCCGCCGCCCGTGCCGCAGGTATCGGTGACCTCCGCCGGATCGCCTGCGTCCACGGCTACCATGGCGCGGCGCAGGGCACGGACTCCCCCCGCGACCTCGGCCGCGGTGTGGCCCTTGGTCCGGAGGCCCATGAGGAGCGCGGCCATCTGAACGGGTGTCGCCGTGCCGCTCATGAACCGATCGAAGGCCGCCTCGGCCTCGTCGACCGAGAGAGCGTCGCCTCCCGCGACCTTGGCGATCAGGTTCGTGAGGTCAGGGGCGCGTTCGGGGTCGGTTTCGGGAGCGTTCATGGGTCGGCCGAGGGAACGGAGCGGGTCCTTCCTGCGAGGCACGGCGCGCGGCGAGACGCCTCCATCCTACCGGCCCCGAGCCAGCCCCGCCAAGGGTTGGGGGCCACTGTACTTCTCTCTGGCGCTTCGATAGGTTTGCCGCGTGAATTCCGGGGATCGAATCCGCCTTCGACTCACGCTTCAGTACGACGGGTCCGGCTTCCACGGTTGGCAAGTCCAGAGAGAGGAACGAACGGTCCAGGGCGCACTCGAATCCGCCCTCGAGCGACTCACCGGGGCTCGCCGTCCCGTGATCGGGTCCGGGCGCACCGACACGGGTGTCCACGCCGCGGGTCAGGTGGCCTCCGTGGACCTGCCAGCTCGCTGGTCGGCGCAGGAGCTCCACCGGGCCCTGAACGCCGTCCTTCCCGAGGACATCTGGGTCGCGGACGTGCGGCGCGTGTCCGGTGGCTTCCACCCCAGGTACGATGCCGTGGCGCGGACCTACGCGTACCGGCTGGGCACGGAGCCCGAGAGTCGGTCCCCGTTCCACCGGGGCTGGTGTTGGGCGCTCTGCAAGCCGGTGGAGCCGGCGCTGCTGGAAGCTGCCGCTCGGCCACTGGTCGGCACGCGTTCTTTCCGTGCCTTCGCCAAGTCCGGTCAGCCCGAGCGTGGGGAGCGTTGCAGCGTGCAGGCGGCCTCGTGGGCTCCGTGGGCTCCGCTGGGACACGTGTTCACGATCACCGCCGATCGCTACCTGCACCACATGGTGCGGTACCTCGTCGGGACCATGGTGGACATCGCGCGGGGCCGTCGGCCGGTTGCCGACATGAGCGCACTATTGGAAGGAGAGGCCAGCCTGGAGACGTCGCCCCCTGCACCGCCCGAGGGTCTGTTCCTCCAGCGCGTGGAGTACGCCGAGGCGGCGGACGGCACGTCTTCCGACCACGTGGAAGAGGACCGACCTCGACCGTCGCAGTCAGGACCAGACCAACAACCGACGCGTGCCGCCGGAACGCGTCAGGGAGAACCCATCTGACATGAAGATCTTTCTCGACACGGCCGACGTGAACGAGATCCGCCGGGCAGCGGATGCCGGACTCATCGACGGTGTGACCACCAACCCGTCTCTCCTGTTGAAGGCCGCCGGAGATCGGGACCCTCACGAGATATTCCTCGACATCGCCCGGACGGTGGACGGACCCGTGAGCGCCGAGGTCGTGGCCCTGGATGCGCTCACGATGATCGAGGAGGGGAGGCGCCTGGCAGCCATCCACGACAACATCGTCGTGAAAGTGCCGCTCACCGAGGACGGCCTCCGGGCCTGCAGGGAGCTGAGCGGGGGCGGCATCCACGTCAACGTGACGCTCTGCTTCTCGGCCAGCCAAGCGCTGCTCGCCGCCAAGGCTGGAGCCACCTTCATCTCGCCGTTCGTCGGCCGGATCGATGACATCAGTGGAGAGGGAATGGAGCTGATCTCCCAGATCAAGCAGGTATACGACAACTACGACGTCCAGACGGAGATCCTCGCGGCCTCGATCCGCCATCCGCTACACGTGGTGGAGTCCATGCTGATCGGCGCCCACTGCGCGACGATCCCCCCGAAGGTCCTCTGGCAGCTGGTCAAGCACCCGCTGACGGACATCGGCCTCGAGCGATTCCTGGCAGATTGGAAAGCCCTCGGAAAGGAGCTCTAGAGGCGCCCATGTCCGCACGCGTCTGCAGCCCGGCCCACATCGGCCTCCGGACGATCACGGCGTTGGCCGTGTCCGCCGGCTTGGCGTGCGGCCAGATCGACGGGAACCGGACGGCTGACGCGGCGGATGCGCAGCCATCGGTCAGCGAGACGCCCGGACCGGCCACGGCCCTCAGGGCCGCCACCCCTCCGGCCCAGCAGGTCGCCACGGCCCAGCAGGGCGCCCAGATCGACACCTCGAAGCGCACGGCCATCGTGCAGGCCTCCGAACGTGTCGCGCCGGCCGTGGTCCACGTCGCCACGGCCCGAAGCGCCCCGCGCCCTCGCTCGGCATGGGAGTCGCTGTTCTACAACCCTCGGCCCACCACCGGCTTCGGCTCCGGCTTCCTGATCGATCCGTCGGGCACGATCCTCACCAACGACCACGTGGTGAGGGGCGCGGAGCGCATCCTGGTCACCCTGCCGGACGGCCGAGACTTCGAGGCGCGGGTCGTCGGAAGCGACGCTACCACCGACGTGGCGGTGCTCCAGATCGACGGCGCGGGCCTTCCGGTCGCCCCCCTGGGCACGACCCGGGGGCTCGTGATCGGCGAGTGGGCCATCGCCATCGGCAATCCCTTCGGCTACCTCTTCTCGAACCCCGAACCCACCGTTACGGCTGGCGTCATCAGCGCGCTGGGGCGTCACCTCATCCAGAGCTCGGAGGAGCGTGGCTTCTACGTGGGCATGGTGCAGACGGACGCGTCCATCAATCCCGGCAATTCCGGCGGGCCCTTGGTGAACGCCCTCGGCGAGGTCATCGGCATCAACAGCTCCATCTTTTCGCGAAGCGGGGGAAGCGAGGGCCTGGGGTTCGCCATTCCCATCGACCGCGCGCTCCGCGTCGCCGACGACCTCATCGAGTACGGCGAGGTCCGCAGGGCGTGGCTGGGGTTCGAAGTCGAGGCGGTGGAGGGAGACATCTGGGGGCGAACGCACGGCGTCGGCGTCACCCGAGTGGTCGGGGAATCGCCGGCGGCCGCGGCCGGTCTCCGGGCCGGAGACCGCCTCCTCATGGCCAACGGCCGCGGCCTCTCCAACCCCCTGGACTTCGAAGCCGTCATGCTGGACCTGAGGCCGGGTGACGAACTGGAGATCGCGGTTGAAGGGCAGAGTCCCGTCAGGATGCGGGCCGAGTCGGTCCCTTCACTGCGGGCGGAGCGGGTACGTGTGTTCGAGGACCTCGAGCTCGTGACGCTCACGGCTGCCATTCGCCAGGAGCAGGGCGTTGCCAGCGAAGCCGGCGCGCTCATCGTCTCGATCACCCCCGACCTCGGTCGACAGCTGGACCTCCGGGCGGGCGACGTGCTCCTGCGGATCAACGACATCCAGATCACGAGCGCCGAAGACGCAGCCCGAGCGCTCAGGTCCCTGCGCCGCCGCGTCCGTATCTACTTCGAGCGGAACCAGGGCCTCAACGTACGGGACTTCGTCGTGCGATGAGCCGTCTTCCGAAGCCGTCGCGTCCCGAACCATCCGGAGCGAGCGACCGGTGAACCAACCGACCCCCGAGAGGTACGTCCACCCGCTGGCGGACAGGTATGCGTCGGAAGAGATGCAGCGGATCTTCTCGCCCGCCAATCGCTACGGCACCTGGCGGCGCCTCTGGTTGGCTCTGGCCGAATCGGAGCAAGAGCTCGGTCTGCCGATAGAGGGCCGGGCGCTCGAGGAAATGCGTACGGCGCTCGACGACATCGACCTGGCGCGAGCTGCGGAGTACGAAGCGCGCTTCCGCCACGACGTCATGGCCCACGTCCATCTCTTCGGGGACGACGCTCCGGCAGCACGCGGCATCATCCATCTCGGCGCCACCAGTGCCTTCATCGGAGACAACACCGACCTGGTGCTTCATCGCCAGGGCCTGGAGCTGATCCGGGACCGCATCGTCCGCTGCGTCGATGCCCTGGCCGGGTTCGCCCGAAGCCACCGCGCGCTACCGACCCTGGCGTATACGCACTTCCAGCCGGCTCAGCCCACTACCGTGGGCAAGCGGGCGACGCTCTGGATCCAGGACCTGCTGCTGGACCTGGAAGAGATCCAGTTCCGGCTCGATCGCCTGCGCTTCCGGGGTGTCAAGGGAACGACCGGAACCCAGGCGTCCTTCCTCGAGCTCTTCGAGGGCGACACCTCGAAGGTGGACGAGCTCGATGCAGCCGTCGCCCGGCGCATGGGCTTCACCGAAGCCTATGGCGTCACGGGCCAAACGGCGCCCCGCAAGGTCGACGCGGCACTGCTCGCCACGCTGGCGGGGGTGGCCGCCTCGGTCTCGAAGCTGGGCCACGATCTCCGCATCCTGGCTCACCTGCGCGAGGTCGAGGAGCCCTTCGAATCCGAGCAGATCGGCTCCTCGGCCATGCCGTACAAGCGTAACCCCATGCGGGCGGAGCGCATCTGTGCGCTCGCGCGGCACGTGATCGTCCTGGCCCAGGACCCGGCCTTCACCGCGGCCACCCAGTGGCTCGAGCGGACGCTCGACGACTCGGCCAATCGACGGGTCTCGATCCCCGACGCCTACCTGGCCCTGGATGGGACGCTCGTCCTGGTGGAGAACGTGACGAGCGGATTGGTGGTCAATCCCGAGGTGGTGCGAAAGAACCTGGAGCCCCACCTGCCCTTCATGGCCACCGAAACGATCCTGATGCAGTCCACCGCTGCCGGCGGCGACCGGCAGGAGCTCCATGAGCGGATCCGTCGCCACTCCGTCGCCGCGGCGGCGCGCATGAAGGAAGAAGGTCTGGACGCCGACCTTCTCGACCGGATCGCCGCTGACGGCGCTTTCGGATTGTCACGGGAGGCTCTCGCCGAGCTCGTGGACCCGGCCCGGTTCACCGGGCGGTCCGCCGAACAGGTGGACCGCTTCCTCGAGCGGTGGGTAGACCCCGCTCTCGAACGGTACGGAGCCGGCGCCCGCACCCGGCTCGCTGCCGCCACGGTGCGTGTATGAGCACGGAGGCCCGCCCCATCCAGCCGACGACCGGCGCCACCCCATCCGGCGAGTCCGGCTTGACTCGGCTCGGCGTGTACCGCCCCTCGCTTCCCCTCCCGCTGGTCCATCGCGGCAAGGTGCGTGAGGTCTACGAAGCGGGTCCGGACACACTGCTCATGGTAGCCTCGGATCGCGTCAGCGCCTTCGACGTAGTCATGCGGCAGCCGGTGCCCCGGAAGGGCGAGGTACTCACGCTCATCACGGCGTGGTGGGTCTCCCGACTGGCAGGCGTCACCGAACACCACGTCCTGGCCGTTCGCCCCGAGGAAATCGCCGCGCGTGTGCCGGCCCTCGCCGACTGTGACCGCTCCCAATGGGCGCGCCGGTCCATGCTGGTGCGACGCACCCGCCCCTTCCCCGTCGAATGCGTGGTGCGGGGCTACCTGTCCGGCTCTGCGTGGCGGGAGTACCGAACCGACGGCACGCTGGCTGGCGAGCCGCTGCCGCCGGGTCTGGTGGAGTCGGATCGACTCGATCCCCCGGTCTTCTCACCAGCGACCAAGGCCGTCGAGGGTCAACACGACGAGAACATCACCTTCTCCCGGGTCGAAGCGGACCTGGGCGCGGAGTTGGCGCAGCGGCTCCGGGACACGTCCCTGGCTTTGTACGGCGCGGGCGCCGACGTCGCGGCCGAGCGGGGCATCCTCCTGGCGGACACCAAGTTCGAGTTCGGACGGGACGATCGCGGCCGCGTCATCCTCATCGACGAAGTGCTCACGCCCGACTCGTCCCGGTACTGGCCGGCACAAACGTACGAAACGGGCCGCGGTCAACCGTCGTTGGACAAGCAGCCGATTCGCGACTGGCTGGACGCCTTGCCGGGGTGGGACAAGAATCCGCCCCCACCGGACCTGCCCGAACACGTGGTGACGGCGGCCACCGACCGGTACATGGACGTCTTCCGCCGCCTCACGGGAAGCGACCTCGACGACTACGAGCCCCCGACCTTCGAGGTCTCGGGCTGATGCGCTTCGCCCCCGAGGGTCGTCCATTCATCGTTGCGGCCGGGGCGCTGGCCGGCACGCTGTGGGCGGTCGGGCTGGCCATAGGCACGGGTTGGCTCACGGCGTTGGCCGGGGTCGCGACCCTGGCTCTGGCCTTCGTGGCCTACTTCTTCCGGGATCCGGACCGGCAGGCTCCTGGCGACGAAACCCTCGTGCTGGCGCCCGCGGACGGCCGCGTGCTCTCCGTCGAAGAAGTCACCGAGCCAACCGTATTCCAGGGTCCGTGCCGCCGCATCTCGATCTTTCTCAGCGTGTTCAATGTCCACGTGCAGCGGGCGCCGTTGGGCGGGACGGTCACCCACCGCAGCTACCGGCCCGGCGGCTACGCCGTGGCCTGGAAGCCCAAGGCCAGCGAGGACAACGAGCAGGCTTCACTGGGCCTCGAGACGAAGGCCGGTCCCGTCCTCGTTCGGCAGATCGCGGGGCTGGTGGCGCGCCGCATCGTGACCTATCCCACCGAAGGGGACCGGGTCGACCGCGGGGAGCGCATCGGGATCATCCGCTTCGGCTCACGGGTGGACCTGTTCATTCCGCTGGACTGGCCGGTCGACTGCGCGGTGGGCGACGTCGTGCGCGGCGGAGCCACGTCGGTGGCCCGGGTCCCCGCCGCGGCCCGGGCGGCGCCAAGCGCAGCACGAGAGCCTTCGCCCAACGCCGGTGCGGGCACGACGAGCGAAGCGCGGGCCAGTACCCGCGCCACCGTCCCCGACGAGGACTCCGACGCGCGACGCAAGCCGGCCGAAGACGCCTCGACACCTCGGGGAGGTGACGCATGATCTACCCGGAGCGCCCGCGCCCACGGCTCCAGCGGGGCGTCATCATCCTGCCCTCGGCCTTCACCATGGGGAACCTCTTCTTCGGGGTGTACGCCATGGTGGCCGCTGCCCGCGGCGACCTGATCTGGGCCGGGTGGTTCGTAGTGTTCGCCGGCATCCTGGACATGCTCGATGGCCGCATCGCTCGCTTCACGCGCACCGGGTCCGCCTTCGGCGCCGAGCTGGATTCACTCGTGGACGCGGTCTCTTTCGGGGTCGCTCCCGCCACGATCCTCTACCACCTGTATCTGGCAGACGGCGCCTGGAGCTGGCTCGTCATCTTCTGCTACATCGCGGCGGTGGTGATCCGGCTGGCCCGCTTCAACGTGGAGCAGGGCGGCAAGGCCAAGCGCTTCTTCCACGGGCTGCCGTCGCCCACCGCGGGGATGATGCTGGCGACCTACTACCCGTTCAGCCAGACCCCCTTCTTCGAGGCCTATCTGAGCGCTCTGCCCTGGCCGCAGATCGTTACCGTGCTGACGATGCTGCTGGCGGTGCTCATGTTGAGCCACGTGCCCTACCCGCTCGTGCCCCGGGTGGGGTACCGCACGCCCCGCGCCATGGCCTCGACGGCCCTGCTGACCTTCGGGTGCGTCGCCGCCATCACCGTGCCGCGCTACTGGTTCTTCCCTGCGCTCGTGGTCTATACGGCGTGGGGCCTCCTGAAGGCGTTCGTCCTGGGGTTGCTGGACCGGCTCCCGGATCGCGACCCGCTCTTCGACGAAAGCAGCGAGCCCGACGAGCTGCGGGCCGAGGTGCGGACCATGGACTACGGCGACCTCTCACCCAAGCGGTTTCAAGCTCGCCATCCCGACGACGAGCACCCCGAGGACCACACTTGAACGGCTACCGACTCGAGATTCGCGTCACCCCCCGTCCAGGGCTCCTGGATCCCGAGGGCGCCGCCATCCAGCACGCCCTCGACTCCCTGGGTTTTCACGCGGTCACCGACGTCCGCGTGGGCAAGGCCATCTACGTGGACGTGGCCACCGACACCGAGGGCGCGGCCCTGGAGCTGGGTGAGGCCATGTGCCGCAAGCTGCTGGCCAACCCGGTGACGGAGACCTTCGCAGTGTCGCTCCACGAGACCGCCGCGGCAGAGGGGTCGTGACCATGAGATGTGCGGTCGTCACGTTCCCGGGATCCAACTGTGACTACGACCTCTACAAGGCCGTGAAGCTCGTGGGAGGCGAGGCCGAGTTTCGCTGGCACCGGGACACCGACCTGGGCAACACGGACGCCGTGCTTCTGCCCGGGGGGTTCTCCTACGGGGACTACCTGCGGGCCGGCGCCATCGCCCGCTTCAGCCCCATCATGGACGCGGTGACCACCTTCGCCGAGCGAGGCGGACCGGTCCTCGGCATCTGCAACGGCTTCCAGATCCTCTGTGAAGCGGGCCTGCTGCCCGGCGCTCTGCTCCGGAACCGCACCGTGAAGTTCCATAGCCACGACGTGTACATCCGTGTGGAGAACACTGGCACGCTGTTTACGGCCGATCTTGCCGCGGGGCAGGTGCTCCGCATCCCCATCGCCCACGCCGACGGGCAGTACCACGCCGATCCGGACACCCTCACCACCCTGGAGGGCGAGGGCCAGGTCGCCTTCCGCTACAGCGACCGGCAGGGCGAGATCACGGAGGAGGCCAACCCCAACGGCTCTGCCAACAACATTGCGGGGATTCTGAACGCGCGCGGCAACGTGTTGGGCATGATGCCCCATCCCGAACGGGCCGTGGAGCCGATCCTCGGCTCCACCGACGGGCTGGGGATCTTGAGCTCGTTGCTGCGGACCCTCGCACCAGTGGGCTCCCAGCCATGACGGACCGCCCCGGTGAGCGATCGATCCACGACACGCCCGAGGGCGCAGCCGCCGCGACCGTCGAGCCGGCACCCCCCGGGCCCCGGCCCGGCGATCCCGCCATCACCCCTGAGCTGGTCGCCGACCACGGGCTGTCTCCCGACGAGTACGA
>JBDHLD010000149.1:0-7218 GCA_039586035.1 Gemmatimonadota bacterium | reverse complement strand
TGCTTGAAGAGGAGTGCCAATGTCGATCCGGTCCACCGTTCGGTCGGTGGTTACGTTGGGGAAAGGTGTCACGCGTGGGCTGCCCGACGCCGACGTCGGCGACGACCCCATCGAGCTGTTCGGCCGGTGGTTCGACGACGCCCGTGAATCGGGCATCATGCTACCCGACGCTGTGGCGCTGTCCACGGCGGATGCCGACGGGAAGCCGTCGGGCCGCATGGTCTTGTTGAAGGGCTTCGACGAGCGGGGATTCCGCTTCTTCACGAACTTCGGAAGTCGGAAGAGTCGGGAGCTCGAGAAAAATCCCCGTGCCGCGCTGACGTTCCACTGGGCCATCCTCGAGCGGCAGGTCCGCATCGAGGGGACCGTCCACCGTCTGCCCGACGACGAGTCCGAGGCGTATTTCCAGACCCGCGCCCGGGGGAGCCAGGTCGGGGCGTGGGCGTCGCGTCAGAGTGAGCCGCTCGGGTCGCGGGAGGAGCTCAAGGCGGCGGCGCAGGAAACGGAAGAGCGATTCGCCGGAGGACCCGTGCCGCTGCCGCCCTTCTGGGGCGGGTACCGGCTGGTCGCCCATCGCATCGAGTTCTGGCAGGGACGCGCGAACCGCCTGCACGACCGTGTCGTCTTCGAGCGGGAGTCCAGCGAATGGCGCTCCGGCCGCCTGTACCCCTGAGGCATGAGAATCGAGAGCCCTTCAACCGCCCTCCCATGACCGTCTCCAGCCATCGGCTCAGCCTGCAGACGAGCGGGAACGATCAGATCGTCGACATCACCGCGTCGGTTCAGCGAGTGGTGCAGGAGAGTGGGATCAGCGCCGGGCAGGCCACCGTCATGGTCGTGGGCTCCACCGCGGCCCTCTCCACCCTGGAGTTCGAGCCCGGTCTGGTGAACCACGACATCGCCGCGGCCCTGGAGCTCCTGGCGCCCAGGGATGGAGAGTACGAGCACGAGAAGACCTGGCACGACGACAACGGCCACAGTCACGTGCGAGCCTGTCTCATCGGTCCGTCCCTGGCCCTTCCGGTGGTGGACGGGGCCATTCCCCTGGGGACCTGGCAGCAGCTCGTGCTGTTGGACTTCGACACACGTCCCCGGTCCCGTACGTTGGTCGTCACGGTCCTGGGCGACTGAAGGGCCGGGACCGCCCGGCCGCCCGTTCCCCGCGCCGCACTCGGGTGACCGTGCGACCGAGCTGAGCGCCTGCCGCCCTGCGCACTCCCGTTGCGCAGCGTTGCGCCCCCGCGACAGCGGACCAGCGGATCGGTCCTGTCAACATTCGTGACATGCTCCCATAAACCTCGGTCCGACTTGACGTTGGACTGACAGCTCTCCGCAGGTCGCTTTTGGCCCCGGCCGTGCAGAGGCGGGGTGCATGACGCGACGTTGGCTACAGGATTGGCTGATGCTGGGCGCTGGACCCGGATTGACGCCCGGCCCCGCAGTCCGTCGTTGGGAACCCCAGGTCTCCGACCGGACCCAGCCGGCGGCCTCCGACACACTGGGCTTCGACCTCAGGGGCAGGTCGCTCCTGCACGTTGCCTGTGACGCGGGCGCGCTCTGTCTGGAGGCGCTGCGGCGCGGGGCTTCCGACGCGCTGGGCGTGGACGGCGACCCGGACCGGATTCGCATGGCCCGCTCCTATGCGTCGCTCGCCGAGCTCCCCGCCCGATTCTCGGTACTGGACGTGGAGGAAGGGCTGCCCAGCTTCACGTTCGACGTGGTGGTGTGCACCGATCTTTCGCGCTTCCACGACCCCGTGGCCATGATCGATCGGCTGGGTAACCTCACCAATGAACGTCTGGTGATCGAGTTCGAAGGCCCGGGCAGCCCAGGCGCGAAGGCGTATCTGGACCGGATCGGCGCGCCGCAACCACCCGACGGGTTCGATCGCTTGCCCGCGATCGTCGTGACCGACGACCCGGCCTCGAGGGCGGGCGCCTTCCTTTCTCCCGTGGCGGTCGAGAGCCTCCTGCGGCAGCGGAGCGGCCGCTTCTCCCGCGTCGAGGTCACCCCGATCGGCTCGGCGGGCCGTTACCGGGCGGTGGCGGAACGGCGACGCGTCAGCCGACTGGTGATCGTGGCCGCCCCGGGACGCCGAGAGACCGCCCGAACGGTCCGGCGAATCCGGAGTGGCAAGGTGCCCCGGTCGTTGATGGACCGACTGGACCTGTCCGGCGTGAGCGAGTGGGAGTATGCCCCGGACGGGCGTGTCCCGGACTCGGATCGGAGGACGACGCCAGCCCTCGTCTACGGTTATGACCTCCACGGTCCCTGGCGGCGCCGGGGCGGGCGGTTCGGAGCGGACCAGCTCACGGACCTGGTGGACTCCGCGGCCGAGGTGTTCATCATCACGTCCTGGAGCGATCCCGAGGTCCTCCAGGAGAGGGGACGGGCGCGGGTCGGTCGAGCCTCGGAGAGCCTGCGCCGTCTGGAGCGACAACCGCTGCGGTCGTTCCTGCAGAGCTTCGCCCGGCTGACACGGCAGGCGCTCCGGGCATTCCCAGGGCGATGGACGCCGTCCCGCATGGGACGATTCGTCGGCCATGCGCGGAGCGAGCTCGACCTGCAACAGCGGCTGCTGCGGATCCGGGCCCTGGTCGAGAGCCGGCAAGAAGATGCTCGGGCGTACCGGCAGACGGACGAGCACGTGGCCCGATACGCCAGGTGGCTGGACCACTGCGACCGCATCGATGCCGACGGGCACTGGGTCGTCGACGCCAGCCAGGACGAATGGACGGTGCAGGAAGCTACAGACTGGGGTCGACTGCTCGTCGGCCGCCGACGGGGCCGCGAGAGATCCCGCCGCTTCTGACCCACGGTCGACGCCGGATCAACCCTCTCGGTCCGACCCCTCCGGGAGCGCGCGAAGGTCCGCCTCCTCCTTCAGCATGCTGATGACCTTGGCGAAGCGCTCTTGCTGACGCCGTGCCCACGAGGTCCAGAACGGACGGGCGACCAAGGCACTCAGCAATGGCGCGAGCAGGAAGGACACGCCCAATACGGCGGCCTTGGGAGCGTCCATCAACGAAAGCGTGAGGATGGAGGTCATGAAGCCGGCGGTCCCGGCCAGGATGTATGACATGGCCTTGTTCGCCGTCTGCTCGGCGAGCAGCTCGATTCTTGTCCTCCCGTCCCGGGGGGTGAGCCGCACCTCCACCGCGTTCTCCTTGCCGTCGGACTTCCACGCGACGGATCCCAGGACCTCGTGGACGCTGCCGGGCTGACGGACCTCGTAGCGGACGACCTCCATGAGCCGACTCAGGTCGTCGGTCGAAAGCTCGCGGTCTATGTACGCGGAGAGCTGGAACGTCCCCGGCGGCCCCCAGAATCGGCGGCCTTCTCCCGGCGCGGCTCCCCGTGAAACGGCGTCGGCGGCGCGGGCGATCAGGTCCGCGTCGATGCCCGCCTCGGCGGCGATCTGCTGGATCTCTCGAAGGGTGAGCCCCGTCGTCCGTTCCGCCGTGCCTTCGCCCGCCTCCTGTAGCTCCGTGGCCTTTCGCAGGATCACCGCGAATTCCCGGTCCGTGAACCGGCGGTCTCCCCTGGATCCTTCTGCCATGTCCAGCTCCGTGTGAGATGCGTGCGAAGTACGAGCGCTGCCGCTCAGCTCTTCAACCCAAGATCGGCGGCCGCGGGGGGCGCCGCCATGTCCCGCCACTACCACGCCGCGCAGAGTCCGGGGCTCCGACGATCCGATCTCGAGCACGGTGTACTCGCGAGGTCCTGCCCCGCGGAGTGCCTCGCGCAGTCGAAGTCCCGCTGTCCAGGGAGTGAGCTCATGGCGGCGGTGAGTGGCCCCACTCTTGTCGAAAGCTGAGAGGAGTGGTATGCTTCCTGTCGAATCCTAAGAGGAATGGAAGCTGCGATGAAGACCGCCACCCAGGAGGTCCTGCGGGGAACGCTGGACATGCTCGTCCTGCGGACCCTGGCCGTGGAGCCCATGCACGGATGGGGGATCTCGGAACGCATCCAGATGATCTCGGACGACGTGCTACATGTAAACCAGGGGGCCCTCTATCCTGCCCTGCATCGCCTGGAGAAGCGAGGCCTCATCCAGTCGTTCTGGGGACGATCCGAAAACAACCGCCGCGCGAAGTTCTATCGGCTGACGCCGGCCGGGAGCGAGCGGCTGGCGGAGGAGCGGAAGGGCTGGGCTCGTTTCATCGTCGCGGTCAACGCGGTGCTGGAGAAGGCGTGACGCATGGGGACGGTCAGCAAGCCGAGCACGAATGGTCGCCAGCCCGGCGAAGTGACGACGGAGTCAACGTTCGAGCCGCCCCGAGATGCCCAGGCGAGCGTGATCGATAGGCAGCGGAGGCACCAGGATTCGGGGAGGGGACGATGAGGTGGCTGCACCAGGTGCTGTTCAGGCTGCGCCCGTTTCGGTCCAGGCGGGGCGTCCAGAACGAGATCGATGAGGAGCTCCGGTTCCACATCGACATGGAGACGGAGAAGCACATCCGACGCGGGCTGGATCCCGCCGAGGCCCGGCGGGAAGCCTACCGGAAGTTCGGCGGCGTCGAGCGATTCAAGGAGGAGGTGAGGGAGGTGGATGGTGTGAGCGTCTTCGAAAGGATCAGGTCAGACCTGCGGTTCGGCGTGCGGGTTCTGCTCAAGAACCCCGTCTTCGCGTGCGTCGCCGTGTTCACGCTGGCGCTGGGAATCGGTGCGAGCACGGCGATCTTCAGCGTGGTCGACGGGATTCTGCTGAAGCCACTCCCCTTCGCCCAGCCCGACCGCCTGGTGACGTACTGGGCGGACTATACCCGTAGAGGCGGACCGGTTCGAGAGTGGCTGTCCTACCCGGACTTCCACGACGCCCGCCAGAGGGGCGACGTGTTCGACGAGCTCGCGCTCTACAATGCAGGCGGACTGACACTTACGGGTCAGGGCGAGGCGGAGATGGTCCAGGCGACACTGGTGACGCACGGCATGTTGTCGCGTGTCCTGGACGTCGAGCCCGTGCTCGGCCGAGGCCTGACCGCCCAGGACGACCGGCCAGGCGCCCCCGCCGTCGTGCTCCTGAGTCACGGGCTCTGGGAGCGCCGCTTCGGTAGCGATCCCGGGGTCGTGGGCCGGACCCTGGTTCTGAATGACGAGCCGGCCACCGTGATCGGGATCATGCCCGCCCGCTTCCGCCAGCCCTACGCCGAGGCGACCGAGCTGTGGACCCCCTTGCGCTGGGACGAGGTCGATCACGGCGGTGGTCGGGGGAGCGCAATCGTCCGTGCGATAGGGCGGTTGGCCCCGGGCGTGTCCGTGGAGGCGGCGCAGGCCGAGGCCTCCCGCCTGGCGACCCGGTTGGAGGAGGCGTTCCCGGACACCAACACGGGCGTCGGGTTCGCGGTCTTCCCCCTCCAAGACGACATGGTTTCCGAGGCCAGCACCGCGCTCTGGGTGCTCCTGGGCGCCGTGGGCTTCGTCTTGCTCATCGTGTGCGTCAACCTGGCGAACCTGTTGCTGGCCCGTGGCACGTCCCGGGAGGGCGAGCTGGCCGTGCGGGCGGCCCTCGGGGCCGGCCGTGGCCGCATCGTGGGCCAGCTCCTCACCGAGAGCGTGCTCCTGGCAGCCCTGGGGGGGCTGCTGGGTATCGTCGTCGCGTACCTCGGCACCGGACTGCTGGTGGCGATCGCGCCCGACGGTGTGCCCAGAATCCACGACGTAGCGGTGGACGCTCGGGTGCTGGCCTTCGCTGCCGCGGCCACGCTGGCCAGCGGCGTGTTCTTCGGCCTCGTACCCGCGGTCCGGGGCGCCCGTACGAACCTGCGCGATTCGCTCCACGAGGCGGGGCGGAGCGTCGATCGGAAGGGGGGCCTGCGCTCGCTGCGAAGCGGCCTGGTGGCCCTACAAGTGGGCCTGGCCATGGTGTTGTTGGTAGGCGCCGGGCTCCTTCTTCGGAGCTTCCAGGAGCTGTCACGGGTCGACCTGGGCTTCGACCCCGCCGGTGTGACGACGTTCACCGTCTTTCTACCTCCGGCTCGGTACGAGGGCAGGGACGCCATCATCGGCTACGTCCAGGAGCTGGAGCGCCGGTTGGCGAGCCTTCCCGGCGTAACGGGGGTGGGTGCGGTGAACTCGCTGCCCCTGTCCGGGAACGACGGTGACTCGGGATTCATGATCGAAGGAAGGCCCCTGCCTCCGCCCGGCCAGCACAACGCCGCCTGGATGAGACGGGCCACCGCCGGATACTTCCCAACGATGAACCTTCGCATGGCCCAGGGTCGGCCGTTCGACGCCAGGGACGAAGCGGAAGCGGCCCCCGTGATCATCGTGAACGAGACGCTGGCAGCCCGCTACTTCGGCGACCAGGATCCGGTGGGCCAGCGGATCAACGTGAACAACCCGGAGGAGCCGATCTGGCGTGAGATCGTAGGTGTAGCCAGGGACGTGCGGAACTTCGGGATCCGGGCGGAGGGGCGGAGCGCCATCTACTTCCCGTTCTCCCAGCTGCCCCGACGGTTCATGACGCTCACCGTGCGTACCTCGGGCGATCCGGCGTCCCTGACCGGCCCGATCCGGAGCGAGGTCGCCGCCCTGGACCCCACCATCCCGATCACCGTGACGTCGATGGACGCCATCGTGCAGGGCTCCCTGGAGGCGGACCGGTTCGTGACGACCCTGCTGTCCCTGTTCGCGGGGGTGGCGCTTCTCCTGGCCGCGGTGGGTCTGTACGGCGTGGTCTCGTACGGCGTCAACCGACGCATGCGGGAGATGGGCGTCCGGGTGGCGCTCGGCGCCCACGGCAACGACATCTCGCGGCTGGTGGTGGGCCGCAGCCTGGCGCTCACCGCCGGTGGCGTGGCGCTGGGGCTGCTCGGGGCGGTGGGGGTGACCCGCCTCATGAGCGGACTCCTCTTCGGCGTGAGCCCCACCGACCCGGTCACGTTCCTGGGCATGGCCCTGGTGCTGGCCGCCGTCGCCGCGGCCGCGTCGGCCGTCCCCGCCTGGCGCGCGGCCAGGGTCGATCCGGTGCGGGTGCTCAGGGCGGAGTGACCGGACCGACGTGGACACGCCCGGTCGGCCGCTGAGCAGGCGCGTCAAGCGACAAAGACGCGGGCACGAAGAAAGGGGAGCGATCCGAAGATCGCTCCCCTCCGTCTTCTTGCGCCGATCGACGTGTCGCCGATCGGCCGCTTTGGCCTACTGAGCTTCGGCCAGCCCGCCGTGCTTCGCGGCTTTGTCCAGGATCTCCTGGATCAGCGGCCAGTAGTTCACGGC
>JBDHLD010000148.1:0-9026 GCA_039586035.1 Gemmatimonadota bacterium | reverse complement strand
CGATCTCTACTTCGCCGAGATGTCCCGGCTGGTTGCGCCCATGGGTTTGGTGTGTGCCGTTGCCAGCGCCAAGCAGCCCCACGACCTGCAGCCCATGATGGCCAAGAGCGCCGGCTTCGTCTGGGAGCTGATGTTCACGCGCAGCCTGTTCCAGACCGCGGACATGGCCGAGCAAGGAAAGATCCTTGCCCGTCTGGCGGCGATGGCCGACGACGGCGTTGTCCAGTCCACACTGACCGAGACCCTCGAGGGACTGCGGGCGAGCACCTTCCTCGACGCACACCGCACGCTGGAGCGGGGCGAGATGACCGGGAAGCTGGTGATCGAGTACGATTGAGCGGCGCGCACGCGATCTCGCGATCTGGCGGGACGACAAAGACCAGCGCGCCCTCTACCCCCCATACAGATACTCGGCAGCCGCCCGGCTCATGCCGCGGTGGTCGTGACCCACGCCGGGAACCACCTCGAAGTCGTAGAAGTAGCGACCTCGCTCAAGCCGATGCGTGCCCTGCCGGTCCACAGTGGGCGACCGGAGCAGCGTCCCGCCGGTTTCCGACGCGTTGTCCTCTTCGCCCAGGAACAGGACCAGTCGTTGGCCGAAGGCTGCCTCGAGGTCCACTTCTTCGAGCGCAGCGTCCTCCAGCCCGAATGGGAGGGGAGTCGACGGGTCCGGGAGGGTGTAGAAGCCCGAGTTCCCGGCTAGGATCCGGTTCGCTCTCGATACGGGGTGGAACAGGGTCATGCGGTGCAGGATCTGCCCGCCCGCCGAATGTCCGAAGAGGTCGTAGCTGTCACGGGTCGAGCCCACGGCCGCGGCGACCGTCTCGAACAAGCGGTCGAAGTCGCCGAAGATCCACGACTCCGGATCCGCGTTCACCTGGTAGGTGAAGCGTTCCTCGTCCAGCGTCACTTCGTTCGGGCCCTCGCCCCGCCCGGTGCTGACGTCCAGGTTCAGCTCGGAGAGCAGGCCGCCGAGGTGATAGGCGCCGAAGTCATAGTCCCCCTCCGTGTACATGGGAGAAAGGACTAGCACTCCGTAGGTCTCGGACGCCTCGATCCAGGCGTCGCGGTAGTCGTTGGCGTTCCGCCCGGCACCGGGAACGACGATCAGAATCGGAGACTCGGGCGTGAAGCGCTCAGGCTGGTGATAGAACACCGTGATCAGCTCATCCGTGTGACCGGCGCCTCCCTGGAGCAGGAAGTTGCCCGACCCGGTATGGATGTGCGCGACGCCGATCCGCGACGAATCCGGCCGCTCGATGAGTCCGGCCGCTCGATGAGGCGCATGCCGCACACCGGACAGGTGCCGTCTTCATGGAAGACGAGAGGGTCGTGCACGTCGCAGATCGGGCACATGTAGGGGGCGGTGGAGTCGTCCGCCGCGGCCACGCCCTGGTCAGCGACCGCCACGCCCTCCCCATCCGCCACGCCCTGGTCCACGGCCGGCTCGGGAGTGCAGCTCGCCAGCACGATCAGCAGCATCAGCGCCGTCAGGGTGGCCAGCACCGTGCGGATCGAGTTCCACCGGTTCCACCGGGCTTCGAAGGCCTCGCGCGCAGCGCCTAGTGCCGCTTGGTCCAGTGCGTCGAGGTCGAGGGCCTGGAGCCGATTGTTCAGCGGCACGTTGATGGCGAACGTCGGCAGCTGCACACCCACGAGGTACGTGGCCGCGGCCCCCAGCACGAGCCACAGGTCGGCCCCGGACAGGGACACCAGGGCCAGGGCAGCGGCCGCCACCACGGCCAGCGCCGAGCCGACCCACACCAGGAGGAAGAGGGGGTCGTTCTCCTGGATCACCCGGTCCATGACCTTGAACGCCCGGAGGAAGTCTCGGTCCGGCAGGCTACGGATCCCCGGCATCACGACCACGGCGAATGCGAACACGAGTCCGGCCGTGAGTGAGCTCAGAAGCGTGGCGGCGACCAAGACGACGTGATGGATGTCCATGATCCGATTCATTCCTGGGTGGTGGACGCGCCGGTGGTCCGGAGCGCACCCTGGTCTTCGTGCATGCCTCGAATGTCGCAGCGCCGCTGGACCGATTCGGGCTTTTCGGCCGCGGCGTCCGTACCTTCCGGTCTCCAGGAGCCGAGGCGGTCCGAGTTGGACTTGGCGAACAGGAGGAACGTCGGTGTCCGGACCCACGAGCGGAAGGGAGACTCGTTCAGCTGTTCTTCGCCACGTCGCTCGTGACGTCGGGCTGGGAAGCGGGCTCCTCCGGCGCCTCCCCTTCCGTCTCCGCCGCCGCATCACGCTGGAAGAGGCGAGGGCCGGGGTTCGAAGACGCATCGAGAGCCGGGGATCCAATCTGCTCGAGATCGCCCGGCGGGCGATCTACCCGAACCCGCACAGCCCCTATCGCCAGCTCCTGGACGTCGCCGGCTGCGAGTACGGCGACCTGGTGGAGCTCGTCGAGCGCGAGGGCCTCGAAGGCGCGCTGACGGAACTGTACCGCGGCGGCGTCTACCTCACCGTCGACGAGTTCAAGGGACGACGTCCCGCGATCCGAGGCAGCGCTTCCGTGACCGCCGACCCTTCCCGCCTACGAAACCCCCTGGCTCGGGGGTGCCTGCTCGCGCGGAGCAGCGGCAGTCGGAGCCAGGGCACGGTGACCGCCTTCGACCTGGGCTTCGTTCGGGACTGCGCCGCCAATGCGTTCCTTGTGCTCGCGGCCAGGGGCGGCCGGGACTGGCTCAAGGCCGACTGGGAAGGGCACGGGGGCGGAGCGACGTTCCGGCTCATGAAGTACGCCATGTTCGGGTCCCCTCCCTCCCGGTGGTTCATTCGACTCGACACCTCGGGACCCTGGTACCGAAATCCCTATGCCCTCAATGCCGCCTTCATGCGTTGGGGGAGTCGCCTGGGCGGAGTTCGGATGCCGGCACCGGTCTTCGCATCGCACGAAGATCCGCTGCCCGTGATCGACTGGATGGCGGCCACCTGCGCGCGGGTGACACACCTCACCTCTTCGGGTACGTGAGCTCCTGTGTTCGGATCTGCCGACGCGCTTCCGACCTGGGCATCGACATCCGCGGAGCACGCTTCACGGTTGGCGGAGAGCCGTTCACAGCGGCGAGGCAGGCGGTATTCACATCGCCGGGGCCGACGTTCAACCGCGATACGGAAGCATCGAGACCGGCGCCATCGGCTATGGATGCCTCTCGCCGGCCGCCCCGGACGAGGTGCACGTGCTCAGCGACTTCCACGGCATCATTCAGCCCGCGGCCGGAGCGGCGGACGATGCGCCGCAAGCGGCTGGCGGGGCGCCGCGAGCGGCAGAGCGGTCGCCCTCCGATGCCCTCTACGTCACCTCGCTGCACCCTGCGACACCGTTCACGCTTCTGAACGTGTCCATGGGGGACCATGCCACGTTGAGTCGGCGGCGGTGCGGGTGTGCCCTCGAGGAATACGGCTGGAACCTTCATTTGAGCTCCGTGCTCAGCTTCGAGAAGCTGACGGCCGGAGGGCTCACGCTTCACGACGCCGACATCGTCACGGTGCTCGAGGAGGTGCTTCCGGCACGGTTCGGCGGAGCGCCGACCCACTATCAGCTCGTCGAGGAAGACACGGTTCAAGGGCAGCCGCGTCTGACGCTCCTGGTGCATCCCGACGCCGGTTCGAGCTCGACCGAGGCCATCCGAACAGCGTTCGTGGAGGAAGTCGGTCGCGGCCACGGAATCTGGGAAACGCCCGGCTTCTTCCAGGTGGAGCGCCGACCTCCGCTCACCACGGGCACCGGCAAGATCCTCCACCTTCACCTGACCCGTCGGCCGGAGTGAGGCTGACCAGCCCCCGCAGCGGCATGGACGAAGCTGACCTCTCTTGATCCTCGCTTGATCGTGGTTCCGCAACGTTGTGGTCGTGAGTCGCGCTCAAAGCAGAGTTCGATCGGCGGTGCGTGATCAAGGAAGGCGGGTCAGCCATGTGCACCATCTCGGCACCATTCCTGTCGGTTCCCAGGCGTCACGGGTGCCCGGCGCAGCGGCCCAGTTGGTCCCCTTGGAGAGCTCTCGCGATCACCGCATTCCTGACGGGATGCGGCCCCACGGTCTACCACCCGACCCTGCAATCCGCCGGGGACGTCCCGTCGGCGGCCGAGGAGCCGGCTTTCCTGAAGGCTCACCTCCGTTCCGGCGAGCTCATCCTGTTCGAGACGTGGGACACGTCGCTCATTCAGGATTCACTTGTAGGGTTCGGATCGCGCTACCAGGCGGACCGCACGCTGGTGGGGGCACGGGGAAGACAGACCGTCCACGTGGACTCCATCGCGCTGCTCGAGGCCAACCGCAAGGACACCGTGAGCGAGTTCGCGCTGTTCGGCCTCTCCGCCTGGACCACCCTGGCCGGAGCGGTCAGCGCCCTCTGCGTCGCGGATCCCAAGTCCTGCTTCGGGTCCTGCCCCACGTTTTATCTTCCGTCCGACCCGGAGGGCGCCCCCGTAGCGGAGGGCTTCTCGGCGAGCTTTGCCCGCGTGCTCGAGGAGCGGGACCTGGACGCACTGGGCGTGGCGCTCCGTGGCGGGGACGACTTCACCCTACACATGAGAAACGAAGCGTGGGAGACGCACGCCGTGCGGCGCATCCGGATCCACGCCGTACCGGTGCCCGAGGGCGCATCCGTGCTTCAGACGGTCGACGGAGCCCTGTTCGAGGCTACAAGGGTCGACAGGGCATTCGCTTGCACGTCCGTGTCCGGGGATTGCACGAGGCAGGTGAGCATTCGGGACCAGGACGAGCTCAGGATCTGGGCGGACAGCCTCGACCTGGCCCGTCGCACCGAGGTGTTCCTCACCTTCCCGCCTACGCAAGGCGCGTCGGGCGTGGTGCTCAGCGCTCGACACAGCTTCGTGTCTACCTTCGTCTTCTACCAGGGGCTGGCGTACGCGGGGCGGAATACGGGCGAGTTGATGGCAAGCGTCGAGCGCGGGGACCGGGCGGTGCTCCAGCGCGTTCTCGGGCCGGCGCGCGAGTTGGGCCCCGTGCAGATCGACGTGGCCGAGGGCCCGGGCGCATGGCGGCGGATCGGCGAGTTCAGCGAGGCCGGACCGATCGCTACCGACCGGATCGTCCTTCCCTTCGAGGCCGACGGCGGCGGACCCCTGCGCGTGCGGCTCCGGATGGCGCAAGGGAGCTGGCGGGTCGACGAGGTCGCCCTCGCCACGCTGGCACGACGGCTGGACCCGGTCGTCATCGAGCCCACGTCGGTCGTTCGCCGTGGTCAGAGCGACCCTGCCGCGCTCGGGCGACTCAACGATGCCGCCGAGTACCTGGTCACCACGCCCGGCGATCACTACGAGCTGGGCTTCCGGCTGCCCGTGGACACGTCCGCGTACGAGCTCTTCCTAGAGAGCGAGGGCTACTACTACGAGTGGATGCGCGAAGCCTGGCTGGACGAGGAGGACCCGGCGCTCGCGTTCCTGCTGATGACGAATCCCCGGGAGGGACTCCGTGTCATGGCCCCCGCCTTCAAAGCGGTGGAGTCCGGCATGGAGGCCTCGTTCTGGGCCAGCCGGTTCCGGAGGTAGGGGTCATGAATCGATACGCGATCCTGGTCGTGGGTGCGGGGCTCGTCGGGTGCGGCAACCTGACCGGCGATGAAGGTGTTCCGTCGCCGCGGCTCCTGTACGGTCGACACCTCGACGTCCGCCTCTCTGATGAAGCGCGGCTGGAGGGTGAGCTTCTGGCGGTCGACACGGACAGCCTGTGGATGATGAGCGACGGAGAACCGTTCGGCATCTCGTTGTCGGAAATCAGCCGGGTCCGCGTACAGCAGCATCAGGCCAATGCCGGAGGTGTCCTCGCTTGGGCCGGTGTCGGCGCCCTGGTCACAGGAGCGGCGATGTCAGCTGCGTGCGCCAGCGTGGCGGAGGAATGCGGGGGCGTGTTCGTTGGCATGGCGATCCCCTGGGCGCTGTTCGGGGGGATCGCTGCCGCAAGCGTGTCCGGCTCGCGATGGAGAGAGGCGACAGCCTCCGAGGCCGATCTGTCGAAGTTTGCTCGCTACCCCCAAGGGTGGCCGGACAGGCGGCCGGACTTCGTGGCTCCCGCGGGCCCGCCAACACAACGGTGACGTTCCCCTGGTCACCGAACCGACCGCTCCGTCAGCGAGACCCTCGGCCAAATCTGGCGGAGTGCTCCTCGTAGATCCGGCCGATCATCTCGTAGTTCAGGCTGATTCTCTCGTAGTTCCGGCTGATCAGCTCCTGGCATCGGTTGATCGCCGCGGAATTCTCGAGAATGAGCGATCTCAGCTCGGTGAATTGATCGTTCGTCACGCCTCCAGGACCGTGAACTTCAGGAATAGAACCTAGGACCTGAAGCGGGGCGCGAACATGATCGTTGGGGCTTCCGGCCAGCGGCGGCGAAGAGCCCCCGAATCTCGCTCAATGCTGGTGCGCCGCCTCTCCCATCCCCACCACCTTTGCCTTCGCGGCCTCCAGCGTTCCGTGGCGCGCGAGCTCGGCTTCGGTCATCGTCAGCCGCAGGGTGCCGAACATCCAATCCGCCAATGGCAACAGGAAGTTGACGTTCGCTTCGGTGTCCACGTGGTGGATGTAGTGGTGATTGTCGAGGAACTTGAACCAGAACTGCGATTCGAGGATCCGGTGACTGCCGGGCCGGTGAATGGTGTCATGAACGGTGATGAAGAGATCCGAAACGATCACCGAAGCGACGATGATCCCGATCAGGAAGGGGACGTTGCCCGTCAGCAGCCACGCCGGGAGCCAGATGAAGACGGCGCCAATCGTCATGTAGAACGAGAAGTGGGCGAGCCGCACCAATCCGTTCTTCCACCCGGCCGTGTGGACGTGGCGAAAGTGGTCATCCCCCAGGACGGGAATGCGGCGCGGAGGCCCGCCCGTCACATACCGTGACGTCGGAAAGAACACATAGTGATGGCCCTTGTGATGAACGTCGTAGATCGGCCGCAGGAAGGGCACGATCACGCGGTGATAGACGTATCGGTGCACGATCCACTCGAGCGGTGACGCGAGCACGGGCGTCAGGACGAGTCCGGCGAGGAATGCCAGCGTGACGCCGACCATGCCGCCGGGAAGGGCGCCCACGCCCAGGATGAGGCCGACGGCGATCGCGGCGATCAGCAGGTTCATCAGGACGAAGCGGAGCGGGTCGATGGGACGGTGACGGCTCATGGGGTGGCTCCTATCGAGGGTGGGCAACGGGTGGAGCAACGAACAGATGGCCGCTCACGGACTCGTGCGCCAGTCCGGCCCGAGGGGCCAGGTCCGTATCAGTTCTCCAGCGCGTTTAGCCGCCTCTCGACCTGAGTGTGCGTGGTGCGCCACTCGGCGCCCGACGGGTCTGACTCGTCGGGCATTCTGATCTAGGGCGTGGTGGCGGTGGCGGACATGGGAGCTCGGCGGTCATCTGCAGGCGGTCTAGCACCGGTCCGCGACGGGGGTGACGGCCCGGCCGTTTCATCGCCAAGGGCGGCCCCCGAAGGAGCCGCCCAGAGCGTCTCAGGCAAAAGTAGGACCCGACCAGCAGCTACTTCTTGTGGATCACGATGCTTCCGCCACCGAGCGGTTGGCCGAAGACATTGTTTTCGACGAGGTCTTGGTTGTCGTAGATGACGTCCTCGGCGTTCTCCGTGTTCTCAGCGCCGTTTGCATTCTCCTCCCAGATCCGAATCCTGAATGTGTCCGGATCATCGTCTCCGGCCCAGAGCATGAAGTTGTACGAGCCGTATCCGTTGATCGTACCCATGCCCTTGAACATGGCGCGGTCGCCTTGCCCGTTGACGACCAGCCAGTCATAGCTGGAGGAGTGGAAGTTCAGGTTGGCGGTCTGGAACTGGAACTCAGTGTTCCCGGTGGGCGTGGTGGCTCCCTTCTTGTACTTGGATACGAAGCCGAAAGTGGCCTTGCCGTAGAGCTCGGGTTCGGGCCTGTACGCGCCCGGTCGCGAGTCGATCCACCCACCACCGGTGACGAATCCCCCGTCGGGATCGTAGACGACCGCGAAGGTGCATGCCGTGTCGGTCCCGCCTGCGGCATCCGTGACCGTGAGGCAGACCCCGTAGATGCCCGCTTCGGCGTAGGAATGCGTGGGAGTGGGAGTATTGGAGGCGGTATTCCCGTCACCGAAATCCCAGTCATAGCTGAGCGGGTCGCCGTCCGGGTCTGATGACCCGGCCCCGTCGAAGGTGATCCCGGCCACCGGACCCAGGTATGGGCCGTTGGGGTCGGCGGTCGGCGGTTGGTTGCATGAGGCGACCTCGTAAGCGGTGATCAGGTTCCCGCCGCCAGTTGCCTGGTTCGCCCAAAGCGCAGCCTTGCCGGGGAAGGTGACCCTGTCGCACGCCAGGTCTTCGAGTTGGATCCCCGTCAGGTCGGTCTGAAACTGGTTGAAGTGTGCGTTGGAGTGCCACAGGTTCAATCCATGGAATTCGACGCCACTGGTTCCGAAACTGCCGGTCACCGGCGGGTTGAACGCTTGGAGGATGTTGCAGCTGAGATCCACCTCCACGACCCAGTTTCCGGCGAAGACCTCGGAGCTCACCCATAGGCTGGTCCCCGTGTAGTCCAGCCCGTCCGGCTGTTCACCGATGTTTCGAGGTGAGCCGGTCACGGCAGCGTGGCCAGGGTTCTGCGTCGCGATATTGCAGGATGAAGTGATCGAACCGTCTGCGGGGTTCACCTTGTAGAGCGTGAAGCTGCCGACGCTGTAGTCCATCGTCCAAAGGCCGGTGCCGTCCCACGCCAGAGGTCCTCCTTGGATCCTGCCGAATTGCTGGTCGACGGGGATTGCTCCCAGGCAGTTGCCCAGGGCGTCGATCTCGAAGATGTTCGTGTTCCCCACAATCGTGTAGTAGAGATTGGTGCCATCGAACGCCATCCCGCGTCCGTTCCCTGTGGCGCACGGGGCTCCCGTCGGCGTGAACTGCCTGAGGACCGAGCCGGTGGCGAGCAGTCCTGCCTCGGTCAGCGCAAGAGGCGCCTCTACTCCCGATCCGGGTGGGAACGCAGGGTTCTCCCCCGTCGCAATGGTCAGATCCGGCTGAAG
>JBDHLD010000302.1:0-2680 GCA_039586035.1 Gemmatimonadota bacterium | reverse complement strand
AACACAATGTGCCTGGGCGACAGCAGGGGTCCCGACGGCGCGCCATCGGCCGGGACCGGCCCTCCGCTCATTGGTGGAGCAGCCCATCGGCTGGTAACATGGCCCGACGCGCCGCCACGGACCTGGCGGTACGGCCGAGATGGAGCCAGTCCGTGGCCCATGACGCGAAAGCCGGATCTGGAGGACCGTGAATGAGTAGCTACAGAGCTTGGATGCCGGCCATCGCTCTGGCCGTCTCGGCCGGCGCCGCGCCCGGCCTGAGCGGTCAGGACGGCTCGGCCGCCATCCCTCCCGACATCGCCGAGCGCATCGCCCGCATCAACGAGACCGTCGTGTTCGGCGACATGCACGGACACGCCAGCCGCTTTCACCGATCCGAGGTCGAGCGGATCGAGTTGGAGGAGCTACAACGGTACCGTCGGTCGCACATGGATCTGGTGGCCGTGAACATCAGCACGGACGCCGCCTATTCGGGTGGGTACGTCAAGCGTGATGGGACCGAGGTTCCGCGCGGGCAGTACAGGCCGGAGCCCGGCGAGGCGTTCGCGCTGACCGTCGATCGCATGGAGCGGATCCTCGCTACCATCGAGACGGGCGACGCCGTCCTCGCTCGCGACGCGAACGCGGTAGAGGCGGCCCGGGAAGCCGGCAAGGTCGCGCTGCTGCCGGCGCTCGAGGGTGGGGACGGCCTGGAGGGCAGCGTCGACAATCTCAGGGAGCTTCACCGCATGGGTCTGGGCCTGTTGCAGCTCGTGCACTTCCGGGCCAACGAGCTGGGACACATTCAGACGTATCCCTACTCTCCGGGCGGCCTGACCGAGGCCGGTCGAGAGATCGTGCGCGAGGCGAATCGCCTCGGCATCGTCATCGATCTGGCCCACGCGAACACGGAAACCATCAAAGGCGTTCAAGCCCGAGCGGGATCGGGCGCTCACCGACGAGGAGCTTCGGGCCTTCGCCGCGCACCGAGGCGTCGTGGGGATCTGGCCCAACGGGTCGGACGCCGAGACGGTGCGCCAGATGGTCGACTACATCGAGCACGTCATCGAGGTGGCGGGCGCGGACCACGTCGGGATCGGCAGCGACCTCCGGGGGATGGGGAGCTACTCCGAGGGCTTCGGGACCGAAGCGGAGTTCAGGGCCATCGCCCTGGAGCTCTTCCGGCGCGGTCATTCCGACGCAGTCGTGGGCAAGATCATGGGTGGGAACTTCTGGAGGGTGTTCCAGAGCGTCACGAGTCGAAGCGTCAGCTAATCCTCCAGAGCCCCGCAGATCCTCTCATGCCCGTCCACGACCTCGCTGGAAAACCGGTTCCCCCGGAGCTGCTGACCAACATTCCGAGATTGGTCTCCGCATACTACACCGAATCGCCGAACCCCGAAGACCCGGGGCAACGCGTGTCCTTCGGGACCTCGGGCCACCGGGGCACCTCGTTCCAGGGGTCATTCAACGAAGACCACATCCTGGCCATCTCCCAGGCCATCGCGGAGCACCGCCGCGCGCAGGGGATCCGCGGACCGCTCTATCTCGGCATGGACACCCACGCCCTGTCAGAGGCGGCGATGACGACGGCAATCGAGGTGCTGGCGGCGAACGGCGTCAATGTCCTGATCCAATCCGGACAGGGGTACACGCCGACGCCGGTCATCTCTCACGCCATCCTCACCCACAACCGGACGACGGTGAGCGACCGAGCTGACGGCGTCGTGATTACGCCATCCCACAATCCGCCGCGCGACGGTGGCTTCAAGTACAACCCCCCGACCGGTGGCCCGGCGGACTCGGACACGACGACCGTGATCCAGGAGCGGGCGAATGAGCTACTCGACGGCGGGCTCGACGGCATACGGCGCTCGAGCCTGCGGGACGCGCTATCGTCGGGCAACGTCCGGGAGTACGACTACGTCACGCCGTACGTCGCGGATCTGGCCGACGTCGTGGACATGCAGGCCATCGCTTCGGCCGGGCTCCGCATTGGCGCCGACCCCATGGGCGGCGCGGGCATCGGCTTCTGGGAGCCCATCGCCGAGCGGTACGGCCTCGACATCGAGGTCGTGAACCGGAGGGTCGACCCGACCTTCTCGTTCATGCGGCTCGACTGGGACGGCAAGGTGCGCATGGACTGTTCCTCGCCGTACGCGATGGCCGGGCTCATCGACCTGAAGGACCGATTCGACATCGCGTTCGGCAACGACCCGGATTTCGACCGTCATGGCATCGTGACTGCGCGCGCGGGCCTCCTGAACCCGAACCACTACCTGGCGGTGGCGATCGACTACCTGTTCACCCATCGGCCGGGCTGGAGCGCGGAAGCCGCAGTCGGCAAGACGCTGGTGTCGAGCTCCATGATCGACCGGGTGACCGCCGCCCTCGGGCGCACGCTGTCGGAGGTGCCCGTGGGCTTCAAGTGGTTCGTCGAGGGCCTCTTCGACGGCAGCTACGCGTTCGGCGGGGAGGAGAGCGCCGGCGCCTCCTTCACGCGCATGGACGGCACCGTTTGGACGACCGACAAGGACGGGATCATCCTGAACCTGCTGGCGGCCGAGATCACTGCGGTGACCGGGAAGGATCCGTCCGAGCACTACCGGGATCTGGAGGACCGATTCGGCAGCCCGGTCTACGAGCGGATGGAGGCGCCGGCCACCGCCGCCGAAAAGGCCGTGCTCAAGAGCCTGTCGCC
>JBDHLD010000147.1:0-7228 GCA_039586035.1 Gemmatimonadota bacterium | reverse complement strand
ACTATCAGCTCGATGTCTACGTCGTTTGCGCGGTGACCGGGCCTTGAGCCAGGCCAGCGGGCGCAATGCGTTGAAACCTCGATGGCGCTCTCCGCGTCCGGGACCCACATCAGACGCAGCTACCGTGCCTCGCTAGATGGGAGGGGGACGCCGGCTCCTGCTTGCGCGCGCCCCCGGCCTCCTTCTAGGCTCCCTGCGCGCTCCCGCCCTGACAGTCCCTTTTCGATCGCACCTCCAAGGACGACCTCGGATGTACCGTCTTCTTCCTGCCGTTGCCGTAGCCCTGCTGTGTGCGGGCTGCGCCTCCTCCGGCTCCTCGGCCGGTCCAGAGCCGACGGCACCCGCCGCAGAGCCGCCGTCTGCCGCCCCACCGGTGACCGAAGCCGAGCCACCCCCACCAGCCGCTGACGCCGGCCCACGGACCGATGAACCACCCGCGGCTGAGTCGGGCGTCGAGCCACCTGCTCCGCCCGCGGAGCCCCCGGCCCCACGCTCCGCACCCGACCGGTGGTGGTATACCACCCTGGTGGACGGCGTCCCCGGCGCCGGGATCGACGAGGCATACGAGCTGCTCGCGGGGCGCTCCCCTGCCCGCGAGGTGATCGTAGCGGTGGTCGACGGAGGCGTGGACACCGAACACGAGGACCTGGACGACGTCCTCTGGACGAATCCGGGCGAGGTGCCGGAAAACGGCCTCGACGACGACGGCAACGGCTACGCCGACGACGTCCACGGCTGGAACTTCCTCGGCGGTGTGAACGGCGAGAGCGTCAACTTCGACACGTACGAGGTGACCCGCCTCCACGGCGCCTGCCTGGGCGACGCAGCGGGAACCGGGACGCCCCGGCCCGACGACGACCTGTGCGCCGAGGTCGCCGAAGCGCACGCGGCCGAGCTCGAAGAGATGACCCAGCTCGCCGAGCAAATCACGCAGATCGAGCAGGTCTATCCGATCGTCGTCCAGCTGCTCCGGAGGGCCCTCGGCACGGAGCCCACGATCGACAACGTCACGGCACTCGCCCCTCTGGATCCCCAGCTCGTCCAGGCCCGGGGGATCTACCTTCAGTTGGCGTCGGCCGGGATCGACGAGGCGGTCCTGGCACGGGAGGGGGAGTCCGTCCGCGGACGCCTCGAGTACGGCCTGGACACCGGCTTCGACCCACGGCCGATCGTCGGGGACGACTACGAGGACCTCTCGCAGCGCAGGTACGGAAACGCCGACGTCGCTGGCCCGGACCCGAGCCACGGGACTTCCGTAGCCTCGGTCGTGGCCGCGGAGCGCAACAACGGGACAGGCCTCGACGGTGCCGGCGACGGAGTGCGTATCATGGCGATCCGCGCGGTGCCCAACGGTGACGAACGCGACAAGGACGTGGCCAATGCCATCCGTTACGCCGTGGATAACGGCGCGCATGTCGTCAACATGAGCTTCGGCAAGGACTACTCGCCCTGGAGAGACATCGTCGAGGACGCGATCCAGTACGCCGAGGAGAACGGCGTCCTGCTGGTCCACGCCTCCGGCAACGACGGCAGGGACCTGAGCCAGGGCTACAACTTCCCCGAGCATCGACATCGCGATGCAGATACGGACGAGCTCTGGATCGAGGTCGGCGCGTCCGGGTGGCAGAGCGCAGACAGCCTCGCCGCCAGCTTCAGCAACTACGGCGCGGCCCAGGTGCACGTGTTCGCCCCGGGGGTGGCGATCTACTCGGCCTCTCCGGGCAACGAGTACTCGCCCAGCGACGGCACCAGCGTTGCCGCCCCCGTCGTCAGCGGCATCGCCGGCATGCTCATGGCCTACTTCCCCGATCTCACGGCTGCCGAGGTCCGTGCCATCATCCTCGAGACGGCCACGGACGTGGGGTCCAACGTGGTCGCCCGGCCCGGTGCGCCGGAGGAGACGGTGCCGTTCGGCGAGCTGTCGGCCACGGGCGGGATCGTGAATGCCGCCGCAGCGGTGGAGCGCGCCATGCGGTAGGGCGCAACATGGGTCGACGGCACCTCGGACCCCCCGTTACCTGAGCCCGTACTCCTTCAGCCGCGCATACAGCGTGGTCCGTCCCATACCGAGCCGGCGCGCCGCCTCGCTGACGTTACCGTCGGCGTCCTGCATGGCGGCCAGGATGGTCTCACGCTCCACGCTCTTGAGAGTACGCTGTGAGCGAGCGGCGTTCGGGGTGGCGAGCTTGAAGGGCTCGGTCCCGGTCGATCGGATGTGATCGGGCAGGTGTCGTGGGAGAATCGCGTCGGCGTCCGCGAGAACCGCCGCATGCTGGACCGCGTTCTGGAGCTCCCGGACGTTGCCGGGCCAGTCGTAGGCGGTGAGATGGTCGGCCGTTTCGGGATGGATTCGGAGGCGCCGTCCCCGGTGGCGCTCACCGTAGTTCCGGGCGAAGCGATCCGCCAGCAGAATCACGTCGCTGCCGCGGTCGCGGAGCGCGGGCACCTCGATGTCGAACACCGCGATGCGGAAGAAAAGGTCCTCCCGGAACGTGCCCTCGGCCACCTCCGATCGCAGATCCCGGTTGGTGGCGGTGAGGAGTCTGAAGTCCGACTCGACGTCCTGGTTTCCGCCGACCCGCTGGAACCGCCGCTCCTGCAGGACGCGCAACAACTTGGGCTGGAGGTCCGGACCAAGCTCCCCCACCTCGTCGAGGAATAGCGTGCCCCCGTCGGCCAGCTCGAAGCGCCCCTCTCGACGGCGCACGGCGCCGGTGAATGCGCCACGCTCGTGGCCGAACAGCTCGGACTCCTGAAGTGACTGCGGGATCGCGGCGCAGTTCAAAGTAATCAGCGGCGCCCGGCCGCGAGTGCTGCTTTCGTGAATGGCGCGAGCGACGAGCTCTTTTCCGGTGCCGCTCTCGCCCCGGATCAGGACCGTGACGTCGGTCGCGGCGACCCGTTCGATTTGCTCGAGGAGGCGCTGCGTCAGTGGGCTCTCGCCCAGAATGGCGCGCTGGCCGCTTCGGCGGGTGTCCTGCTCCAACTGGATCAGCCGGAGTGTCATCCGCGTCCGCTCGATCGCGTTTCGCACCGTGGTGGTCAGCTTCGCCCTGTCGACCGGCTTCGTGAGATAGTCGAAGGCGCCGAGCTTCGTTGCCTGAACGGCGGATTCGACGGTGTCGTCGGCGGTCAGGATCACGACCGATAGGTGGGGCTCACGGGCTCGGATTCGGTCCAGGACCTCGAGCCCGGTCAGCCCGCCCAGCTCCAGGTCCAAACAAACCGCGTCAGGCAGCGCCTGGCTCAGACCGTCCAGCGCTTCTTCGCCGCTCGCAGTCGGGACGACCGTGTGACCGTCGATCTCCAGCCAACGCCGAAAGAGCGCGCGTTGGGACGCATCGTCCTCGACGACAAGCACGGTGCCGCTTCCGGGAGCACCGTGGCGACTCGGCGGGGCGGCTTCTGGTGCCTCGGACATTGGGCGGCGCGTCGGGTGGACTGAAGGCCTGGATCAAGACCGTCTGGACGGTGTTTCGGAGTCTACTGTAAGAATAACGAACAGGTGTTCGATTTGCGAACACCTGTTTCGGGACATGAGCTCCCGAGGGACCGTGCTGACGGTGTCCTTCCCACGCTTTGGAGACGGCGCCGAGCCCTCGGTCATCTCCGGTAAGTACTCGTAACTAGCGACCGCATAACGACTTACGGGTTGGCACGCAAGCTGCTCATACCAGTGGCCCACAATCGCGACACACCACGATGAGCAGAGAGACGACATGCAGATCAAACCCACGCCGCCAGTCCTTCATGATGCCCTGCGCCACGCCGTAGAGAACCTGCCGCTGGGGGTGACGGTGGCCGATACGCAGGGCAAGATCCTGTTCACCAATCCCGCCGAGGCGGCCATGCACGGATGGCGTGCCGAGGATCTACTGGGCATGCCTACCCGCATCTTCCACCCGCCGTGGGCCACCCGGTCCGGTGGCCCGGGCACCCTCAAAGGCGTGCGCAGCTGGACGCGCGACCGAATGAACTGCCGAAGAGACGGGTCTACATTCCCCGTCCGACTTCGGTCTACGGTCCTGCTCGGTGGCGAGGGCGAGCCGGCGGCCGTGATCACGGTCTCGGAGGACCGCTCCGTCGAGCTCGAGACGCCCGACGAGGTCAACGAGACCTTGTCGAGCGACTCCGGTGTTTGTCTGGCCGGAGAATGGGCGTTGGGTGTGGCCCACGATTTCAACAACATCCTGACGGTGGTCGGTGGATTGCTCGAGGTGATCGTCGACAGCCCGGACCGTGGAGAGCGAAGGGATCTGGCGAGAATGACCCAGGAGCAGGTCGGCCGCGCCCAAGGACTGGTCCGATGGCTGCAAGACGTCAGCCGCACGCGCGAGCCCGAGCTGGTGGCTCTCAGTCTCTCCGGGGTGGTCGACCGGTTCGCCAACTCCCTGGCCCGACTCCTTCCGGTCAACCTGAGACTCGCGGTTCACCACAGCGGTGACGCCCCACTGGTTCGGGCGGACGCGATCCTCATCCAACAGGCGCTCCTGAACCTGGTGACCAACGCCCGCGACGCCATGCCGAGCGGCGGCGTGATCACGATAGCGACGTCTGGTCAAACGATCGGCACGGACTCATGGACCGCGAGGCCCAAGAAGCCGAGTCACGGTTGCGTGACCGTCACGGACACTGGAACCGGGATCGACCCGTCGGACCGTGAGCGCATCTTCGATCCCTTCTACACGACCAAGCAGCCTGGCAGGGGAAGCGGCCTGGGGCTCGCGTTCGTACGGTCCGTGGTCGATCGTCTCGAAGGTCATGTCCACGTCGAGAGCACCCCCGGCCGCGGCACGACGATCTCCCTCAACTTCCCCGCGGTGCCTGACCCAACTGGCGGAGACTAGCGATCCGATTAGGTTGGAGCGCGATCCTCCGGAACGAGCAGCGGATGCCGAGAGTGGAAACGGGATCATCGAGCGAAGGCGACGCGATGAGTCGCCCCGAGGAGCAGACGCCGTATCTGGCTGCCTCGCGTCTGCGCGCCCTTGTCGACCATCTGCGCATCGGCGTGCTCGTGGAGGACGATCAGAGGCGAGTCGCGGCGGTGAACGAGGAGTTCTGCCGACTGTTCTCCCTCCCCGTGAGCCCCGCTGACCTGGTCGGCGCGGATTGCGCGGAAGCCGCCGAAGCACTGAAGCACCTCTTCGTCGCCCCTGACGACTTCGTGCAGCGGATCGACGAGCTCCTCCGCACTCGGGAGACCGTGGAGGCCGAGGAGATCCGCCTCGCGGATGGGCGCATGTTCGAGCGCGACTCCATCCCGATTCTCGACGACTCCGTGGCCATGGGCCACCTGTGGCAGTACCGGGACGTCACCGAGAGCCTCGAGCGCGCTCGGGCGCTGCAGAGGAGCAACGAGCTCCTGAGAGCCCTGGGCAAAGCGCAGCAACAGTATATCCAGACGGCCGATCCCGGCGCGGTCTTCAACACGTTACTGGAGGACCTGCTCAGCCTCACCGACAGCGAGTATGGATTTATCGGCGAAGTCCTGCTGGACCGACAGGGGCGGTACCTCAAGACTCACGCCATCACCAACATCGCCTGGAACGAGGAGACCCGAGACTTTTACGAGCAGAACGCTCCCACGGGCATGGTCTTTCGCAACCTGGACACGCTGTTCGGGGCCGTGATGCGAGATGGCGAGACGGTCATTGCCAACAGCCCGTCCACCGACCCCAGGCGCGGCGGACTGCCCGAAGGCCATCCCGATTTGAACGCGTTCCTGGGGCTGCCCTTCTTTCTCGGCAACGAGATGATCGGCATGGTCGGGATCGCCAACCGTCCAGGAGGATACGACGAAGCGCTGATTCGCGAGCTCGAGCCCTTCCTCGCCACCTGCACATCGGTCGTGTCGGCGTTTCGCACGGCCAGCCAACTGCTCCGCAGCGAGCACCGGACTGGCGCGATCATGGACGCCTCCATAGATGCCGTCGTGATGATCGACGCGGACGGGCTCATCATCGAGTTCAATCCGGCGGCCGAGCGGATCTTCGGATACCGTAGGGCCGACGTGATCGGCCGTTCCATGGGCGAGGTGATCGTGCCGCCGGCGCTTCGCTCCACTCACGAGCGTGGCATGGAGCGGTATCTGGCTACCGGCAAGCCGCGGGTGCTGGACCGTCGACTGGAGCTCACAGGGATGCGGGCCGACGGCTCCGAGTTCCCGGTGGAAGTCTCGATCACCCGTCTGCCCGAGGTCGATCCGCCCATCTTCGTGGGCTCGCTTCGGGACATCACGGACCGGGTGAGCAGCCAGCGAGCCCTCGAGCTGGCCAAAGAGGCTGCGGAGGGTGCCAACCGAGCCAAGAGCGAGTTCCTGGCCACGGTGAGTCACGAGATCCGGACCCCTCTGAACGTCATCATGGGCATGACGGAGGTGGCCTCCGAGCAAGCGGCGACTCCGGATCAGAGGGAGCTCCTGGAGATCGTGCTGACCAACGCCCAGAGCCTTCTGCAGGTCATCGACGAGATCCTGGACATCTCCAAGATCGAAGCCGGTCGGATGGAGGTGACCCCGGCCGTGACCCGTCTTGTCGACATCATCGAGGACGTTTGCGTTTCGCTGGCCCCTCGCGCCCACGAGAAGGGACTGGAGCTGCTGTTCGAGTTGAGCCCAGATCTGCCGGAAGCCGTGAGCGTGGACGGGCTCCGTCTCCGTCAGGTGATCGTGAATCTGGTCGGTAATGCCATCAAGTTCACGGCGGGGGGATGGGTCCACGTCCGTGCCACCGCACATCCTGGAAGCGACGGCGTCGTGCCCTTCACACTGGAGGTCACCGACACCGGCCCGGGGATTCCAGCCGGGCAGCAAGACATGGTCTTCGACCGCTTCGTCCAGCTCGATGGCACGACCCGGCGGGAGCACGGTGGAGCCGGGTTGGGCCTGAGCATCAGCCGTTCGCTGGTGGAGCTCATGGGCGGCCGCATCCGAGTGGACAGCGTCGTGGGTCGGGGCAGCACGTTTGTCGTGGAGCTCGAGCTGCCAGTGGTGCAGGATCCTTCGCAGGATCCACCTGAAGCCGAGCTCGCGGTCGCGGACCTCCGAGCGGCGGTGTTGACCGATCGGCCGCGCTTCGCCGATGCCGTGGGGAGCAGCCTGCGCGCCCTGCAGGCGGCGGTACTGGAATGGGACCCCTCGCGAGCTCAGCCCCCGGGTGCTTGTGATGTGGTGATTCTCGATGCGGCGATGAGCGAGGCCAGCTGGGATCGCGCCCATGCGATCCTG
>JBDHLD010000146.1:0-7712 GCA_039586035.1 Gemmatimonadota bacterium | reverse complement strand
CGCCAGACGTATTCGCCACCGCTGATGTTCGGCGTCTCGGTGAACAGCCCGTACGCGCTCCAATCGACGTCGCCCGGAAAGCGGATGTAGGAGTCGAGGCCGTACACGAAGTTGTGGTCGTCGGCTCGACCCACCGAGTTCCGCACCATGAAGATCCCGCCGATGTCCGATCCGGCGAACAGGTTCTTCCGGAGACGGACGACGCCGTAGTCCGATTCGGGGTTCTCGTCGAGCTCCTGCGTTCGCATCCACAGGGCCCCGAGGCTCACGCCGCCCGGCACGCGACCCGTGATCCGGGCGCCGCCGTAGATGGGGATCTGCTCGCCTTCGGCACCGATGCCGATGCGGCGGCTGAAGAAGACCACGAGGTCTTCATCGGCCCGGGGGATGTTGCTGATCCGCACGTTCCGAGCCAGGTCCCCGACGTAGAAGATGCCCGAATTCTCGAGGAAGAAGTCGCGCTTTTCCTGGAAGAAGAGCGAGAACTGGGTCAGGTTGACTCGCTGGACGTCGGCCTCCACCTGGGCGAAGTCCGGGTTGGCCGTCAGATCGAGGGTCAGGCCGTCGGTGACTCCGAACTTCAAATCTCCGCCGAACTCGGCGTCGTTGTCGAACGACTCGGCACCTGTCTCCCGCACCGTTCGTCCGAGGGCGTAGGGCGTGATGCGCAGGTCACGCCCAGCCGACGCCTGCGGCAGCCCGGTCAGGTCTCCGGCAAGGGACAGGCGCATGATGTTGTACGAGCGGGGCACGGGCGCCCAGTAGACCTGCTCGTTCTTGCGACGGATGTACCTGCTGAAGTTGATCCCCCAGGTCCCGGACTTTTCGGGGTCGAAGCGAAGCGTCCGGAAGGGGATGGCCATCTCCAGCGTCCAGCCGTCGTCGTCGATCCGTGTCTCGACGAGCCAGATGGCGTCCCAGCTCCCGTTGACCTCGCGACCCTCGCCCGCGATCTGTCGATCACCCCGCGCGCCCCCCGGGTTGGTCATGAAGACGTACCCGTTCCTGCGGTCCTGGAAGGTGTCCAGAATGACCGTGAAGACGTCCTGGCTGCCCTCTGCGAAGTCCTTCTTGATATCGTTGACTACGATGCCGGACGGATCGGCGTCGTGCAGCCTCGCCGCCACGTAGAGGTTTTCTTCGTCGTACGCGACCCAGACGTCCGTGGCCTCGGTGGCCGGTAGTCCTTCCCGAGGCTCCGCCTGTACGAAGTCCGCAGCCGCGGGTGAGGTCTGCCACATGGGCTCGTCGAGGCGCCCATCGATGCGGATCTCCGACGTCGCCGCCGTGGCGGCGACCTGTGGCCGCGTGGCTCCGGCCGGGGAGGCGGTGGTGGTCTCCTTCAGGTCCTGAGCGCCGAGCGGCGCAGCCGAGGCCAGGACCACCGCGGCCCATAGCGCTGGAACGTGCCTCCGGCCCGGCCCGGGACTGGTCGGGACCCCGCGATCCCTCGCTTGGTTGAGCAACGGCTCTCCTTCGAGCTTTGCCAGGTCGGTCGCCGGGTCCATTGTGATGGGTAACGAGCCCTAACCTGCCGCGGATGGCCCGCCGTCGGCAACTGTTAGATTGACGAGACCCCACGCCACGCCTCGGACCCTTGATATCATGAACGACCTGCCGGCCACCGTGCGCCGCGTGATGGTATTGATGATGATGGCCGACCGCCGTGTACTCACCTCCGAGATCGAGATGATGTCGGATGTGCACCAGCGGCTCTTCGGCTCTCCGCTGACGCGAGCCGACATCGACCGGGAGATGGACGCCATCGAGGTCGGGGAGCCCGATCTCGACGAGCTCCTGACGGAGGCTGCGGAAGCGTTCGACCCCGAGGAGCGGGAGACGATCATGCGGGCGGCTGCGTGCGTCTCGGTCGCTGACCGATCCCTGCACCGCGACGAGAAGATCCTGCTCATCCGGGTGGGGAGCCGGCTCGGCTTGGGCCCCGAGCGTATCTCCAGCCTGATGGCCCAGGTCGAGTAACCGCACCGGACGGAATCGTCACCGTCGGCGTCAAGGAGGAGGTCGGGAATGGACATACCGCGCTCACCCATGGACCGGGAGCGCGTGCGGACGGGTCATCCGTTGCTCCGCAAAGCCAGGGGTGTGCTCAAGGGCGGGCTGATCGTGATCGGAGTGGTGGGCGCCGTCGCGGCCCTACCCGTGGTGTTCCTCTGGATCTTCCTGCCCGACGAGCCTGCGGCGTCCAGCGAGACGACCCTCGAACCGCCCGCACCGCTGCCGCCCCGAGTCGAGGAGGTGACCTTCACCATGGGCGTCACCCCACTCGAGGGCGTGCTGCACGTGCCTCCGGACCGGGGACCCCACCCGGCCGTGGCGGTCGTCGGGGCGGCTGGGCCGGCGGTCAATCACCTCGGGAACGTCGGCCCGACTCTGGCCCGGGCCGGTATCGTCGCGCTGACCGTGCGGGGCCACGGGGGCGGCGAGTCCGCCGTGAGCGATCGCCCAACCGAGAGGCTCACGGACGAGGCGCTCGCGGCCCTCGACTTCCTCGGGGCCCAACCCGACGTACGCTGGACTCGCGTGGGGATCATGGATCTGAGCGACGACGGTTCCGTCGCGCTTCGATTGGCGGCCCGCTCCGCCGATCTGGCGTTCATGGTGCTGGCCAGCACCGTGCGCGACGGCGGAGAGACGGCGGAGCGAGAGCTGGCCACGGTGTCGGTACCCGCGCTGTGGCTGTTGGGGGAGTGGACCCAGGCTGCAGCAGCCGAGGTGATGGCCTCTCTCGACGCGTTGCGGGCATCGGGAAGGCCATTCGCGTATCATGTGATGACGGACGCCGATCAACGTGACGCCGACACCTCCGGAGCGGCGGACATCGGTTCCGTAGTGGACGAGTGGATGCACGACAGCGGGCTGCGTTGAGGGACCGCCCGGCGGAAGGATCTCCACCACACCTCCTGGGAGGCACCGATGGCACAGGGACTGATCGAGCGGATGAAGGGCGCGGCGATGCTCGACATCGAAACGTACGAAGAAGTCGAGCATGACCAGACGGCAACGGGTCAGGCCGGCCTCGTGGTCTTCCTCGGCGCCGTCGCGTCCGGAATCGGAGCGAGCGACGTCGGCGTGTTCGAGGCCGTCTTTCAATCCGGATGGGTGCTGATCGGCTGGGGTATCTGGGCGGGGATCACGTACCTGGTGGGCTCGCGGCTGTTCGAAGGAACGGCCGATTGGGGAGAGCTCCTGCGCACGCTGGGCTTCGCCCAAGCGCCCAACGTCCTGCTCCTCCTCGGGATCGTGCCCTTCCTGCCCGGCGGCCTCATCAGGGCCGTCGTGGGGATCTGGGTGCTGATCGCCGGGGTGATCGCCGTCCGTCAGGCCCTGGACTTCTCGACTGGCAAGGCCATCGCCACCGTGGGGCTGGGCTGGGCCGCCGTCTTCATCGGAGCCCTGTTCATGGCCGGCGTCGCAGCCATGTTCGCCCGGCTCCTCGGGATGGCTTGAGGCGAGGCGCGCACGCCGTCCGAGCCCGCGTCACCCGCCCATGTACACCGTCGCCGGGGGACCGCGCGAAGCGGACCCCCGGCGCCCCTGCATCATTCCGTCCGGAGCGCCTCCACCGGGTTCACACGGCTGGCCCGTCGGGCAGGAATGAACGCGGCGACCATGGCCACGAGGGTCAGGACCAGCGGGATGGCCACGAAGGTGGCCACGTCGGTCGTGCTGACGCCGTAGAGGAAGCGGGACAGGAGCCACGTCACCGTCGCTGACAGCATCAGGCCGAGAATCCCGCCGACGGCCACGAGTCTCATGCCGCTGACGACCACCATTCGCACCACTTTGCGGGCGTCGGCGCCGAGCGACATCCGGATGCCCACCTCCCGGGTGCGCCGCGCCACCGAATAGCTGACGACGCCGTACAGTCCGATTCCCGACAGGGCGAGCGCCAGTCCGCCGAAGACCCCGAGCAGCATGGCGGCCATGCGCGGCGCGTAGAGGGGTATGGCCAGGTGGTCCCTCATGGTCGAAGCGCTCAGCACCACCAGATCCGACCGGGTCTCGCGCACCATGGTCTGGAGCTGGCCGAGCAGCTCTGCCTCGGGGAGCGTTCCCCGGATCACGACGTTGAGGACCGGGTTGTAGTTCTGACGGTGCGAGAAGTAGACGTACGGCCGCGGTGACTCTCCCAGGGTCCGCACCTTCGTATCCCGCGCCACGCCCACCACTCGGTACTCCCGCCCGCGGCGGCTCAGGGTCCGCCCGAGGCCCGTCTCCCCTGGCCAGAACTGACGGACGAAGGCCTCACTCACCACGGCTACGGGCTCACCCTCCGCGACGTCCGTGGATGCGAGGCCTCGCCCCGCCACGAGCGGCACGGCCATGACCTCGAAGTAGTGCTCGTCGGTCACCGCATAATCGACGTCGAAGCCGTCCAGTCCCTCTGGAGGTGTGACTCCGTCCGGGAGCACCTCGGTCGTCTGCACCGTGACGCCCAGGGGCATCCGGTCTGCCAGCGTCACGCCGGTCACGCCCGGCAGTGCCGAGGCCCGCTGGACCAGCTCCTCCCACAAGACCACGCCCTCCTCCTCGGTGATGTAGCTCATCTCCAGGTTGGGCCACACCATGGCGGCCGCGCCCGTGTAGAAACCCGGATCGATGGCCTGGGCCTTCTGCAGGCTGCGGACGAACAGGCCCGCCCCGATGAGCAGGACGAATGACAGGCTGACCTGCGCCACGACCAGGCCGTTCCGGAGACTCCACCGGGAGCGGCCGCCGGCCACGGCACCGGACTCGTCCCGCAGGGTGGGTGCCACGTCGGGCCGGGTGGACTGGAGCGCCGGCACCAGCCCGAACAGCATGCCCGCGGCCACGGCGACCAGCAGCGTGAACCAGAGGACCGTGCCGTTGGGGCTGAGGTCCAGGTTGATGGGGATCGGAATGGGCGGCTGGAAGCCCACCACGAGTGACAATGTCCACTGGGCGAGCAGCAGGCCCCCCAGACCACCCAGCACGGCCAGCACCACGGTCTCCGTCATGAGCTGCCGGACCAGCGTCCAGCGTCTCGCGCCGAGAGCGAGCCGGACGGCGATCTCCTTCTTTCGGTCCGCGCCGCGCGCCAGCAGGAAGCTGGCAAGGTTGGTGCACGCGATCAGCAGAACGAGCCCCACCACGGCGAACAGAAGGCCTGCCACGGGCAGCAGCGCCCGATCGACGAACGGGTGAAGCGCCACGTCCTGGGCCGGGAGTGCCGTCATGATCCGACCCTCGTTGGTATCGGCGTACGCCTCCGCCAGACCTCGGGAGAAGGTGGCGACGTACTCCGCGGCCTGCTCCGCTGTCACGCCGGGTGCGAGCCGGGCGGTCAGGAAGAGTGATCGGCTCCCCCGGTTCTCGAGGCGGGTACCCCCGAACGCCCGGTTGACGTGATCGGTCATCATGGACGGGACCCACATGTCGACCGAGATCCCGGGCCACATTCCCCCGAATCCCTCAGGCGCCACCCCGACGATCGTGTAGGGTTTCCGGAGGATCCGGAGCGTCCGCCCCACGATCGCCGGATCGCCCCCGAAGACCCGCTCCCAGTAGTCGAACCCGATGACCACCACGGGGTGCGTCTCCGGCGTCTCGTCCTCTTCTGGCGAGAAGCCCCGGCCGAGAGCCGGACGGACGCCGAGCACGTCGAAGTAGTTGCCGCTCACTACCTCGCCCATGGAGAGCATGGGTTCTCCGCCATCCACCTCTGACTGCGCGAAGAACATGGCGTGGGCCACCACGTCCTCGAAGACCTGGTTCCGGTCTCGGAGGTCGAAGTAGTCCGGGTAGGAGCTCGTCGAGTACGGGTACCCCTCTTCCTCACTCGTGTAGACCTGCACCAGGGTGGCCGGGTCGGAGAGGCCCACACCTTCGAGCATCAGCCGGTTGACGACCGTGAACAGCGCGGTGTTCGCCCCGATGCCGAGCGCGAGGCTCAGGATGGCCACGAGGGTGAACCCCGGGCTGCCGAAGAGGCGGCGCACGGCGTACTTGAGGTCTTGGCTGAGAATGTCCATCTGGCCTCGCGGGGTGTGGGGCGAACCCGAGCCGACGCGGCCGAGGTGCCCACGGAGAATGTCGTAGACGCGGTGCGCCAGCCCCGAGCTCGCGCTCCCAAGGGCCTGGCGGATCAGCCACAGCCGGCCGCGGACGGCGCCGCGCTCAGAACGGATCCGCGCGTGATACTCCTCGTGCAGGTCGCCGAGCACCACCTCACGGTGCCGGCGTGGAAGCAGCAAGCTCAGAAGTCGAAGCCAGAGCGGGGGCGCGGTCGGAAGCAGCGGCGTCACCGGTCGGGTCCCAGGTAGGCCTCGTGGCCGTCCCACATGGAAGCGAGCATGTCCCGGGTGGCTCGAATCGCCCGTTCCCCTGCAGGCTCCAGACGGAAGTAGCGCCGGCTCCTACCACCGCGCTCCCCCGTGGGCGGCCCCATGCGCGAAGACACCAGCCCCCGCTCTTCGAGCCGGTCCATGGTGGGGTAGATGGCCCCCAGCGACACGGAGCGCCCGGTCCGGCCCTCGATCTCCCGGCGCATGGTCACACCGTACGCATCGTCCCCCAGCCGCATCACGGCCAGGAGCAGCAGGTGCTCGAACTCCCCCAGCCCTTTTCGCATCTCGTCCCCCGTGGCGGGCCCGCGGCCGCCGATTACTCCTGGTTTCTAGGACTAATCGAGACGGATTAGTCCTGCTTTCCAGTACTTGTGACGATCAGCCCTACGGCGCTTCATCGGCGAGGGTTTCACCGCAGGTCGCGCTCGAGGCCCAGCGCTTCCGAGTTGATCCCGCCGCCCATTCGGCCCTGGCGTCGCCCTGATCCACATCGCATGATCCCGTCGTGGCGCGCCCGCCGAGCATCTGATGCTCACGCGCCGGTTGCCGACGGAGCCGACCTCTGACTGGGTAGGGAACAATGGCGGAACGGTATTTCACACCCTCGCTCTTCACCTTCTTGAGGGAACTGGCGGAGAACAACAATCGGGAGTGGTTCCAGGACAACAAGCGTCGCTACGAACAGCACGTGAAGGACCCGGCGCTCAGGCTGATCGCCGACTTCGGCCCGCGCCTGAAGAAGATCAGCCCCCACTTCCGCGCGGACCCGAGGGCCGTGGGCGGCTCGCTGTTCCGCATCCACCGCGACAAGACCCACACGGGGATTCAGTTCCGTCACGAGCTGGGGAAGGACGCGTACGCGCCGGGATTCTACCTGCACCTCGAGCCGGGCCAGGTCTTCTGCGGCGTGGGAAGCTGGCACCCCGACTCGACGACGCTCCGCAAGATCCGGGAGGCCATCGCCGACGACCCGACCGCCTGGAAGCGTGCGGTCGGCAAGCGGTTCCGGGAGTTGTACGACCTGGAGGGCGAATCCCTCAAGCGCGCGCCGAAAGGGGTCGATCCCGAGCATCCCCAGATCGAGGACCTCCGCCGCAAGGACTTCATCGGTGTCACCCGGCTGAGTCAGAAGGCGGTGACCAGCCCGGGATTCGCCGACGAGTTGGCCAGCACCTTCAAGGCCGGCGGGAGTCTCGTGCGCTTCATCTGCAGGGCGATCGACGTGCCGTACTGATCCCACGGACGGAGCCGTCGTCCGTGGCGTCGTGAGACGGCGGATCGGACCCGACGGGCGTCAGCGCTGCGCCACGTCGATCAGGCCGTCGCGGATCGCTTCCCAGAAGATCTTGAAGAAGGGGGCGTACGGATCGGCCTCGTAGTCGA
>JBDHLD010000010.1:0-80809 GCA_039586035.1 Gemmatimonadota bacterium | reverse complement strand
GATCATGACGATGCCCACGTGGACGATGTAGCCCCCGTAGCGGCGACGGTTCCGGATGACCAGGTGATACAGCGCCTTGGCGTAGCCTTCTCCCTCGATGCGCGCCCGGGCCGCGGTGCCCTTCCAGAACTCCCGCACGAGGATCGTCAGCACGAAGGCCGAGACCCCGAAGGTCAGGAGGGCCAGACCGTTCCTGGCCCCCAGGGCGTAGAAGCCCAGACCGACGGCCACGCCGACGACGGTCGGCTGCATGAAGTTCTTCCGTAGGTTTCGCGGCGTGGCCTTCCGCCAGGCAATCACCGGCCCGACGCCCGTGAGTGCCAGCAGAATCAGGCCCAACGGCAGGTTCACCCGGTTGAAGAAGGGCGGCCCGACCGACACGGGCTCCCCGGTGACGCCTTCGGCGATGAGGGGGAACATGGTCCCCCAGAGCACCGCGAATGCCACCGCCAGGAGGATCAGGTTGTTGAAGAGGAAGGCCGCCTCCCTCGACAGGAAGGACTCGATCTGCCTGTCGGATCTGAGCTGCGGCACGCGCCATATGATCAGGACGGCCCCGGCCACCAACACCGACCCCATGAAGGAGAGGAAGATGTAGGCGATCTGGGTATTTTCGGCGAACGAGTGAACCGACGTCAGCACCACCAGCGACATGTTCCAGATCTTCAGCATCCCCCGGGTTTCCTGGAGGATCACCGAGTGCAAGAACGCGGTCGCGGTCAGCCACGGCAGCAAGGACGCGTTCTCGACCGGATCCCAGAACCAGTATCCGCCCCACCCGAGCTCCTCGTAGGCCCAGCGCATGCCGAAGATGATGCCGTTCGTGAGGAAGAACCACGAAACGAGCGTCCACCGCCGCGTGATCACGAGCCAGCGGGCGTCCAGTCGGCCGTTGAGCAGAGCCGCCATCCCGAACGCGAACGGAACCGCGAAGGCGGTGAAGCCCAGATAGAGGGTGGGCGGGTGAATCGTCATCCAGTAGTTCTGGAGCTGTGGATTCAGACCCTGCCCGTTGGCCGGCGTGAAGGCCAGCTTCTCGAAGGGATTCGTGGCAAAGAGGCAGATCACCAGGAAGAACGTCGAGATCCCCAGGAGGACGCCCACTACGTAGGGCATGAACTCCCGGTTCTTGTCTCGGTTCGTGAAGACCGCCACGGACGAGAACAGCGAGAGCAGCAGGGCCCAGAATACCAACGACCCCCGCTGCCCGGCCCACAGTCCGGACACCTTGAAGAAGGTGTCCAGCTCACGGTTCGAATAGTTGGCGACGTACCAGTACTCGAAGTGATCACCGAGGAACGCGGCGATGATGCCGGCCGATGCCACCACCAGAAGGAAGAAGACGACGTGGACCGCCCTCTCCGAGCTGAGGACGAGGTCCCCCCGGCGGTGGTGCCCTCCGAGGAATGCGAGGATCGTCCCCCACCCGGCGATGGGAAGGGCGATCCAGAGGGCGAGCTCTCCGAGCGTCGTCACCCGATCAGTTCTTCAGGCGCGGCCTCGTAGCGGCTTCCGCACTTGGTGAGGACGGTCGTGGCCTCGAAGACTCCATCGGGGCGGTAACGGCCCTCTACCACAACTTCCACGTCGTCGGTGAACGTGTCGGGCAGCACGTCCCGGAACTCCACCGGGATGGTCAGGGACTCCTCTTCCAGATCGCGCACGGTGAAGTGATGGAGCAGCTCGCCCTCACCCTTGGCGTAGGAGCCGGGGACGACTCGGCCGCTCACCTTGATCCCCACGTCGTGCAGCGTGGGATCGGCCTCCGCCCGTGCGAGGAGCTCGGTGGGCGTGAGGTAGTAGACCATCGTCTCGCTCACGCCGGTCCATATGAGGTACGTGACCACCAGCGCGACGCCGGCGAGTCCCAGGAGAAAGCGTCCGTTCTTAGGCATGGGCTCCAACTCGGTGGCTCGTTTTGTCGTGCGTCCCTGAAGACCGATGCGACGGGCACGGTAGACGCGGTGTGCGTACTCCGAATATAGCGCACAGGCCAAAGTATCGAAAAGCCCGATTCTCCGCCGTGCCCGTAGGGATAACCCCACCGCACGCCGTCGGGATCCCCCCTCCGGCTCCCTGGCGTCCCGTCGTTTCCGGGAGCCCGGAGGATCGGTTGGCGCCTACCCCCCGCCCCGGCTCGCACCCGCTTGCTCGACGGCCCAGCGCACGGCGGAATCGGCGCCTTCGAAGCTCGGCAGGTCGAGCCCCTGGGCGGGCGGCGTGCCCAGGAGCCCCACCGGGATGCCCATCTTGGCCGCGAGGGCGATCTCCGACAACGTGCCCCACTGTCCTCCCACGGCCAGAACGGCCTCGGCCGCGCGCACCACGAGGGCGTTCCGGGCCTCGCCCAAGCCCGTGGCCAAGGGTAGCATGATCCAGGGGTTTGCCCCGGAGGCGTCCGTACCGGGCAGGATGCCCACGGTCAGACCGCCCGCGCTTCGGCAGCCCCGCGCCGCCGCTTCCATGACGCCGCCCCCGCCCCCACAGACCACCACGGCCCCCGCCTCTCCCAGCGCCCGACCCACCGCCGTGGCCAGCTCTCGGTCGGCGGGGCCGGCCGCGGCGGCGCCCACGACGGCGACGCGCAGGGGCGGGACTGCTTCAGCCACCGTCATCAAGGGCCCAGCCGCGGACCGCCCTCACCGCACGGGCCCACCCCGCCCGGAGCGCCCGGCGATCCCCCTCGGCCATGACACCGTCGAAGATCTTGGGATCGCCCACGGCGGCCAGGAACTCGTCGCCGGAGGACCAGATGCCGGTGGCCAGCCCCGCGAGCCCGGCGGCGCCGAGCGCCGTCGTCTCGACCAGCGCGGGCCTGCGGACGGGCATGTCCAGCAGCCCCGCCTGAAAACCCATCAGCCATTCGTTCCGGGTCGCCCCCCCGTCCACCCGGAGCTCGGTAGCCTGAACCCCCGCGTCCGCCTCCATGGCCTCGAGCACCTCGGCCGTGCCGTACGCCATGGCCTCCAAAGCCGCCCTGACCAGGTGGGCGCGCCTCGTGCCGCGGGTGAGGCCGACGATCATGCCCCGCGCCTCCGGCTCCCAGTGGGGTGCGCCGAGACCGACGAAGGCCGGGACGAAATACACGCCATCGTTCCGCTCCAGGCCCCTTGCCATGGCCTCGGACTCCGACGCGTCGTCCAGGATGCGCAGTCCGTCCCTCAGCCACTGGATCGCGGCTCCCGCGATGAACACGGAGCCCTCCAGCGCGTACGCGGGCCCGCCCTCGGCGTCGCAGGCCGCGGTGGTCAGCAGGCCGTGCTCGGACCGCACGGCCTCCGTGCCGGTGTAGAGGAGCAGGAAAGCACCGGTCCCATACGTGTTCTTGGCCAGACCTGGCCTCCAGCAGCCCTGCCCGAACAGCGCGGCCTGCTGGTCGCCTGCCACACCCGCCAGGGGCGCGTCGACGCCCAGGGCGTCGCCCAGGACCGGGCCCAGATCCTGAGCGCTCCGGACGACTTCCGGGAGCAGGGCCTCCGGCACGCCCAGCAGATCCAGCAGCGACGGGTCCCAGTCACGGGTATGGAGGTTGTAGAGGAGGGTCCGGGAGGCGTTGGTGTGGTCGGTGGCGTGCACGCGCCCTCCCGTGAGCCTGGCAACCAGCCAGCTGTCGATCGTGCCGACTGCCAGCTCGCCCGCCTCGGCGCGACGCAACAGCTCCGGGTCCTGGTCCAGCATCCAGCGGATCTTCGTGCCCGAGAAATACGGATCGAGTACCAGCCCGGTGGCGTCCCGCACGCCGGGACCGTGCCCGGCAGCCTCGAGGGACTTGCACATGTCCGTCGTGCGGCGATCCTGCCAGACGATGGCCCGCCGCACGGGCTCGAGGGTCTCCCGGTCCCACAAGACCACCGTTTCCCGCTGATTCGTGATGCCGATGGCCCCGATCCGGTCTGCGCCGGCGTCCGCAACCGCGACACTCGCCACGCGTCGGGTGACGGCCCAGATCTCCTCCGCGTCGTGCTCCACCCACCCGGGCCGCGGGAAGTGCTGGGTGAACTCGGAGTACTCCCGTGCCAGGACGTCGCCGCCCCGGCCCACCACCAGGGCGGTGCTCCCCGTCGTGCCCTGGTCGATGGCGAGGACCGCGTCCGCTCGAGTCATGGGTGCTCCCGAAGCCGAGGCGCCTCGGTCAGCAGGCGCCGGATGGCAGGTTCATACGGCGGGCGTAGCACTCCGCCGTCGGTGACGAGCGCGGTGACGAGGTGGGCCGGTGTAACGTCGAATGCGGGATTCCACACGCCCGCCTCGGGAGGCGTTGTCGTCCGCCCGAGTCCGCTCCGGACCTCCATGTCGTCCCGCGATTCGATCTCGATGGCCTGGCCCGTGGCCAGGGACGGATCGAAGGTGGAGCGTGGCGCGGCGACGTAGAAGGGGATGCCGTGGTGCCGGGCGAGCACGGCCAGCCCGTATGTGCCGATCTTGTTCGCCACGTCACCGTTGGCCGCGATGCGATCCGCACCCGTGATCACGAGATTCACCCGTCCGGCCGCCAGGAGCGCGGCCGCCGTCGAATCGGTGATCACGGTCGTGTCGATCCCGGCCCGGGTGAGCTCCCACGCCGTAAGCCGCGCCCCTTGTAGTACCGGCCTCGTCTCACACGCGGCGACCCGCACGGGTATCCCCCGGTCTCGAGCCAGGTAGATCGGTGCCAGGGCAGTGCCGAGACCAGCGGTGGCCAGGGCACCGGCGTTGCAGTGTGTGAGCACGGTGGCGCCCCCGTCGGGCAGAAGCGGGACGCCCGCTTCGCCGATGCGTTGGCACATGTCCGTCTCGTCCGCCGCGACCCCGTCGGCCTCACGGCGTACCGCCGCAACCGCCGCCGCCGGGCCATCGGGCAAGGCTTCGTCGAACGCTCGCCCCAGCCGTTCCAGGGCCCATCCCAGGTTGCGTCCCGTCGGGCGCGTGGCGAGCAGGGCCGTGCGGCACACCGCGAAGCGCTCCTCGATGCCCTCGGCGCCGGCGCGGAAGGCTTCCTCCGCCCCGAGCGCCAAGCCGAAGGCACCGGCGATGCCGATGGCCGGGGCACCACGGACGCGGAGCGACCGAATGGCCTCGGCCACGGCCTCCCACGTCTCCAGGCGGAGCCAGGTCTCCCGCTCCGGCAGCAGCGTCTGGTCGAGCAGGTCCACCGCGACTCCGTCAGGAGACCACTGCACGCATGGCCGGACGGGGAGTTCGTTCACAACCCGTCTCCCGGTTCGTTGTCTACGGCCAGTCGGCCGAAGGCGTAGCGGAGACCGGCTCGGCCCAGCAAATCGACGAACAGGGCGATGGGGAAGCCCATCACGGTGAAGTAGTCGCCTTCCACGCCCCGCACGAGGGCGCCCCCCTTGCCCTGGATGCCGTAGGCGCCGGCCTTGTCCAGGGGTTCGCCCGAGGCCACGTACGCCTCCACCGCCTCCTCGCCGAAGGGCCGGAACCGCACCCGGGTCTCGTCGACGCCGCCCTCCACGCCGTGGGGACCGGCCAGCGCCAGCCCGGTAGCCACCACGTGATCCCGCCCAGCCAGCCGCCGGAGCATGTGGGCGGCGTCCGTCCGATCGACGGGCTTGCCGAGCACTTCGTCGTCCAATACGACCACCGTGTCTCCTCCCAGGACGAGCGCGCGGGGGTGGCGAGCTGCCACCACCTCGGCCTTTTCCCTGGACATGCGTTCCACGAAGGCCTGAGGGGACTCGCCGTCGTGGCGCGCTTCGGGGATGTCGGCCGGGTCGACGGTGAACGACAGACCGAGGGCTGCCAGCACGTCGGCGCGGCGCGGGGAGGCGGACGCCAGCACGAGGGGGAGCGGAACGGGTCCCGTCCCGAAATGCTCGAGGCCCGGGGTCGCGGCAGGGCTCACGGCCTCAGCGCTCCAGAACCAGCGTGACGGGGCCGTCGTTCACGAGCTCCACCTCCATCATCGCGCCGAACTCCCCCGAGGCCACGCGGGCCGGCGCCCGCTCGCCGAGTATCTCGAGGAAGCGCTCGTACAGTGGGATCGCCAGGTCCGGCGGCGCCGCGTGCACGAAGCTGGGCCGGCGACCCTTGCGGACATCCCCGTACAGCGTGAACTGACTGACGACCATCACGTCGCCACCCACGTCGTGCAACGACAGGTTCATCTTGCCCGCGTCGTCGCCGAAGACCCGGAGGCTCAGGATCTTCTCGGCCATCCACGCCAGGGCGTCTTCTTCGTCGCCCGGCGTGAAGCCTACCAGCAACAGGTGACCCCGCCCGATTTCGCCCGTGACGCGTCCGGCAACGGACACCCGCGCCTTGCGCACCCGCTGGAGGACGACCCTCACTCGACCGTAACGGACTTGGCCAGGTTTCTGGGCTGGTCCACGTCGCATCCCCGCAGCACGGCGATGTGGTACGCCAGGAGCTGGAGCGGGATGGTGGTCAACACGGGCTGAAGGAACGGCAGGGTCTGCGGGACCTCGATCACGTGCTCGACCTTACCCGCCAGCTCGTCGCCGGTCCCCTCGCTCACGACGGCGATGATCCGCCCGCCCCGGGCGTGGACCTCCTCGATGTTGGAGAGGACCTTGCTGTAGACGGGGTCCTTCGGCGCCAGGAAGAGGGCCGGCATGTTCCGGTCGATGAGCGCGATCGGCCCGTGCTTCATCTCCGCCGCCGGATAGCCCTCAGCGTGAATGTAGCTGACCTCCTTGAGCTTCAAGGCCCCTTCGAGAGCCACGGGGAACTGGTAGCCCCGGCCCAGATACAGAAAGTTCGGAGCATCCTGGTAGACCTGGGCCAGCACCTCGATGGAGTCGGCGAGCTCCAAGGTGCGCTCCACCTGTGCGGGGAGCGAACGGAGCGCCTCCACCATGGTCCGCCCCTCCAGAATGGACAGGTTTCTCCGGCGGGCCAGGTGGAGCGTGAAGAGCGCCAGCGCGACGATCTGGCTGGTGAACGCCTTGGTGGAGGCCACGCCGATCTCCGGCCCGGCGTGGAGATACACACCGAAGTCCGTCTCACGGGCGATGGTCGATCCCACGACGTTGACGATCCCCATCGTCAGGGCGCCGCGTTGCTTGGCTTCGCGGAGGGCGGCGAGGGTGTCGGCGGTTTCGCCGGACTGGCTTACCGCGATGACCAGCGTGTTGTCTTCCACCACCGGGTTACGGTACCGGAACTCGGAAGCGTACTCCACCGACACCGGGAGCCGGGCCAGCTCTTCCAGCATGTACTCGCCGAGGAGGGCCGCGTGCCAGCTCGTCCCGCACGCGGTGATGATCACGTGCTCGATCCTCGCGAGCTCGGCCTCGGTGAGCGTCACACCGCCTAGCTTGGAGTCGCCCTCTTCCGCCAGAAGCCGGCCGCGCATGACGTCCCGGAGGCTATCGGGCTGCTCGTGGATCTCCTTGAGCATGTAGTGGTCGTAGCCGCCCTTCTGCGCAGCCTCCAGATCCCAGGTCAGGACGTGAATGGTCCGATTCACCGCGCCGCGGCCCAGGTGATAGATGCCGTACCCCTCCGGCGTCAGGACCGCGTAGTCGCCGTCCGACAGGTACGCCACCTCTTTGGCGTGGGGAACGACGGCCGCGGCATCCGATCCCAGGAGGTACTCGCCCTCCTGGCCGATGCCCACCAGGAGCGGGCTCCCGTTGCGGGCCGCGACGATCTTCTGCGGGTCCAGCGAGCTGACCACGGCCAGGCCGTACGTCCCCTCGATGTGGAGTAGGGCCGCGGTCACCGCCTCCTCCAGGAGCTCGGTTTCCCGCAGTGCCAGGTCGATGAGGTGGACGACCACTTCGGTGTCAGTGTCGCTCTGGAAGACGTAGCCGATCTCCTGGAGCTTGCCGCGGAGGACGGCTCCGTTCTCGATGATGCCGTTGTGGACCACCGCCACGTCGCCGCGGGCATTGGTGTGGGGGTGGGCATTCTTGAAGGTGGGGGCTCCGTGTGTGGCCCAGCGGGTGTGCCCGATCCCGCACGTGCCAGGCGGCATGCCCTCCATCACGGCGGCCTCGAGCTCCGAGATCTTGCCCGCCCGCTTGACGATGTCCAGGCCGTTGTCGTCCGTCACCACGGCCAGGCCGGCGGAATCGTAGCCGCGGTACTCCAATCGGCGCAGCCCGGCCAGGAGGATGGGACCCGCTTGCCTCGGTCCCACGTATCCGACGATTCCGCACATGTTCTCGCTCTACTCCGTGGTGGCTGACTCCGTTGACGATGCCCTCATGCCACGCCTTCGAGACACGCACGAGCCCGGGTCACCAGCGCGTGAGCCGCGTCTTCGGTGGGTGCCTCCGCGATCAGCCTGACCACCGGCTCCGTGCCGGACGGTCTCACGTGGAGCCACGCCGATCGGTCCGGCCAGTCCAGACGCAGGCCGTCGGTCATATCCCGCTCGGGAGCCCCGAGATCCTCCGCCAGGTGCCGGTAGGCGGCATCCAGGGCCTCCCTTGGGAAGCTCACCTTTTCCTTTACGATGCGGTACTCCGGCCAGCGGTCGGCGGCCCGCGCCAGGGACACCCCCTCGTCCACCAGGTGCTGTAGAATCAGCGCGGCCGCCAGGGGCGCGTCCCGGGTGTGGTTCAGGTCCGGGAGGATCACACCCCCGTTCCCCTCACCACCGACGACCGCCCGCTCCGTTTGCATCCGCCGCGCCACGTTGATCTCGCCGACGGGTGCCCGGACCACCCGCGAGTCGTATGCTCGTGCAACGTCCTCTACCACCTGGGAGGTCGAGAGGTTCGTCACGACGGTGCCGGACGTCCGCCGCAGTGCGACCGCCGCGGCCAGGGCGAGGGTGTAGTCCTCGCCCAGCGGCCGGCCGGCCTCGTCGACCAGCGACAGCCGGTCCACGTCGGGATCGACGGCCAGGCCCAGATCCGCCTCGGAGCGCCGCACGAGCTCGGCCAGGTCGGTCAGGTGGTCGGCGGTGGGCTCGGGGTCCCGGGGAAAGCGCCCATCCGCTTCCGTGCCGATGGCCGAGACGGTGCAGCCCATCCGCTCGAGCAGCGCGGGCATGATGACCCCGCCGGCACCATGGACGCAGTCCAGGGCCACGTGAAATCGTCGCTGCCGCAACGCCTCCAGGTCCAGCTGCGGCAGCGCCAAGATCCCTTCCACGTGCCGTTCGGTAGCATCCTCCGCCACCGTCACGCTCCCGAGCCCGTCCCACGGGCTGCGCCGGGGATCTTCTTCGCGCACCGACCGCTGGAACTCCGCCATGGCGGTGGCGTCCAGGAAGATGCCTTCCCCCGACGCGAACTTCATGGCGTTCCATTCCGCAGGGTTGTGGCTGGCGGTGATCCCCAGCCCCCCCAGCGCACCCGTCTCCCGGACGTAGAGCAGGAGGGTGGGCGTCGCCACGACGCCCAGGTTCACCACGTCGCACCCCACCGAAAGGAGACCCGCCTGGGCCGCCGCCGCGAACATGGGCCCGGAGGTGCGGGAATCCCGTCCCAAGCAGACCCTTCGCCCTTGGCCCGAGCGCTTGAGGTATGCGCCGAATGAAGCTGCCAGGGCGGTCACCAGCTCCGGCGTCAGCGGGTCGCCGACCCTGCCGCGGAAGCCGGACACGCTGACCATGAGGGCCGGGGGCAAAGCGAGTGCCATGACGTGATCAACGGGGATCGGGTGGAGGGCCCGTCGGGGAAGTAGGCCCGGATGGGCGCGCAAGTTAAGCGAGCGCGTGGAGGTGGGTCAACGCGCCTGGCGAGGCCTCTGAACGCCCTCTACATTCCGGCCGCGGCGGGCGTGACGCGGGCCCCTCGGCCCTTCTGTCCGACCTTCCAATCCTCACCTGCCGAATACGCTCGGACGGATCATGACACAAGGCGACAGCGGACACCTCCGGTTCGGGACCCTGGCCGTCCAGGGCGGCCAGTCCCCCGAGCCCACCACCGGCGCCATTACCGTGCCGGTCTTTCAGACCTCGACCTACGTCCAGCCTGAATTGGGCCGTCACCTGGGGTACGAGTACGCCAGAGGCGAGAACCCGACGCGGGAGGCGCTCGAGCGGAACCTGGCGCTGCTCGAGGGCGGGACACACGCCATCACGTTCGCCAGCGGACTGGCGGCCATCGAGGCGGTGGCCAAGCGCCTCTCTGCCGGTGACCACGTCATCAGCGAGGAGAACACGTACGGCGGCACGTTCCGGCTATTCACCCGTGTGCTCTCCCGGTTGGGCATCGAGTTCTCGGCCGTGGACACGCGCGACGCCGACCGCATCCGCGACGCCGTGCGGCCGAACACGCGCCTGGTGCTGGTGGAGACTCCCACCAACCCGCTCATGCGGCTCTGCGACATCCGGGCGGCAGCGGACGTCGCCCACGAGGCCGGTGCCCTGCTCCTGGTCGACAATACGTTCGCCTCTCCGTTCAACCAGCGTCCCCTCGCCCTCGGGGCCGACATGGTCGTCCACTCGACGACCAAGTACCTGAGCGGACACGCCGACATCATCGGTGGGGCCATCGTTACGGCAGACGACGGGCTCGCCGAGGAAGTGAGCTTCATCCGCATGGCCACCGGCGCCGTCCCCGGACCGATGGACGCCTGGCTCTGCCTCCGCGGCACCAAGTCCCTGCACGTGCGAATGGAAAGACACAACGAGAACGGACTGGCCGTCGCTCGCTTCCTCGAGGCACACCCCGGCGTGACTCGCGTTCACTACCCCGGACTGCCGTCCCACGCCCAGCACGAGCTGGCCACCTGCCAGATGACCGGCTACACGGGCATGGTCTCGTTCGAGCTGGGCAGCGCGGAACGGACCCGCACCGTGGTGGAGGCGACCCGCGTCTTCGCCCTGGCCGAGAGCCTGGGCGGGGTGGAATCTCTCATCAGCGTCCCGTCGCTCATGACGCACGCGTCCGTGCCTCCGGACCGGCGAGCGGCCATGGGCATCACCGACGAGCTGGTGCGGCTGTCCGTGGGCATCGAGGACCAGGACGACCTGTTGGAAGACCTGGAGCAGGCCCTCGGGCGGGACTGAGGCCGGCGGCTCGGGGGAGCGTTGGAGCGAGGCGCGGGTAGGAAGTCGCGCGAGGCACGCCGGTGTCGAGGCGAAACGCTCACGTGAAACCCGCCTTCATCGGCCACCGTACGGGACCCTGCGACGGAGGGCTCCAGCGGGCCGACCGAACGGCCCAGGGCAACCCAAGGAGACGAGCGAATGGACGGCGAAGACCAGGATACCGTGAACGGCGGCAACGAGGGCGGCGAGAACGGCGGCGCCACCCGCGCCCGGCGCATCTTCACGGACATCTCGTCCCGCTCCTGGGAGCACCCGGCGGACCGGGCAGCCCTGGCGGCCCTCCGGAAGCTGCCGGTGTTCGACGAGGTGCTGAAGCGCCTGTTCGGGTTCTTCGGCGAGAAGCCGACCCGGCTGGCATTCCAAGCGAACGCGGTGCGGGTCTCCGAGCGGCAGTTTCCTCGCCTCCACGAGCTGTATCAGGACGTCTGCAAGACGCTCGACGCACCGGAGGAATACGACCTCTTCGTGTCCCAGACGCCCATCGTGAACGCGGGCGCCTACGGAATGGACGAGCCGTTCATCATCCTGAACTCGGGTACGGTGACGTTGCTCGAGGACGAAGAGCTCAGCTATGTGCTGGGCCACGAGCTTGGACACATCTTGAGCGGGCACGTCCTGTATCGCACGATGATGTTCTTGCTCATCCAGCTCGCGAACATGGGTTTCCCCATCGTGGGCCTGGCGGCCCGCGCCGTGCTGATGGCGCTCCTCGAGTGGTATCGCAAGAGCGAGCTGTCGTGTGACCGGGCGGGGCTCCTCACCGTGCAGGACCCCGTAATCGTCATGCGGACCATGATGAAGATGGCCGGCGGCGGGAAGGCGGAAGAGACGAACCTGGACGCCTTCATCATGCAGGCCGAGGAGTACAAGACGGGCGGGGACGTGGCCGACCACGTCTTCAAGATCCTGAATCTGCTCGGCACGACCCATCCGTTCTACGTGCTGCGCGTATCCGAGATCCGGGCCTGGATCGAGTCGGGCGACTACGATCGAATCCTCCGCGGCGAGTACACGCGTCGGGGCGATTCGGACCCGGCCTACCAGGACGATCTTCGTGCGGCCGCTCAGTCCTACGCTGAAGGCACCAAGGACTTCGTGGACTCGGTGGCAGGCGCCGCCAAGCGCATGTCAGAGGCGTTCATGGAGAGCCTGCGCCGCTGATCCGCGACGGGACGATCCGGGCTCGGTCGAGGGGGGCGGGGGCGATTCAGCCCCCGCCCCCCTCGTCGCTTGTCCCCTTCCCCCCGCGCCGGTATTCTGCCGGTCCACGGACCACGCCCGGGCACGCCGCATGCGCATTCTCATCGTCGGAAACGGGGGGCGAGAGCACGCCCTCCTCTGGAAGCTGAGTCGGGAAGCTCCCTCGGCCGAGTTCTACGTCACGCGCCCCAACGGCGGGATGGCGGGGTTGGCCCAGGGGATCGAGATCGCGCCCACCGACGTGGAGGCGCTGGCGGGCTGGGCAGCCGCTCACCTCATCGACCTGACCGTGGTAGGGCCAGAGGCTCCTCTGGCCCTGGGGATCGCAGATCGTTTCCGCAAGGCCGGCCTGCCCGTCTTCGGTCCGTCCCGGGCGGCGGCACGCATCGAATCCAGCAAGGCATTCGCCAAGGATCTGATGGACCAGGCCGGGGTTCCGACCGCGGCGTACCGCACGTTCACGGACCAGGCCGAAGCCGAGGCGTTTCTCATCGACTCCGGTGCGCCCATCGTGGTAAAGGCCTCCGGTCTGGCGGCAGGTAAGGGAGCCGTGGTCTGCGAGAGCGTGGAAGAAGGTCTGGCGGCCATCCGCTCCATGATGGGGGAGCTCGCCTTTGGCGAGGCCGGACGCGAGGTAGTCGTAGAGGAGTTCATGACCGGAGAGGAGCTCTCGGTCTTCGCCGTCGCGGACGGCGAGGACGTGCTGACCCTCCTGCCGTCCCAGGACCACAAGCGCATCGGTGAGGGCGACACCGGGCTCAATACGGGAGGCATGGGCGCGTACGCCCCGGTCTCCATCGCTTCGGATGCGCTGATCGAGGAGATCCGTGCCCGCGTCCTTCTCCCGACGCTGGCGGCCATGGCCGAGGCCGATTGCCCGTTCCGAGGCCTGCTCTACGCGGGACTGATGATCACGGACGAGGGCCCCAAGGTCGTGGAGTTCAACTGCCGCTTTGGGGATCCCGAGACCCAGGTCGTGCTCCCGATGATGGAGAGCTCGCTGCTCGAGCTCCTGAACGCGGTGGCGGCGGGTGAGAGCATTCGAGGACGCACCGTGAGATGGCGGGACGGCGCCGCCGTGGCCACGGTCCTGGCCTCGGGTGGCTATCCCGGAAGCTACGAGAAGGGCAAGGAGATCCGGATCCCGGAGGCCGTGCTCGAGAGCGACGTGATCCTCTTCCACGCCGGAACGAAGGTGGACGACGGCGCGCTCCGAACCAGTGGCGGCCGGGTGTTGGCCGTCACGGCCATGGGCGCCGACCTGGCCGAAGCCGCCGCGCGAAGCCGAGGCGCGGCGGAGGCCGTGCACTTCGAAGGCCGCTACTTCCGCCCCGACATCGGCTGGCGCGAGATCGAGAGACAGGGAGCAGGAAGATGATCGTCACGACGACCCCCACCCTCGACGGATACACGATCACCGAGTACCTGGGGATCGTCACCGGCGAAGCCATCATCGGCGCCAACATCGTCAAGGACTTCCTGGCCGGGATCCGTGACATCGTGGGCGGACGCTCCGCGGCGTACGAAGACGCGCTACGGTCCGCACGCGAGGAGGCGCTCCGTGAGATGTCCCAGGAGGCCCGGGAGCGAGGCGCCGACGCGGTCATCGGAGTGGACCTGGACTACGAAGTCCTGGGCTCGGCGAACGGCATGCTGATGGTCAGCGCGTCCGGCACGGCCGTGCGAACCGCCTGACCCCTTTCACCGGTCCGCCGCGCCCCGCGCCCCCCGCCGGACGTCCGCCATGCCAGAGCTTCCAGAGGCCGAGACGATCGTTCGGGGCCTGCGACCCGCCGTCACGGGTGCGCGGATTCGGCGTACGAGCGTGCAGCACGAAGACGTGCTCGACCGGGGCGCGGGGCGTCTGGCACGCGCACTCAAGGGTCTGACGATCCAGGCCGTGTCGCGGCGCGGCAAGAACGTGGTGCTGGTGTTGGAAGGCCCGGCTTACCTGGTCGTGAACCTCGGCATGACGGGTGGGCTGTATCCCCTGGCCGCGGGCGAGCGGGGCGCGCGGATCACGCATCCGGCGGTCCGCTTCTATTTCGAGGAAGGTGGGCAGCTGGTGTACAATGACGCCCGCAGGTTCGGCCGGCTTCGCCTGCTGAGCGTGCGCGAATGGGAGGGGTGGAGCCGCCGGCTCGGGCCCGAGCCCTTGAGCCCGGCGTTCACCGCCGCGGGCCTCGCAAGCGGGCTGGGCGCCTCGCGTACTCCGGTCCGGAACTGGCTATTGGACCAGCGCAAGGTGGCGGGCGTGGGTAACATCTACGCCAGTGAGGCCCTGCACCGTGCCGGCATAGACCCCCGACGGGCCGCCCACTCCATCCACCCGGCGGAGGCGGCACGGTTGCACGAGAGCATCGTCGACGTGTTGAGCGAAGCGGTCCAAGCCCGCGGAACGACCATCCAGGATTACCGCGACGCCACCGGGGAAGGCGGGGGGTTCGGCCCCCGGCTCCGGGCCTATGGGCGTGACGGCGAGCCGTGTCTGGCGTGCGGGACGTCGATATCGAGAGTGGTGTTCGGGAATCGCTCCGCCTTCCTCTGTCCTGTCTGTCAGCCCCCTGAGGAAAGAAGGGGAGGCTCCGGGGCGTAAAGGGCCTGGGACCCTCTATCCACGCTGCCATGATCCCAACGAGAGCCTCCGCCATCATCCTGGCGGCCGTTCTGACCTGCGGGGGCCGGGCCGGCACGGCTCAGGAGCCCCCTCTCGAAGACCCCGGCCCCGGAGCGCCCGGTCTCGACCTGCCCGTGGTGGAGCACACGCTCGACAACGGCATGCGCTTCGTGATCCTGCCCACTGAGGGGGCCCCAACGGTTTCCTTCGTGGTCCAGTTCGCGGTGGGTGGAGTAAACGAGGTGCTGGGCAGCACGGGCATCGCCCACGTTCTGGAGCACATGCTGTTCAAGGGGACCACCACGGTGGGGACCACCAACCTGGAAGCCGAGCTCGCCTTGTTCGAGCGGATGGACGCGGTCCACGACTCGGTGCTCCTGGCGCTGGCGCGGCGGCCCCGGCCCGACTCGGCCCGCGCCGCGCTGCTGACCCGACGGATCGGGGAGCTGGAGGACTCGGCCCGGGCGTACGTCGTCGGAAACGAGATGGACCGCATCCTCTCGAGCAACGGCGCCCGCAGCCTCAACGCGACGACCGACTACGAGTCCACCACCTATTTCGTCCAGCTGCCGGCCAACCGGGCTCGCCTATGGTTCGTCCTCGAGTCCGACCGGATGCAGAATCCCGTCTTCCGTGAGTTCTATGCCGAGCGGGACGTGGTGACGGAAGAGCGGCGCATGCGCGTCGAGACCAGCCCCGGCGGCCTCCTGTACGAGGCTCACCTGGGCACGGCGTTCCAGATGCACCCATACGGCGTGCCCGTCGTCGGCTACATGTCCGATCTACAGGCGCTCGGGCGCTCCGACGTCGAAGCCTACTACAGGCGGTACTACGGCCCGAACAATGCCGTGGTCGCCATCGTCGGCGACCTCGAGCCGGACAGCGTGGTGGCGTGGGCCGACGCCTACTTCGGCGCTATCCCGCCCGGAGACCTGCCGCCGCCGGTGCTCGCGACCGAGCCGCAGCAGCGCGGCGAGCGACGGGTGGAGGTCGCGTTCGACGCGGCGCCACAGCTCAGGATCGGCTGGCACGTCGGGAGCGTCTTCGACGATGACGCCCCTGCCCTGACCATGCTGTCGTACCTGCTGACGGGCGGTCGGACCGGGCGACTGTATCGGCGCCTGGTGCTGGAGGATCGGCTCGCCACGTTCGTGAGCGCGAGTCCCGCGCCCGGCAGTCGCTACCCACGCCTGTTCGTGATCCAGGCGACGCCTCGCGCTCCTCACGCCGCGAGCGAGGTGGAGCACGCCGTTTACGAGGAGCTGGCTCAGATCGCTGCCGAGCCCCCGGACCCCTCCGAGCTCGATCGCGTGCGCCGCCAGCTGGAGGCGGCGGACATCCGCCGCCTGCGCTCCAACCTCGGGCTGGCGTTCCAGCTCGCCGAATCGGCCTCCCTCTTCGGCGACTGGCAGACGACGTTCCGGCTCTCGCAGCGCATCCGCGACGTCACGCCCGAGGACGTGGCCAGAGTGGTTCGCGCCAACCTCCACCCCGAGAACCGCACCGTGGCCACGCTGGTGACGACCCGGTCCTCGAGAAGCGGCTCATGACGCCGCCGTCGGCGTCCCGCTCGGCGGCGGCGGCGGTCGCTGCCGTAGTCGTCGTGGCCGTGGCGACGATGCTGGTCGCGCCGCCGCTCGTGGCTCAGGACTCCCCGCCTGTCGGCAGAGACGCCGCGCTGAACCTCGAATACCCGGCCCTGTCTTTCGAGCCGCCCCGGGCTCGCTTGGAGCACGTGGGCGGAGACGTGCCGGTGCTGTTTCTGGAGGACCACCGGCTGCCCCTCGTGAGCGTGTTCGCACGCTTCAAAGGCGGATATGGCCTCTTCCCGCGGGAGCGGTACGCCGCCGCAACCGCACTCCCGGCGCTGCTGCGGAACGGCGGCACCGTCGCCCTGCCGCCCGACTCGGTGGACCTACGGCTCGAGTCTCTGGCCGTCAGCACGTCGTTCGGGTCAGGAGGTGAGAGCATGTTCGCGAGCATGAACGTGCTGACCTCCGTTCTCGACGAGGCCGTGACCCTGTGGTCCGACATCCTCCAACGGCCCCGCTTCGACTCGGCCCAGGTCGAGGTCTGGCGGGGACGAGAGCTCGAGAGCGTGTTGAGAAGGCTGGACGACCCACGGCGGTTGGCCTTCTCGGAGTTCAACCGTCTCATGTACGGCGATCATCCGACGGGGTGGGAGATGGAAGCGTCGGACCTCGATCCCGAGGACCTGCGACCCGAGCTCCTGCGGGCGATCCACCGGGAGGTGTTCTGCCTCGACAATCTGGTCCTGGGCGTCACCGGGGACATCGGCTGGGATGAGGCGCGTGGCAAGCTCGAGGAGCTCGTGGCGGGGTGGCCTCCCTGCCCGAGGCCCTTGCCCGAGCCCCCCCTGCCCGAAATCCGCCGCGAGCCCGGGGTCTACTTGATCCCCCGCGATCTCAACCAAAGCACCGTGGTCATGGCCCACGCCACCGAGGTCCGGCGGGGGGACACCGGGGAGTATTTCGCATCGAGGATCGGCAACGCCATTCTGGGCAACTCCGGCTTCTCGAGCCGACTCCTCTCGCGGGTACGCACCGAGGCGGGATACGCCTACAGCGCCTCGTCCCTGTGGACGACGCCTCGGCGGGCCCCGGGCCTCGTGGGCGCCATAACGCAGACCCGCAGCGAGACCACGGTGGCGGCCATACGGCTCATCCTGGAGACCATCGGGCAAATGACCCAGGAGCCGCCCTCGGCGGAGGAAGTCGCACTGGCCGTCGACCAGACCGTGAACGGCTTCGTCTTCAACTTCGAGAACCCGTCCCAGGTCGTCTCTCGTCAGATGCTGTATCTGGCCCAGGAGCTCCCGCGCGATTGGCTCCAGCAGTACGTGGACGGCATTCAAGCGGTGGAGCCCGAGGACGTGGGCGACGTCTTCGCGCGGCACGTCGATCCCGGGGACATGATCATCCTGGTGGTAGGGAAGCCCGAGGAGTTCGACGCTCCTCTCGAAGCGTTGGGGAATGTCCGGATCTGGGAGGTGCCTGGAGCGTCCGAGCGGTAGCGTCCTCGGGCCTTCAGGTCGCCTCGGCGACGTGGATCGCCGCGATGCCCCAGGTGAGGAGACGATACGAGGCGCGGGCGAATCCCGCGTCCACCATCAACGTCGCCAGATCGCCGGGCCCTGGAAACTCCTTCACCGACTCCGGCAGGTAGGTGTACGCCCAGGGATGCCCGGACACGATCCGTCCCACCACGGGCAGAATCCGGTGGAAGTAGAAGGAATACAGCCTGCGGATCGCACGGTTCGGCGGAAGCGTGAACTCCAGGACCACGAGTCGGGCGTCCGGCCTCAGGATGCGCCTCAACTCCGCCAACCCCACGGGAAGGTCCGAGAGGTTACGGATACCGAACCCCACCATCGCGCCGTCGAAGGTGGCGTCGAGAAAAGGAAGCCGGAGGGTGTCTCCGCACACGGGCCTCACCGGGAAGGTACCGATCTTCCCCAGCCCCTCGGCGAGCATGGGGCGGGCGAAGTCCGATGCCACCACGTGCCCACGGAAACGTCGGCGATGCACGAGCTCCAGGCTGAGGTCGTAGGTACCGGCGCACGCGTCCAGGTACCGCCCCGCCGGTGCCCGCTCCCAGCCCAGCGAGGACACGGCCCGCCGCCGCCACCGACGGTCCGTCCCCGCACTCAGCACGCGGTTCAACAGGTCGTACCGCGGCGCGATCTCCGAGAAGATCCGCTGCACCTGCGCTTCCCGGTCGGCACCCGTGGACGGACGGGCCTCGGGGATTGTCGCCATGGGGGATCGTGTAGACTTTAGGACGTGGGCGATCGCTTCCAACGGGCTCCGGACTTCTCCCCGATACCCGCCAGCCGGCCTTGGTTCCGGCTTCCGGCCGGGGCGTGGGCGGCTGGCCTGTGCGCCCTCGTACGCGGGCACGGCCAAAGTCGCGATGCCCGCATCCGCAACCGGGAAGCCCCCTGACCCTCGCCGCACTTCATCGTCCGTGGATTACGCTTCGATCGACGACAAGCAACTGGCCACACAAGCGGCCCAGGGGCGGGAAGGTGCGTACCGCGAGCTTCTCCGCCGGTACGAGCGACCCGTCTTCTCGCTCGTCTACCGGATGGTGCGGGATCGGACCCTGGCCGAAGACCTGGCGCAGGAGGCCTTCATCCGCGCCTTCAACGCCATAGACAGCTACAACCCTCGGTACAAGTTCTCGAGCTGGATCTTCAAGATCGCCAACAACCACACCATCGACCACCTACGCAAGAAGCGCTTGGACACCGTGTCGATTCACGGATCCCCCCACGCAGCCACGCAGGAGGAAGCGGTCCAGACGAGCGTAGTCGTGGAGGCCAGCGACGAGAACCCCGAGCAATACGTCGAGCACCGGGAGCTCGGTGGCCTGATCGAGCAAGCCATCGGCGAGCTACGGCCGGAGTACCGGAGCGTGGTGCTGCTCCGTCATGTCGAGGGGTACAGCTACGACGAGATCGCCGACATCCTCGATCTGCCGCTGGGGACGGTCAAAACCTATCTTCACCGCGCCCGGAGCGAGCTGAAGGAAGCCCTGGCCCACCTGGCGTCTTGAGTCGATGAGCCACGGTCCCGTAGAGAGCCCGAACTGCCCCGGGAGAATGTTGAAACTCCACGCGTCGTGACCCCGTAGGGACCACCGGACGAAAGGGGCCTGTGGCAAACAGGCCGAACCGAGGAGCCGTTTCGTGAAGACACACGGACATCTGAGCGCTGAGAGCATCCAGGCGTTCCTGGACGGGGAGCTCCCGCAGGGGGAGATGGCCCGGATCCAGGAGCACTCGGTGTCGTGCGCCCGTTGCCAAGCCGAAATCGAGGCGTGGCGGCTCCTCTTCGACGAGTTGGAAGAGCTCCCGGAGCTCGCTCCCCCCGTGACCCTGAGCGAGCGCGTCCTCGCCGCCCTTCCACGCCGCGCTTCCGCCGGCCTCGCCGGTGGGAGCTGGCTGGACCGCCTGTCCCGACACGGCTCGGCAGAGCACCTGCGCCCTGGTGCGGTGCAGGCCTACGTGGACGGCGCCCTGACGCCCGGCCACCAGGCTCAGCTGAGCGCCCACGTCACGGATTGCGAGAGCTGCCGGGCCGAGGTCGCCAGTTGGCGCACGCTGTTCGCAGAGCTCGAGTCGCTTTCGGAGCTGACCCCGTCGGCGGGATTCGCCGAGCGGGTGATGGACCGCGTTCAGATCGGTCCCTCCGTGGCCGTCGCGCCGAGGCCTCTGGCCGCACGGGTGCGGGCCTGGGCTCGATCGTGGGTCCCGACCGACCTCCGTCGTCTGGCGCCCGCGTGGGCGGGCAGCGTGGTTCCCCGTAGCCGTCGCGCGTGGGCGGTGGTCGCTTCGGTGGCCGCGACACCCACCCTGGCGGTGGCCGCTGGCGCTTGGCTCCTCTTCTCCCATCCGCTGCTGACGCCCGGATACCTGGCGTCGTACCTGTGGTGGAAGGCCAGCGGATTGATCGGAGCGATCGCCGGTGGCGCGTGGGGAACGATGATGGACGTCACGACAGACTTGCGGAACAGCACCGTCGTGGAGGCCGTCACCGGCTCCGCCGGCGGGCTGATGCTCACGGGGGTCGGCTTCACCGCGCTGATGGCCGCCTCGCTGTGGATCCTCTACCGAAACCTATTCGCCTCAACGACACATACGCGCTATGCCCAGATCACGTCGTAACCGCGCCCCGACTTGGAGGCGCTCCCGAACGGGGCGCCTGCTCGCGCTCGTGGCCTTCGTCGCGCTGCCCACGGCCGCGCTCTCCGCACAGGAGCGCACCGTAGCGTCGAGCGAGATCGCCGTCTCCGGCAGCTCGGCTTCGCTCAGCGTCCTGTTCTCGGACGATCACGCCCTGGAGATCCGGTTCAGCGAGGGCACGGTCTACGTGGACGGAGAGGAGGCGGGCGCCTACACCCGCGGCGACGCATTGGAAGCCTCCTGGCGAGCCCTGCTCGGGCAGGCCGTGGCGCTGGATGACGGCCCACTGGCGGAGGCGCTCGAGGCGTGGTCGCCGCCAGCGGATCTGGACGGCGACGCACGGACGTTGGCCGCGCGCATCGACGGGGCCATCGAAGAGGCGTTGCGCCCACCCGAGTCCGAGGTGGCCCAGGACCCGGATCCCGAGGTCACCATCTCGGCGGATCTGGATCTGGCCCTGCTCAGCTCGCTGCTGGGGCGGACCGAGCGGTTCATCGCCCTGTCCGAGGCGTTGGACGGCATGGATCTCGCCCTGGACGACCTCTCGTCCGACGACATCCGCCTTCACCTCGGCGAAGAAGTCACCATCGAGGCAGGCGAGACGGTGGAAGCCACGCTGATCCTCATCGAAAGCGACCTCGACGTGCAGGGACACCTCGACGGGAGCGCGATCCTGGTGGGCGGCACGTTGACCGTGGGCGAAGCCGCGAGGATCGACGGCGAGGTGCATCTGGCCGATGCCCGTGTCGCCCGGGACGGTGGCGTCGTCGAGGGCGGCATCAACCGGATTCGACCGGCGCGGGAGGTCGTAGACGCCACCGCTCTCTCGGAGCTGCGTGAAGAGATCCGCGACGAGATCCGCCGCGAGATTCGCCACGCCGCCCCTGAAGCGGAGTCGCGGCGCTCCGGCGGCGTGCTCGGGGCCTTCCGACACGTCGGCCGTGGCATCGGCGGCATGATGGAGAACCTGATGACGTTCGCCATCATCGCGGTGCTGGCCTTCGCCGTCGTCCGGTTCTTCGGCGACAACCTCGAAGTCGTCGCAGCGGCCGCTCGTGAGAACCCCACGCGCGCGGGCATCGTCGGCGTAGCGGGTGCGTTCCTCCTGGTCCCCGTGTGGGTTCTGGGAATCGTCGCCCTCTGTGTCACCCTGATCGGTATTCCGGTGCTTCTGGCGTGGATTCCCCTCTTCCCGGTGGCGGCCGTGCTGGCCGCGGGCCTGGGATTCCTCGCGGTGGCCAGCAACGTCGGAGACTGGGTGGCGCGGCAGCAGCTGCAGGGATTCGACTGGGTTCGTCGCTCCAACACGCTCTCCGTCGTGCTGGCGGGGGTCGCCGCGCTGATCCTGCCGTTCTTCGCCGCGAACTTCATCCAGATGGCCGGTCCGTGGTTGGGCTTCGTCCGCGGCATGCTTCATTTCCTCGGGTCGGTGGCGGTCTTGATCTGCATGTCGGTCGGCTTCGGCGCCGTGCTGTTGACCCGGGGTGGCCGCCGTCGGGAATGGGCGAATGCCGACGCGGCCCTCGACGCCGAGGAGGAGCTCTGGGATGACGAGTTCCGCACCGCCACGGTGACGGCAGAGGACGCCCCGGCAGGCCCGGGCGGGACGTCGCCAGACACCACGGCCGCGCCGGAGGCGTCCGGTGGCGACCGACACGCTCGAGCCACCGCGGCACCGGATGCTGACGACACGCAGCCGGAAGCTTCGGGCCCAGCCCCGGACGAGACGGCGGCCGACGAGGCCGAGGCCGAGGAGGGAGAGACCCGTGGCTAGAAGGCGGATCATGGCCCCGTGGAGTGGGATGCTGCTGCTTGTGGCGTTGGCGCTGCCCATGGCCGACCGCGTGGAGGGCCAGAGCTGGCGAACCGTCACGACCTCTCGTCAGCTGACCGACGAAAGCTCCCTGGATGTCGAGGTCAAGTATGCGGCTGGGGAGTTCCGGATGCGGCCGAGCGCCGGCGACGTGCTCTACCGCATGGAGCTGCGGTACGACGAGGAGGCGTTCGAGCCCGTCAACGAGCTCACGGGGAACCGGCTACGGCTGGGGATCGAGGGCGCGAGCGACAACATTCGCGTCACGAAGGGCGACGCCGGCAGCTTGGATCTGGACCTGGCCCGGGGCGTCCCCATGGACCTCGAGCTCGACTTCGGAGCGGTCAAGGCCGACGTGGACCTCGGAGGCATCGCCTTGACCGACCTGCGGATGGCCACCGGCGCGTCGGAAACGAACCTGGACGTGTCCAGGTCCAACCCCGTTGCCCTGGGCCTGGCTCGCTTCCAGGTGGGTGCAGCCCAGTTCGAGGCGAGCCGCCTCGGCAACCTGAACGCGCGGCGCATCGAGCTGGACGCCGGCGTGGGCGACATCACGCTGGACTTTGCCGGCGCGTGGGAGCGCGACGCGGACGTGAGCATCGACATGGGTCTGGGGTCGCTCGAGCTTCGTTTCCCGGAGACGCTGGGCGTGCGGTTGACCAAGGACTCGTTTCTCTTGAAGCTCGACGCCCCGGAGCTCGTAAAGCGAGGTGAGGCCTACTACTCTCCCAACTGGGACGAAGCGGAGCGTCGGGTGGACGTGGATGTGGATGCCGCTTTGGGGAAGCTCACGGTCACATTGACGCGCTGAGGGGCCGCGCAGTGGTTCGGACTCTCAGGCGGCCGCCACCGGCCAGGAGAATTGAAAGATGATCGGCGCCCTCCTCAGCTTCTTCGCGGTCGGGCTGGTGACCCTCGTCGTGGCAGGCGTCGTGCTCGCCGTCGTGGGAACCGTGTTCACCCTGGCCTTCGCCCTCATCCCGCTCCTGCTGAAGGTCGGCGTGATCATGCTGATCGGGTGGGGAATCCTGAAGGCGATCGACAGTCGGAACAGTCGTCGGCTGTCGGCAGCCGACCGTCAGTGGCTCGAGAGGGGAGACTAGGCGCTCGGCCGCCAGGCCACCGCCTCCACGAGCTCGTCGACCAGGGGAGAATCGCCGCCGACCATCGCTTCTAGCGAGGTGGCACCTCCGTCCGTCAGAGAGACCCCCGCCCGACGGAGGGCCGGCAGCGTCTCAGGATAGTCACGCACGGTCACGTGCAGCGGGCGGGAAAGCAGCTCCGTCCGCGAGGGGCGCGGCCCGAAGCGCGGCCTCACGTCGCCCCCGCGACGGCCCCCAGGGCTTCGAGCAGCGCGCCGGCTACCTCGTCCAGCGCCCGACCCGCCGGAGAGTTGGGCGCGGACACCACCGACGGCACTCCGTCGTCGCCGGCCGTGCGTACCGCGGTGTCGAGCGGGACGCGCCCGAGGAACGGAACCGACATCTCCTTCGCCAGACGCTCTCCTCCGCCGTGCCCGAAAATGTCCACCGATTCTCCGCAGTGGGGGCACTGATGCCCCGCCATGTTCTCCACGATGCCGAGTACCCGGGTATTCACCCGCTCGAACATTCGAATGGCGCGGCGCACGTCTCCGGTCGAGACGTCCTGTGGGGTCGTGACCATCACCGCGCCCTCCAGGTCGATCGTCTGCACCAGGGAGAGCTGTGCGTCGCCCGTCCCGGGAGGCATGTCCACCAACAGCAGGTCGAGCGGTCCCCAGGCCACCTGCTCGATGAACTGTCGGAGGATCCCCGAGATGAGGGGCCCCCGCATGATGGCGGGTTGCTCTTTTTCGAGGAGGAAGCCCAGGCTCATCAGCCGGACTCCATGGGCGCGGAGCGGCTCGATGAGCTCCTGGCCCTTCGGGCCGGTGACGCTGGGCCGGCGGTCCTCACCGAACATCAGGGGAATGTCGGGACCGTAGATATCCGCGTCGAGGAGTCCCACGCTGAGCCCCCGTGCCGCGGCCGCCGCCGCCAGGTTGGTCGCGGTCATGGACTTGCCCACTCCGCCCTTGCCCGAGCTGATGGCCACGACGTGGCGCACGTCCGGGAGGATCCCCGGACGGGGCGTCGGAGCGGGCACCGACCCCGGAGCCAAGCCCCGAGCGGGAGGGGCCGCAGGCACCTCCGCAACGGCCGGCGCTCCGGCCTGCGGCAGCTGAACGTTGAGCTTGACCGACGAAACTCCAGCCACCGCCTCCACTGCACTGCGGGCCTCTCGAACCAGGCTACTCGGATCCTCGGGACGAAGCACGAAGGAGAAGCGCACCGCCCCCTCCGGACCCACCTCCAGGTTCTGAACATGACCGGCGGTCACGAGGTCCATGCCCGAAGGATCGTGGGAGATGGCCGAGAGTGCCTTCTCGACGGACTGTCTGAGCGCTTCAGTACTCATGGTTGGTCTCGCCCGAATCGGTTGACGTTCGCTGTGCGCTCTATGGGAGAGTTTCGGTAGAGCAAAGAAAAGGCGCTCTCCCCGGAGAGGTAGAGCGCTCTGACATGGACGGCCAACTGCCGGTCAGACGGCCAGAACCTCGGTGACGCTGGGCACGTTGCTCTTGATCCGCTTCTCCAGGCCTTCCTTGAGCGTCATCATCGAGATCGGACACGACTCGCACGCACCCATGAGGCGGACCTGGACCACGCCGGCCTGCTCGTTGAAGTCCAGAAACTCAACGTCCCCCCCGTCCGCCTGGATATAGGGGCGGAGGCTGTCGATCACCTCGACGATCTTCTCCTGGCTCGTCATGCCGTCCGGCGCTCCTCCGGCGCGGGCCCCGTGCTGACCGTGCCTTCTTGAGAAGTATAGTCATTCTTGATAAGGCGTTCAACGTGGTAAAGGGCGCCTTCACGGGACGTCGTGCGCGCGTGTGCCGTGGCGCTTGCCACCGCCCCGTTCTCCTAACAGATTCCGGCCGCCGCGCTTCCCCGGGGCGTCTCCGACCCGGCCTTCGAGCCACCGTTCGGGAGCGCCGCGGAAAGACGTGGCCTCCGTCATCCGATCCCCGAATCCAATCGGTATCATGCACGCACTGCCCAGAGTCCCCGTGCCCGAAAACGAGCCCGTCTGCGCCTACGAGCCGGGTGACCCGGCCAGGGACGATCTGAAGGCCAAGCTCGCGGAGCTGTCCAGCACCGAGATCGAGATTCCCCTCATCATCGGAGGCCGGGAGGTCCGAACCGGCCGCATGGCGGACGGCATCGTCCCCCACGACCACGGGCATCGGGTCGCCCGCTGGCACCTGGCGGGCGAGGAAGAGGCTCGGGCGGCCATGGACGCCGCCATCGACGCCCAGAAGGAATGGGGGAGCTGGCCGTGGCAGGAGCGGGTCTCCGTCTTCCTCCGGGCCGCGCAGCTGGTCACGGATCGGTACCGGCCCACCCTCAACGCGGCCACCATGCTCGGCCAGAGCAAGACGGCCCACCAGGCGGAGATCGACGCGTCGGCGGAGCTCGCCGACTTCTTCCGGTTCAACGCGCACTACGCCCAGACCATCTACGAGTGGCAGCCGGCGGCGGCTCCCGGCATGTGGAACTGGTTGGACTACAGGCCCCTGGAGGGATTCGTCTACGCGATTTCCCCCTTCAACTTCACGTCCATCGGAGGCAACCTCTCGGGCGCCCCGGCTCTGATGGGCTGCGGCGTGATCTGGAAGCCGTCTCACAGCGCGGTCTACAGCAACTACTTCATCGCGAAGATCTTCGAGGAAGCGGGCATGCCCCCCGGGGTCATCAACTTCCTCCCGGGTCCGGCCCCCATGATATCGGAGCTCGCGTTCTCCCATCCGGGCTTCGCCGGCGTGCACTTTACCGGCTCGACCAACGTCTTCCAGGGAATCTGGTCGCAGGTCGGTCAGAACATCGCCAGCTACGGCGGCTACCCGCGTCTCGTGGGAGAGACGGGCGGGAAGGACTTCCTGATCGCCCATGCTTCCGCGGACACCGAGGCGGTCGTCACGGCCATCGTGCGGGGGAGCTTCGAGTACCAGGGCCAGAAGTGCAGCGCGTTGTCGCGGGTGTACGTCCCCGAGAGCATGTGGGCGGAGATCGAGCAGCCGCTGCTGGAGCAGACCGAAGGGATCCCCATGGGCGACCCCACGGAGTTCACCAACTTCATGGGCGCGGTGATCCACGAGCAGGCGTTCGCCAAGATCACCGGCTACATCGAGGACGCCCGGGCCTCGGACGACGCCGAGATCATCGCGGGCGGCCAGTCGGACAGCAGCCAGGGATACTTCATTCGGCCCACCATCATCCGAGCCCGTCGCCCTGACTACGTTTCGATGTGCGACGAGATCTTCGGGCCGGTGGTGACCGTGTACGTCTACCCCGACGGCGAGTTCAGTGAGACGCTCGCGCTGGTGGACCGGACGTCGCCGTATGCGCTCACGGGCGCCGTGTTCGCCGACGATCGCCGGGCCGTGATGGAGGCGCACCGCGTCCTCCGCTTCGCTGCAGGCAACTTCTACGTCAACGACAAGCCCACCGGCGCGGTGGTCGGACAGCAGCCGTTCGGGGGCGCTCGCGCGAGCGGCACCAACGACAAGGCCGGATCGATCTTCAACCTGCTCCGGTGGACCTCTCCCCGGACCGTGAAGGAGACGTTCGTTCCGCCCAGAGACTACCGATACCCCTTCATGGCGGACTAGCGAAGCTCGGCCTACCGTCGCGCAGGGCCTCGCGCCGAGAGCCCCGAGGCTCCACGCGGCGGCATAGGGGCCGATCGACCCGATGATCCGGCGGATTGTGGTCTCTCGCCTACGCCACCTGGGCGACGTGATCCTGACCACGCCCGTGCTCGACGCCCTTGGGGACGCCTACCCGGAGGCGTCTCTCGAGTACCTGACCGAGGAGGCCTTCGCCCCGGTCCTCCAGCGCCATCCGCGCGTGGACCGGGTTCTGACGCTTCCCAAGGGCGCCGGAGTCCGGGACACCTTGCGTGCCGTGCGAGCCCTGCGACGTCCCCGGGTGGACTGGTTCTTCGATCTGTTCGCGGGTCCGCGGTCCGCGGTCCTCGTCCGCCTTTGTAGCCCCAGGCACTCCGTCGGGACGAACCGGGGCATTCGGTCGTGGGTGTTCGAGCACCGGAGGGCTGATCCGGGCGTCTCCCAGATCGCCCTTCATCTGGACAAGCTCGTGCCCCTGCTGGGGCCTACGCCACAGCGGCCGACCCGAATCCACGTTACGGAGGCGGAGCGACACACGGCACGCACCCGGTATGGACTGGATGCGGGCCGCGACGAGATCTTCGTGCACCCCGGCGCTTCGTGGCCCTGCCGCGTGTGGCCCACCGACCGCTGGCCCCGCCTCGTTTCGCTCCTCGAGGAGCACCGCCCGGGTTGCCGCATCCACGTCGTGACGCCGCCTGGGGCCGAAGCCCTTGCCCACGATGTGGCCTCCCGCTGCCCAGGAGATGTGACTCCCCTCCCCACCATGGGTCTCCGGGATCTCTTTTCCGTCCTGAGCTGGGGGCGGCTGTTCGTGGGGAACGACGGCGGCGTAGTACACGCCGCCGTCGCCCTGCGTGTCCCGACGGTTGCCTTGATCGGTGGCGAGAACGACCCCGCGGTGTGGTTTCCGTATGCCCATCTGGGCCCTTATCGGGCAATCCAGCGGGTCTCCGACCGCACCGCGACGGGTCCGAAGGGGCGGGAAGTCGGGCTGCCCGACGCAGGTCCCGAGGAGGTCATGGACGCGGTGCGCGCCCTGCTGTCGTTTTGACGGCACGGATCGGAGGAGCGCGGCGAGGGCGTTCGCGCCTACCCTTCCGGAACCAGGCGGAAACGACTCACCGTGCGCGTCTCCACGACATCCCGGGCCAGCGGCAACCGCCAGAGCTCGCCACGCTGCCACCGCTCCAGCTGATCCCAACTGTGAGGATGGTCCGGCAGCCCGGACTGCCCGCCCGGAAGCATGAAGCCCCCGGTCCCGTCCGGGTCGGCCATGTCTACGACATGCCGCTGACTGGGGCCATGAGTGACCCGGAATGGGGGTCGAGACCCGCTGTAGCCGGCGACGTTCACTGCGTGGGGTGAGCCTTCGCGCGGCAGCGGCCCCTTCCCGAAGCCCAGAAGCGAGCTCACTACGGGAACCCCTGCGAGCGGGTGACCGAACGTGAGCTGGTGCGCCTCACCCCACGGCATGGAGGGCTGCCCCAGCGACTCCTCGGCTGCCGCCCTGGCCAGCTCCGCGCTCTCCTGCACCGCTCCGTCCAGCGCTCGGGCCACCGCCCTCATGGGCATGTAGCCCCGGTCTTCGCCATAGGCCGCGCGGCGCAGGGAAGCCCGAACCTGCTCGATCCAGCTGAAGAAGAGCGTGGCCTCCCGACTGTCTTGCCGCGCCTCGCCGTCCCAGGCCTCCAGGGCTCCGGCGAGCGAATCGGCGCCGGCCGCCCGGAAGGCCTCGGCGGCCGCGGCTCGGTATCGCTCCACGAAGGCGCTCCGCACGTCCATCTGAATGGCGCGCATCGATTCCGCGTCGTGGCGGCCGTTGGCCTCGATGAGCTCCGAGATCCTCTGCGCCCTGTATGGTGACGCCCACGTCCCGTCGGTGACGCGCTCCGAGCCTGGCGACCAGCTCTGCCGGTTATTGGCGGTGGCGACGTAGCCCTTCGACGGGCTCAGCACATGGGGGTGCTCATCGAACGCCAGCCAACCCTCCCAGTCGTACTCGCCCGTCCAACCGGGGACGGGTAGGTAAGGCGGCGCCCCGGAGCGCCGCAGCGGGACCCGGCCGACCATCCAGTATCCCCACGCGCCGGCCGTGTCCGCGAACACGACGTTCTGGTGGGGATTCGAGAAGACCTCCAGCGCCTCGACGAACTCCGCCGCCGTGGTCGCCTGGTTCATGGCTGGGATGGCCTGAGCGGTCGTGGCCGGATGGTGGGCGACCCAGGAGAAGGCCAGGAGGTCCGGGCCGGCCCGGGACTCCACCGGGGTGATGACGGGCCCATGCCGGGTCTCACGGACGATTAGCGTGTCGAGGCGGCCGTCCTTCAAACGGATCAGCTCGCGCCGTACCCGGAACGCCTCGGACCCGTCCGGCGTCAGGTAGCGGGAGGAGTCGGCCGGATCCAGGCGCTCGATGAAGAAGTCCGAATCGTCCACCGTGGCGTTGGTGAATCCCCAGGCGACGGCACGGCTGTGGCCGGCGACGACGCCGGGAGAGCCGGGTAGGCTCATGCCCACCACGTCCATGCCCGGCGCGTGGAGCCCGACCAGGTACCAGATGTTCGGATGGTTGAGGCCCAGGTGCATGTCGTTGGCCAGGAGGGGCTTGCCGGACCGACTCCGCGCCCCGCCCAGAACCCACGAGTTGGACGCACGTACCGTGCTGGCAGCGTCGAGCAGCGTCTGTGCCAACTCCGGGATCTCCGCCGCCGAAAGCAGGCTCGCCGAGACACGGTCCCGGGACGGAGGCCCCGCCGAACCGCTCTGACGACGCTCCGGAGGAGGCGCGTCGCCCACGATCGTGACGCCCCACTCCGGGTATTCCGGCCGCACCAGCGCCCAGTCCTCGTCGGACAGCGACTCCCGGGCTCGGGCCAGCGTCAAGCTCGTGCCGTACTCTGCCAGGTCCCAGGCCATGATCTTCTCCATGGCCGTGCTGCTATGGGGCAACCACTGGCCAGGTCGGGCCCGCAGGAGAACGAACTCGGGCGGCAACGGACCACGCCACCCCTCCACTGCCGCGTTCACTCCCCGGCTGTAGGCCTCCAGTCCCTGGCGCGTCTCGGGATCGACGGCTTGAAGGGACCGCTCGGCGGCCTGGGAGAGGCCCAACGTCCGGAGGAACCGGTCGGCAGGCAGGGCGGCCTCGCCCAGAACCTCGCTCAGCGTGCCGGTAGCGGTCCTCCGGAACAGCTCCATCTGCCAGAGGCGGTCGGAAGCGTGGAGGTACCCCTGCGCGTAGAAGGCGTCCTCCACGGTCTCGGCCCAGATGTGGGGAACCCCGAGAGAGTCCCGGAGCACCTCCACCGGACCACTCACCCCCGTCACGACCACGTCCGCGGTGCGGGGGCCAGGCCCGGAGCGGAGCTCGTGCACATACCAGGTCGCGACGACGGCGCCCGCCATCAACAGCATCGCCGCACCCTTCAGGAACCGTTTCATTGGATCGCCCCGACTACGGTACCTATGCCACCGCGCTGGTCTTGAGCGCGTCCAACGCCTGTCGGAAGTCCGCGATCAAATCCTCCGGATCCTCCACCCCCACCGAGACGCGGACGAAGCCGTCGGGGAGCCCTTGCGCCGCGCGCTCGGGTGCGCTGAGTGACACGTGCGAGGTGTGGCGAGGTTGGGAGACGAGCGTCTCCACACCGCCCAGGCTGGGGGCCTGCAGTGCCACCGCCAGCGAGGCGCAAAACGCGTCAGCCACAGCGCCACCACCCTCGAGCTGCACGCCGACCATCCCCCCGAACCCGTTGAGGATCTCGGCGGCCAGGGCGTGGTCGGGGTGACTCGGCAAGCCAGGGTACAGCACACGCTCGACCTCGGTCTGGGCCTCGAACCACTCGGCCAGCGCCTGTCCGTTCCGATTGTGGCGCTCCATGCGCAGCGGCAGCGTCTTGAGGCCGCGCTCGAGGAGCCAGGCCGCGTGGGGGTCCAGGGCGGGTCCGTAGAGCTTCAGCATGTGCTGCACCTCGCTGATCAGCGAGCGCTCCCCGGCCACCACCCCCGCAATCAGGTCGGAGTGTCCACCCAGGTACTTCGAGGCGCTGTGGATCACGATGTCGACACCGTGCTCCTTGCCGTGGAAGTTGATCGGCGATGCGAAAGTCGCGTCCACTGCCAGCATGACGCCGGCTTCGGCTGCCAAGCGACCCACCGGTCGTGGGTCGAACACGCGCATCGTCGGGTTGGTGGGAATCTCGAGAAAGAGGAGCCGGGTGTTTGGCCGCATCGCCTGCCGCCACTCGCGGCCCGAGCCGGGATCCACGAACGTGGTGTTGATGCCCCGCCTGGGCAGCTCCTCCGCCAACAGCTGGCGCGTCGTTCCGTAGAGGTGCCGGGAAGCCACGATGTGGTCGCCCGAGCGGGTCAGAGCCAGGAACGTCAGCGCCGTCGCGGCCATGCCGCTGCCCAGCGCGATGGCCGATTCGGTGCCCTCGAAAGCAGCGACCTTCTGACCCACCGCGACCTGGTTGGGGTTGTTGCCGTACCTCGTGTACAGCAGCTCTCCCGCGTCCCCTCCCCCGAAGAACGTGGCGCTTTGGAACAGCTGCCCGACGACCGGGGCGCCGGCGGTCGGCTCAGGCGAGCCGGCGTGAACGCCGAGCGTTGAAGGGCCGGGACCACCTGCGGGCTTGCTACGCGAATCCATCCAGAACCTGCCTGCGGGAGTTGCGGGGCGGCGGTCGGGGTGGCCGCGCTCGACGTAGGGAAAGGTAGATGTAGCCGCGACGGCCAGCAATCGTGCCCACGGACCGCCGTCCCCACCCGGACCCGCTCCCCACTGCCCCGAAGTCCCGTCTACCGACCCGGCTCAGCCGAGGTCCCGCAGCACCGCGCTGAACGCGTGTACGTGCTCCCCGTCCCCCGGCCGAAACACGAGTCGCCGGGCCTCCAGCAGGCCCAACGCGACCCGGTCGGTTTCGTCCGGAAGTACGTGCCGAAGCTCGTGATCGCCGATCCTGCCCCGGCTCTCCAGGAGATCCCAGACCCGGGCCTCGCCAAGCGAGCGGGGACCGATCAGCTCGAAGCCGCCATGCTGGCCCCGCGCCACGACGGCCAGGCTGTGCCGCTCCATTACGACCTCGATGGCATGGCGGTGCGCGTCCCGCACGCCCGCGACCACGAAGAAGGCCTCACCCGGTCGATCGTCGCCCAGGTAGCGCATGAGGAGCTTGGCTACGACCTCGTCGGCGCACGAAAAGTCCAGCAGCGAAACCTCCGAGAGGTCGATCAGGGAGAGGGCGGGTTGGGACGCTTCCGCCAGTTGACTCTCGATCGCGTAGCGCACGGCCCGACCGGTGGGTCGAGTCACCAGGCTCGAGTACAGCGAAGCGACGCTCCGCTGCACCAGACCGGCCACGTCGATGGCCAGCGGGTCGATCCGCCGGCTATTCATTCTCGGGAGCCCGGGCCGGGAGCACGATGTTGATCTGGGCGCCCGGGAAAGGAGCGAGCCCGTCCGCGAGCGGTGGCGCATCGTCCCAGTCGGGCACGTCCGCGATCCTGGCCGTCCCACTCCGGATCGAGATGCTACCGTCCCAGCGGCGCACCTGTTTTCGGATCTGCTGAATGCCCTGTCCCCTTCCGGAGTCGGGGAACCGCGTCAACCCATGAATGAAGGCAGCCTCGAGTGCGGTCGCGTCGGCCCATCGGTCCCCGAACCGAGCGGAATGCTCGTCAGCCAAGGATCCGCGGAAGCCCCGTCCGAGGTCGGTCACCGCGATCACCAGCACATGGCGTCCGAGGCGGCGCGCCCAGTTGTACGTCTGAGCCGCTACCCAGCCCGGGGCCTCGGCGTGCTCGATGATGTTCTGGCAGACCTCCGACAGGATCACCGAGAACTGCACCACCGCCGACGGCGGATAGCCGAGGATCTTTGACAGAATGGTCCCTGCACGCGTCTGGACCCGGTCGACTACGGCATGGACGTCGGAATTGGTCGCGATCGGCGTGATCTCGAGCAACACGTCCGAATCCCGCCCGGTTCGCCGTGGAACGCGGACGTCCAGCTCGAAGAGATCTTCGGCCTCGCTGAAGAAGCCCATGCGGCTCAGATAGCTCACCGTGTCCGAGCCTTCCGAGAGCTGCATCCTGGAGGGTACGCCGGTCCGGTCCCGAACCACACGGCCCGCCGCCAGCAGTCCCACCATGCCGTACGGATCGACCCACCGCAGGTGTCTCGCGTCGAACAGCACCTTGCCCTCGTGCGCCTGATCGACCTCGGCCACCAGCTGGTCGAAGCTCCCGGCGTCCAATGAGGCGGGGACGTCGACGACGTTCATCGATCGTCCCCCACCGCCAGGCGACCACGGAGATGGTGATGGAGGCCACGGGCGCCGCGGTGCTCCACGTTACGGGCCGCCATGCCGTTGGCGGCCGCCATCGCCTCATCGAGCGCAACGCCCGACAGCAGGCGCGCGAACAGCGTGGCGCCCCACACGTCGCCACACCCCGTGGGGTCACCGTGGCGGGGTGGGTCGAGGAGTGGGATCCGGCGGCTGCGCGTAGCACCACCCGCGGCCATTCGGCCGCGGGTGGAGGGCCACTTCAGGGGGTCGTCGTCGAAGTGCGGCCCCGCCACGTAGGCAGCCCCTTTCGGACCCAGCGTGACCGTGATCAGCTTCAGCTGAGGGCTCACCGCTCCCGCGGCCAGGTGCCAGGGATCGCCCCACGCTTTTCCCAACAGCTCGAACTCGTCCTCGTTCATCTGGACCGCGTCGAAGCAGCCGAGCCAAGCCTGCCATCCCGGGAGCTCCCGGGGGTAGCGGTCGCCCTGGCTCCCGATGCCCAGGAACAGGGAGTGCAGGTCCGCGTACATGGGCCCCCCGAAACCCGATCTCAGTGCCATCGCCGTGTCGAGCTCCATCTCGAATCCCGAGATGAAGTTCACGTACAGGGCGTCGCATTGCCGTATCAGCGGGGCGAGCTCCGGCCACACCCAGGCGGGCACGCCGCCGCTCAGACGCTCCGTGCGCCGTCCTTCGTCGACGTAGCGCAGCTCGACCCGGTTGTTCGGCTCGGGCACAACGCGCACGCCCGGTCCCGGGTCCACGCGGGGAATCCCTCGGAGAAGCCGAAGCGCTTGTTCGGAGAGGTCTCGCCCCACTTTCATGATCGGGACGACCGTCCACGACGCGTCGAGGGTGGCCACCAGCGCCTGGAGGGCGTAGGAGATGCCTCCCCACTCCTCCACGGGGCCCCGGGCCGGGTCCCTGGGATGGATCCGGTCCCAGACCAGGGTGCCCACGACGCCCAAGCGGCGCCGCTGCGCCTGGGGGCTGGATGGCCCGTCCGGAGCCACGATCACACCGAGCCGAAGGTGAGCTGCTTGAAGAGCCCGGCGGCCCCGATGATTCCGGCGGTCTCCGGCAGCTCGGCTGGGAGCACCTGACACGCCTCGGCGGCCGACTTGAACGCGCGGCGGCGAATCTCGGCCCGCAACGGCACGAACAGGTGGTCGCCCGCCCGGGTGACGCCCCCCGCGATCACCACACACTGTGGGTTGAAGATGTTGATGAGATTGGCCACGCCCGCGCCCAGGATCTTGGCCGTCTCCACCATGACTTCGTTGGCGTAGGGGTCGCCCTGCACGACCGCCTCGTACACCGTGGACGCGGTGATTCTGTCCAGTCGCCCTTCCACGATCTGGAGGAGCGTCGATTCGGCACCCGCTTCGATGCCCTCGACGGCCCGGGCGGCGATGTTGGGACCGGACGCGTAGGCCTCGAGGCAGCCGTAGTTCCCGCACTTACACTTGCGCCCCGTGAAGTCGATCGTCATGTGACCGATCTCGCCGGCGGCGTCACTCGCTCCATGGAAGAGCTCACCGTCCAGGATGATGCCGCCGCCGATGCCGGTGCCCAGCGTCACCCCGATCAGGCTCTGGCTGCCCTTCCCGGCTCCCATCCACCATTCTCCGAAGGTGGCGCAGTTGGCGTCGTTGTCCAGCCAGGCAGGCAGCCCCACCTCGTTGCTGATGAGATCTCGGAGGGGAAAGTTGCGCCAGCCGAGGTTGGGCGTATCCAGGACGACCCCCGAGTCTCGGTCCAGCGGGCCGGGCGACCCGATCCCCACGCCCGCCAGGCTGTCCCTGCCGTCGCCGTGCTCCTCGAGCACTTCGCTCGTCGCTTCGTCGATCATTCGGACGATTCTGTCGACCACGAACTGAGCCCCGCGGGGCGCCTCGGTCGGCAGGGTGCGCACGCCCACCGGAAGCCCGCCTCGCATGGGCATGACACCCACCTTGATGTTCGTGCCGCCGACGTCCACGCCGACGATCCAGCGTCTCGGGTCGTTCACCTTCGATCCTCCCCGGTCCGTTCGGTCGTGAGCCTTCGCGCTGCCAGCGCCGCGACACAGGCGTCGAGGACCGTCGCTGGCCTGATCCCCTGGAGACAGTCGTAGTGCCCCAGCGGACATTCCCGGGCGAAGCACGGGCTGCACGATAGCTCGCGCCAGAGAATCGTGCGCCGGTCCGTCAGGGGCGGCGTGTTCCGGGGAGACGTGGAGCCGAAGAGGGCGACAGTGTGCGTGCCTGCAGCGGCGGCCAGGTGCATGAGGCCCGAGTCGTTGGAAACCACGCAACCACATAGTGAAGCCAGATCCACCGCGTCGACCAGGCTCGTGCTCCCGGCCAGATTGGTCACCCCGGGACCGACGGCTTGCTCGATGCGCTCGCCTGCCCCGCGCTCGTCATCGGCTCCGAAGATCCATACCGGCCTCCCCATCTCTACCAGAGCTTTGGACAACTCGATCCAATACGTTTCTGGCCAACGCTTTGCAGGTCCGTACTTCGCGCCCGGTGCCAACCCTACCGGTGCGGCTTCGGGGTCCAGTCCCAGCCTCGCCACCAATCGGTTTCGGTTGGCCGGATCCACCCGAAGGGCCGGAGGCGGAAGCACGGCGTCCGCGAGCTCCTCACCCTCGTTCAGCGCCAACGCCACATAGCGCCGGTGGTTCAGTGGGTGCGTCTCGGCCTCCACCTTGCGAAGGTCGTTCAGGAGGCCGAAACGGGCTTCCCCCAGCGTACCGGTCCGACGGGGAATCCGGGCGATCGCCGGGATCAGGGCCGACTTGAACGTCCGCTTCACCACGATGGCCCAGTCGTACTTTCGGGCTCGAAGCGCGCGCCCGATGCGCCAGCGAGCCCCGAGGGCGAGCTGTCCGTGGCCTGCGGGGAGCACGAGGGCCTGGTTGACCTCGGGCATGCGCTCCAACAGGGGGCGGGACCAGTCCGGGGCGATGACGTCGATCTCGGCCTTCGGATGTCGCAGCGCGAGGACCCGGAAAAGTGTCTGGGCCATCACCATGTCGCCCACCCACGCCGGACCCACCACGAGAATGCGACGGGGTCCCGACCCGTCCGGGCCCATTGCCGCTGCCGGCGCTGCCTCATCGGGCTCGCCGGTCCACCGCGCACGTTCGGCGCCGACCACGTCAGTCGCCGAGCTGAAGCATGGCGAGGAAGGCCTCCTGGGGAATCTCGACGGACCCGACCTGCTTCATCCGCCGCTTCCCTTCCCGCTGCTTCTCCAGCAGCTTGCGCTTGCGTGTGATGTCACCCCCGTAGCACTTGGCGGTCACGTCCTTGCGTACGGCCTTCACGTTGGTCCGCGCGATCACCTGAGACCCGATGGCGGCCTGTAGCGCCACCTGGAACTGCTGGCGCGGAATCAGGTCCTTCAACCGGCGCACCAGGTCCCGGCCGTACTCGTAGGCCTCTTCCCGGTGGATGATGACGCTGAACGCGTCGACCGGGTCGCCGTTGACGAGGACGTCCAGCTTGACCAGGTCGTCGGGGCGGTATTCCAGGAACTCGTAGTCCAGCCCCGCGTAGCCCCGCGTTCCGCCCTTCAGCTTGTCGTAGAAATCGAGTACGATCTCGGCCAGCGGAAGCTCGTAGGTGAGCTCGACCCGCTGCGTGTCCAGGTACTGCATCCCCGTAAAGACGCCTCTCCGGTCGTGACACAGCTTCTGCACGTTGCCGATGTACTCGGCCGGGCAGAGGATGCGGGCGCTCACGACGGGCTCGGACACGGTCTCGATGCGGCCGGGGGGCGGGAGGTGCGCGGGGTTCTCTACGCGTAGCTCCTCGCCGTTGGTCAGGTGGACGTGATACTCCACGTTGGGAACGGTGGTGATGAGGTCGACACCGAACTCCCGCTCCAGGCGCTCCTGGATGATCTCCATGTGCAGAAGACCCAGGAACCCACACCGGAACCCGAAGCCCAACGCGGTGGATGTCTCCGGCTCGAAGTGGAGGCTCGCGTCGTTCAGCCGGAGGCGATCCAGGGCATCGCGAAGGTCTTCATAGTCGTCCGCGTCGGACGGATACAGCCCCGCGAACACCATCGACCGGACGTCCTGGTAGCCCGGAAGCAACTGCGCCGCCCGATTGTCGGCATCCAGGACGGTGTCGCCCACACGGGTATGGGCCACTTCCTTGATGGCGGCCACGAGGTACCCGACCTCCCCCGGGCCCAGCTGCGGCTGGGATACGCGGCCGAGGCGCATGTACCCCACCTCCGTGACCTCGTAACGGGCGTCCACGGCACCGAACGTCACCGGCGTCCCCGGAGCGATGACGCCGTCGACCACGCGAATGGACGGCACCGCTCCCAGGTACTTGTCGTAGTACGAGTCGAAGATCAAGGCTCGCAGCGGACCATCCGGATCACCGGTGGGCGGTCGCACACGGTGGACCACCGCTTCCAGCACCTCGCCGACGCCGACGCCCTCCTTCGCGCTGACCAGCAGGACGCTATCGGACTCCACGCCCAGCAGGTCGGCAATCTCTTCTCGGCGGCGCTCGGGCTCGGCGCCAGGGAGGTCGATCTTGTTGACGACCGGAATGATCTCGAGATCGGCCTCGAGCGCCAGGAACAGGTTCGATAGCGTCTGCGCCTGCACGCCCTGGCTCGCGTCGACGACCAGGATCGCCCCTTCACACGCCGCGAGAGACCGGGAGACTTCGTAGGTGAAGTCCACGTGCCCCGGAGTGTCGATCAGATTGAGCTCGTATTCTCGACCGTCGGCGGCCCGGTAGTCCATCCGGACCGCGTGGAGCTTGATCGTGATGCCCCGCTCCCGCTCGAGCTCGTTGGAGTCGAGCACCTGCTCGCGCATCTGTCGGCTGTCCAGAGTGGACGTCGCCTCCAGAAGGCGGTCGGCCAGCGTGGACTTGCCATGATCGATGTGGGCGATGATGCAGAAGTTACGGATCTGCTCGATCTGCACGGGAGCTCGGCGCTGGTGGCGGGAAGCGATCACCTGCGCCCCGGCAGGGCCGCGTCGGACCATCCGGTCCGTGCGGGACGCTCGTGCGCCTCGCTCGCGGAGAGGATCGGTCGGGGCCGGCCTGGGGCGGAGAACCTTTGAAGATAATCGTCCCGGAAAGGGGGTTCAATCGACGCTCTGCTCGGCCACGGGGGCTGCTCGCGTTCGGCCTCTCGGGCTGCGACCGACCCCTGCTGCCGACCGCGAGGCCCCCTTGCGCGGCCGAGCACCACGCTAGGTCGAGACGGGCCGCCGGGTTGGGGAGCGGCGGACGGCGCCTCCGCTCCGCGAGGGGCTCGGGGCCGGCTGTGCTGCGGTGGGCGGCCGGGACGGTGCCGGGCGGGCGGATCCGCCGTTGGGGGGACGGGAGCGCGCCGGACGTGCCGACCCACCCGACGGGCGGGACGGCGTCGGGCGCGCCGATCCGCCAGTGGGCGGGCGCGCGGGGCTCGGACGTACGGACCCACCGGCCGGCGGAGAGCGGGTCACGCCACGGCTCGTGTTCGGGCGTCCCGGCCGGGCCGATCCCGCGGTCGGTGGCCGGGTCGGGGCAGCGCCTACCCCCCCGCGATTCGGGGGGCGAGCGGGGGCCGCTCCCCCCTTGCCCTTGCCGGTGGCAGGCCGACGGATCGCGCCCGGTGGGTTGCCCGCGCCGCCCGTCGGACGAACGGAGGCCGGTCCGTCCTGGCCACCGCGGGGTGGATTCAGCTGGCTCGAGGGCCGCTCCCGCTGAGGGGGAGGCCGTCGCTGGAGCACGGGTCGGGAGCTGGCTCCGGCCCCTCGCCCCGTCGTCCCGCTGGGCGGCGGGGTCCGTCGGGTCGTGGGCGTTGCGCGCGCGTCACCGCCGCGAGCGGGAGGCCTGCTCGCCTCGGGAGGCGTCGCCCGTCCGGGCCACGGCACGACGATGGGCGCGTCCCGCTCTCCGGGTCGGGCGAAATCCGGCTCCCCCGATCGAGTGGGAATTCGCGTCACGCCCGGTGCGCGCCCCTGCGTGGCACCGGGGGTCCGTTCCACGGAAGGCACCTCGGTCGAGGACCCGGCGGCCGGTGTTCGGCGGCGCGTAGCCCGGTCGATGCCGGTGGCCTCCGCGCGCGTGGTCACCAGGGGCGTACCGGACTCTCCCTGAGCCCGCTCCTTGAACACGAACCGCGGTTGATGTCCGCGGGCCGGATACACGACCGCCCCTCCCCCGTAGCGATAGGCCGGGTAGTAGAAGGGGTCGTTGTAGACCACGACGCGAAAGCTCGTGCACGCGTAGTAGTAGGGGTTCCATGCGGAGAACGGCGTGAAGCCGTGACAATCGTAGCAGAGGAACCGGGGGTAGGTCTGATGCTCACCCACGTGGTAGCTGGTGAAGTCGAGGCCGTAGGCGGCCGTCTCCCAGTCGGGGATCAGGGCGGCCACGTAGTCGTCGATGGCCTCGTATGGATCGGTGTAGACCTGCCGGCCCACCTGGCTCAGATCCCATCCACCGTCGTAGAACGAGTAGTTGAAGAGCGAAAGGTCCAGGGGACGGGGGGAGGCCACGAGGAAGAAGTAGCCGATGCCGGCGTAGTCGTCGACGAACCAGTAGGACGTTTCGGGGAACAGCACCCGGTAGTCCCGTGCGCCGTTGACGATCTGGTTCTCGCGAGGGGACCTGGGTACGACCAGCCGGACGGTGCCGTCCGTGTCGATGTGGAAGATGGCGACGTTGGCGTCCTCGGAGACCCTGTAGTACACCCGAACCCGCTCACCCCGCTGGAGCACCGGCTCCGAGCCACGGTCCAACCAGATGCGGGCCTCGAGCTCGTATCCGTCCCACGATTGGCCACCGCCCTGTTGCGCAACGCCGATGCCCGGCGTGGCCAACACGGCCGTAGCCGCGATCACCGCCACTGCCGCGCGAACTACCATTTCCATCCTCCAGGACGCACTTTACACCGTTCCCGGTTGCACGGGTCGTGCCACGGTCCGGGGTCGGGCCCGCCTGCACACGGAGCTCGCGGAGCCGGGAAGCGTCCTCAAAGGTGGACGCACCCGGCAACGGTTTAGGACAGTGACGCATCCACCTACGGTCCGGACCCGTCACTTCAAAAGATAGGTTTGGCGTCATAGATGGCCAATGAACAGACGGAGCAGGCCCTGCGCCGTCGCCTGGATCTCATGAATCCCGTCGAGCTCGCCAAGCTCGGCGGACTGGAGATCATCGCGAGAGGTGTCGTCGAGGGATTCATCATGGGGCTGCACCGCTCACCGCATCGGGGGTTTTCCGCCGAGTTCGCCGAGCACCGCGCCTATCAGCCCGGCGATGACCTTCGCCACATCGATTGGCGCATGTACGCCCGTTCCGACCGCTATCACGTCAAGCAGTTCGAGGAGGAGACCAACCTCCGGGCCCACATCCTGTTGGACACCAGCGCCTCCATGGCCTGGACGTCTGACGCCGAAACCGTACCGACGAAGCTCTGGTACGCCAAACACCTCGCCGGGGCGCTCTCGCTGGTGCTCGTTCGCCAGGGCGACACCGTGGGGCTCACGACCTTTCACGACGAGATCACCGACGCCGTGTCTCCCGCGGGTGGGCGCAAGCAATGGCATGAGATCCTGAGCCGGCTGGCCCCGCTGGAGGGATCGGGGCAAACCCGGGCCGAGTCGGCCCTCAAGGACGCCGCGCTCAGGCTTCGCCGGAGAGGGCTCGTGATCCTGATCTCGGATCTGCTCGTGGACCAGCAGACCACGCTCACCGCGCTGCGATACCTCCGGCACCGCGGGCACGAGGTGCTCGTGTTCCACCTGCTCGATCCGGGTGAGCGGGAGCTCCCGGCGGCCAGCGACGCCCGCTTCTTCGACCCCGAGACCGGAGAGGAGCTCCAGGTCAGCGTCGCCGACATCCGTCTCGACTACCGGGAGGCGGTGAAAGAGGCGCTCGCCGAGTGGGAGAGGAACCTGCGACCGCAAGGCACCGAGTACGTGGTCCTGGACACGGATCAGCCCATGGCCATCGCGCTGCGGGCCTACCTCCGCAAGCGGGAGCGGCTGGGATGACGAGGGCGGCCGCTCTCCTGACCCCTCACGCCGCCGATCCGCGTCGCCCTGACCGGATCCGGGGGCGGGGCGACCGGTCCCGGCCCAGGAGGGCTTCATGGGGTTCCTGAATCCGCTCTTCCTGTTGGCGGGGCTCGCGGTGGCGGTCCCGCTCATCCTCCATCTGGTGCACCGGCACGAGACCCGACGCCTGCCCTTCCCGGCGCTCCGGTATCTGCAGCGGACCGAGCGGCAGCATGCCCGTCAGATCCGCCTTCGCCAGCTCCTTTTGCTCTTGATCCGAGTCGCGACGATCCTGCTGGTGGTCCTGGCCGCCGCCCGGGCGTTTCTGCGCGGCCGCGGCGCCGTCCACGACCCTACGGCCATCGTGATGGTTCTGGACAACTCCATGAGCTCGGGGCTCGTGCAAGGCGGACGCCGAGTCCTGGACGAGCTCCAGGGGCTGGCGCTGGGCACCCTGGATGAGGCCACGCCCGAAGACCGCGTCTGGGTGCTTCGCGTGGGGGAGCCCTGGGACCTGGTGACGCCCAGCACACCCGAGGCCGCCGCCGACCGCGTGCGTCGCACCGTCGTGAGCGACGCGGCCGGGGAGCTCGACGCCGCCATCGCCCGAGCGCTGGCCATCGCCGCCGACGCCGACCTGGACGCGCGGGAGGTGCACGTGCTGTCGGATCTCCAGGCTTCCGCCTTCGCCGAGCGTCAGCCCGCCCTTCCCGACTCGGCCGTCCCCGTTGTGGTGTACCGCCCCAGCGCCGACCCTCCGGCCAACCGGCACCTGACCGACGTCTTGGTGGGCGGTGGTCTCCCGCCCATCGCCGGACAGCGCACGGACGTCGCGGCCTCGGTAGGCGAAGCGAGCGTCGAGGCGGGGGACACGGTGTGGGTCCGATTGATCGTGGAACGGCGCGTCCGAGCGGCCAGCGCGGGCTCGCCAGGTTCCACCGTCGTGCTCCCGGGTGGCCCCTATCCCCCGGGTCCGCTGGTCGGGTACGTGGAGACGGATCCCGACAGCCTCAGCACCGATGACCGCCGGTACTTCGCAGTGTCGGTCCGTCGCGCGCCCGGTCTGGCACTCGAAGGCGGAAGCCCGTTCTTCCTCACCCAGGCCATCCACACGCTGGAACAGGGGGGGCGCATAAGGCGGGTGCCGGCCCCGGATGCGGAGATCCTCGTGGCCGTGGACGGCGCCGGCCTGGATCGGCGCAGTCGACCCACCCCGGCCCTGGTCGTGCCCTCCACCGACCCGGCCCTGCTCCCGGCCCTGAACCGGCGTCTGGCGGCCTCGGGCGTACCCTGGCGCTACGGCGGCAAGGAGGTGGGCGGGGAGGCACCGCTTCTCGGAGACGGCCTTCCCACGGACCTCACCGGTGTGCGGGTCTCCGCCCATCATCCCCTCACCCCGATCGAGGGGGAGTCCGGGGCCTACGACGTCCTCGCCCACTTGCCGGCCGGCGACCCATGGCTGGTGGCGGGCCAGGCGCCAACCGGACCCTACGTGCTCATCGCCTCACCTCTCGATACCGAGGCCACGACGCTGCCTGTCTCCGCCACCATGGTGCCTCTTCTCGAGTGGATCGTCTCGAGAGCGGCCTTGCCAGGGGCTCGAGCGGCCTCGGTCGTGGCGGGCCAACCCCTTCGCGCCCCCGCGGAAGCCACGGCGGTGCGACTCCCGGACGGAACCCTCCTCCCGATCGACGGTACCCACGTCTTTCGCTCGACCAGGCAGGCCGGCATCTACCACGTGCTGGCGGGGGATTCGGTGATCGACCGAGTGGCCGTGAACGTCCCCGTGCAGGAGTCACTTCTCGACCGACTCGAGCCGGAGGCCCTCCGGGATCGCTACGGCTCACGGCTCTCGTTGGCCCGGGACAGCACCGCTTGGACCCGGGCCGTGTTCACCAGCCGCCAGGGGCTCGAGGTGTGGAGGCCCTTTCTGCTGATCGCGCTCTTCCTCCTCCTGTTCGAAAGCTGGTTCGCCGCCGCGGGGCCAGGACATACACGGAGCGGCTCGGGCCGCCCCAAGACCGAGGCCGATCGTCCTGGCGGAACCCACGAAGCGAGTCGTGTCTGAATCGTCCAGCGCAGTCGTAGCCGCGATCCGGAGCAGTCCCCCGCTCCGGATGCTGCGGAGCGCCCTTCCCGGGCCGGGCCAGCGCACCGTGGCGGGCGGTCTTCACGGGTCCGCCGTCTCCGCCCTGGTCGCGGCGCTTCACGACGAGGAGCCGGGCCGCGTGTGGGTGATCGTTTGCCCTGATCCGGCAGCGGCGGCCGCCATGGAGGCCGACCTGGAGACACTCCTCGGACACGACACGCCCGTGCTCTATCCGCAGCGGGAAGCGCTGCCCTACGAGGTGGTCGAGTCGAACCTGGAGATCGAGGGCCTCCGGGTCGAGGCCGTGGAAGCGCTCTTCGCCCGCCGCACGAGGCTCCTGGTGACGACGGTCAGGGCACTCCAGGAGCGAGCACCCATCCCGGACCGGCTGGCGAACCTCCGGCTCACGGTGGCAGTGGGCGACCGCCCCGGCCTGGACGGCCTCGTGGAGGCGCTCGAGACGCGGGGCTTCGATCGGGTCCCCCTGGTCGAGGAAGTGGGTCAGTTCGCCGTTCGGGGCGGGATCGTCGACTTCTTCTCGTTCGGATCGCCAGATCCGGCACGCATCGAGCTCTGGGACGACGAAGTGGCCTCGATCCGGCTGTTCGACATCTTGGATCAGCGCTCGATTCGCCAGACCGAGCAGGTGCACGTTCTCCCGGTGCACTTCGGCGAAGGGCCTGATGCCGGAGGCCGGACGCGGCGCTCACTCCTGGAGGTGCTGCACGAAGACGCGCTCCTGGTGCAGACTCGGGGACAGGACTGGGCCGCTGCCATGGCCCGCACCTGGGCGCAAGTGCAAAGCATCTACGCCGAGCGCCGCGACTCCGGGGAGTCCCCCCCCGATCCCGAGACGCTGTTCCTCGAGCCGGACCGTGCCGGCGGCCTGGTCGGTGGGTTCCCCCTGTTGAGGCTGACGTCCGACCCGGGGGGTGACGTGGATTTCGCCACCGAGCCCGCCCCCCCCATCGACCGCGACATGGACCGGCTGCAGCGCTTCCTACGCGAGGGAGCGGGCATGGGTCACCGCACGCTCCTGCTGTGTGACAACGACGGGCAAGCCGAGCGGCTGGAGGAGATTCTCGGGGGTGAAGGGCGTCTGCTTCCGGGCGTGCAGGTGGCCGTGGGGTCGGTGGATCGGGGCTTCTTCGTCCCGTTGGCCAGCCCTCCACTGCGCGTCTTCACGGACCACGAGATCTTCCGTCGGTCGCGCCGGCTCCGACGACGACGACGCTTCCGGGGCGCGGTGTCGCTGGAGAGCCTCGCACAGCTCTCCCCCGGGGACTACGTGGTACACCTCGATCACGGGATCGGCCGGTTCGGAGGACTGGAGCGGGTGACCATCGCCGGCGAGGAGATGGAGTCGCTGGTCGTGGAGTACGCCGGCGGCGAGCTCCTGAGGGTTCCCGTGTACCGACTGGATCAGCTCGAGCGGTGGGTCGGCCAGACCGAGGACGCCGAGCCCCCGTCGCTCCACCGCATCGGGGGGAGGCGCTGGAAGACGCTACGCAGGAAGACCGAGCAGGCCATCGAGGAAATGACGGCCGAGCTGGTGAACCTCTACGCGCGCCGGGAGACCGCCCAGGGTTTCGCGTTCGCGCCCGACACCCGATGGCAGCGGGAGATGGAGTCGGCATTCCTCTATGAGGACACACCCGACCAGAAATCGGCCACTACGGACGTCAAGCGGGACATGGAGTCGCCGCGACCCATGGATCGCTTGATCTGTGGTGACGTGGGGTACGGCAAGACCGAGGTGGCCGTCCGAGCCGCCTTCAAGGCCATTCAGGACGGAAAGCAGGTCGCGGTCCTGGCCCCCACCACGATCCTGGTGGAGCAGCACCGCCACACCTTCGAGGAGCGCCTGGCAGACTTTCCGGTGAAGGTGGGGGCCCTCAGCCGGTTTCGAACACCCAAGGAGCAGAAGGCGTTGTTGGAGGGACTGGGCGCAGGCCAGGTGGACGTCGTCCTCGGCACCCATCGCCTGCTGTCGGACGACGTGACCTTCAAGGACCTGGGCCTCCTGGTGATCGACGAGGAGCAGCGCTTCGGTGTGAAGCACAAGGAACGCCTGAAGCAGCTGCGTGCGTCGGTCGACGTTCTGACGCTCACGGCCACGCCCATTCCACGGACCCTCTATCTGGGCCTTTCCGGCCTGCGCGACCTCACCCTGATCCGGACACCGCCCCGGGACCGGATGCCTATCATCACCCACGTGCTGCCCTGGAGCGACCTGGTGCTCACCGACGCGATCCAGCGCGAGCTGGACCGCGGCGGGCAGGCGTTCTTCCTCCACAACCGGGTGGCCACGATCGACGCGGCGGCGGAGAAGCTGCGCATGCTGGTGCCGGAGGCGCGGATCGCCGTGGCGCACGGCCAGATGCCCGGGAGAGCCCTGGACCGGGTCATGACCGCCTTCGTGGACGGGGAGACCGACGTTCTCGTGTGCTCCTCCATCGTCGAGAACGGGCTGGACGTGCCCAACGCGAACACCCTGGTCGTGGACCGGGCAGACCGCTTCGGTCTCGCCCAGCTGTACCAGATCCGTGGTCGAGTCGGTCGCTCGGACCGGAGAGCGTACTGCTACCTGATGGTCCCCGAGCGTCTGGCCGAGGAGGCGGAGCGCCGGCTCAAGGTGCTCGAGCACTACACCGAGCTCGGGAGTGGCTATCAGGTGGCGCTGAGGGACCTGGAGCTGAGGGGAGCCGGGAACCTGTTGGGCGCGGACCAATCGGGCTTCGCCCACGCCGTCGGCCTCGAGACCTACATGCGTTTGGTGGAGCAGACGGTCCGTCGGATCCGGGAGGGCGAACAGGAGGGCGGGGAGGGCGATCCGGAGGTCAGCATGGCCGGCGCGGCGCTGCTTCCCGAGGGGTACATTTCGGATTCGGGCCAAAAACTACATCTTTACAGACGACTCTCGAAGATCCGCGCCGAAGCGGAGATCGAGAGTCTCAGGCAGGAGCTGGCCGATCGCTACGGGCCACCGCCGCGCGAGGTCGAGCGCCTCCTGGATGGAGCCGTACTCCGCCTTCTGGGTCGACAACTCGGCGTGGATCGGGTCCTCGTGGGACCCACCGAAGCCCGGGTGAACTTTCGGCCGGGCGTGATCCCGAGGCTGGCCGCGCTGGATCGGCCGCTGCGTGATCGGCAGGTCGAGGTGGAGGTTCGGAGAATGTCGCCGCTCTCCCTGACGCTCCGGCAGCACGGACCTCTTTCCGTGACGGAGACGCTCGCGCGAGCGTTTCGCGTGCTGCTGAAGGAGCGGGCGAAGGCCGCATGATGACAACGACGACGTTTGAACGGCGAGGGAAGGGACGGGACGGGTGGGGACCGGCCGAACGAGCGAAACCAAGGAGCAGGAGTAGATGATCCGCCATAAGAGACCCGCAATCGCCGTGGTCCTTCTCGCCGTCCTCGGCGGCTGCGACAACGGCCCGGACCCCGACGTTCTGGCCGTCGCCGAGGACCACCAGCTCACCATCGAGCACGCAGCGCGACTGCTGGCCAACCAGAGCCAGCTCCCCAACCGCCCGGAGATCGTCGAAGCGTTGGCGGACCTCTGGATCGACTACACGTTGATCGCCACGGCCTCCGTGGGAGATTCCCTCCTCGAAGCCGTTGACCTATCGCCCCTGGTGCGGACCGAGATCGAACAGGAGATGGTGTACCGCCTGCGGGACCAGGTCATTCAGGTCGACACGCTCGTTTCCGACGAGGAGCTCACGTCCCTCTGGGCGCAATCCGGGCCCGGCGGCGAGGTGAGAGCACGCCACATCCTGCTCAGCCTGGGGACGGGCGCCTCGGACGCGGAGCGGGACAGCGTGCGCGCCCTTGCCGAGGACCTCAAGCGGCGCGCGGAGCGCGGCGAGGATTTCTCCGCTCTCGCCCGGGAGTACAGCCAGGACAGAGGCTCCGCCGAGCTCGGTGGTGACCTGGGTACCTTCGGGCGTGGCGACATGGTCGGTCCGTTCGAGGCCGCGGCCTTTGCCCTCGAGACGGGCGAGATATCCGACCCCGTCGAGACCATCTACGGCTATCACGTGATCCTCGTCGACGAGAAGCACCTCGAGTCCCTCGACGACAACCGCGTGGAGTTCCTGGCACAGGTACGGGCGGCGAGGGTCGCAGCGGCGGAGTCGGTCTACGTCGCCAGCGTCGAGGAGCCGGCCAACGTGGAGATCCGGAGCGAGACCTTCCCGGCCCTCCAAGAGCTCGCCCGTCGTCCGGGCCAACGGCTGGGGAGCCGTGCCGCTGCGCGTCCCGTAGCCACCTTTGACGGCGGGGAATTCACCGTGGGCGAATTCCAGGAGTTCATCCAGGCTCGTCCACCGGCCTTCCGCTCGCAGATCCCCAGTGCCGACAGCTCGGCACTCGACGGCATGGTCCGCAGCCTGGCCCGTGCCGAGCTGCTCGTGAACGAAGCCGAGCGCCAGGGCTTCGTCCTCGGTCAGGAAGAGACCGACTCGATCATGGAGCGAGCCCGGAGCCGCTTCGGGCTGGCGGTAGCGCAGCTGGGCCTGCGTGACATCGCCCCCGCCGAAGGACAGACGCAGCGGGAAGCCATCGCCCAGCGCGTGAACCAGAACCTCGGCGAGATCCTCCAGGGGCAGCGGGACGTGATTCCTCTGGGCGTCATCTCGTACGCGCTGCGCACGGAGTACCGCGGTGAGTGGTTCCCCACGGCGGTCCCGCAGGTGGTGGAGCGGGTCGAGAGCTTCGGAGGCAATCCACCGCCCGTGGAGACGGGGGCCCCCGCACCGGCACCGGCGCCCGCACCCAACGCGCCGCCGCCTGCGGACTCGAGTGGATCACCCTAGGAGGCGGCACCCCAGCGAGCCCCGGCGGGGAACCCGCCGCCAAGGCCTCGGTTACACAGGGCTTGGGCGCGGGCCCGCGCCCGCGTCGAACCCCGGCGGCCGGCAAGACGGGGCCCCACGGAGCATCCAGGATCTGAAGTGAACGGTCGAACGATACTCAACGCCTCCACGTGGCTCATCGCGGCGACGCTCCTGACAGCGCCGCGTCCGGCCGCCGCGCAGCTGCCCGGCATGCCCGGGGCCGACCCCGAGTTCGTCGATCGGGTCGTGGCGGTCGTCGGCGACTCGGCCATCGTCATGTCCCAGGTCACTGAGCGCATGTTTCAGCTCGGCCAGCAGATGCCCACGGATTCGGCCGCGCTCGCCGAGCTCCAGAGCCAGGTCCTCGAGGCGTTGGTCAACGAGCAGCTGCTTCTCCAGGCCGCCCTCAAGGACACCCTGATCACCGTGGACGATGGCCGGATCAACGCCATCGTCGATGACGAGCTGGACCAGAGGACGCGGACGATGGGTGGTCAGGCGGCCCTGCAACGCGCCTTGAGCCAACAGGGCTGGACGTTGACGGAGTACCGCGAATATCTACGGACGGAGGCTCGCAAGCAGAACCTCCAACAGCAGTTTCTGGCGCGCCAGGCTGCAGGTCGCCGTGCGGTGATCGTCGAGGAGTCCGAGATGCGTGAGTTCTTCGAGAGCCAGCGCGACGCCCTTCCGGAACGGCCGGCCACGATCACCTTCGCCAACATCGTCCTCAACGCGGAGGCGGCCGACTCGGCAAAGGCGGCGGCCATGGCCGAGGCCGAGGACATCCTGGAGCAGCTCCTGGCTGGCGAGGACTTCGAGGAGCTGGCCCGCCGACACTCGGACGATCCCGGGTCGCAACAGCTGGGCGGAGATCTGGGCTGGTTCCGGCGGGGGAGTGGCTTCGTCAAGGAGTTCGAGGACGCGGCATTCGAGCTCCGCCCCGGCCAGGTCAGCATTCCCATCGAAACCGAGTTCGGGTATCACCTCATCATGGTGGAGCGGGTGCGAGGACCCGAGCGGAAGGCCCGCCACATACTCGTGCAGCCCGACGTCACGGAGGAAGACCTCCAGCGGGCCCGCACCACGGCTACCGAGATCCGAACCCGGCTGGAGCAGGGCGAGGCCTTCGGCGCGCTCCAGGAGGAGTTCGGCGCCGGGCCGATCCCCGACACGGCCACGGTGGCGACCGACCAGCTCAACCAGCTGCCCCCCGGCTACAGCGCGGCTCTCGCCGGCGTCCCTGCCGATGCCATCGTGGGTCCCATCGAGTTCGGCCAGGGAGGCCGAACCAGCTTCGGCCTCGCCCAGGTGATCGAGGTGCGGGAGGCCGGCGTCGCCACGTTCGAGGACGTCCGGACCGAGATCCACGACGTGCTGTCCCAGCAGAAGATGCAGGAGCGGATCCTCGCGGAGCTCCGCTCCGCCGCCCACGTGGAGATCCGGATCTAGCGTGGTGGTGGCACGTTGGCCTCACCACCGATACCGACCAGCTTGAGCAAGCCCATCGCCCTGACGTTGGGAGACCCTCGGGGCATCGGACCCGAGCTGGCCCCGGTTGCCGCCCGTTCGTTCCTCGACGCGCACCCCGATGCCTCCATCCTGGCCCTCGGTCACGAGGAGGCTTCCTCGTGCGGCCTCCCCTTCCACGCGGTAGACCGATTCGACGGCTCCGAGGCATCGGCGGGGAGGGTGTCGGCTCGGGCCGTGGAAGAGGCCGTGCGCATGGCCGTGGCCGGAGAGGTGGCCGCCGTGGTGACCGGACCGGTGAGCAAACCCGCCCTGCGGGCGGCCGGGTGGGACGTCCCGGGCCAGACGGAGATGCTCCAGCACCTCACCGCCGCCTCCGTCGTCGGGATGTTGATGGCGGCCGAGCGCACGCGACTCGGCGGGGCGCTGCGGGTGCTCCTCGCCACCACCCACCTGCCGCTTCGGGCGGTTCCCGAGCGGCTGACCGGCCGCCTGCTGGAAACCCAGACTCGCCTTCTGATCGAAGCGCTCAGGGAGGGCTGGGGCATCTCCGACCCGCAGGTCGCCTTGTGCGCCCTGAATCCTCACGCCTCGGACGGGGGTCTGTTCGGAGATGAGGAGGCAGGGATCCTGGCTCCGACCGTCGCGCGCCTCCGGGACCACCAGCTTTCGGTCCACGGGCCTATCCCGGCGGACACGGTGTTCAGGCGCGCGATCGAGGGCGAGTTCGATGCCGTGGTGGCTCCCTACCACGACGTCGGGATGGCCGCCTTCAAGACGGTGTCGTTCGGGAGCGGGGTGAACGTGACGCTGGGTCTGCCGTTCGTTCGCACGTCTCCGGACCACGGTACGGCCTTCGACATCGCGGGGCGCGGCGTGGCCGACCCTTCATCGACGGTAGAGGCCCTGAGCATGGCTCACCGGCTGGCGCACGTCACCGGCCAGAGCTAGTTTTTTTGGGCGCTCCCTGGCACACTCTCCGGCCGTGATCAAGCTCACCAACGTCACGAAGGAGTACAAGGCGGAAACCCCGGCAGTGGCCGGTATCTCCTTCCACATCCGGAAGGGGGAGTTCGCCTTTCTCACCGGTCATTCCGGGTCTGGCAAGTCCACGACCATGCGCCTCATCCACCTGGGGGAGCGACCCACGAGCGGCGAGGTGCGCGTGAGCGGGTACTCGTCCAAGCGTACGCCGGCGCGTGACGTCTGGAAGGTCAGGAGACGCGTGGGCCACGTCTTCCAGGATTTCCGCTTGCTTCCAGGGCGGACGGCCCGAGAGAACGTGGCGTTCGCCCTCGAGGTCACGGGCGCGCCACGGAGCGAGATCGTCCCCCGCACCCAGCGCCTGCTCAGCCAGGTGGGGTTGGCGGCCAAGGGTGGTGCCTCGGTGGACGAGCTTTCGGGGGGAGAGCGCCAGCGCGTGGCCATCGCCCGTGCCCTGGCCAACGATCCCGTGGTCCTCCTGGCAGACGAGCCCACCGGCAACCTCGACGAGCGGGCGACCCGTGGCGTGATCGATCTGTTCTGGGACATCAACGCCCGGGGCACCGCCGTCCTCGTTGCGACCCATGATCTCGAGCTCGTCCGCAGCTACCCCCACGTCCGGCTGCTCGAGCTGGATCAGGGACGCCTCGTCTACGACTCGGCAGCCGACACGAACGGTCGATGAGCTACGCCCTACGAGAAGCGATCGCGGGGTTTCGGCGGGCCCCCGTGCTCACGGGTCTATCCGCGGCCATGGTGGGGCTCGCCCTCTATGTCGTCGGCCTCTTCGCCCTGGTCGCCCACAACATGCAGATCGCTCTCGCGAGCGTCGAAGAGCGTGTGGAGCTGGTCGTCTACCTGCGGGACGACGGTGATCCAGTGGACCTGGAGCTGGCGAAGGAGGAGCTGACCAGCATGCCCGAGGTCGAGGGCGTCGAGTTCGTCAGCAAGGAGCAGGCCCTCGAGGACGCCCAGGCCGAGCTGCCCGAATTCGGTGACCTCTTCACCGACCTCGATGTGAACCCGCTGCCTGCGTCCCTGGAGATCTCCCTCCATCCCCGAAGTCGCACGCCGAACGCCGTGGCCCGCGTCGCCGACCGGGCCGCCTCCTACCCGGTCGCCGAGGACGTGCGGTTCGGCAGGGAGTGGCTGGACAAGCTGTACCTGCTCCGGCGCATGGGCGCCGCCGCCACGTCCGTCCTGGGACTGGCCTTCGCGCTCTCGGCCGCGCTCATCATCGGGACGGCCGTCCGGCTGGCCGTCTTTGCGCGGCGCGACGAGATCTACGTCATGCGACTCGTCGGCGCCCGCGACGGATTCATCCGTCGGCCGTTCCTGATCGAGGGAGCCCTCACGGGCCTCCTGGGCGGGGTCGCGGCGGCCGGGTTGGCGTACGTCACGTTCCGCGCCGTCACCGAGCTCTTGTTCGAGCTCGCGTGGCTTCCCACCGAATGGGTCGCAGGCGGCCTCATGGCGGGGATGCTCTTCGGTCTCGTCGCCAGTGGCGCCGCCGTGCGGCGCCACGTGCGCGAGGTGTGAGATGAGACGGGAAGGACGCGCCCCTCGCAGGCCGCCGGTCGCCCATCACGTCCGTTGGATGCCGTTCGCCGCCCTGGTCCTGGCGTGGGTCCCGACGGGAAGCGTCGGCGCGCAGGAGCCCGACGTCACGCGCGACATCCTGGCCAGCCAGAGACGCCTCGAGGAGATCCGCACGGAGCGCATGCAGCTCCAGGGCGAAATGGACGGTCTCAGAACCCGGGCGCGCGACGCCTCGGCCGAGCTTCGCAACGTCGAGCGGCAGCTTTCGGCCTCCCGGTCCGTGCTTGCCGAGGTGGATTTCCAGGTCGAAGCGGTGGCGATGCAGAACCAGCGAACCAGCACGGACCTCGCGGCCACGCGGGACCGGCTCAGATCGAGCCAGCTCACGCTGAACGAGCGGCTGCGACTCATCTACAAAGACGGGCCGATGCACACGGTTCGCGTGCTCCTGGGAGCGGACTCGTTCTCGAATCTGCTGAACCGATACCGGTACCTGCGCCTGATCGCGGCGTACGACCGCGCTCTCGTGGACCGGGTGAGCCAGCTCGAGTCCTCCCTGGTGCTCCAGGACCGGGAGCTGCAGCAGAGCCTGGTCGAGCTCGAGCGCCTCCGCAGGCTCAAGGAGGACGAGCTTACCGAGCTGCGCAACGTCGAGGCGACCCATCAGCGCATGCTGAACGAGTATCGCTCGGAAGAGGCGCTCAGGCAGGGACGGATCGAGAAACTCGATGCCGACCACGCCCACCTCGAAGGTCTCCTCGAGGACCTGGAGGCCACGCGCGTCGGGGACGCGCCCCGGGAGGTGACCCTGCCCTCGGCCACCACCGGTTTCGAAGCGCTCGACGAAGGATCCCTGGATTGGCCGGTCGAGGGAAGCATCGTCTATCGATTCGGGCGGGAGGAGCGTCCGAACGGGATCGTGCTGAGGTGGAACGGGTTGGGGATCGGGGCACCGACCGGAACTCCAGTGCGTGCCGTCATGCCCGGTCGCGTCGTGCTGGCCGGCCCTTTCGAGGGCTACGGCCCAACCGTGGTCGTGAGCCACGGCGACGGGTTCTACACGCTCTACCTCTACCTCCAGGACGTCGGCGTGGTCGAGGGGCGGGACCTGGAGCAGGGCCAGATCGTGGGCACCGTGGGAGGGCGTCAGACGCCGGAGGGGGCTCACATGGAGTTCCAGATCCGAGGCCCGGTGGACGGCACCGCGCCCCAGGCCCTGGATCCGCTGCGCTGGCTCAAGCCCCCCGAGGGCGCACCGTGAAGCTGCATCCGGTCCAAGGTCACGTCCGGGCCCGCGGGCTGCTGGCCAGCGCCCTCTCCCGCGGAGGCCTGCCCGGTCCGCTCCTGCTGCACGGCGCTCCCGGCGTCGGGAAGCAGCGCCTCGCTCTGTGGGCCGCGCAGCTCGCGGTCTGCGAGGCGCCGGGGCCCGAGGGTCCCTGCGACACCTGCCGCCAATGCCACCTCTCCGCCAGGCTGGAGCATCCGGACGTCCACTGGTACTTCCCCCTGGCGCGGCCGAAGGGGGTGTCGGGGGACCGCCTGCGCGGAGCGCTGGAAGACGCCAGGGCGCAGGCCCTGGCCGAGTGGAGGAACCAGCCCCTGCGGTCGCTTCAGGACGACGAGCCCAAGGGGCTGTACCTGGCCGCGGTGCAGACCCTGCGCAGAAAGGCAGTCCAGCGGCCGGCCATGGCCCACCGGCAGGTGTTCGTCATCTCCCGCGCCGAGGAGCTCGTCCCCCAGGAGGCCAGCCCGGAGGCTGCCAACGCCATCCTCAAGCTTCTCGAGGAGCCCCCCTCCCACACCTGGTTCATCCTGACGTCCGGCGAACCCGGGCGTCTGCTCCCGACGATTCGTTCGAGGACCCTGCCGCTCCACGTGCCGGCCCTGACCGCCTCGGAGGTCAGCGATTTCCTCGTGGCCCGGGCGGGGGCTGACCCCGACGAGGCCGAACGGGCGGCGCTGCTCTCGCAGGGGGCTATCGGGCGGGCGCTGGGCTTTCTCGGCGACGAGGGCGAGCCCGGCCCGCTCGAGCGGACGCGACGGGACGCGTTCCGCCTGCTGCGCGCGGGCTTGAGCGACCGTCGCGGCGCCGCCTTTGGACCGGCGCTGGGGTTCGGCGTGTCCCGAGCCCGCGCCCTGACCGGCCTCTTCTCGGCGCTGGAGGGGTGGCTCCGGGACCTGGGTGCGGCCGCCGCCGGCGTTCCGGACGCGATCGTGAACATAGACGCCCGCGATACCCTGGAAAGCGCCGTGCGCGAGGGCGCCATCCATCCAGCCCAGCCGGCACGGGCACTCGAGGCGCTGGACCACGCCCGTATCCTGGCGGCGGGCAACGTGAACCCACAACTCATCGTCGCCGGCTTGCTCAGGGACCTGCAACGGCATCTGGCACGCACCGGGCCAGCACACTGAGCAGCCGGCGGGGGACCGCCGACGGGCCCGACCGAGAGGAACGTGACGTGAACGACCCCACTCCCCGGCTGACCCACCTGGACGCGGAGGGGCAGCCCCGCATGGTGGACGTGAGCGACAAGGCGGTCACGCACCGCACCGCCGTCGCCGAGGGCCGGATCGAGATGTCCGAGGCGGCCTTCCAGGCGGTCCGTGATGGGCGCGGCCCGAAGGGCGACGCCCTCCAGGTGGCCCGCTTGGCGGGGATCATGGCGGGGAAGCGCACCGCCGAGCTCATCCCCCTGTGCCACGCCCTCCCCGGCGCGTCCGTCTCGGTGGATCTGAGTCTGGACACGACCCTGCCGGGTGTCGTGGCCCGGGCCGAGGCCCGGATCGCCGGTCAGACCGGCGTGGAGATGGAGGCGCTCGTAGCCGCGTCCCTGGCGCTGTTGACCGTCTACGATATGGCCAAGGCCTTGGACAAAGGCATGGTCGTGCGTGACGTGAAGCTGATCAGCAAGGAGGGGGGGAAGAGCGGTACCTGGAGGGCGTCGACCGACGCCGTGGACGAGCCTACTGCCTGACCGTCAGCCGGTCTCCGGGCCGAATCACGTCGCCCTCCGCCAAGCCATTCCACCGCCGCAGCTCGCCGACTCCGACCCCGTAGGCGCGGGCGATGTCCCAAAGGGTGTCGCCCCGGCGCACGACGTGCGTCGCGTCCACCCCTCCGCTGCCGGGGGCCGAGGCCACTCGCGTAGCCGCAGGCGCCGCCCGGCCCTCGTGACCCGGCTCGGGCGCCCGAGGGACGACCAGCCACTGCCCGATCTGAAGCCGCCTGGGTGAGGTGTGGGGGTTGGCAGCCTCCAGCACGGCGAGGGACACGCCGTACGCCCGTGCGATGTCCCAGAACGTATCTCCGCGCACCACCTTGTGCTCCAGGAAGGTCACGCGCTCGTCGGGGGGGATCAGCGCGTAGTTGGCCGCGAACGTCGCCGCCGAGCCGGCGGGCACGCGGACGGTCGTCTCGCGACCGGCCGGCGTGAATCCCCTCACCAGTTGGGGGTTCAGACGCTCCACCACGTCCTGATCCACCTCCGCCGCAGACGCGAGCACGTCGACCGACGTGGCGTCGGGCACCGAGACCGCCTCCCAACTCAGCGGCTCCAGGGGCTGCACGTCGCCGAAGCCGTGACCGGCCGGATCCCGGGCGAGAGCCACCGCCGCCATGAGCTTGGGGACGAAGTCCCGTGTCTCCCGAGGCAGATGCGGCCGGATGACGAAGTAGACGCTGTCCCCGTACTCGAGTCCCGGGGCATGGCGGCGTGCCAGGCGCGCCACTCTCCCGGGCCCGCCGTTGTACGCGGACAAGGCCAAAGGCCAGCTCTGGAAACGCCCATACAACTCATCCAGAAAGCTGAGCGCCACCTGTGTGGCCCGATACGGGTCGCGGCGCTCGTCCACCACCGCGTTGACGGTGAGCCCGGCGTCTCGAGCAGTCCCCGACATGAGCTGCCAGAGCCCTACCGCCCCGGCCCAGCTCACGGCCGTCGGGTTGTAGCCGCTTTCGATGACGGGCAGGTAGCGGAGCGACGGGGGCAGATCCCGGGCCACCAGCTCCCGAGCCACCATGTCCTCATAGGCACCCATGCGCTCCAGGTAGCGGGCGAAGTTCCCGCGGCCCCGCCCCGTCCAAAGCTCCTGATACCAGGCCTGCCGGTCCACGAACTCGGCTCGCTCGGACCAGGGACCCGTCGTCACCGGGTCCGGCCAGGAAACCCCCGTGCCCGAGGCATCGGTTGCCGGGAGCATCCCTTCACCCGAAGGCGGTCTCTCGCCGGGTCGCGCGCCGTCGACGCCGGCGCCGCCTCCGTCGGACGGCCTGGCGTCAGGACCGGGGTCCGGCGTGGGGAGCGGGGCGGGTGCGCCCACTCGTGTGCACGCCGCCGCGGCCAGCAGGGTCAGCACTGCCAAGGCCCTGATCACCAACCGCTCTCCTCGCGAAGCAGGTCCACCGCATCGAGCAATCGATCCACATTCTCGTGCGTCGCACCGCTTCCCATCAAGCCGATCCGCCAGATCTTGCCGGTCACCGGACCGAGGCCGCCTCCCACCTCGATGCCGAATCGCTCCAACAGGGCCCTTCGCGGTGGAGCCTCCTCCACTCCCCCGGGCAATCGAGCGCTCGTGAGCTGCGGCAGCCGGTAGCCCTCCTCGGCGAACAGCTCGAAGCCGCGCGCCTCGAGTCCGGACTGCAGCGCCCGGCCAACCTCCAGATGCCGGGTGTAGCGAGCGCCCAGGCCTTCCTCCTGGATCATGACCAGCCCTTCGTGCAGGGCGTAGACCATGTTGATGGGCGCCGTGTGATGGTACCGCCGCTCCTGACCCAGGTATCCCGAGATCAGCGACACGTCCAGATACCAGCTCTGGCAGGGTTGCCGGCGCCTCCGGATGCGCTCCAGAGCCCGAGGTGAGAACGTTATGGGCGCGAGCCCGGGTGGGACGCCGAGGCACTTCTGGGTTCCCGAATAGGCCACGTCGATCCCGACCCGGTCGGCCTCCACGGGCACGCCGCCAAGGGACGTGACCGTGTCCGCCACCAAGAGGGTCTCCGTCTCCCGCACGGCGGCGCCGATCTCTTCCAGGGGCTGCCACACCCCCGTCGACGTCTCGGCGTGAACCAGGGCCACGGCTCGCGCGCCGGGGTTGGCGTGCAGGGTCTCGATCATCTGCTGCGGATCGAGAGGTCTCCCCCAGTCGCTTTCGACGGTTACGACGTCCGCACCCATGCGACGCGCCATCTCGGCCAGTCTGGCGCCGAAGACGCCACAGACGCCGACGATCGCCACGTCGCCCGGCTCCAGGATGTTGGACAGCGAAGCCTCCATGCCCGCCGACCCCGTGGCCGATAGGGGAAAGGTCGTGGTGTTCCCGGTGCCGAAGAGGTGACGGAGCCGCCCGTTGACGTCGTCCATCAGCGCGAGGAACGACGGGTCGAGGTGGCCGACCGTCGGTCGCGCCATGGCCTCGCGCACGCGGAGGTCCACGGGGGATGGCCCTGGCCCGAGGAGCAGGCGGGGCCCTGGGACGACGCTCGTGGACTGCTCCTGTACGGTCATGAACGCTCGTTTGCGGGTTGTCGGGCGGAGGTCGCGCACGTTGGACGCGGGCTTCCAGGCCAGCCGACTATGCGGTCAGCGCGGCCCGGGGACAAGAAGACGCGCACCCCGGTTTCCCCTGGCATCGACAGTATCCGTGGGGGACGATAGCGGAGCCCCACCGGTTCCGGACCCGGGCGAGGCGGGATCGGGGCACGCCGCACCACCACGACCCCACTCACAGGTGGTAGTTGGGCGCCTCTCGCGTGATCACGACGTCGTGCGGGTGGGACTCTCGGAGCCCCCCGGGCGTCACCCTCAGGAAACGCGCCACCTCGTGGAGCTCGCTCAACGTGCCGGCGCCGACCAGGCCCATGCCGCTCCGGAGCCCGCCGACCAGTTGGAACACCTGATCGGCCATGGGTCCCTTGTACGGCACCCGCGCTTCCACCCCTTCCGGCACCAGCTTCTGCGTCTCCTCGGAGGGATCCTGGAAGTAGCGGTCCGCCGATCCGTCGGCCATGGCCGACAGGGAGCCCATGCCACGCACCGTCTTGAACCGCCGCCCTTCCAGCAGGAAGGACTCGCCCGGCGACTCCTCGGTGCCGGCGAACATGGATCCCATCATGACCGAGTGCGCGCCCGCGGCCAGGGCTTTGACGATGTCGCCCGAGTAGCGGATGCCGCCGTCGGCGATCACACACGTCTCGGACTTCACGCCGTCGACCGCGTCCATGATGGCGGTGAGCTGAGGTAGGCCCACACCCGTGACGACGCGGGTCGTGCAGATGGAGCCCGGCCCCACGCCCACCTTCACCGCGTCGACGCCCCGCTCCGCGAGAGCCCGCGCGCCGTCGGACGTCCCGATGTTCCCGGCGATCAGCTGCGCGTCCGGAAACGCCTCCCGGGTCCGGGCGACCGCCTTGAGCACGCCCTCCGCATGGCCGTGGGACGTGTCTACGATCAGGGCGTCGGTGCCGGCCTCGACCAGGGCACGCGCGCGATCCAGGTCGCTCGGCGAGGCGCCCACCGCCGCCCCCACCCGAAGGCGGCCGTGATCGTCCTTGCACGCGTTCGGGTGCTGACGCCGCTTGAAGATGTCCTTGACCGTGATGAGGCCCCGCAGCCTGCCCCCGGCGTCTACGACGGGGAGCTTTTCGATCCGGTGCTCGTGGAGGATGCGCTCCGCCTGCTGCAGGGTCGTGCCCTCCGGCGCCGTCACCAGGCTCTTGGACGTCATGACCGCCTGGAGGGACTGGTCCAGATCGGTCTCGAACTGCAGGTCCCGGTTCGTGACGATGCCGACCAACTTCCCGTCCGCTTCCACGATGGGAACGCCGCTGATCGAGAAGCGCGCCATCAGCACGTGGGCGTCCCGTAGGGTGCGGTCGGGCCCGAGCGTGATCGGATCGAGGATCATGCCGCTCTCGGAACGCTTGACCCTGTCCACCTCCTGGGCCTGTTGGTCGATGGTCAGGTTCTTGTGGATGATCCCCATCCCCCCTTCCCTGGCCATGGCGATCGCCATACGGGACTCCGTGACGGTGTCCATCGCGGCGGTCAGCAGGGGAATCTGCAGGGGGATGCTGGGCGTGAGAAGCGAACGGACGTCCGTGTCCTTGGGGTGGACGGTCGAATGCCCGGGCACGAGCAGAACGTCGTCGAAGGTGAGGGCTTCGCCGATGATGGCGCTTCGACGGCCAACCGGCTGGCTCATGGTCTCTCTCGCAGGTCGGGATCTATGCAAGACGCCCGCCACCCAACGCGTTCCAGCGTCGGGTCACGGGCGTGAGCGGTCTTTCCATGGGCCATCTTACCCGAGCCCACGGAGGAGTGTCAACCCTGCGATTCACCCTCTCCCGGGTGGCTATCGGGCCCACGATCCTCGTCCCGGTCGGAGGGCTCCTTCCGGGTATCATCCCCCTCGATCACGCCGAGATCGCTCATGATCTGCTTACCCGCCTGGGAAACGGAGGACAGGGCCCGGTCCGCCGCCGCGATGAGCTGAAATGCCTCGCGGATGTTGGCCGGACTGACCGTCCTCCGCCGCAGGCGATCCTCCAGGCGCTCGGCAAAGCGCTGGAGCCCGGAGGTCTCCTCGGTCATGTCAGGCGTGTACTTCGACTCGAGGAACTCGATGTAGTCGAGCACCTGATAGATCTGGTCCTCCGGCAGAGATTCGATCTTTCGGAGGAGACGGGCGCGGAGAACGTCGTGCATGTTGGCTCCTCAGCCCTCGGCTTCTTCATGTTGGGCTTGCAGGCTGGCGACCACCGCCGGATCAGCGAGCGTCGTGGTGTCGCCGAGGGTGCGACCTTCCGCGATATCTCGGAGCAGCCTGCGCATGATCTTTCCCGAGCGCGTCTTGGGCAGCTCGGCCGAAAAGATGATGTCCGCAGGCCTCGCGATCGCTCCGATCTTCTTCACGACATGCCCCTTCAGCTCGGCCGTGAGCTCATCCGAGGTCTCGACCCCCTCCTTCACCGTGACGAAAGCCGCGATGGCCTGGCCCTTGATCTCGTCGGCCTTCCCGACGACGGCTGATTCGGCCACCGCTTCGTGGTCCACCAGGGCGCTCTCCACCTCCATGGTGCCGATGCGGTGACCCGCCACGTTCAGCACGTCGTCGACTCGGCCCATGATCCAGAAGTAGCCGTCGTCGTCGGTGTGAGCGCCGTCCCCTGGGAAGTAGATGTCGGGCCACTTGGACCAATAGGTGTCCCGATACCGCTGGTCGTCGCCGTAGATCGTCCGCAGCATGCCGGGCCAGGGAGCCGTGATGGCCAGATAGCCTGCCCGGACCTCGTCCCCCTCATCGCTCATGATCGTGGCGGCTATGCCCGGAAACGCCCGAGTCGCGCTCCCGGGCTTGGTCTCCAGGATGCCCGGTAGGGGCGTGATCATGATCCCCCCGGTCTCCGTCTGCCACCACGTGTCGACGATCGGGCAGCGAGCGCCCCCGATCACCTCGTGATACCACATCCACGCCTCCGGGTTGATGGGCTCTCCCACCGTCCCCAGGAGGCGGAGCCGGGACATGTCGAACTTGCCCGGCCACTCGTCACCCCAACGCATGAACGCCCGAATGGCCGTGGGTGCCGTGTAGAAGACCGTGACGCCGTACTTCTCGCAGAGCTCCCAGAACCGTCCTCTGTGGGGCCAGTCCGGCGCACCCTCGTACATCAGGACCGTCGCGCCGTTCGCCAGGGGGCCGTACACGATGTAGCTGTGGCCCGTCACCCACCCCACGTCCGCGGTGCACCAGTACACGTCGTCGTCCTGCAGATCGAACACCGCCTTCGTGGTCGCGTAGACCTGCGTCAGGTAACCGCCGGTCGTGTGGACCACGCCCTTCGGCTTCCCCGTCGTGCCCGAGGTGTAGAGGATGTAGAGAAGGTCTTCAGCATCCATCGGCTCCGGCGGGCAGTCCGCCGACGCCGTCTCCATGAGCTCGTGGTACCAGTGGTCCCTTCCCGGCGTCATGGCGGTTTCCGCGCCGTCGCCCAGGGCCGCCCCGCGGGCGACGACCACCACGCTCTCGATCGTCGGGCAGCTCTCGAGTGCCTTGTCGGCGTTGCTCTTGAGAGGGACGACGCCGCCCCGCCGGAATCCGCCGTCGGCGGTGATGAGGCAGTTGGCGGTGGCGTCGTTGATCCGGTCCGCCAGCGATTCCGGGCTGAAGCCGCCGAACACCACCGAGTGCGGTGCCCCGATCCGGGCGCAGGCCAGCATGGCGATGGCCGCTTCGGGGATCATGGGTAGGTAGATGGCGACGCGGTCGCCGCGCTCCACCCCCAGACCTCGCAGGACATTCGCGAACTTGCTGACTTCGCGATGCAGATCCCAGTACGTGTAGGTTCGCGTGTCGCCGGGCTCGCCCTCCCAGATGAGCGCCGCCTGGTTGCGCTTGGGCCCGGTCAGGTGACGATCGAGACAGTTGTGGGAGACGTTGAGCTTCCCGCCGAGGAACCACTTGGCGTGGGGCGGCGTCCACTCCAATACGGTGTGCCAACGCTCGAACCAGTCCAACTCCTCGGCCCACCCAGCCCAGAACCCCTCCGGGTCGGCTTGGGCGCGCTCGTAGACGGACGGGTCGGAGAGGACTGCCCGCTCCCGAAAGTCGGGGGGAGGCGGAAACCGACGATCTTCGTGCAGAAGTACGTCCAGGGCGCCACCTTCCGAGCTCATTCCGTCTCCCAGATTCGTGGTTCGTGGATCGACGCGGTCGCCTGCAGGAGGTCCGCCCCGAGGTCGGCGGTCAGAGTAAGGGGTGCCGTCTTCGGCCGGCAAGCGATCCAGTCACGGCCAGCCACCTCGCCGCACCCCGCGAGCGGATCTCCGCGGCCGGCGGGCTACTCCTTCGAACCGAGCCCCTCGATCAGGGGGTGGACGATGGCATGCTCATACGCGGCGAGCGCAGACCGCACGACGGCTGCCACGGCCCGAGGGCCGGCGTCCATGGCCGTGGTCGGGATGTGGACCTTGAGCCGGAATACGACCTGGGCCGCGCCGACGGAGCGAGTGGCGTCTCCCAGGCTCGCCCGTGCCGAGACCGGCGACCGCAGCCCCGCCGGCACCGAGTCGCGCGCGACCTCGGCGAGCAAGCCGAGGCCCCGCGCCACCGTACCCAGCGCCTCGAGTGCGGGCCCCTCGATCACCAGGGCCAGGTTGCCGGTCATGCCTTTGCGGGTTTCGTCCAGGAAGACGTCGAGGCTCAGGGTGTCGAGCTCGACGTTGGCCCGTACGCCGTCGTCGGGATGAAAAAAGAGGTAGGCGCTCCGGGTCGACTCTCCAGCCCACCGGCCTTCGTACTCGTAGCTGGTGGTCTTCTGGACGCCGGACAGGCTCCATCCCCCGGCTTCGACGGCCTCCCTGACGACGTCGAGAAGCGGTTCCAGCGTGAGAAGCGGATCGCCGGACTGTGGGGCGCCACCTGCTTTGCCCGTCATGATCCCCGCGTCTTTCTAATGAGAATCGTTGTTGACACTTCAGCGAAAGCTCGTTTAGGTTTTTCCGTGTTCGACTGTGCGCCAGAGCGGCGCTCGTGCGCCCCCCGATGGACGCGGACCCACGGAAGATGGCAGAAAACCAGGCATCGAGCGACCGGATCTTGCGGCAGGCCCTGGAGGCCAACGGGCAACGTTTCACGGAGCAGCGTGCGGCGGTGTATCGCTTTCTCACGGATACGACGACCCATCCCACCGCGGACGAGGTCTTCCTCGCCGTACGGGGCCAAGTCCCCGGCATCTCCCTGGCCACCGTGTACAAGAGCCTCGAAACCCTGGTCGGGTGTGGGCTGGCCGCCAAGCTGACGTACGGTGACGGCTCGGCCCGATACGACGGGCGCACCGATCCGCACCATCACGCGCGCTGCCTCCGCTGCGACCGTGTCCTCGACCTTCCCGGCACGCTGCCGGACGGCCCGCTGGCCCGCATGCGTCGGGAGGCGGCCGGGTTCAGTGTCACCGGCTACCGCCTCGAGCTGCTGGGCTATTGCTCCGACTGCGGCACGCCCTCCCCTCCCTCGGAGATCGCCCAGGCCTAGCGCGGGCGGCTGGAGCCCCGGCTTACCCTGAGCCCATGCCCTCCGGCGTCGATCTCCGTCCTCCGGCGACCTTCTCCGGCTCCTTCCGCACGGACCGAACCGCGCGCCACGCGTTCTCTGCGGCTTCTGGGCCCATCGCCGTTCGACCTCGAGCCGTCGTAGCCCCTCGCAGTGCCATGGACGTGTCCCTCCTGACCAGGTGGTCCAGGGAAACGGGAGTGCCGCTCGTGTCTCGGGGCGCCGGCACGGGCATGCCGGGAGGAAACGTCGGGTATGGCGCCGCGGTGGATCTGACACCCCACTTCGGCGCGTTGGGACCGGTGGACCCAGAGACCAGGACCGTACGCGCCGGTGTCGGCGTGACCTTGTCTCGAGTCGACCGAGCCGCGCGGGCTCTGGGGCTGTTCTTTCCCCCCCAGCCCTCGAGCGCCGACCGTTGCACGGTCGGTGGGGTCGTCGCCAACAACGCGGCCGGAGCCCGGAGCTTCCGCTACGGTGCGGTGCGCGACTGGGTGGAAGCGTGCTCGGTCGTCCTCGCAGACGGGACGATCCTCGAGGTCGTTGCCGAAGCTCCGCTCCCGAGCCCCTTCGACGGCTTGCACCGCTCCCTGTCGGTCGAGTGGCCCGCTCTACAGGCCGGTTGGCCTCGGGTTCGCAAGAACTCGTCGGGGTATGCCCTGGACCGGTTCCTCCCCGAGGCCGACGCTCTTCAATTGGTGATCGGCAGTGAAGGTACGCTGGCGATCATCACGGAGGCCAAGCTACGCCTGGCGCCGCTGCCACCGGACCGCGCCGTGGCCCTGCTCGGCGTCAGGGACCTGGAAAACGTAGCGACGGTCTGCCGACTTTCCCGCGCCTTGAACGCTGCCGCGTGTGAGTTCTTCGGCCATCGTTTCATCGAGCTCACGCGGAGCCACCCAGCCGCGACGCCTTTGCCGACGAACGCCCGCGCATTGCTCCTGATAGAGCTGGAGGGCACGCCGGAGTGGATCGCGCACGGCCTGGACGCGCTCATCGGTCACGCGCGGGAGATCGACGCGGAGTTCTCGGCAGCCCGCGACGAGGCCGCGCGCGGCGCGCTCTGGGCCCTGCGCCACGGGGCCAGCCCAGCGATCGGCGCTGCAGCCGCGCGCGGGCTGCGCTCCACGCAGTTCATCGAGGACTCGGTCGTTCCTCCGGACCGGCTCGTGGACTACGTTCGCGGCGTAGAAGCGATACTGGACTCCGCGGACATGGACGCGGTCATTTTCGGCCATGCGGGCGACGGCAACGTCCACGTCAATCCATTGGTCCCGACCCGAGATCCGGATTGGCGGGCGCGCGTTCGACACGTCCTTCAGGGCACCACGGACCTGGTGGCCCGTCTGGGCGGGACGTTGACGGGTGAGCACGGGGACGGGCGCGTGCGCGCACCCCTCCTGGACCGCATCTGGAGCCCCCCCGCGGTCGAGGCGTTCCGCACCGTGAAGTCCTCTCTCGACGCCGACGGCATCCTGAATCCGGGCGTGATCCTACCGCTGCCCGAACAGGACCCCCTGGACGGGCTTGGCGCAGCGTGGTCGCCCACGTCGTCGTCGGCCTCATGATGGATACGCCCGCCGAAGCCCGCCCCCGACTCCGCCCAGCCTCCGTCACGACGGCGCTCGGGCTACTCGCAGTCGTGGTCCTGGCCGCCCTCCCCGCTGTAGCGCAGAGGGAGGACACCGATGCGCAGGCCGGACCTCAGGCGGTAGCTGGCGACCGTGCCCCGACCGGTCGCCGACCCGAAGGCGCGGTGCGGGCGGCTCCCCTCCCCAGGCCCGGGCTCCGAGCTGAAGAACCACCGTCGAGCGACACGGCCACGGTGGCGGCAACCGTGAAGCTCGGCGCCCCCGACCCCGAAGTGGAGGCGCTTCGCAGGTCGATCGACGGTGTGCTCAGAGGGTCCGGGTGGAACAGAGCCCGGTGGAGCGTGCTCGCCGTCTCCCTGGACCGGGGCGACACGTTGTATGCCCGGGACGCCCACGAAGCGCTGGCGCCCGCCTCGAACATCAAGCTCATCACTACCGCCGCCGCGCTTCACTACCTGGGCCCCGACTTTCGCTATCCGACGTACGTTCTGGCGAACGGACCCACCGAAGGCGGCGTCATCCAGGGCGATGTCGTCCTATACGGAACCGGGGACCCGGCACTCTCCGACCGCTTCTATCCGGATGAGACCGAGGTGTTTCGGTCCCTGGCCGTGCGGCTACGAGAAGCCGGTATCGCTGGGATCGCGGGCGATCTGGTGGGTGACGGCACGTACTTCCGGGGACCGACCGTCGAAGCCACGTGGGATCCCAGGGATCTGAACGAGTGGTTCGCGGCTCCCGTGTCCGCGCTCTCCTTCAACGAGAACATGATCGCGCTGAGGGTGGAAGCCGCGGGCTGGGTGGGCGCGCCTCCGCGGATCCAGACCCTCCCCGCGGGCGCCGGCGTGCTCATCGACAACGCGGCGCGCACGGTGGCTTCCGCGCCCGACCGTTCACGCCGCCTGGCGATCATTCGGGAGTCCCACGGAGAGCCGATCCGGGTCGTCGGCGAGATCTCGCTCGGCAGCCGCGATGTGTGGCGCGAGATCACCGTGTCGGATCCTCCCCACTACGCCGCCACCATCTTCCGCCAGGTGTTGGAGGAGGAGGGAATCCACGTGTACGGCCGGGTCCGCAGCGCCGGCGATCCGGACGACTCGATCCTCGTTGATCGCGCTGTCTGGGGGCCGGGCTTCGGGTACGGGGCGGCACCCCGGGTCCTGGCGGAGCACCGCTCGCCTCCGTTGAGCCAGCTCCTGGAGGTCGTAAACAAGCAGAGCCACAACCTCTATGCCGAGTCCGTGCTGCGGGTCATGGGCGCCACCGTGGTGGGCGACGCGTCCTTCGAAGGAGGCGTCGAAGCCACGCGACGATTCCTGGCCAACGCCGTCCGCACGCACACGGGTGTCTTCGAGCAGATCGACGGCTCGGGCCTTTCGGCGGAGAACCGTGCGAGCGCCGGTCTGTTCGTCGAGCTGCTCGCCTACATGGCCGAGTCAGAGCTCTGGGAGGACTTCTGGGGGACGCTGCCCGAAGCCGGTAACCGCCGTGAGCTGCCCCGCATGTACCGCAGCTCGGCGGCGGGCAATCTGAGAGCCAAGACAGGCACGATCGCTCGTGTCTCGGCTCTCACGGGGGTCGTCCGATCCGCCTCCGGCGAGCGGATCGCCTTCAGCATCCTCGCCAATGACGTACCGTCGACCTGGCGCGCCAAGAACCTCGAGGACCGGATCGGCATCCGGCTGGCCGAGTTTCAGCGCTCCGCGGCCGACTCCCTCACGCCACGGTGAGCGTGGCCCGGTTCGCCCACGGGCCGAGGCCACAAGCCCTCAGGAAGCAGGACAGCACGAAGTCGAGCCCGCCCCGCTCGACTGTCTCTGTGGGGGTGGCGCCGGTGTAGTGCTTCAGCGCGCGCCGAAATGCAGCGCCGCTGGAGTATTCCAACTGTCGGGACACGCTCTCCCCGGTCCTGCCGGGCTCGGACAGCCAGAGGCCGGCGTGCATCAAGCGAGTCCAGAGGAGTAGGTGGCCGACCGACGGCAGCCCTCGTGCTTTGAGCACCTCCGACAGGAATGGCCGGCTGAGGTCCACCGACTCTGCAAACGCGTCTGCGCTCCATAGCCGGTGTACGCTGTCCATGGCGCGATGTACCGTCACGAGCTCCCGCCGCGGCAGGTATGGGCTCAGCGCTCGCGTCACGGCGGCAGTCGCCCCGTCCTGACCGGCTCGAGCCACGGCCCGCACCATCTGGTGCTCCAGGTCGTCGACGTTGATGAAGACCAGGTTCCGGACCCCCACCCGACCGAGGTCGAACAGCGCCAGGGCGTCGCGGGTCTGCCGAACGAGCAGGACCAGCCCCAGCCGGGGATAGGACGACCGAATCTCTCCCAGCGCGTCACGCCCCGAGGGTAGGCGGCCCACGGCGTCCACGTCCACCACGGCCACCGACGCGGGTCGCTCTCTCACCATGCGACGGAACCCATGCCAGGACCCCGCCTCAGCCACGTCGTGCCAGGGTCTGAGAGCCTCGACGAGGCGATCCGCGACCGGTGCATCCCGGCAAAACGTAGCGATAAGAGTCATGACCTTCGAAAAAGGTATACCCTTGCCCATAAATGATTGCACAGGCCCGCGCGGCCCGGCCGACATTCACGAATGTAGGGGGAATGGTCGACGCTATTGGTGTCCCCCAGCGACGCTCACACCAACATGAGGGGTTTCAATGCGACGGGCACGCCTCCTTCTCGCCGCCGCGGCGTTGATGATGGGACTCGGCATGGCTGGCTGCAGCTCTGTCACGGGTCCGTGTGACTCCAGCGATCCGCTCTGTCACTCGCCTGGCTCCGGGAACCACTCGCCTGGCTCACAGAACCACTCGCCCGGCTCCGGCAACTAGGTGTGAGCGCGGCGGCGGTCGCGCACTGGTACCGCGACCGCTGCCAGACCGCCGCACGCTCGGTTTCTGGGCCTCGGGACGGGAGCGCCCTGTCGGCGCGTCCCTACCCCACCAATTCGGTCAGGGCGGCTCGCATGGCCGTGAGCTCTTCGCGGATTCCGTCCATGACCTCCGGGACGGCATCCCGGGTCGTCGCCACGCTGTCCTCGGCGGTAGCCGAGGACAGGTCTGCTAGCCTTCCGAGAGCTGCCTCGGCGTCGAAGTAGATCTTGTTCAGTCCGTGGCGATCCGCCAGGGCCAGGGCGCGCTCGTACCAATGGGACGCGGCCTTGAGATCCCCCAGTGCCTCCCAACTCTTGCCCCTGAAATAGGAGAACTCGGCTCGGATGGCAGGCGCGGCCTCGGTCCAGCCCGACGCGTCCGCCCGAGCCGCGCGTCGCTCGAACTCCTGCTGGTTCCCCGACAGCGCCGCCACGTACGCGAGGGCGTCGAGGGCATACGTCCGGTAGACGTAGCTGCCCGAGGAGCCCATGACGATCGTGTAGGCATCCTCCGCGGCTTGCAGCTCACCCACCTCCACGAACACGCCGGCCAGGTCCGTCAACGCCGCCAGCCACGGCTCGCCTTCCCCATGCGTCCGCACGGCACTCCAACCGTGGGAGATCGCCCGGTCGAGGTGACCCGACATCTTCTCGATCACCGCGAGACTGTGATGTGCGCTACCTTCGGCGTACCGGTCCCCGGCCTGACGACCGAGGGCAAGGGCCTCGTGCAGCAGCTCCCTGGCGCCGGGCAGATTACCGCGATCACGGTACGTGCTGGCCAGTCCGTCCAGGATCACCGACTCCCGGCCGCCGTCGCCCACGCAACGGGCGATCTCCTTGGCGTAGCCGTACCACCGCGTCGCCTCGTCCCAGCGGGCCAAGCGACGAAAAATGCGGCCATGGAAGCGCGCTGCGTCCATGGCCACGGTGGCCGAGCCGGCGATCCCCGCCAATCGAAACGCGAGGCGGCATAGCTCCAGTGCGCCCGAGAGATGGTCTTGTCTCTCCACGTGGCGCGCGAGCTCCAGCGTGGTGAAGGCCAGCTCCGGAAGCTCCTGACGCTCTAGGGCGGCGAGAACCTCGTCCCAGAGGCGTACTTCGGAATCCCTCGACGGTAGGGTCAGGATCTCACGGCGAACGCCCGCCACCTGACGGGTCAACGACTCGGGCAGCGCCGCGAAGTCGTCGTCCACGAGCCCGCGCACGGCACGAACAACCAGAAACCGCGCCGCGATGCGTCGGTTCAGGGCCTCATCGTTCTCTCGACCCTCGATGTCCTTGAGGACGGGCCACCCCGCGAACCCGGATTCCTCCGGAGAGCCTCGTCCCTGGGAGCCGGCCGCGTCGTCCCGGTGAAGCACGATGGACGCCGCTTCTCCGGCCAGGAACATGAGCTCGCCACGGACCTCTTCCGTCAGCGCTCGCCGGGGCAGCACGGAGTCCACCGCCAGGAACCATGCCCGGGCACCGTCGCTGCCCAATGCTACGGCGGCGAGGCTGCGCGGCCCGTCGGACGCGAGCTTGGCCTCGGATCGATCCAGGTTCGGGAGATCCGCCAATCCGGGAATCCCGTCTTCCCAGGCGGCCCGGAGCGACTTGGCCGGGAACGAGATCCGCGGAACGTCGCTGAAGAGGTCCACGATGCAATGCACGTGGACCAGCGCCGGGCCGTATTCATCGACCCAGACGACCCCAGCCCGGTCCGCCCCCACGAGCGCGATGATCTCACGGAGCTGATCCGTGAGACGCGCACGCTCGGGATCCGGCCGGCTGAGCGCCAGCGCTTGCCGCAGGCGCTGCCTTCTCTTGCCCCGGTAGTCGTCGAGGCGGACGACGGAAGATGTGGACATGTTCCCGGGATGCGGTTGCTTTGGGGGGCTCACCTAAGGTAGGCTTCGGGCGCTCAAAAGACAACCGCCTTTCTCCCCTTCGACTGGACCTCTTGTCGACCGTCCGGCCCTCCGACCGACTGACCTATCTGGGCCTTCTGTCCCTCGCGTTGATCTGGGGCATCAACTTCGCTGTCGTGAAGGTCGGACTCGAGGAATTGGATCCTCTCGTCTTCAACGCGCTCCGGTTCCCGCTGGCAGCGGTGGCCCTCTTCGTGGTTCTACGAGCCCGCGGCGGCGCGCTGGGGCCCGAGCTCCGGGACGTCCCGCTCCTGGTGGGCCTGGGTGTGCTCGGGAACGTGGCGTACCAGTGGCTCTTCATCATGGGGATCGACGGCACGCTTGCCGGGAACGCCAGCATCATTCTCGCTACGGTGCCCGTATGGACCGCACTTCTGTCACTCCGCCTGGGGCATGAGCGGCCTGGCGTACTCGTCTGGCTCGGCGTGGCGGGCACGCTGGCGGGCATGGTCCTGGTGGTTCTGGGGGGTGCGGGGGCGGTCGGGCTGGGCGCAGAGACGTGGCGGGGTGACCTGCTCATGCTGGGGGCAGCCGTCGCATGGGCGACATATACCGTGGGCTCCCGCGGAATGGTGCTCCGCTACGGCGCCCTGCGGGTCACGGCCTGGACCGTGTGGGTCGGGACGCCGGTGCTGTTGCTGATCGCCGTGCCGGGCCTTTTGCGCACGTCCTTCGGCAACGTGTCCCTCATGGGGTGGGGTACGGTGGTGTACGCCGGCTTCCTGTCCCTGGCGGTGGCCTACGTAGCCTGGTACCGGGGCGTGGAACGGATCGGCAGCTCCCGCACCGCCGTGTACTCCAACCTGGTCCCAGTGGTGGCGCTCGTGACGGCTTGGCTCTGGCTCGGCGAAACCCCGTCCCCGCTTCAGGTGCTCGGCGCCGCGATCATCATCGGCGGCCTCACCCTCACGCGGCTCTCGCCCGGGCTGCCCCCCGGGCGGATCGGTGCGTGATCAGGGCCCTAGCTGCTTCCTGGGCTTGAGCTCGGGGAACTCGTAGAGGATCAGGCCCTCGTCGGTGACGTCGGAACGCACCCGAAAGCCGTCGTCCATGGCGAGCAGGACCCGCTCGGCCGCCGGAAGCGACAGGCTCAGCTCGGTGGCGACCTCGGTCACGGTCAGGGCCCCACCCCTCTTGCCCGCCAGCCGCAGGATCTTCTGCTGGATGGCCGATACGATGGCCTTCCGCCGATCCTGCAAGGCCCTCCACCCCCAGTAGAAGGTAGCCGACCCCGTCCCACCAATGACGGCGGCCACCCCCAGGGCAGCGAGCTCCCCCTCCGCGAGACCCACGGTGGTCAGCAGCACGGCGAGGCCGGCCAGGGCACCTCCCAGCACGCGTCGGAGGATTCCGCTCCGAGGAAGGGGCGGGTCACCTCCCTGCGACGCCGCGCTCCCCAGGGCCCTTTCATTGCTCGCGCCACTCCCCGACGCCAGTTGGTGCGTCGCGTGCTCCCAGCCCAGCCCACAGTTCGGACAAACCGTGTGCTTGCGCCGGGCCAGCCAGTACACCAACCCACCGATGCCGTAGGTGAAGAGGCTGACTCCGACCAGGATCCCCACGTGGGTGGGCCGACGGAAGTAGGCGATGCCGTCACCCCGGTACCGACATCGCGGACACCTCAGCACGCCCTCGAGCTCCGGCCCCGTAGGGGTCAGGTGCGCGACGGCGGCCCCGCAGGTCGGGCAGCGGGATTCGTTGGGCCTCAGGTGTTCACCGCAAGTGGGGCAACGCATGGTGGTAGAAGCTCTATTGCTCGCTCTGAGATTGAAACCGGATACCTGTCACTACGACCCTCTTCACCAGAAGATTCACCCTCGGGTCCCGGGCTCGCCAGCCCTGCCTCACCTCGTCCGAACGAGCGTGAGCCGGAGGCGGGCTTCCGCAGGCGCATCCCCCAGCTCGGACCCGGACAAGGACAGGGACACGGAGCCACCTGCTTCCGGCCGGATCAAAAAGTAGTCGGCAGACGAGGACCAGAGCCGGTCCTGTGCCTGGAAGTCCCGGGCCCCTGCTTCCACTGGCACGAGAGGATACGGGGTGGTCACCTCTTCGATCGTGCTGCGAAGGTCCATGTCCGGGAACAGCAGCCGGGGATCGGCCGGCAAGCTCGTTCCACTCAAATAGAGGGCGGCGCTCCACTCCGGGAACTGGTCTTCCCAGCTCCGCCCCGTCGCCGCCACGACGTTGGCGACGCCGACCGAGGTCGTCCGTGTGAGCGCGCCGAGGATCTGATTCGAGCCTCGCTGGGCGCGGAGGTAGCGGACAAACAGCCAGCCCCCACCCCGCTCCGCCAGCGTCCCATTCCCCTGCTTCACGATCAAGGAAACGTCCCCGGGATCCCTGAGATATCGTTCTGCCCGAATCCAGTTGCCGGACTGATACTGGACCGCCTTCGCCGTCTCGCCGCGGGAAAGGAAGGCCTCACCCACGACGTCCTCCGCCATCTGGGCCAGCCCCTCGCTGAGCCAGAGGGCCTCCTGCTCGTTCCCCCCGAGGGTCAGGATCCGCTCGCCGAAGCCGATCATGTGCTGGAACTCATGAGCCAGGATGGCGGGAATCACGTCCATCACGAGCGCCACGCTTCTCGCGTCACCGAATTGGCCGCCTGGATCGGGGACGAGTGCGTAAAAGACCTCCCCCCCGTTGCTGTTCGGCTGCTCGGGCAGCAGATCGAGGCCGAAGAAGAAACCGCCCACGAACCCGTCGGCCCCCGTTGCGGTCAGCTGATTGACGACCGGAGTGAAGAGGATGGCGATGCGGCCGTTCCCGTCCAGGTCCGATGCTTCCCCGAAGACGTCGGTTGCCGTCGCGAAGATAGGGTCATCGAAGTCGGCCGCCAGGGACGCGAGGTCGGATGGACCCAGGCCGGGCTGTGGGGCGTCGAGATCCATGTAGATGGCGGCGTGGTCGCCGACGAAGACCACCTCGGCGGTGACCGGCGTGTACTCCATGTCCCGATTCAGCACGCTGAAGTCGCGGCGCTCTCCGATCTCAGGTACGACCTGCGCGGCCGCTCCCCGGGCGGCAGCGGGCTCGGGCCTGGGCGCCTCGAGGAAGCGAGCCTCCTGGCGGCGCAGCGCCCGATCCCACTCGGCCTGCGGCCCCTCCATCGGGGCCTGTCGGGAGCCCACGGCGGCAGCGGGGCTCGGTGCCCGGGACGGCTGGGATGACTGATCGGCGCCAGCTTCGGTCAGACCGGTGAGAACGTAGCTCCACTGCGCCGCCGCGACTTGGCTCGCCGTACTGATCACTGCCAGGTACTCCCGGCCGTTCGCCTCGGGCAGGCGGACGCAGTCGAGGCCGGTCGCTTCCTGAAACGTGATGTGCTCGCCCAGCGCCAGCTCCAGAAGCTGACTTCCGCCCTCCACGCTCAAGTCGAGAGCGTTGCTCTCCAGGCTGCCCAGTCGGACCGTGATCGTGACCTGGCGCTCCGGCAGGCACGGGGGGGCGATCACCTGGAGGCGCGTCGGGGTCGCGGAGACCACCTGGCCCCGTATGCCCGAGAACAGTACCACGTTGTCGCCAGCCGAGGCGCTGAAGTTCGATCCTTCCAGGGTCAGCGTGCCGCCGGCGGCCACCGGGTCGGGAGAAAGCGAGCCGAGCTCGGGTTCGAGCATGGCGGAGGCCACGAAGGAGGCCGCCGGCCTCGTGAGGCCATCGAAGCTAGCCTCGACGCGATACTCGCCCAGGTTCGGACCCAAGGTGAGGCGAGCCGAGGTGGTGCCGTTCGCGTCCGTCACCCCCCGGGGGGGGCTCATGGAGGCGCCGTCGCCCGTAACGACCGTCCAATCGACCGTCACACCGGCGGACGGCTTGCCGGTTCCCGACTCCTGGACCCGGACCTCGAACCGCTCCGGAAGGGGCTGGCCGGCCAGAGCCACCTGCCCGCTGCCCGAAAGCGCGACGATCTCCAGCACCGCCGGGCTCGGGCCGGTAGGACCGTTGTCCGAACAGCTCGCGAGCAGGGTTCCCAGGGCCACCGCGCTCATCATCGCGGCCCGGATCCGCCGCGGGAACTGCCTCATGCCACTATGTGAAGTCATACCCAGGGTATCGGAAGAAGATGCCCAACTCTTATCCTCGAGCGCGCACGAATCCGGAGCGGGGCCTCGAAGGATCCGCCCCGTCGCCAGGCCCACCGACCGAATCAGTCGCTGTACTACACCGGCCTGGACCAGGTGCTCCCCCAACGAAACGATCCCGGTACCCAGGTGTTAAACGGTCAGCCGGGGACCAGCGCACCCTCTCCGAGCCGAACTGGTAACCAACGATCACGGCCTCAGGGCTACATGCACGCAACTCGATTCGTCCGTCGCGTCCTGGTGGGCGCGGTGCTCCTGGTCTCGCCGCTCGCGGGGCCCGTCGACGCCCAGAGCATCCCGTCACCTTACCGCCACGTCGACACCAACCAGGAAGCTGGGCTCTTCGCCGGCTACAACTTCTTCGTGGCCGAGGGCCAGTTCGGTATCGGACCGAAGCCGGGACCGCTCGCTGGCGGACGATACGGGATCAGCATCGGCGGCCCGTTCTCTCTCGAGGGGCTCCTGACCTACCTGAGCTCGTCTCGGGACGTCCTGGACCCGGGACCGGTGGGCGACGAGTTCACCAAGGTGGGCGAAGCGGACGTGCAGCTTCTCACGGCCGAGGCACGCATCAAGTTCATGCTCGTGGGCCAACGCACGTGGCGCCGCCTGTCGCCTCACGTCCTGGTGGGAGCCGGGATCACCTTCGAGCTGGCCGGCGGGCAACCGGCGGATCAGCTGCTGCAGCCCGAAGACCGTTACCAGTTCGGGAACTCCTTTTCAGGACTCCTGGGGCTTGGCGGCCGATGGTTCATCAGCCGCCGGATCCTGCTCCGCTCCGAGCTGACGCTCCAGCTCTGGCAACAAGACATCCCCTCGGGCTATCGGAACAGGGAGGCACTCGTGGCCTCCCCGGATAGCGAGTGGATCCAGGCCTGGGGTATCTCCGCCGGGATCGCCTACAACTTCTGAGGTCGATGGTGAGCGGCCCTCCTCAGCCATGACCCGATTCGAAAGTCGACCGGCGGACTGGCTCACCGTCGACCAGGCGCGGCGCCGAATCCTGGATCGGGCCTCCGCCCTGGCTCCCGAGGACGTACCGCTGCACCGAGCCCTGGGCGCCGCGCTCGCTCGTCCCGTGGTCGCCTCCGTGACGTTGCCGCCCTGGGACAACAGCGCCATGGACGGCTATGCCGTGCGGGCGTCGGACATCGAAGACGCCCGTGCTGACGCGCCGGTTCTTCTCCGCGTCACCGGTGAGGTCCGCGCCGGCGAGGCCGCTTCGTCACCCCTGGGCCCGGGCGAAGCCATCCGCATCATGACCGGAGCCCCGGTGCCGCCTGGCGCAGATTCCGTCGTCCGGGTCGAGCACACGGACGCCGAGCAGACCCGAGGCGCCGTCAGCGTGCTGGACAGTCGTGACGCAGGTCGAAACATCCGGCCCGGTGGGGAGGACATGCGGAGGGGCGACACCATCTTCGATCCCGGCACCACGCTGGGACCCGGACAGGTGGGGGTGCTGGCCGCGCTCGGCCTGGGCCGGGTCAGCGTCCATCGATCTGCCACGGTGGCGATCCTTTCGAACGGCGACGAGTTGGTTCCTCTGGACCGCTTCGAGGAAGTACAGGCCGGCCGAGCGATCCCCGAGAGCAACAGTTACGCGTTGGCCGCGGCGGTCCGGGAGCTGGGCGGCGAGGCCATCAGACTCGGGATCGCCGCCGATACCGAATCCAGCGTCGAGATCGGTCTCCGGGAGGCCCTGTCTTCCACGGCGGACGTCCTGCTGACCGTGGCCGGAGCGTCCATGGGCGAGACGGACCTCTTCAAGCGGGTCCTCGACGGTCTCGGCTTCGAGCTCGAATTCTGGCGCGTTCAGATGCGCCCAGGGTCGCCGTTCAGCTTCGGGCTCCTGCCGCGAGACCAGGGCCCGCCTCTGTTCGTCTTCGGCCTTCCGGGGAACCCGGCGTCGGCGTTCGTGACCTTCTGGGTGCTCGTCCGGCCGTTCCTCCTCGCCCTCGCCGGTCACCGCCGAATCCACGCGCCCACGTTACGGGCCCGAGCGGGGTCTCGGCTGGCGGGAGCTCGGGACCTCACCGTGTTCTTGCGGGTGCGGCTCGCGTGCACGGGCGAAGGCATCGTCGCGACCTCGACGGGGTCGCAGGGCTCCGGCCTGGTCGGGAGCTTGGGTCAGGCCGACGGCCTGGCCGTGATCCCGGGCGGCGTGGAGGCCGTGGAGGAGGGCCAGAGCGTAGAGGTCTTGCTCCTGAGGCCGGGCTCTGGCTGGAGTGAGCGGGCGGAGTTTGTGACCACGCTTCGCTGACCGCAGCCGTCAAGCAGCCGTGAGAGCCACGACGGAGATCGAGATCCGGCACCCGGACGGCCCAGGCTCGGAGGTCGGCAGCCGGCAGCCGGCACCGACGCGTCGTGCGGGTCCGGGCCGAGCTCGTCTCTGGCCACCCCTCGTGTTCGGCCTCCTCGCGACGCTCTCGGTTGGGTGCACCATTCCGCGGTGGCCCGTCGAGGGGCGACTGGTGTCGCCCTACGGAGTGCGTTGGAGGGGCGTCTCCCCGGACTTCCATCCCGGCGTGGACATTTCGGTCCCTCACGGATCGACGGTGCGTGCCATGGCGCCCGGGCGCGTGCGGTTCGCCGGAGTCATGGACGGCTACGGCAACGTGATCTGGGTGGACCACGGTGCCAACTTGATGACCGTATACGCACACCTGTCCCGCATCCACGTGCAGCCGGGCCAGTCCATAGAACACCGGCAGGTGCTCGGCCTGAGCGGCCAATCCGGAAACGCTACCGCCCCTCATCTCCACTTCGAAGTATGGAGATGGGGGCGGGAGCGGGATCCGGTCCCACTGTTGGGAGGGCCGCCGTAGCCCCCCCGGGGTCACGGCCCGAGGCCGCGCGCGTCAGTCCTGCGTGATCCGGCGGATCTCCTCGGAGAGGCGCGGCACCACGTCGAACAGGTCGCCGACGATACCGTAGTCCGCCACCTGGAAGATGGGCGCATCGGGATCCTTGTTCACGGCGACGATGGTCCCCGCGGTGCGCATGCCGGCCAGATGTTGGATGGCCCCGGAGATGCCCACCGCGAAGTACAGCTTGGGCGCCACCGTCTTCCCGGTCTGCCCCACCTGCTCACCGTGCGGCCGCCATCCCGCGTCCACCACGGCTCGAGAAGCGCCCAGGGCGGCGGCGGGCCCCAGCGCGTCCCGCAACTCTTCCAGGAGGGCCCAGTTCTCGGGGTCCTTCATGCCCCGCCCTCCCGCCACGACGACCGAGGCTTCCGCCACGTCCATCTGGCCACCGCCGCTGGCGGTGAACGCAACCACGCGGCTGCCCACGGAGCTCAGCTCGGGCGCGAACGCCTCCACCGCTCCGGCTGCAGCCCGTTCGACGGGCTGAATCGCGTTGGGGCGGATCGAGACCAAGGCCGGAGACGCCTCGAAGGCCACGCGGGCAAACGCCTTGCCGGCGTAGACCGGGCGTACGGCCGTCACGACGCCACCGCTCGCGTCCAGCACGGTGACATCGCTGGCCAGGGGAACGTCGAGGAGGGCGGCCACCCGCGGAGCGAGGTCCTTCCCCTGGGCGGTCGCCGAGAAGACCGCCGCCGAGAAGCCACCCTCTCGGATGGCCTGAGCGACCACCGGGGCGTGTCGATCACCGTTGTAGCCGTCGAGCTCAGGAGCCTCGGCCACGCGGACGACCTCCGCACCGAAGGCCCCCAGGCTTCCGGCCTCGGCGGCGAGACCGGGTGCTCCCGCTGTCAGCGCCGTCACCGAGCCGCCGAGGCCTCGTGCGAGCTCGGCCGCGGCTGTAACGACTTCGTTGGCGACCCCGCGCAGGGATCCGTCACGCTGTTCGGCAAAGGCGAGAACGTCGCCCATCGTCTGCTCCCATCACGCTCTGCTTCGACCCGTTCGGCCCCTCGGGGCCTCGGGCAAAGACGGTGTTCGAGATGCCGACGGACGGATGCGCAGCGCCCGTCCGTTCGGCGCTCACAGGACCTTCGCTTCTTCCCTCAGTAGACGGATCAGCTCACCCGCCGCCTCGGCGCCTTCACCCACGATCCGGCCCTCCGGCCGCGCGGGCGGCATCTCGAGGGACCGGACGACCAGCCGGGACTCGGCGACCTGAACCTCCTTCTCCTCCAGCGGCTTCCGCTTGGCCGCCATGATCCCCTTGAGGGACGCGTAGCGCGGCTCGAAGGCGCCCTTCGTGATCGTGAGGACGGCCGGCAGGGTCAGCTCCACCTCCTCGGCGCCACCCTCCACCTCTCGATGGGCCGTCACGACGCCGTCGCCGACCTCGAAGCTGGCCACCGCCGTGGCGCACGGTCGGCCCAGGAGCGTGGCCACCATGGGACCGGTCTGCTGCTGGTCGTCGTCGGCCGCCTTCACCCCGAACAGCACCAGCGGGGCTCCGGACGCCTCGACCTCGCCCGCCAACGCCTTGGCGGTCGCCAGGCCGTCCATGGTCACGTCCCCCTTGAGCAGGAGTGCCCGGTCGGCCCCCATGGCCAGCCCCGCCCGGAGCGTCTCGGTGGACGAGGCGTCGCCGAGCGTGAGCAGGGCGACCTCGCCGCTCCCCGCTGCCTCTTTGGTGCGGAGGGCCGCCTCGAGCGCGAACTCGTCGTAGGGGCTCATCACATACTTGACGCCCGATGGCTCGATGGCGGTGCCGTCGCCACCGATCTTGACGCGCGTCTCCGTGTCGGGGACCCGCTTGATGCAGATCAGTATGTCCAAGACTTTGCTCCGCGGTGGGGTTCAGACGGTACGTGGACAGCCTCGAAATTTACCAGCATCCGGGAGCAGTTCAACCGGAGAAGAGCCGAATGTCGCCAGGCTTTTCAACCGCGCCGGGCGGCCGCACGGACGGCCTACCCTCCCCGGCCCCGCAGGGGTCAGGAGGCGACGGATGGCCGGTCAGATCAGCGCCCCCAGGACCGCGAAGGCCAGGGTGGCCACACCGCCCGCCATCAGCGCGTAGGGCAGCTGCGTGCGGACGTGATCGATGTGGTCCGTTGCCGCAGCCATCGACGAAATGATGGTCGTGTCGCTGATGGGCGAGGAGTGGTCGCCGAAGATGCCCCCGGACAGCGAGGCGGCGACGAACGGCGCAGCCGGAAGCCCCATGACGCCGGAGAGGGGAACCGCGATGGGAAGCATGATGGCGAACGTGCCCCAGCTCGACCCGATGGAGAACGCGATGCCCGCTGCGACCAGGAAGATGAGTGGCACGAGCACGAAGTTCGGCACCCGGCCCGCGGTGAGCTGAGCGACGTAGACGCCGGTACCGAGCTCGTCGGCCACGTTACCCAGGGAGATGGCCAGGAGCAGGATCAGCGCGAGGGGGACCAGGCCCCCGGCCCCTTTGAGCCCTACCCGGGTGAGCTCGTCGACCGACATGGCCGCCTGGGCCATGAGCAGGATCCACGCGGCGGCCAGGCCCGCGAGTACCGCCCAGAGCACGGACGTGGAGCCGGATCCGGCGAGCATGTCGCCGTCACCCGTGACGTAGAGACCCAGGGGCATGGTGAGGACCATGACGACGATGGGAATCACCATGTTGCGCGCCCTTGGCTCGACGGACTCGTCCAGCTCGGGCGAGGTCACGGACTCGTCGATCATGGGCTGGGCGCCGGGCCAGTGGAGGGCCCCCTCCCTTGTCCGCGCCTCCGCCTTCTTCATGGGTCCGATGTCGATCCCCCAGATCACCACCAAAAGGGCCAGGAGGAGCGCGGCGATGGCATAGAAGTTCAGCAGGATCGACTGCAGAAACACCTCGAGCGGGGCGTCCACGAGACCCGATAGGATCCCCAGGTTGTAGGCCCCCCAGGCGTTCAGGGGGATCAGAATGCAAACCGGCGCCGAAGTGGAGTCGATCAGGTAGGCCAGCTTCTCTCGCGAGGTGCGAAAGCGGTCGAACAGCGGTCGGGCCACCGAGCCGGCCACCAGCACCGTGATGTTGGATTCGATGAAAACGACCACCCCGATGATCCAGGCCAGCATCTGGGCGCCGCGGGCGGACGTGACCCAGTTGTTGTGCTCGATCCAGTTGACGAACCCCCGCACGCCCCCAGCCGCCTCCACCGTGGCGATCAGGGCGCCGATGACGAGCGTGAACAGAATGACCTTGGCGTCCCCGTCGCTGGCGAGGACGGCCACCGTCCCGTCGATGGCCCGCCCGAGGCCCGTGCCGGGGTTCCAGCCCGAGAGCACGGTCCAGCCCAGCCAGATCCCGCCGGCCAAGCTCAGGAACACCTGCCGTGTCGTGATCGCCAGCACGATGGCGAGGATGGGCGGCAACAACGAGATCCAGGTGGGCTCGGTCATGGCCTCTCGACGGGATGTGGGGTCCGGGAAACGGCGGGATGTCCCAACAGGTGGAACCGGAGGGGCCAGTCCGCGGCATGCCGCACCCCGATGCGGCCGGTGGCGACGACGTGGCGGTCGTCCACCCGCCATCCTGGGAGGAGCCTCAACGGAGGTCGCCGAAGATCGTGGCCGTTCAGGTCGCCGGTGATCCCGAGAGCCTGACAGAGCCGCCCGGGGCCCGACGTGAGCGGCTGCCGCCGGCGCCGGTCCGCCATGACCTCGCTACCGACGAGAGGGTCCAGAGCTCGAATCAATACGGCCGACGGGTGACCCTGGACGCTCGTCACGACGTTGAGGCACCAGTGCATGCCGTAGATGAAGTAGACGTACGCTACTCCGGCGGCGGCGAACATGGCGTCGTTTCGCGCGGTGCGGCCGATTCGCTCCGCCGCGTGTGACGCTGGATCGTGGGGACCGACGTACGCCTCCGCCTCTATGATGACACCCTCGGTCCGCCGCCCCCCGACCTCCGACACGATGCGGTGGCCAAGGAGGTCGGGGGCAACGAGCTCGGCATCGCGCGCCAGGAAGCCGGGTGCGAACGAGGGGAGGACAGGAACCGACGAACGCCAGGGCCAATCAGCCGCTACGTCACAGTGGGCGGCGGCTGGCGGAGAGGCCGGAGCGGTGGGCACGGGGGTGCTGCCCCGCTCAGTCGGCGGACTTGCCCCGTGCGCCCCGCCGCGTCCCCCGCCTGCGTCGCCGGGC
>JBDHLD010000145.1:0-7392 GCA_039586035.1 Gemmatimonadota bacterium | reverse complement strand
GGGCGGCTTCCCACTGATCTCCTGACCCTCGCATGGAGGCGGCCCCTAGAACACCGCCGGCCGCCCGCCCGACGTCCGATCCAGGAACGCCGTGAGCGTGTCCCGCCAGATGGGCAGCGACGGCTCGTGCACGTACATCATGTGGCCCGCCTCGAAGTCGGCCCGCTGGATGTTGTCGCGCAGCTCCGGCGGCAGGCCCAGCTGATCCATGGTCCAGACGGCCGCGAAGTAGGGCGTCGCCAGGTCATAGATCCCGTTGACCAGCAGCACCTCCAGCTTCGGGTTTCGCTTGATGGCGTTGGCCAGGTCGGTACCCACGTACGTGATGCCGGACTGGCCGAAGCCGAGCTGGCCGTGCTCCCAGTTCCAGGGGCGGACGTCGCCGCTGGGCACGTATTCCCGCTCGCCATCGTAGCCGAGCTCGCCCCGCAGATAGCTGTTCATCGCCCCCGTGTAGGCCGCGCTGATGGCCGACGACTGTGGATCCTGGAAGGGCCTCTGACTCAGGGCATCGCCGGTGTATCCGGTGAAGCGTGCGTCGAGCCGGCCCACCACCTGTCCCTCGTCCCGGAGCAGCTCCTGCTCGAACTCGGGCGCCGTTACACGCAGGTCGGCCCGGTCCAGGAAGTCACGACTCAGGCCCGTATACCGGGCGAGCTGCTCGATGACCCGGTTCCGCTCCTCCGCCTCCAGCGTCGAGCCCTTGAGCAGCGCCGACGCATAGTCCCCCAGGGCGAAGGCCTCCACCTCCTTCATGAAGTCCTCGAGACCCATCCCCGGATCCGGTATGGCCTCGAGGTAGCGGGCCGTCACGGCGTACGAGGGGAGGTTCACGATGTAGGGGATGTCGTTCCCCGGCGGGAACATGAGCGTGCTCAGATCCAGGACGGCCGACACCAGGACGATGCCGTTCAGGTCGATGTTCGCCTGTTGCAGCGTACCGGCCAGCACCGCCGACCGAATGGTCCCGTAGCTCTCGCCCAGCAGGTACTTGGGCGAGTTCCAGCGGTCGTGCGCACTCAGGAAGCGCCTGATGAACTGCGTGATCGACGCCGCGTCCTCGTCGACGCCCCAGAACACGGTCCCCTCGGTATCGCCCAATGGCCGGCTGAAGCCGGTACCGATGGGATCGATCATGACGATGTCGGCCCGGTCGAGCAGCGTGTAGGGGTTGCTCTCGATGGCGTACGGCGCCGGTCCCGCGTTGTCCAGCCCGGGAGTCTTCACGCGCCGCGGGCCCATGACGCCCATGTGCAGCCACAGCGAGGCGGATCCCGGGCCGCCGTTGAACGAGAAGATGAGGGGCCGCGAGCTCGAATCGTCGACATCCGTCCGCATGTAGGCGGTATAGAAGAGCTCGCCGGTCGGGTTCTCGTCGTCGTCCTTCAGGATGATGCTGCCCACGGTGGCGTCGTACGGGATCGTCGAGCCGTCGACGACCACGTTCCCACCGCTCTCCCACCTGGACGGCGCCGGATCCTCTCCGTTCTCCTGCCCGTTCTCCTGGCCGACGAGGCCAGCTGGTGTGAGCAGGGCGAGAGACGTGAACCCGCTGAGCCCCAGGGCGACGAGCTTCCTCATGAGTCCTCCTATGGATGTCCAAGGCCGCGAAACGGCCTACTTGGCGAGGGGGCGTCAAGTTGGAGCAAAGGCGAGCCTCGGGCAATCGGCGGGCCGGCTCGGCGTCGACGGGCTGGTTCGGCGTCAGTCAACGGACCCCGGGGACGCATTCCCTCCACCGCGAGCGAGAGGCCCGGGAAAGCGATGGCAATGGGGAGGGCCAGCGCTTCGGATCAGAGCGCTCGTCTGGCGAGGAACACGAGAAGGCCCAGCACCGCGAGGCCGAAGACGATCCAGACCAGAGGAGCTTCCTCGAGCCCCACGTCACCACCGCTGCTTCTGAGGAAGAAGACCCCGCCGAGCACGGCCATGACGCCCAGCCCCAGGGCCAGGGTCACGGCTTGGGCCGGGGCGCCCGCACCCTTGGCGTGGGCCACCGCCAGGCGCGTGGCCTCCCGAATCTCGCCGCCGGTGACCGTCGGGTGCTGCTCTTCGTAGTCCCGGATCACCACCAGGAGGCGATCGGCCAGCTCTCTGGTCCGGGGCGATGGGGGGCGGGATCCCGCTACGATGGGCACGAAAGACACGAGACTCTCCTTGGCGTGAGGCACCAGACTTCCCTGGACGTCACGAGTCCGTGCCCAAACATACGCGCCCGGCCGCGTGCGTGTTCAACCGGTGGCGCGCCATCTTCGATCCGCTTTCGGGACGGAGGATCGGCGCGCGCTACGGATCGGGTTCAGCGACCTCGGTGGGCGCCGGTCTCGGGAACCGAAAGCCCCCGTACACGGCGTGATGGTCGGACAGGTCCCGCCCGCCCTCACGGACGAAGCGCACCTCGTTGACACTCCAGACCGGCGTCAGGTGAGCGCGGGAGTAGAGAACGTAGTCCAGGTGACCCCGCGCGGGCCCGTCCAGCATGGAGTTGGTGGCCGCATCCCAGGTGGGCAGCTCGTCGGAGGCGTGGGCCAGGCGTGGGTGGGCCACGTCCAGGACCTCCATCATCCTGGAGTACTCGTCGCTCTGGGCGTCGGTCAGGAGGTCCACGTTCACGTCCCCCCCGATCACTACCAGCTCGTCACGGGGGATGCGCTGGTCCGCCACGAACTCGTTCACCATGCGCAGCTGGCGCTCCCGAACGCTGGCCCGGGACCGGTCGGCCTGGGCGTGCAAGCCGAACAGGTGGTAGCGGCGCCCCGCCTTCTCGATCCGCGCGTACAACACGCCCTTCTGCGCCAGGCAATCGGTCCCTGCGCAGACGTCGCCAAAGAGCCGCTGGTCCTCGTGCTCGATGGGCCACCTGCTCAGGATCACGACGCCGCCGTCCTGCCGGATGAGCCCGTCCCGTCCCAGGACCCGAGTCCGGTACGGATACTGGTCCGCCAGCTGCATGACCAGGCGCTCCCGGTGCCGGTCGCTGAACGCCTCCTGGAGAACGATGGCGTCGTAGCCGTCGAGCTGGTCGGTCAAGAGAGCGACGCGCTCGTCGTGGGCGTCGCGGAAGAGGAAGGTGGGCGCCCGCATGAAGACGTTGTAGGTGAGCAGGTGGAAGGCGTCCGGATCGTCATCGCCGGCCTGCCGGGCCTGTGCCGCCAGGGATGGAGCGGCGAGGGCATGTCCGGCAACGAGTGCGCACCCGGCGATCATCCCGGCGCGGACGAGGCGCGCCCTGGCGGATCGGGCCGAAATCCGCCGCTGCGAGAGGCTCACGTCGATCGGCCCACCTGAGCCGGAGCGGTGTCCAGGGTGTGCATCGCGGCGCCTCCTCCCGTCACCCGCTTGATCCCCAATCCCGTCCGGCTGTACGCGGCCGCCCAGAACAGCGAGAAGAAGGAACCCGTATAGCAGAACGTCGCCCAGGGCAGGTACTCCAGAGTCGGCACTCCCAGCGTCGTGGCCATGAACAGCCCCGTCACGGTCCACGGCATGAGGGGCTCGACGATGGTAACGGAATCCTCCAGCGAGCGGGACAGGTTCACGGGCGCCATGTCCCGCTCCTCGTAGGCCTTCTGAAACAGCCCCCCGATGATGAGCGCCGTCACCCCGGCGTGGCTGGTCAGCGAGATCATCACGGCCCCCGCCGCCATGGTGGTCGCGATGAGCCCGCCCACCGAGCGGACCGCGGCGAGCATGGAGCTCAGCAGGACGTCCAGCGCCCCGGACGCGTCCATGGCGCCCGCCAGGAGGAACGCCGCGATGATGACGAGCAGCGTGTCCACCATGGAGTAGAGCCCGCCCCGTTCCAGCAGCTCCTTGAACGTGTCGCTGAAGGCGCCCACGTCGAGGCCCAGCGTGGTGATCATGTCCATCTGGAAGCCACTGACGGCCGCGCCTAGCGCGTCGATCAGCCCGAAGCCCTGCACAACGATGCCCACCACCAGGGCCAGCGCCGACGAGGCGGCGATGGTGAGGACCGCCGGGTACTTGCGCACGATGCCCGCCACCACCACGAGCGGCGGCACCAGGGTCCACCAGCTCAGGCGATAGACCGTCTCGATCTCGCCCAGGAGCCGGGTGGCGCTCTCGGGCATGGTGGCCCCTTCGGGAGCCAGGCTGCCCCCCGCCACGATGTAGACCACCAGCGCAAACGCGAACGACGGAACCGCCGTCCAGGTCATGTGGCGGATATGGGCGTAGAGGTCGGCGCCGGCCGCCAGCGCGCTGATGTTCGTGGTGTCCGACAGTGGCGACATCTTGTCGCCGAAGTAGGCACCGGACACCACGGCCCCCGCGGTGGCGGCCACCGAGGCGTCCACCGCGATGGCCGTCCCCACCAGGGCGACGCCGATCGTCCCGGCCGATCCCCACGACGTCCCGGTGGCCAACGACATGACGGCCGTCACCAGGAAGGCCGTGAGCACCAGGTAGCGGGGGCTCACCAGCTCGATGCCGTAGTAGATCAGCACGGGGATCGTGCCGCTGAGCACCCACGTGCCGATGAGCATGCCGATGGCCAGCAGGATCAGGATCATGGGCAGGACGGCGGCGATCTTCTCGGCGGTGGACGCCTCGATGTCGTGCCAGGTGCATCCCCTGCGCACCGCCACCGCCCCGGCCACCGTAGCGGCCACCAGCATGGTCACGACCAGGAGGTCGATCCCCACGCCCAGGGCCGTGCTGCCCAGCAGGAAGACCACCCCCATCACGGCCAGGGGTAGGGCGGCCAGGGGTAGGGAGACGGGGTTGGGGGGTCGGTCGCCTCCCGGGGGCGGGTCGCCTCCCGGGGGCCTTCCGCCACCGTCTGGCGGTCCGCCCCCGCCCCGCCGGTTCGCGCTCAACCGCCCCGACTCACAGGGCCGCCAGCGCCTGGTCCAGGTCCGCCGTCAGCAGGTCGACACCCTCCAGCCCCACCGACAGGCGCACCAGCCCGGTGGGCATCCGCTGGGACTCCACGTAGTCGAGGTTGACCCCACGGTTGGGCGTGACCACGAGGCTCTCGACGCCGCCCCAGCTCACGCCCACGCGAAAGCGCTTCAGCGCGTTCACGAACCGCCTGACCCCGTCGAAGGCGTCCGTGTCGAGCTCGAAGGACATGAGGCTCGAGAACCCCGTCAGGCAGGCCTCGGCGTGGGGCTCGGCCGCCGGATCCAGCCCCGGGTGATGGACGCGCCGCACCCTGGGATGCTCGTCCAGGTGTCGAGCCACGGCCAGCCCGTCGGTGTGGTGCTGACGCATGCGGACGGGGAGCGTGCGCAGACCACGGTTCAGAAGCCAGGCGCCAAAGGGTGACAGCTGCGCGCCCAGGAGGAGCACGCTGTCGTAGTAGATACGCTCCATGAGCTCCCGGCGGGTGACCAGGACGCCGGCCACCAGGTCGCTGTGCCCCCCCAGGTACTTGCTGGCCGAGTGAATGACCACATCCACGCCGTGGGTGATCGGCTTCTGGAAGAGCGGCGTGGCCCAGCTGTTGTCCATGACCGTGAGGACGCCGCGGTCCCGTGCCAGCGCCACGAGTCCCGCCATGTCCAGCATGCGGAACTGCATGGTGCCCGGACTCTCGAACCAGAGGAGCCGCGTCTCCGGCCGGAGCGCTTCCTCGATGGTGGCGAGGTCCAGGTCCAGGACGATGTCGTGGGTCACGCCGAAGCGCTCCAGGCGATCGGCCAGCTGTAGCGTCGGCCCGTACACGTTGTTCACGTACAGGACGTGGTCCCCCGCCTCGAGCAGCCCGATCAGCGTGGCGCTCACGGCCCCCATTCCCGACGCGAAGCACCGACACGCCTCGCCGCGCTCGAGGGTGGCCAGCTTCCGCTCCACCGCCTCCCGTGTCGGGTTCTGGGCGCGGCTGTAGACGTGATGGCTGTGCTCGGCGCCCAGGCTCTCCATCAGGTGGTCGAGGCTCTCGTGGGCGAAGAGCGACGTCTGGACGATCGGCGGTGCGAGGGCCCCGCCCTGACCGGGCAGGTCCTCTTCATGGCCGAGGCAAACGAGCTCGTCTCGGGAGTCGATGGAGGCGGACTTCAGGCTGATCACGGCGCGAATCTACGTGGCGGGAGCGGGGGAAGGCGAGGCGCACGACCTCGAGGGCCGAACAGAGGCCGCTCGTACGCCATGAAGGGGGCGTCGTCTGACCTTCGTTGGCTCGCCCGCGAAGGTCGTCACGCGCCCCCGCGCCGGCGCCCCTGGAGCGGTCCGTCGCCGGACCCACGGGATGCCGCAGGGGTTCTACGGCGCCATGAGCATCGAACGCTACCGGAGCATCATCCCCGACTGGGACCGGTTCGTCGAGACCGTCCAACGGCCGGAGCCTACGACGCTTCGGGTTCGGCTGGGCCGGATCGGGACCGACGAGCTCGCGGCCCGTCTGGCCGCGCGGGGATTCCGCACGGAGCCCGTCTCCGGTCTGCCCAAGTTCCTTCGCGTCGTGGAGGGCCCGCGACCGGTCGCCCACACCCTGGAGCACTGGCAGGGGCTCTTCTATCTGCAGCAGACGGTGACCAGCTTGGCGGCCCCCGTCCTGGGGCCCTCGTCTCGAGACCGCGTTCTCGACATGTGTGCGTCGCCGGGCGGAAAGACCACCCATATGGCGGAGCTCATGGAGGAACGAGGCTGCTTGGTGGCCGCCGACGTGAGCGAGGGTCGCCTGAAGGGGATGATGGGCAACCTCACGCGTCTGCTCATTCCCAACGTGGTGACGGTCGTGAGCGACGGCCGTCAGTTTCCCGGTGGCGCCCCGTTCGATCGGATCCTGGTCGACGCACCGTGCTCGGCCGAGGGCAACCTGCGGAAGAAGGGGGGCCGCTTCCGCCCTCAGCGGGCCTCGTTCCTGCGACACGTGACCCGTCTGCAGGAGGGCATCCTCCGCCGAGCCATCGCGCTGCTACGCCCGGGCGGATCGTTGCTGTACGCGACGTGCACCTTCTCGCCCGACGAGAACGAAGCGGTGGTGAGCCGGGTCCTGGCCGACGCCCCGGTGCGGATGGTGCCGGTCGAGCTACCGGTCCCCTCGGCTCCTGGACTGGCCGCGTTCGAGGACCAGCGGTTCGACCCCAGCCTGGCGCTGGCCCACCGGCTGTATCCGCATCACCTGGATTCGGGTGGCCTGTTCATGGCGCTGCTGGAGAAGGACGGAGCGCCCGCCCCAGGCGCGGCACGACCAGGCCACGGGCACACCTCGGTCCCCCTCACCTTTCCTGGTGGGTCCATCTCCGAGGCCGAGGCCCTCGCGTGGGTGCAAGACGGTCTCGATCGGCTGACCGAAGAGTTCGGCGTGGCGCCGGGGGCGACGGACGGACTGAGCTGGATGGTTCGCGGAGACAGCGCCTGGATGCACACGCTGGACGCCTGGCCGGTCGAAGCGTGGGAGCCGGGCGAATGGCGCATCTCGTCCGT
>JBDHLD010000144.1:0-9288 GCA_039586035.1 Gemmatimonadota bacterium | reverse complement strand
ACCGGCGAAGCGCCGCTCGACTACCCGTACGTGCTCATCGCGCCGAACAACACCGGCGTCCTCTCCGGGCTGGACCTGAACGGCGACGGCAAGGTGGCCACCGAGGCGGACCGAGGCAGCCGGGAGTACGGCGAGGATGCCTGGGGCTTCGGGACCTACCGCGGGCAGTACGCAATGGTGGCGTTGTCGCGGTACCCCATGGACGGCGCCGGTAGCAGGACCTTTCGCTCGTTTCTCTGGAAGGATCTCCCCGGACACCACATGCCGCCGGACTTCTACAGCGCGGAGGCCGAGGCCGCACTCCCGTTGTCGTCCAAGTCCCATTGGGATCTCCCCATCGTCATCGACGACGATCAGATCCTGCACGTCTGGGCGAGTCACCCCACCCCTCCGGTGTTCGACGGCGACGAGGACCGGAACGGCCGGCGCAACTTCGACGAGATTCGCTTCTGGGCGCTGTACCTCGAGGGCGCCGAGGCCCTCTACGACGACCAGGGACGGAGCGGTGGCTTCAGCGGCGAGGCCCCCTTCCTGAACGCCCAGCCTGGCGCGACCGAGTCCCGCTACGACGGCATCCCGGCCGTCGCCCAGCTCCTCGACCACCCCCGCATTCAAGATCCGGGCGATGTCACGCAGAGCCGCGGTGCATTGCAGGGTCGAGCGCCGGGTGCGCCCGACTACCTGGAGCGCGCCACCGCGTCGTTCCTGGGCGGCGTCCGTGTCGACTACCTCTTGCCCAGCAGCGACCTCGAAGTGGTCGGGGGTGGCGTCTTCTGGCCGGACCCGGACGACGACGCCGAGGGGGCCGCGCTGGCCGAGGCGGCGTCCGACCACCGCATGGTGTGGATCGACGTGGTGCTGCCTGCCGGGAGTCCTTGAGACCAAAGCATCCCGGGATGCCTGGAGCGTCCGTCGGACCCTGTCGTCGAACGCTCCGCGTGCGCTGTCACATGTCCATGTCTGGCGATGTCACGACCAACACAGCAGTGACAAGTAGCACCAGCCCCGCCAGCATGAGCTCCAGGATCGCCGACCGCAGCAAGCGGTCGGTCCCTCCAGAGTCCGGCAGCCGGGGCTTCACCCGCCGCCAATTGTATGCGCCCGCTCCCAGCAAAAGGGCCACGAGCACGAGCTTCCGGCGGACGGCGAGGCCGTACCCCGTGCCCAGGAAGGCCTCCACGCTGGACAGATGGAGCCAGGTGGCGAACACGCCAGTGACTACGAGCGCTCCCCCGGCTGCCAACGCCAGTGGCGAGAAGAGACCGATCAATCGAGCCACCTCGACACGACCGGCAGGCTCGTTCCGCCAAGACCGGCCGGAAGCGACTGCGGCCACCACTACGAGCAGCCCCCCGATCCAGGCGCCGGCGGCCCATACGTGTACCACGTCGGCCATGACGGCGAGCGCGGTCGGCCCCTCGGTACCGATGGCATGCCCCGAAAGGGCGGGCATCGCGCCCACCCCTACGGCGGCCACGCCCGCGACGCCCCACCCGATCCGTGGCCGACCCGCCCAAACGGCCACGAAGGCCAGCAGGCCGACCCCCGTGAGCAGGGCCTGCGCGATCCACACCTTGCCCCACAGGGTGGCTGTCAGCAGCACATGGACTTGAGGGCCGGCGGGGTCGAAGGGGTCGACGAAGTCGGCGACCTGCGTCTGCAGCCGAGACACGACCCCTGCGAGCAGGAAGAGGCCGCCCAGGACGCCGACGCGAGTCGCCGCACGGGTCAGCGCGCCCCGCAGGGGCTCCAGAGATCCGGCACCTCGGGACCATAGAGGCAGCAATCCCCACCGGACCGTCGCCGCACCGACCCAAAGCAGCGTGCCCGAGAAGAGAAGCCACCGGCGACCGATCGGTCGGGCGCCCGTCAGCGGTCGGCTCCGCCGTCGACCGACGATACGGCGAACCCGAATTCGCCCCGGACCACGTGTCCGTCCTTGGCCATCGCCCGCCAGACGACCGTGTACGACCCGTCCGGCATGTCACCGGTCACGGGGGCAGCGAAGACGGCGGGTTCCTCTGCCGAGGGCTCCGCATCCCCCGTGGAGACGCGGGTGGAATCGGCGGCCATGAGCCGTAGCGACGTGCCTGCGGCCTGTGGCGCCTGAGAGAAGAAGAGGCGGATCTCCGTCGGCGCGCGATCGAGGACGGTATCCTCGGCCGGAGACGACTTCTCCAGGGCCAGATGCACAGTCGTCTCGGATGCGGCAACCACGCCGGAGACAGACCCCAGCACGATGGCGAGACCGCCGAGACCGAAGACGCGAGTCGAACAACGCATGGGTATCAACCGGTTGGAGGTTGCAGAGTCGAGCGGGGTAAGCCGGCACCCCGAGATCCCCTACCCGGGATGGCTGTATCGAGGTCCTGGCCCGTCGCGGAGGTCGGCGTGCCGTTCATGGAAGCGGCCCACCCAGCCGCCATCCGGCCTCCTGCCGAGGGGGCCTGGCGAGTGGGCGGGCTGAGGTGCAATGTGACCTTCGAGGCACCGCACCGGTCAAGACAGTCGAGAGGACCAGTGGGTGGGGCGGCCGTGGAGCGCATCTCGGATCAGAAGGAGGAGGAATGCTCAAGGAGTTCAAGGAGTTCGCGGTCAAGGGCAACATGCTGGACATGGCTGTCGGCATCATCATCGGCGCGGCCTTCGGGACCATCATCTCGTCGCTCGTCAACGATGTCCTCATGCCTCCCATCGGCTTGATGATGGGTGGCGTGGACTTCGCCGACCTGTTCATGACACTCTCGGCAGGGGATCCTGCCGGTCCGTACGCGACCCTGGCCGCCGCGCAGGAAGCCGGCGCGGTCACGATCAACTACGGGATCTTCATCAACTCGCTGATCTCGTTCCTGATCGTGGCGTTCGCGGTGTTCATGGTGGTGCGCAGCTTCAACAAGATGAAGCGCGAGGAGGAAGCGGCCGAAGAGGCGCCGCCCGCTCCGCCCGAGCCGTCGGCCGAGGAGAAGCTGCTGACGGAGATCCGCGACCTGCTCAGTCGGCAGGCGTAGCAGCCCAGCACGATCCCTCCCGCCACCAGGGGCCCGGCGCCGGTTTCCCGCAAGGGACCGGTCGCCGGGCAGGCTGTTACCCGGGTGCTCGCCGACCCCAGGACGCGGCGCGGGCGGGGCTAGCGCTGAGTGACACCGGCGTCGGCTCCCCTGGAGAGCCGGCCGAGCTCGTCAGCCCCGCACCAGCTTCTTGTAGCGGATCCGGTGAGGCCGCTCCGCCTCGGCGCCCAGGCGCCGGCGCCGGTCGGCCTCGTACTCTTCGTAGTTGCCTTCGAACCACCGCACCCGGCTTTCGCCCTCGAAGGCAAGGATGTGCGTGGCGATGCGGTCTAGAAACCAGCGGTCATGTGACACGACCATGACGCAGCCGGCGAAATCCAGCAGCGCGTCCTCGAGGGCCCGAAGGGTGTCCACGTCCAGGTCGTTGGAAGGCTCGTCCAGAAGGATCACGTTGGCGCCGGTCTTGATCAGCTTGGCCAGGTGCACGCGGTTGCGCTCACCCCCGGAAAGCACGCCGACCTTCTTCTGTTGATCGGCGCCCCGGAAGTTGAACCACGACAGATATGCCCGTGAGTTCACTTCGGCCTTGCCGAGGCTGATCTGGTCCAGGCCGCCCGACACCTCCTCCCAGACGCTCTTGTCGCCCTTCAGGGCGTCCCGGCTCTGATCGACGTACGCCAGCTGGACGGTGCTGCCCAAGCGAATGACGCCGCTGTCGGGCTCTTCCTGCTGCGTGATCATCCGGAAGAGGGTGGTCTTGCCAGCGCCGTTCGCCCCGATTACGCCCACGATGGCGGCCGGGGGCACAGTGAACGACAGGTCGTCGATGAGCAGCACGTCCCCGTACCCCTTGGACACGTGCTCGAATTCGATGACGTCGCGGCCCAGCCGCGGCCCCGCCGGGATGAGGATCTCCGCCGTACGGATCTTTTCCCGTTCGTCCCGAGCGAGGAGCTCCTCATAGGCGTTGACGCGTGCCTTCCCCTTGGCGTGCCGCCCCTTGGGTGTCATTCGAATCCACTCGAGCTCACGCTCGAGGGTGCGTCGCCGGGCCGAGGCCTCCTTCTCTTCCTGAGACAAGCGCGTCTGTTTCTGCTCCAGCCAGGAGGAGTAGTTGCCCTCCCAGGGAATCCCTTTTCCCCGGTCCAGCTCGAGGATCCACTGAGCCACGTTGTCCAGGAAGTAGCGGTCGTGGGTCACGGCCACGATGGTCCCGGGGAACTCTGCCAGGTGACGCTCCAGCCAAGCCACGGACTCGGCGTCCAGATGGTTCGTGGGCTCGTCCAGGAGCAGCATGTCCGGCTCCTCGAGGAGCACCTTACAGAGGGCGACCCGGCGCCGCTCGCCGCCCGAGAGCTTGGTGACGTCGGCGTCCGCCGGCGGCAAGCGGAGCGCGTCCATGGCGATCTCGATCTTGCGATCCAGGTCCCAGGCGTTCGCCGCGTCGATGGCGTCCTGCACCTTGGCCTGCCGGTCGATGAGCGACTCCATCTCTCCGTCTGACATGGGCTCGGCGAAGGCGGCGTTGATCTCGTCGTAGCGCCGCAGGAGGTCACGTGTCTCCTGGACGGCCAACTCGACGTTCCCCTGCACGTCGAGCTCAGGGTCGAGCTGGGGCTCCTGGGGCAGATAGCCGACGCGGGTGCCCTTGGCAGCCCACGCTTCGCCGATGAAGTCGGTGTCCACGCCCGCCATGACGCGAAGGAGCGAGCTCTTGCCGGAGCCGTTGGCACCGACGACGCCGATCTTCGCTCCCGGGAAGAAGGAGAGCCAGATGTTCTCGAGGATCTTCCGCTTCGGCGGAACGATCTTGCCGAGCCCCTTCATCACGTAGATGAACCGCGGATCGCTCATGTTGCTCCTCGCAGGAAACGGGGGCCGCGCGGCGGCCCGTCCAACGGCCGCGACGTACCCCATCCTGTGCCCCGGGTGCCGACGACCATGAGTCTACCGGTGGCCGCTCCCGGGCCGTCGTGGTTCCGGCATCCGACGCGCACCGGATGGACCCCGGGGATCATGCTGGACGATGACGCGCCCTCGGCTGACCGGCCGTCTGCTCGGCCGTCTCCTTTGGATCTGCCGGTGCCGGGCCGCGCCGCCCCTCCCGGGAACCCCTCTCGAAGTGCCGGCGTTAGGGGGGCATGAAAGAGGCCAGGCGAACGACCCGAAGCCGGATGCGTGGGGCCCTGCTGGTTCTCGCGGGTGTCGCGTGTACCCCGGGGGCAGCCGACGAGGCTCTCCCCGCGGGAGACCCGGCTGAGACCCCCGACCCGGATGCCGGAGACGCGTGGACCGCGGCGTCCACCTCTGGTGTCGAGGTCACGCTATCGGTTGACCCGCTTCCCCTACGCCCCGGGCCGATCCGGCTCGAGATCGCCCTCGGCCAGGAACCACCGGCCGCGCTCCCACTGTCGCTCGACCTGGTCTCACCGGAGATGCCCATGCACGGGATCGTGCGCTACGAGACCGAGTCGTCGAGTGCCAGCCGCTATCAGGCCGTGGTGGAGATTCCCATGGAGGGACTGTGGGAGCTTTACGTCAACCTCGATTACGGCGCGGACGCGGCCGTCTTCGAGTTGGACGTTCCGGCTCCGGAAGGCTCAACGGGCCATGAGCACCATGGCGGAGCACCGTCCGCCGAGGAGGGCGGCGAGCATGGCCACGAGCACCCCGGGGAGACCGTTCCTTCGGACGCCGTTGCCGTCGATGGGCACCACGGCCCTTCGTCGCCCGAGAATCACGCCGGAACGACGGCTCCCTCGAAGTCCGCTGGTCCGGATGCGCACGCGGGCCATGACCCGCGGTAACAGGTCGCAAACAAGCGGTGGGACTGCACAGGAAGCGTCGCAACGCGCCTGTGACCTGACTTGGCCCGGGCACGAGGCCCGGCGCCGGATTCCATTCCAAGCAGTTGGAGGTGATCCAATGCGGAAACTCTCACTGAGCTTCCTGGCGCTGGCCTTCGTGGCCCTGAGCGCCGTGCCCGCCTCAGCCCAGGACATGATGCCTGAGATGGCCGAGGGCGAGGACGTGGAGTTCACCGCCCACGTGGTGGACCTGTCCTGCAAGGTCGTGTACAACCTGGAGGGTGACATGCACCGCGAGTGCGCCCAGGTGTGCGCCGATCGCGGGGTGCCGCTGGGCTTGATGGCCGAGGATGGCACGCTGTACCTGCCGGTCAGCCAGGCGATGCCCGGCGCCGGCGACAACGAGCGGCTGAAGCCCCACGCCGAGCACGCCGTGACGGTGACGGGCAAAGCCATCGAGCGTGGCGGCATGCACACGATCATCATCGAAAAGGTGGAGATGTAGGCGTACGATGGTGACGCGGTCACTCGGACCGGACCGGGGAGGCCGGGGCTTCGGCTCCGGCCTTCTCGCGCTGCTGTTCCTGGCGGCCTGCACCGAGGGTGGTCCAGGCCCGGTCGCGGATCCTTCCGCCGCCTTCACGCCGCCCGAGGTTGGACAACAGGACGGCGTCAGGGTCGTGGCCAACCGATCCGCACCGGAACGACTGCGCGTCTACAGGCAGGCGCCCGAGTCAGCCGTGCGCTTGCTGTTCATGGAAGGTCGGGCCGCCGCAGCGCTCGAGGACGGTGGCTCCGCCTGGCCCGACATGCGGGGAGGGCGGGTTCTGCTCCTCGACGAGCGGGGCTACGTGAGCGGCATCCTCCAGGGAGCGCCGAAGGAGGGTCGCCACCTGGCACGCCCCGCCTTCGTGGTGGCCGGGGCGGACGGCAGCGTGTCGGCCGTGGAGCCCGACGGCTCTACCCTCGTCTTCCTGGACGGCTCGCCCCAGCGCTGGACCGAGTCGGGGCTCCCGGGCCCCATGACCTCGGGGGCTCCTGGTTTGGGCGTCTCCACCCGCACCGTGCTGGAGTTCAACCTGGGCCCCGTGCGGAAACGAGACCCGCTGCTCTGGCTACATGACGGCGATCAGCCAAGACCGGTGGGTCGGGTGACGACGCCCTCCACGCCCTTTCTGGGCCACCTGGCCAACGCGGGCTGGGCCACCATCGCGGACGACGGGACCGTCTGGTACGCCTCGGCGCTCCGGCCCGAGCTCTATCGGTTCGACGTCGACCGCGACCTGGTGTGGCGCAGCAGCTGGCTGCCCGCCACGCCGCCGGCCGCACCGCGGCTGACGCCGGTGGAGGGACAGATCACGCCGGAGTTCGAGATCGTCCAGTACGGGGTGGCGTCAGGTCCGGACGGTCTGATCTACGTGCTGGCGGCGTCGGAGCCCGCGACGGGTCGAGCGGACCTGCTTCTGGTCTTCGAGGCCACGGGGGAGCTGTTGCGAGCCGGTGACGTAGATCCCGGCGCAGCGGTCTTCGCGTCCTCGTCGGGCCACGTCTACAGCCTGGAGCCCAGCGACGTGCTATCCCGCACCAACGCGCCGGGGCGGGTGGCCTTCGAGCCCTTCGATCTGCCGAGCCTGGACGGAGACGGCGCTCTGCGCCTCGACGATCATCGAGGCAAGGTCGTGGTGATCAACTTCTGGGCCAGCTGGTGTGGGCCGTGCCGCCGGGAGATGCCGGCGCTGGACGCGTGGGCTCGCGGCGTGGACGCTTCGGAGGTCTCGGTCATCGGCCTGAACGAGGACGTGGTGGCTGGCGAAGGCCGGGACTTCCTGCACGAGATCGGGGGGGTGGCGTATCCCAACGCCCAGGGCGGCGGCAAGCTCAAGGAGCGGTACGGCTACCGTGGCCTGCCCTACACGGTGATCCTGGATCGAGAGCTGCGGGAGGTGGGTCGCGTGTACGGATTCGGCACCTCGGTCGATCCCATCCGCGAAGCCGTCGAGGCCGAGCTCGGGCGGCCGTTGGCCCAGCCCACAGCCCAGGAGTAGGACGCGCCGGAGCTCCCGGGCTACCGGATTCGTAGCCGCCGGGCGTGAGATCGGACGCCGTCCGAGAGAGACACGTCCAACTCACCGCCGACGGAGGGGAGACCTACCTCGCCGCCTCGAGCGAACGACACGATTTGCCCGGTCGTCGCGTCTCGCACGAGCGCCATGGGAAACCGCTCAGCGTCCCAACTGAGCGTGGTCGTGCCGTCCGGGGTGGCTCCCGCGGAGAGTTGGACGGCCGTCGGTCCAGGCCCGACCGCGGCGGGGGCGACGCGGGCCACCTGGACGGAGGGTCCGTCGAGTCGAAGCGAATGCAGAGCTTCGCGGTCGAACTCCTCCAGGGGCAACACCATGGCGAAGTGGCGTCCGCCCCCGGCCTCCGGAGGCAACTCCGCGCCCCCGAACGCGACCGAGAAGAGCTCCCGGCCCTGTTCGTCGAAGCCTCTTACCTGATACGGTCCGGAGCGCTCGGGAAGCAGTGGGGGCGCCTGCACCTCGAAGGCGGGCTCCAGGACCGCGCCGGAGGCGCCGATGCGTCCCCAGATGAGGAGGCCCCCCGCCTCACCCGCGCGGAGCGGTGAAGCGGGGGGCGCGCTGCTGCTCTCGATGAACCCGAGGATTCCCTCGTACGTGTAGTCGCTGATCCAGTCGGGATTGCAGTACCCCATGAAGTCCTTGTACGTGGACGGCGACCGCAACACGCCCGATCCGGGATCGTATCCGACGGCGCCGATCGAGCCGCCGGCGTATGGATAATACGGATCCGGGTTACCCGCCCCGCCGCACGGCGCGTGTCTGCGGCCGAGGTTGTGGCCCAACTCGTGGGCCGCAATGCCGGAGCCGCCCTGCTTGTCCCAACCGACGGCGGCTGGCGCTCCCACGTAGCCCATGCCCGCGACCCCGCCGGAGTACCCCACCTTCACCACGCCGTAGTAGTGGGCGCTCGAGCCATCCGCGGCCCGAAGCGCGAGCATCTCGCTGAGCACCGCCGCCCAGGCATCATTGCCGTCGTTGGACTGGAGCTCGGCGGCGTCGGTCACGTACGGGGCCCGAAGCTGAACGTCGAAGCCGCTGACGGGGAACAGCTTGCTGGCGAGCGTGAGGAAGGCGGAGCCGTCGCCGGGATCGCCCTGCAGGCCGTTGACGCTCTGTCGCACGGGCACGAAGACGATGTCGAACGGAGATGGCGCTCGCACGTCGAAGGAGAACGTGCCGGTAGACGGATGGGCGTTATCGGTCTCGTTCGTCTCCGGCACCCGATCGTCGGGATCCACGTCGACCCGCACCCCGAGTCCGGGCGCGACCAGGTGCCCGGGCACGATCAGATTCCACGACGCATCCAGGGACCCGGCATCGGCGCTCGTGGGAACCGAGGTCGATGGCGCCGGCAGGGTGTGGGTCTCGACCAGGGAGGCGCCCTGATAGACC